>CAJNBS010000001.1 GCA_905221065.1 bacterium
AAAGCGATCGAAGATAAAGTTAAAGCTGTAAACCCAGATGCAACAGTAGTTGTAGATGACAAAGGAAATGCGACAGTAACACCAAAAGATGGTGAACCAGCCGTAATTCCAGCAGCAGACGTAACTAAGTCAGCAGCAGATGCAGGTAAAGCAAATGCAGGAAATGCAGTAAACACACCAGCAGCTAAGACAGTAGTAAAAGATCCAGCTAACTTAACAGATACTGAGAAAAAAGCAATCGAAGACAAAGTTAAAGCAGTAAACCCAGGATCTAAAGTTGTAGTAGACGATAAAGGAAACGCAACAGTAACAACACCAGAAGGTAAAACAGCAACAATTCCAGCAACAGACTTAACTAAGTCAGCATCAGACGCAGGTAAAGCAAATGCAGGAAATGGAGCAAATACACCAGCAACTAAGACAGTAGTAAAAGATCCAGCTAACTTAACAGATGAAGAAAAAGCAAAAGTTAAGAAAGCAGTAGAGGATGTAAACCCAGGATCAACTGTAGTAGTAAATGATAAAGGTGATGTAATCGTTACTAAAGGTGATGGAACAGTATTAGTAATCCCAGAACTTGACTTAGTAATTCCAGAAGATAAATTAACTGATCCAACTCAACAAAATGGTGTAAATACACCAGCAACTAGAGTGTTAGTTGGAGATAAAGCTAAATTAACAGCTGATGAAATTGAAAAAGTTAAAGAATCAATTAAAGCAGTCAACCCAGGTGCAACTGTAGTAGTAGACGAAAACGGAAATGCGACAGTAACAACACCAGAAGGTAAGACAGCAACAATTCCAGCAGCTCAATTAGTTAAAGATGCTAAAGATGTTGCAGCTAAGAACAATGGTGAAAACATCAACGTTGACTTCGAAAAAGAAACAGTAGCAGACTTCAATAACTTAACAGATGCAGAAAAAGAAGCTGCAAAAGCTAAGATTAAAGGAGCAAATGCTGATGTGGTAGAAGTTATCTTCGACAAAGCAGGAAATGCAACTGTAATTACTAAAGATGGTAAAGTTTACACAATCGTAGCTAAAGATATCTTTAAACAACGTCCATATGTACCATCAAATGGTGGAGGCAATAACGGAGCTACTAACACTGACGCAAAAGTGGATAAAGCTAAGTTAGAAGGTGCTATCCATCAATTAGATGAATTGATCATTAAAGAATCAGCTAAGCTTGATGCAGAAACTGCAAAAGAAGCGAATGACTTATTAGCAGATGCTAAGAAAGTATTTGCTAATGCAGACGCAAGTCAAGCAGAAGTAGATGCAATGGTTAAACGTATCGAAGACTTCATGGCGAAAATTGCTCCAGCAACTGATCATGCAACTCCAGCTAACGACCAAGCTGCTCAAACACCAGCATTAGCTCCAGCTACAACTCAAGCAGCAGCTAATGCTAGCCAAGAAGCAGCAAATGCGCGTAAAGCAGCTAAAGAATTGCCAAATACAGGTACAGCAGATTCTACTGTAGCTATGGTAGCAGCTGCCGCAAGTGCATTACTTGGTCTTGGTCTTGCAGGCCGTCGTCGTAAAGAAGACGAAGAAGCTTAATTGGTAGATTGTTTGATACTTATCAGATGATAAATCCGATTTTTAAAGCTTATACTCTTCGAAAATCAAATTCAAACCACGTCAGCTTCACCTTGCCGTACTCAAGTACAGCCTTCGGCTAGCTTCCTAGTTTGCTCTTTGATTTTCATTGAGTATTAAACAAGTACCTCTCATAAGAAAATCTCCTAGCAGGAAAGTCTGCTAGGAGATTTTTGCATTTCAGGAAGTGGACGGCTGACTTGGCAACCAGCTGAGGGTAAAGGTTAGTTGCTCAGCTTTCAAGAGGTCTTGGTGTTGGATGCTAGATACGGGGATCTTGTCAAGTTGACACTCTTTGACAAAGTTGAAGTGGCTGTGGTTTTGCTTAGTATAAATATCTAGCCATTTATCTTCTTTAGCTAGGTAGATACGGAGGTAGTCAAAGAGAGGAATTCCGAGGTCATAGCTTGGTTTTCCTGGACAGGTCGGATAAAATCCGAGAGCCGACCAGATGTACCAAGCAGAGAGACTGCCATTGTCTTCATCGCCAGGATAGGCTTGCCAGCTTGGGTGAAAGGCTTTCTGACGTAAGGTCTTAATAAGGAGGGCAGTGTAGTCAGGGTAGTTGCTGTAACGGAAGAGATAAGGAATGTGGAAGCTCGGTTGGTTGGAAATGGCGACTTGTCCAAAAGGAGCAGTAGCCATCTCGCTCATCTCATGAATCTCGTAACCATAGCCTGTTGTCTCAAATAGAGGAGAATCTTGACAGGTTTTCAAAAGATAGTTGCTAAAGGCTTCTTTTCCACCCATAAGTTGGATTAAGCCTGGGATGTCGTGGAGGACGCCTAAAGTCGCTTGAATAGCAGAGCATTCAGCGTAGTCTCGTCCCCAACTATAGGGAGAGAAGTCAGGACGGAAGTTCCCTTGCTTGTCTCGCGCTCGCATGTAACCTGTCTCAGCGTCAAATAGATGGCGGTAATTTTGTGAAGCAGTTCTATAAGTTTCTGCGATGTTTGTTTTTCCGAGTTTTTCGGCACAGCTGGCGATACAAAAGTCGCTATAGGCATAGTCTAGGGTATGGCTGACGCTTTCGTGGTGGTCGGTAGAGAGGTAGCCCAGTTCTTGGTATTGGGCTAGTCCGTGGCGGCCATTGATGCCAAGAGGGTCGGACTTGCTGGCTGTTTCAAGCATGGCTTGAAGGAGTTCTTCTTCCAATTCGGGAGCCATGTCCTTGCAGGCGCTATCTGCGATAATGCCATCTAAAAGGGTACCAGGCATCATGCCACGTTCATCTGGGGCCAGCCATTTTGGAAGGAAACCAGTATCGCGGTAGCTATTGAGAAAACCTTCTAAAAAGAGACGATAATGCCCTGGTATGATAAGGGCAAAGAGGGGGAAGGTGGTGCGGAAGGTATCCCAGAAACCATTGTTGCTAAATAGGACACCGGGCTTGACAGTACCAGTAGCCAGATCCATGTGGATGGCTTGCCCTGATTCATCAATCTCATAAAAAGTCTGTGGGAAGAGGAAGAGTCTGTAGAGGCAGTGGTCAAAGAAGGTTCGGTCAGCTTCTCCTGTCTCTATAATATCAAAACGATGGAGGAGATTTTCCCAGTCCGCTTGTGCATTTGCTTTACAGCTATCAAAATCTTCTTGAGGTAGATTAAGCAGTGCTTGAGTAGGAGAGATGAAAGAAGTCGCTAGCTGAATTTCAGCATGGCTACTTGCTAAGTAAATTCGCCAGTCTTCACCTTCTTGGCTGATAGCAAGAATATCCGTATTCATTTGCAGGACTGTGAACATCGTTAGTGGATTTTTGTTGGTTTCAGTTTTTCCCTCTTGTCGCAGGGCAAGAGTTCGCTTATCTACTTGATCCATGGTCAGTTCCTCTGCTGCGTGAAGATAGAGGGAGAGGGCTTTGCCTTGCTTTTGCTCCAAACGAATAGAAGCACCGTAGCAAGTCGGTGTGAGCTGGGTTTCAATCTGATAGCGCAGGGAGAAAGTCTTCAGATAATGAGGTTGGAAAGAGGCCTTATCCATATTATAGGAAGACTGACGATGGAAGAGGCTGTCTCCACCCAGTTGGCCTGTGACAGGTGTCAGAAGGATCCAAGAGTAGTCGCCAATCCAAGGACTGGGCTGGTGGGTTAATCGAATCCCCTGAAAGATAGGCAGATGTGGATCAAAAAACCAAGATCCATCCTGGTCACTGGTCTGGGGCACAAAGTAATTCATCCCAAAAGGAAGGCCTGTGTATGGCAGGGTATTTCCCCGAGAAAAGGCATGCTTGCTGGCAGTTCCAAAGCGGGTATCGATGCTTTCAAGTAGTGGTTTCATAGTCTTTCCTTTAGCTGTTTTTCTACATTATATCAGAAAAATGGGGCCTTTAGAAAAGGAGTTTCAAAGATAACTATTTTGTAGAAAAATGACTATCATTTGTGTATGTATTTTCTGTCTCAAAAGCTATATACTGAAAATGAAACTTGTTTGAAAGAGGAATGATACATGATTTATTCGAAAGAAATTGTTAGAGAGTGGCTAGATGAAGTAGCAGAGCGGGCCAAGGACCATCCAGAGTGGGTGGATGTTTTCGAGCGTTGCTACACAGATACCTTGGACAATACGGTTGAAATCCTAGAAGATGGTTCAACCTTTGTGCTCACAGGAGATATTCCTGCTATGTGGCTTCGAGATTCGACGGCACAGCTACGACCATACCTTCATGTGGCTAAAAGAGATGCTCTCCTGCGTCAGACCATTGCAGGTTTGGTTAAACGTCAGATGACTTTGATTCTCAAGGATCCTTATGCCAACTCCTTTAACATTGAGGAAAACTGGAAGGGTCACCATGAGACCGATCATACAGACCTCAATGGCTGGATTTGGGAACGCAAGTATGAGGTGGACTCGCTTTGCTATCCTTTGCAGTTGGCTTATCTCCTCTGGAAAGAGACTGGTGAGACTAGTCAGTTTGATGAGACTTTTGTCGCAGCGACCAAGGAAATTCTTCATCTGTGGACGGTAGAACAAGACCACAAGAACTCTCCTTATCGTTTTGTCCGAGATACGGACCGCAAGGAAGATACCTTGGTAAATGATGGCTTTGGACCTGATTTTGCAGTGACAGGTATGACTTGGTCAGCTTTTCGTCCGAGCGATGACTGCTGCCAGTATAGCTACTTGATTCCGTCCAATATGTTTGCAGTTGTTGTTTTGAGGTATGTTCAAGAAATCTTTGCAGAACTAGACCTAGCTGATAGCGAGAGTGTTATTGCTGATGCTAAGCGTCTCAAAGCGGAGATCCAAGAAGGTATCGAAAACTACGCCTACACAAGCAACAGCAAGGGCGAAAAGATTTATGCCTTTGAAGTGGATGGTCTAGGAAATGCCAGCATCATGGATGATCCAAACGTACCAAGTTTGTTGGCTGCGCCTTATCTGGGCTACTGTTCAGTCGATGACGAAGTCTATCAAGCAACTCGTCGTACCATTTTGAGCCCTGAAAATCCATATTTCTACCAAGGAGAATACGCTAGTGGCCTCGGAAGTTCCCATACCTTCTATCGCTATATCTGGCCCATTGCCCTTTCTATCCAAGGATTGACAACAAGAGATAAGGCAGAGAAGAAATTCTTGCTGGATCAGCTAGTTGCTTGCGATGGGGGCACAGGTGTCATGCATGAAAGCTTCCACGTGGACGACCCAACGCTTTACTCTCGTGAATGGTTCTCTTGGGCCAATATGATGTTCTGTGAGTTAGTCTTGGATTACCTGGATATCCGCTAATACTCTTCGAAAATCTCTTCAAACCACGTCAGCTTTATCTGCAACCTCAAAGCTGTGCTTTGAGCAACCTGCGGCTAGCTTCCTAGTTTGCTCTTTGATTTTTATTGAGTATAAGGAACACGCTTTAGCGCAACTGATTCTTGGAAAGAATCACAAATTTACATTTAAAACGTTAACAATAAAAATTTAAATTTAGAATGAGGTTTTACTTCATGGAAAATGTTGTCGTACATATTATCTCACATAGTCACTGGGACCGTGAGTGGTACTTGCCTTTTGAAAGCCACCGTATGCAGTTGGTGGAATTGTTTGACAATCTCTTTGATCTCTTTGAAAATGACCCTGAGTTCAAGAGTTTCCATTTAGATGGACAAACCATTGTCCTTGATGACTACTTGCAAATTCGTCCTGAAAATCGTGACAAAGTTCAACGTTATATCGACGAAGGTAAACTTAAAATTGGTCCCTTTTACATCTTGCAGGATGACTACTTGATTTCAAGTGAAGCCAATGTCCGCAATACTCTTATTGGTCAGCAGGAGGCTGCAAAATGGGGCAAATCCACCCAGATTGGTTACTTCCCAGATACCTTTGGAAATATGGGACAAGCGCCTCAAATCCTTCAAAAATCAGGCATTCACGTGGCAGCCTTTGGTCGTGGTGTGAAACCGATTGGATTTGACAACCAAGTCCTCGAAGATGAGCAGTTTACTTCCCAGTTTTCAGAAATGTACTGGCAGGGTGCGGATGGTAGTCGTGTCCTCGGGATTCTCTTTGCCAACTGGTACAGTAATGGGAATGAAATCCCTGTTGATAAAGACGAGGCCTTGACCTTCTGGAAACAAAAACTGGCAGATGTGCGTGACTACGCTTCGACCAACCAATGGTTGATGATGAACGGCTGTGACCACCAGCCTGTTCAGAAAAATCTGAGCGAAGCCATTCGTGTAGCAAATGAACTCTTCCCAGATGTAACCTTTGTTCATAGTTCTTTTGATGAATATGTCCAAGCCGTGGAAGGTGCCCTTCCTGAACACTTATCAACGGTTACAGGTGAGTTGACCAGTCAGGAAACCGATGGCTGGTACACACTTGCCAACACTTCTTCATCTCGTATTTATCTCAAACAAGCCTTCCAAGAAAATAGCAATCTCCTCGAGCAAGTGGTAGAACCCTTGACGATTATCACTGGGGGTCACAACCACAAGGACCAGTTGACCTATGCTTGGAAAACACTTTTGCAAAATGCGCCGCATGATAGTATCTGTGGCTGTAGTGTGGACGAAGTTCACCGTGAGATGGAAACCCGTTTTGCCAAGGTTAATCAAGTCGGAAACTTTGTTAAGAGCAACTTGCTCAATGAGTGGAAGGGTAAAATCGCTACAGCTAAGGCTCAAAGTGACTATCTCTTTACGGTTATTAACACAGGCTTGCATGATAAGGTCGATACTGTCAGCACAGTGATTGATGTGGCGACTTGTGATTTCAAGGAATTACATCCAACAGAAGGCTATAAGAAGATGGCTGCCTTGACCTTGCCAAGCTACCGTGTGGAGGACTTGGATGGTCGTCCTGTAGAGGCTAAAATTGAAGACCTTGGGGCTAATTTTGAGTATGATTTACCAAAAGACAAGTTCCGCCAAGCTCGTATTGCTCGTCAAGTGCGCGTGACCATCCCAGTTCACCTAGCACCGCTTTCTTGGACAACCTTCCAATTGCTGGAAGGAGAACAAGAACACCGTGATGGCATCTACCAAAACGGAGTGATTGATACGCCATTTGTAACGGTGAGTGTGGATGACAATATCACAGTCTATGACAAGACAACTCACGAAGCCTACGAAGACTTTATCCGCTTTGAAGACCGTGGGGATATCGGAAACGAGTATATCTATTTCCAACCAAAAGGAACAGAGCCTATCTTTGCAGAGCTTAAGGGCTACGAGGTCTTGGAAAACACAGCTCGCTACGCTAAGATTTTGCTCAAACATGAATTGACAGTGCCAGTCAGTGCCGATGAAAAACTAGAAGAAGAGCAAAAAGGCATCATCGAGTTTATGAAGCGAGAGGCTGGACGGTCAGAAGAATTGACAAGCATTCCTCTTGAAACTGAGTTGACTGTCTTCGTTGACAATCCACAAATCCGCTTTAAGACTCGCTTTACTAACACTGCTAAGGACCACCGTATCCGTCTCTTGGTTAAGACTCATAACACGCGTCCAAGCAATGATTCTGAAAGCATCTATGAAGTGGTGACACGACCAAACAAACCAGCAGCTTCATGGGAAAATCCTGAAAATCCTCAACACCAACAAGCCTTTGTCAGCCTTTATGATGATGAAAAAGGTGTGACTGTATCTAACAAGGGATTGAATGAATACGAAATCCTTGGAGACGACACCATTGCCGTGACTATTTTGCGTGCATCAGGTGAGTTGGGCGACTGGGGTTACTTCCCAACACCAGAAGCACAATGCTTACGTGAGTTTGAAGTCGAATTTGCGATTGAGTGCCACCAAGCCCAAGAACGCTTCTCAGCCTATCGTCGCGCTAAAGCCTTGCAGACACCATTTACCAGCCTTCAGATTGCTAGACAAGAAGGAAGCGTGGCTGCGACTGGTAGCCTCTTGAGTCATTCTGTTCTCAGCATACCGCAAATCTGTCCGACAGCCTTTAAGGTAGCTGAAAATGAAGAAGGCTATGTTCTTCGCTACTACAATATGTGTAGTGAAAATGTGCGTGTACCGGAAAGTCAACATCTCTTCCTTGACCTACTTGAACGACCATACCCAGTTCATAGAGGCCTCATTGCACCACAAGAGATTCGTACAGAATTGATCAAAACAACAGAAATTTTATGATATAATAAAATAAAAAAAAAGGAAGTATGAGTGACAAAGTATGAATAAATAACTTTTTTGCTCTTTTGAGGGAAAATAATGACTATTGCAACGATTGATATTGGGGGAACTGGGACTAAGTTTGCTAGTCTGACTTCTGATGGGAAAATACTAGATAAGACAAGCATTCCAACGCCAGAAAGCTTGGAAGATTTACTAGCTTGGTTAGACCAACGTTTGTCAGAGAGAACTTATCGTGGTATTGCCATGAGTATGCCAGGGGCGGTTAATCAAGAAACGGGTGTGATTGAGGGAGTTAGTGCGCTACCCTACATCCATGGCTTTTCTTGGTATGCAGCTCTTGCCCATCATCAGCTACCTGTCCATCTAGAAAATGATGCCAACTGTGTTGGGCTCAGTGAATTGCTGGCTAATCCAGAGCTTGAAAATGTAGCCTGTGTTGTGATTGGGACAGGGATTGGTGGAGCCATGATTATCAATGGTAGGCTTCATAGAGGTCGCCACGGCTTGGGTGGGGAATTTGGCTATATGACAACCCTTGCCCCTGCTGAAAGTCTCAATAATTGGTCTCTGCTTGCTTCTACAAGTAGTTTAGTAAATTATGTTGTTGAAAAATCAGGTCAGACAGACTGGGATGGACATAAGATTTACCAAGAGGCGGCAACTGGGAATTCCCTTTGCCAGGAAGCCATTGAACGAATGAACCGTAATCTGGCGCAAGGCTTGCTCAATATCCAATATCTCATTGATCCAGATGTTATTAGTTTGGGAGGATCTATTAGTCAAAATCCAGACTTTATCCAAGGTGTTCAGAGAATGGTCCAATATTTCGTAGAGTCATATGGAACGTACACTGTCGCACCAAAAATTCAGGCTTGTACCTATCGTGCAGATGCCAATCTTTATGGTGCCCTTGTTAATTGGCTACAGGAGGAAAAAGAATGGCAGACTTTATCGGAATCAGTAGCAAGCAAACTACAGCTATAGACTTGCTGACAAAGCACATCTCTTTACCAGATGTGGAAGTGGCTGTCGCCCAATCTGACCAAGCCTCTATCTCTATCAAGGGTGAGGGTGGACACTATCAACTAACCTATCGTAAACCTCACCAACTTTATCGTGCCTTGTCTGTGCTCGCAACAGCTTTAACAGAAGAGGATCAGGTCGAGATTGAAGAGCAGGCGGCTTATGAAGATTTGGCCTACATGGCAGACTGTTCCAGAAATGCAGTTTTGAATGTGGCTTCTGCCAAGCAGATGATTGAGGTCTTGGCTCTCATGGGCTACTCAACCTTTGATCTCTACATGGAAGACACCTACCAGATTGAGGGACAACCTTACTTTGGTTATTTCCGTGGTGCCTACTCGGCTGAGGAGTTGCAGGAAATAGAATCCTATGCCCAGCAGTTTGACATGACCTTTGTGCCTTGTATCCAGACCTTGGCCCACTTGTCAGCCTTCGTCAAATGGGGTGTCAAAGAAGTCCAGGAGCTCCGTGATGTGGAGGATATTCTTCTCATCGGCGAAGAAAAGGTTTATGACCTGATTGATGGTATGTTTGCCACCCTGTCTAAACTGAAGACTCGCAAGGTCAATATCGGAATGGACGAAGCCCACTTGGTTGGTTTAGGACGTTACTTGATTTTGAATGGTGTAGTAGACCGTAGTCTCCTCATGTGCCAACACTTGGAGCGCGTGCTGGATATTGCTGACAAGTATGGTTTCCACTGTCAGATGTGGAGCGATATGTTCTTCAAACTTATGTCAGCGGATGGCCAGTACGATCGTGATGTTGAAATCCCAGAGGAAACTCGTGTCTACCTAGACCGCCTCAAAGACCGAGTGACTTTGGTTTACTGGGATTATTACCAGGATAGCGAAGAAAAATACAACCGCAACTTCCACAATCATCACAAGATTAGCCATGACCTTGCCTTTGCAGGTGGTGCTTGGAAGTGGATTGGTTTCACACCCAACAACCATTTCAGCCGTCTCATCGCTCTTGAAGCCAATAAAGCCTGTCGTGCCAATGATATCAAAGAAGTTATCGTGACAGGTTGGGGGGACAATGGTGGGGAAACAGCCCAGTTCTCTATCTTGCCAAGCTTGCAAATCTGGGCAGAACTCAGCTACCGCAATGACCTAGACCGTTTGTCTGCTCACTTCAAGACCAATACAGGTCTATCAGTTGAGGAATTTATGCAGATTGACCTTGCCAATCTCTTACCAAACTTGCCAGACAATCTCAGTGGCATCAACCCTAATCGCTATGTCTTTTATCAGGATGTTCTCTGTCCGATTCTTGACAGACACATGACACCTGAACAGGACAAACCGCACTTCGCTCAGGCAGCTGAGACGCTTGCTGACATTAAAGAAAAAGCAGGAAACTACGCCTACCTATTTGAAACTCAGGCCCAGTTGAATGCTATTTTAAGTAGCAAAGTCGATGTGGGACGGCGTATTCGTAAAGCCTATCAAGAAGGTGATAAAGAGAGTCTGCAAGAAATCGCCAGACAAGAATTACCAAAACTCAGAAGCGAGATTGAAGACTTCCATGCCCTCTTTAGCCACCAATGGTTGAAGGAAAACAAGGTCTTTGGCTTGGATACAGTTGATATCCGTATGGGCGGACTCTTGCAACGCATTAAGCGAGCAGAAAGTCGCATCGAGGCTTATCTGGCAGGTCAGCTTGACCGCATCGACGAGTTAGAAGTGGAAATCTTACCATTTACTGACTTCTACGCAAACAAGAACTTCGCAGCCACAACAGCCAACCAGTGGCATACCATTGCGACAGCTTCAACCATTTATACAACTTAAAAACAAGAACAGTGTCCCTTGTTCAGAGTGTTTCTCGTGAAACATCCCTTTCTTAAAAAAGTACTCCACATAAAATAATTTGTGGAGTTTTTTCTATAATTAGTAGTTTAACCTAACCTGCAAATAGGAGTATACTAATAATGTAATCGTTATCAAAAGTCTAAAAAGGAATTTTTAGATGGATATCAAAATAAAAAAGGGAGGAAATTATGAATAAGTTTTCAAAAACCTTGAGAGACAACTGGATCTTTCTCTTGATGGTTTTACCAGGGGCACTCTGGTTGATTCTATTCTTCTACATTCCAGTATTTGGGAACGTGGTTGCCTTCAAAGACTACCACATGACCAGTAATGGTTTCATAGATAGTATCATGAATAGTAAATGGGTCGGACTCGATAATTTCAGATTCTTGTTTAGTTCAAAAGACGCCTTTATTATCACACGAAATACTGTCCTCTACAATCTCGGCTTTATCTTTATCGGTTTGATTGTATCTGTAGGGATTGCCATCATCCTCAGTGAACTCCGTTCTAAGCAAATGGTTAAGATCTTCCAAACTTCTATGTTGTTCCCTTACTTCTTGTCTTGGGTTATCATCAGTTTCTTTACAGATGCCTTCCTAAACATCGATAAAGGGGTGTTCAACCATTTCCTAGAATCTATCGGAATGAAGGAAGTCAATTTCTACGCTGACTTGGGTATCTGGCCATATCTCCTACTTTTCCTAGGTATTTGGAAAGGCTTTGGATATAGCAGTGTCATGTACTATGCGACAATCATGGGAATTGATCCAACCTACTACGAAGCAGCAACAGTGGACGGGGCTAGCAAATGGCAACGGATTCGCAATGTAACCATTCCGCAGTTGACACCATTGGTAACCGTATTGACCATCCTTGCAGTCGGAAATATTTTCCGTGCAGACTTCGGTCTCTTCTACCAAATCCCCCACAATGCTGGTCAGCTTTATAATGTAACTAACGTCTTGGACGTTTATGTATATAACGGCTTGACTCAGACAGCGGATATCGGGATGGCTTCAGCGGCAGGTCTCTACCAATCAGTTGTCGGTTTGATTCTGGTTATCCTATCAAACTTACTTGCAAGACGAGTTGATCCAAACTCAGCCTTGTTCTAGAAAGGAGGAGAATATGGCAGAAAAGAAAATTAAAAAAGAAAAAATTGATAATGTCGGCATTCACTCCTTCAGTAAGAAAGCAGATATCTTCTTCAGTATTATTTCTGGTTTGATCGCCCTCTCTTGTATCCTACCCTTTGTATTCGTTATCGTTATTTCGGTGACAGATGAAAAGAGTATCCTCCAAAATGGATATAGCTTCTTCCCATCTCAATTTGGATTAGACGGTTTTGAGTTTTTGGCACAGTTTAAGGATAAAATCCTACAAGCCCTCTTCATCTCAGTCTTTGTAACAGTGGTGGGGACTATCACAAACGTTTTTATCACAACAACCTATGCCTACGCCATCTCACGGACAACCTTTAAGTATCGCAGATTCTTTACGATTTTTGCCCTTCTTAGTATGTTGTTCAACGCTGGTTTGGTACCGGGCTATATCGTGGTCACTCGTTTACTTCAACTTGGTGATACAGTTTGGGCCTTGATTGTTCCAATGCTTCTCTCTCCATTTAACATCATCTTGATGCGTTCCTTCTTCAAGAAGACCATTCCAGAAGCTATTCTTGAATCCGCTCGTATCGATGGTGCCAGTGAAGCCCGGATCTTCTTCCAAATCTGTTTGCCATTGTCACTACCAGGTATCGCAACCATTACGCTTTTGACAGCTCTAGGTTTCTGGAATGACTGGTTCAACGCCCTTCTTTATATCAAGAGTGACAACTTGTATCCATTGCAATATTTGCTCATGCAAATCCAACAAAATATGGACTACATCGCCAAAGCAGTCGGCCTATCTGGTCAATTGGGAGTTGCTCTACCGAAAGAAACAGGTCGTATGGCTATGGTTGTGGTCGCAACCCTTCCAATCGCAATCTTGTATCCATTCTTCCAACGCTACTTTGTAAAAGGTTTGACTATCGGTGGTGTGAAAGAATAGTACTTGTTGAGAAAAAAATTTCTCGTTTCCAAACTTCCCTTGCGTGAAGTTAAAATCATTACATTGTTTATAAGTTTAAAAATAAAAAAAGGAGTTTTTATCATGAAAAACTGGAAAAAATATGCTTTTGCATCTGCTAGTGTAGTCGCTTTGGCTGCTGGTCTTGCTGCTTGTGGAAACCTTTCAGGTAACAAAAAAGCTGCTGACTCAGCTTCAGGTGATAAGACTGTTATCAAAATGTACCAAATCGGTGACAAACCAGATAACTTGGATGAATTGCTAGAAAATGCCAACAAAATCATCGGAGAAAAAGTTGGTGCTAAATTGGATATCCAATACCTTGGATGGGGTGACTATGGTAAGAAAATGTCAGTTATCACATCATCTGGTGAAAACTATGATATCGCCTTTGCAGATAACTATGTTGTAAACGCTCAAAAAGGTGCTTACGCTGACTTGACAGAATTGTACAAAAAAGAAGGTAAAGACCTTTACAAAGCACTTGACCCAGCTTACATCAAAGGTAACAGCATTAACGGTAAAATTTACGCAGTTCCAGTTGCAGCCAACGTTGCATCATCTCAAAACTTCGCCTTCAACGGAACACTTCTTGCTAAATACGGTATCGATATTTCAGGTGTCACTTCATACGAAACACTTGAACCAGTCTTGAAACAAATCAAAGAAAAAGCTCCAGATGTAGTGCCATTTGCGGTTACTAAGAACTTCATCCCATCTGATAACTTTGACTATCCAGTTCCAAATGGACTTCCATTCGTTATCGACCTTGAAGGAGACACTACTAAGATCGTCAACCGTTACGAAGTACCTCGTTTCAAAGAACACTTGAAGACTCTTCACAAATTCTATGAAGCTGGCTACATTCCAAAAGACGTAGCAACAAGTGATACTTCATTTGACCTTCAACAAGATACTTGGTTCGTTCGCGAAGAAACAGTAGGACCAGCTGACTATGGTAACAGCTTGCTTTCACGTGTTGCCAACAAAGATATCCAAATCAAACCAATCACTAACTTCATCAAGAAAAACCAAACAACACAAGTTGCTAACTTTGTTATCTCAAACAACTCTAAGAACAAAGAAAAATCAATGGAAGTGTTGAACCTCTTGAACACTAACCCAGAACTCTTGAACGGTCTTGTTTACGGTCCAGAAGGCAAGAACTGGGAAAAAATTGCAGGTAAAGAAAACCGTGTTAAAGTCCTTGATGGCTACAAAGGAAACACTCACATGGGTGGATGGAACACTGGTAACAACTGGATTCTTTACATCAATGAAAACGTTACAGACCAACAAATCGAAGATTCTAAGAAACAATTGGCTGAAGCTAAAGAATCTCCAGCACTTGGATTCATCTTTAACACTGACAATGTGAAATCTGAAATCTCAGCAATCTCTAACACAATGCAACAATTCGATACAGCTATCAACACTGGTACTGTAGACCCAGACAAAGCTATTCCAGAATTGATGGAAAAATTGAAATCTGAAGGTGCCTACGATAAAGTATTGAAAGAAATGCAAAAACAATATGACGAATTCTTGAAAAACAAAAAATCATAAGATCGATTGATTTCGTGTATTCATTCCTAATTCCTAAAAACTGAATCACTGTTTTCCTCAGGCTTATCTGGGGGAGGCAGTGATTTTTTGGAATGAGGGCATAGATATATATGTTTTTTGCTTGTCCTTATTTTAATCATTCAGGAAATCTCAAGCACCATTTAGGATTTGGAGTAAGGATTTAGGAAAATATAGCTTATATTAGAGATGTCTCGAGTTTACAAAGGAGGGTTCAAATGAAAAAGTATCAGCTTCTACTCAAAATAAGTGCAGTTTTCTCTTACCTGTTTTTCGTATTTGGACTTGCTAAGCTGACGCTTATTGTTCAAAATTATTGGCAATTTTCTTCCCAGATTGGCAATTTCGTCTGGATTCAAAATATCTTTAGTTTGCTATTTAGTGGAGTCATGATTTGGATTCTGGTTAAGACAGGGCATGGCTATCTCTTTCACATTCCAAGAAAAAAATGGCTTTGGTATTCGATTTTGACAGTATTAGTGGTAGTGCTCCAGATCTCTTTTAACGTTCAGACAGCTAAACATGTTCAGTCAACTGCTGAAGGTTGGAATATGTAGTACACTTTAAAGGGTTTTAATTGCATTTATTCTAGGCTTTTTTGTATAATGTATAAAAAGGAGAAAATAGAATTATGAAAAAGAAGTTGATTTTAGGCTTGGCTGTAGTTTTGTCAGTGACCTGTTTGATAGCTTGTAGTTCCCTTGAATTACCAGCACCTTTGAAAAACTTATTTGGTGGTTCTAAAGAACAAACGTCAAATAAGGTAGAGGATCTTTATAAAAGCGTTTTTGAGGATTATGACATTATTTTATCCTCTGGGAAAAAATCCACTCCTGATATAGAAGCGAAACTTCACAAGTCTGAACGAACAATAAACTCATGGGTTATTGAAGCTGCGGTCGCTGAGCCATCAAGACAACGTTATACTTTTTTGGATTTAGACGGTGATGGTCAGTCAGAAATGCTAGTTGGTAGCCAGTCAGCAGGGAAGAACTATTTTGTTACAGGTTTGTACTATTTGAAAGAAGGACAACCAACTTTGTTGGCGGAGGGCTATGTAGCAGGTCACGGTGGTGCGCGTAGTTCGATTAAATTCTTTAAAACAGGTGAAATCTTAGCTTTGACTTGGTCTTCAGGAACCGGTGAAGGAGAAGGAAGTCTTTATAAGTTAGAAGGAGCTAAGGGTGCGACAAAACTTGGTACTAAAGAAATCAAGATTACGGATAAGAAACTGCTAGAGAATTTTGGTAAAACAGAAGCTGATGAAGTCACACCAGATAAATTCTCATGGCAAGAGTTCAGTTATACTCCTGCGAAGGAAGAAACGAGTGGAAACTCTAAATCAGAATCAAGTAGTAGTACTAGTAGCACATCGTCTGAAAGCAAAAAAGAAGTTAAGGAAACGACTCCTTCTAAGACAGAAGAAGCAGGACCTTGGAATTCAGAAAAATCTGCAGCTTTAGCAGACTTTATGAAGAGTTGGGGCGATGAAATGGGTCAGCCTAACTACCAAAAAGGAATCGCTGCAGGCAATATTGGTCCAGATATGCTTTACTGGAAAGATGGTAGCAAACTAGATGCAGAATTTTCGAAAACAGGTAGTGGAACGGCTAAATACCGTATTGTAGAGACTTATAGCAATTGGGACAAATACCCAACAGTTCATAATTATTTTTTTGCTATTGCAGATACTGGGGAAGGAATTGTTTTTCACTCTCCGACTACCAACGGAGACAAGATGTATCTAAATCCGACCGAGAATGTCGATTTGCGAAATGGCTTTGCCAGCCTAGTTAAATAAAACTAGGATAGATTTTGATAAGGAATGTAGAAAATTATTTTGCTCCTATATGTCATATATAGGATGCGTATTGTATAGAACAAGAATCACTGTTTTCCTCAGGTTTGTTTGGGGGATGCAGTGATTTTTTGAAATGAGGGAATATATATCCATGTTTCGGATTTTTCCTCTTAAACCATTCAGGAAATTTTAAGAACCCTCTCCAATTTCCAGTCAAATAAATTGCATTCGTTTTCTCAAGCAGGTATACTGGTATAGTTAGATGAAAAATTCTGAAAATTTAAGAATAGAAAAGAGAACAAATCTTATGGCAAAAGATATTCGTGTCTTACTTTACTACCTTTATACTCCAATTGAAAATGCAGAGCAATTTGCTGCAGACCACTTGGCTTTCTGTAAATCAATCGGCCTTAAGGGCCGTATCCTAGTCGCTGACGAGGGAATTAACGGAACAGTTTCAGGTGACTATGAAACAACTCAAAAATACATGGACTACGTTCACAGCCTCCCAGGCATGGAAGACCTCTGGTTCAAGATTGATGAAGAAAATGAACAAGCCTTCAAGAAGATGTTTGTTCGCTACAAGAAAGAAATTGTCCACCTTGGTTTGGAAGACAACGACTTTGACAATGACATCAACCCACTTGAAACAACAGGTGCTTACTTGTCTCCAAAAGAGTTTAAGGAAGCCCTTCTTGACGAAGATACAGTGGTCCTTGACACACGTAACGATTACGAGTATGACTTAGGACATTTCCGTGGGGCTATCCGTCCAGACATCCGTAACTTCCGTGAGTTGCCACAATGGGTTCGTGACAACAAGGAAAAATTCATGGACAAACGTGTCGTGGTTTACTGTACAGGTGGCGTTCGCTGTGAGAAATTCTCAGGCTGGATGGTCCGTGAAGGCTACAAAGATGTCGGCCAATTGCACGGAGGAATCGCAACTTACGGTAAAGACCCAGAAGTTCAAGGCGAGCTTTGGGATGGAAAAATGTACGTCTTTGACGAGCGTATCGCCGTTGATGTCAACCATGTCAACCCAACCATCGTAGGAAAAGACTGGTTTGACGGAACACCATGTGAACGTTATGTCAACTGTGGAAATCCATTCTGTAACCGTCGTATCTTGACATCAGAAGAAAATGAAGACAAGTACCTTCGTGGCTGCTCACACGAGTGTCGTGTTCACCCACGTAACCGCTATGTCTCAGAAAATGAATTGACACAAGCTGAAGTTATCGAGCGCCTAGCCGCTATCGGTGAAAGCTTGGATCAAGCAACTACAGTATAAGATCAAACAGTCCTCAGGGGCTGTTTTTCTATGCTTTTTACTCAAAAATCTAAAGTTTGTTTCTGTATCTTTCAGGAAAATAAGGTATACTATATGTAAACGATTTCAAAGGAGTCCAGTTATGACGAAAACATTTTTTATTCCAAATAAACAGAGCATTTTAGGAGAACAAGAGATTTTGACTGCCAAGTCGATCTTGGCCTTGGTAGATGGTTTGGAGTCGCATAGTTATGATGCCGTCTATCTCCGTCAGCCTCTTAACCGTCTCGAGTATATCGAATGTGCGATAGTGGGGCAATCACAATTTCTCTTTAAAGTTAGTTATGATGATGGTCAAAAGGCCTATCGTGTCGATCTTCCTGACCTATTAACGAAGACAGACTGGGAGATTATCAAATCATTTTTAGATGCCCTGCTTGCTTACACAGGAACTGAGATTGAGGGGCTAGATGGTTTTGACTTTGAAGCTTATTTCCAAGCAAGTATTCAAACTCATATTGCAGACACTGCAGCCCGTTTTACGATTTGCCAAGGAATTTTTAATCCTGTTTTCTTTAGTCATGATGATTTGAAAAGATTTTTAGAGGAAGACGGCTTAGCACTGTTTGAAGCGCGTGTGCGTGCGGTTCAAGAGACAGATGCTTACTTTGCAAGAGTTTCCTTCTATCAGGATGGAGAAGGGCAAGTGCATGGCGTTTACCATCTGGCGCAAGGAGTCAAGACAGTGTTACCGAGAGAACCATTTGTTCCTGCTGCCTATATTGAGCAATTGGTGGATAAGGAAGTCCAGTGGGAGATTGACTTGGTTCAAATCACAGGAGATGGCTCTAAACCAGAAGACTATGAAGCCATTGCTCGCTTGGACTATGCAAAATTCCTAGAGGTATTACCATCAGCATCTTACCACCAACTAGATGCCAATCAATTAGAAATCCAACCCATCTTAGACAAAGATTTTAAAACATTAGCACAAGAAAAGTAAAGCAGAAGCAGGTCAATCGACTTGCTTTTTAGCATATAAAAAATCCTGCCGTGGAAGACAGGATCTAGTTTTAGAATCGGAATAGTTTACTGATGTATTCCGCAACTAATGACATTTCTGCGTAGAAGAAGATAGTTAAGATAATCCCATTTACAATAACAGCCAAAAGGAAACGATAGAATGAATCCATTTTTGAATCTCCCTCAGTTTGGGCAATTGAGAAAGCGATACCAACTGTAAAGATAAATAAGCTAACAATAAATAGGAATGCTGCAAAGGTTACAATATTCAATAGAGCACAAATTGATGCAAGTGCAGTCAAGATGATATTGATTGAGAATAATTTAGCATAGTAGTCAAAAGCTCTTGTGAAAGTGAAGCTAGTATTTTGGTAAATCATACGTTTCACAACAAATCCACCAAGAACAATTGAGAATAGGTATAAAGCTGCTGCAATCAAGATTGTGAAGAAAGTTGAGAAATCAACTGGGTTCGACATTTGGAAAGCATTTGAAGAATTTGTTGAGAATAGATTTGCTGCTCTATTAATTCCACCAGTAAGAGCACGTCCAGCTTGGTAGACTGCGATAAAGATTGTCAACGTATAGAAAAGAGTTAAAGTACCGAATGCAAGATAAGCGTGTTTAGGTTCCAAAGTTCCTTCTGCTGTTGGATTTTTCCATGCAGCAACAAGCCATTTCCAGTAACTAGACATTGTTTTTTGGAATTCGCTTGGCTGTGCAGGAGCTGCAGGTGCAGCTTGTGTAGAAGCTGCTTCAGTAGTTTGGACTGGTTTTTCTTGAACAGGTGTTTGTTCTACATGAGTTTCTTCAGCAGAAACCTCTTGGAACTTTCCTGCTTCTAACGCTTGAGCGATTTCTTCTGCAGTTGCAGTGCGTCCAGTAATCGCTTCGAATTGGGCTAACCATTCTTGTTTATTCATCATAATCTCCTTTTAGATATAAACTTTTTCTGTTATCTTACCAATTTATCCAGTTTTTGTCAATTGATATTTAAATTTTTACTTTAAAAGTGCATAAAAAATCCTGCCGTGAAAGACAGGATTGAATCTTAAAGAAAGGCCAAGATACGGAGGTAATCTCCAATCAGTGCCACTTCAGCCACAAAGAAGAGGAGGATAATGACTCCGTTAACAAGGACAGACAAGAATAATTGATAGAAGGAGTCGGCTTCACTTGTTTGACTTGGTCTTGTAATGATATGGAGACTAGCAAGCAGAATGATTCCAATGCTAATCACACACAAGAGAGCCGTAAATCGCAGGCTGTCAAAGAAGGCAAAGAAACTAGCAATAGCAGTGAGGATGATTGGAATTGCCAAGAGTTGACTATATTGTTGGAGAACTTTTTCTAGCGTCCAGTCCGTTTCTTGATAGATAAATCGTCTTACGACGAAACTACCCAAGAGGAATGAAAAGAAGAAGAGTGTGGTTGCTACTAGGATAGAGATAATCGAAAAGAGATTTAATGAAGCAAATTGTTCAGGGAAGTGATTATGCATAGTTGCTATATGTCCATAGTAGGCTTGTTTGATGTGGTAGATACTAAAGAAAAAGGAAGATGCAGAAAATAGAATGAGCAAGAGAAAGGCTGTGTAACTGTGTGTGCTACTTGTTTCAAGCTTGCTTGTAGGAGATTTGATCGCTTCCACTAGCCAAGACCAAAAATCAAGCACTTGCTCTTTCCATTTATCCGTCGATTTTGGAGCTTGGTCGGGAATATAAGGACTTTCTAAGGATTTACTGAGAAGAAGGGGTTCTTTCGTAGTTGTTTTTTGCTGAGGAAGAGCTTCTTGGGTCTCTTCAACTATAGTGACTCTTTCTGTTTCTTTAGAAAAATCTTGCTCTTCTTCAGTAGAATCTAATGCTTTCTTTTCTTCTATTTCTGTTCTCGCTTCACTGTCTTCAGGAGCTTCAATTTTCTCTTCTTGCTGGCTTTCAAGTTCGACTTCAGCTTGAGAGACTTCCTCCTCTACTTGAGTATTTTTTTCAATTGGTGTATCGAGATCGGCTATCGTTTCTTCAGTCTTGTCTGCAACCTCTTGAGCTTGATCTTCAGGTTTGTTCTTGCTTGTTGTTTTTACAAAATCATTACTTTCAAACCATTCTTGTTTCATGGTAGAACCTCCTTTTTAGTTGTATATACATCATTTTGGTAGATATAAGTAGATTTGTTAAGGTTTGTTGGCTGTAGTTTCAAGACTAATATAATCTTCAGCCCTAGCTATGAGTTGACCTTTTACATCGGTTTTTTCAGTTTTGTAAGGGTTGCTTAATTCGTTTGGGTGATGTTGACTCTCATCTCTTGATAACTGATAAATAGGACCATAGTGACTTGATAGGTCTAAGTTGATTTCTTGGCTTTCTTTTTGAGTTAGTGTGATGCTGAGTTCATTTTTAGAAGTTAGTTCTACCTTACCATATACTTTAATATTGTCAACGTAGAAGTGATTTTTTGTTGACTCTAGCTGACTATCTGTAAGGTCTGTATCAAAGATATTGATAATATTTGGTGTTGTGAGTTTGCTGTTTTTGATACGACTTCCTTCGATTCGGAGGAGATAGCCATTATTGGTATTGAGGGTCGCATTTTCAAGGCTAGCATTTATGATGGTGGTTTGTCCACGATTTGCTGAGATGTTGATTCCTTTTAGAGTTCTCCCTTTTGGCAATTGGAGAATAACTTCTTCAAAACGACGAGAGTAGCTACTTGCGACATGGAGAATCCCGCCAATTCCAGAAGAGAGAAATGGAGTTTCAGACAGTTTCTTATCAGTGAAGCTCAGCGTTTTATCGTTCTGATTTGTGACAAGATCATGGTTAGCAGAAATAGATGGATGGTAAGAAATGTGGATTTGATCATCGAAAGAGTCGGTGATGGTCAGAGCGTGCTGGTGGAGAGTGATCTCTAAGTTTTCGACTTCCTTGCCAAAGGTCAACTCTTCCATCCGACTATCATAGACAGGCTCCTTGGACATGGCAAGTAGGCTCTTGATCCCGTCAGATTGGATACCTACAAAGAGCAGGATAAAGCCGACAACAGTAGTCACCACACCAAAAATGAGAAATCCTTTTGTCAATTTACGCATGCTGGTCACCTCTCTTTCCTTTTTTGAGAACAAATTGCACCAGGCGAACAATGAGTAGACCGAAGAAGCGGGCTACATAGGAAATACCTAGTAAAACCAGCGAAGAAGCACCGATGGCTAGTAAACCAGAACCGAAAATCAAGATAAAGGCTGATTTGGCTTGGGCTAGGACAGTGAAACTTTCAACTAAAAATAGGAATCCGCCGATGATACCAAGTATGGAAACCGCAAAGAAAACTAGAATGACAGTCAAGGCTGCCACAAGGATTGCGAACAGGGACACGAGGATGGCGATTCCCAGAGGAATACCGATGGGTGCTGCAAGGAGAGCTAACAAGGCGATATGCAAAATTTGTCGGTTATTCTTTTGAGCGGGTGCCTCATTGATTTTTTTATCGAGAAGATTAGAGAGCACTTCGTGAGCTGCTTCCTTAGGAGTTCCTAAGCTAGCGATGAGTTCTTCCTCTCCTTCGACTCCAGCATCGTCAAAGAGTTCCCTGAAATAGTCCATGGCTTCAATTTGGTCAGCCTGAGGTAGTTTTTTGAGATAAAGTTCTAGCTGAGTCAGGTATTCAGTTCTTGTCATGGCGGATACTCCCTTCTATGATGCCATTGATGGTGTCTGTATAGAGTGTCCATTCATCTTTTAGGGTCAAGAGCTGTTCTATACCACCGTTTGTCAAGGAGTAGTATTTGCGCATGCGACCTTGGAACTCTCTAGAATAGGTTGTCAGAAAGCTATTGCCTTCCAATTTTTTGAGAATGGGATAGAGTGTGGATTCTTTGATATTAGCGATGAGCTTAATGGTTTGGCTAATCTCATACCCATAAGAATCCCCTTTTTCCAGTACGGCCAAGATGAGAAATTCAATCAAGGCAGAGGATGTTGGAAAGTACATGGGAAACCTCCTTTTCTAATGTGTAAGATTTTTATATATAATTTTTCTACACATACATTGTACATCTAAAAGAAAGCCCTGTCAAGAGAAATGTGTAAAATTTTTATATATAAAAAACTTCTAGCTAAAACTAGAAGTTTAAAGGATTTTATCAGCCCTATCCACTGTAAAGAGGGCCACAGTCATCAGGATATCGACGAGCAAGAGGGCAGCTACAGCTGGAACCCAAGAGTGGAACAGGTCAAAACTGTAACCAAAGAGAGTCGGTCCAAAGGCTGCTAGGATATAGCCTCCTGTTTGAGATAGACCAGACAATTGGGCTGTCTTTTCAGGAGCGCTTGTCTTGAGTGAAAAGTTGACCATGAGATAAGGGAAGAGGGCGCTGGTTGCGGTTCCGATGAGGAGATGGATGGCAAGCCAGTAAATGAAACTATTGATCGGGAAGAAGAGCATGGAAATGCCGACCACACCAGCTAGTGAGACCAGAGTAAGCATGAGCTGACGGTTGCGAGTTGACAAGCTGGTTGTCAGGCTTGGGATGGTCATTGAGAAAGGAATGCTGATTAGAGAGAAGATAGATGTCAGCAAGCCAGCTTCGTGACTGGATAGGCCTGCATGAATGGCCATAGTAGGTAGCCAAGTCATAGCAGTGTAAAAGAGCAAGGATTGAAAACCTGCAAAGATAATAACTGCCCAGACCTGTTTATTACGCATGACCTTTGTTTTGCTTTTCTGTTTGGTTTGTGGAGCTAGTCTATGATTATAGCGGTGATTTGGCAACCAGACCAAAAAAGTTGCTAGACAGAGCAGGGTGAGGAGGATGATCAGTCCTTTCCAAGAGCTGGCTTGTGTAATAGGCACAGCCAGATAGGAGGCCAGAGCCGTTGCAATCCCCATAGAGGTTACATATAAGGTGGTCAGAAAACCAATTTTCTTTGGCTGATTGGCTTGGATAAGACTAGGAAGCAGAACGTTGATGACTGCGATACTTGCCCCAACCATCAAGGTTCCTAGATAGAGCAGAGGCAGATTGATTAGTCGAATCAGAGAACCGATAGTCAAGAAGAAGAGACTATAGGTAAAGAGATGCTCCAAGCCGATTTTCTGAGCCAGTCGGGTAGAAAATAGAGAGAAGAGGGTAAACATGAGGAGGGGAAGGCTGGTCAAGACACCGAGCGAACTAACTTCTACTCCCAGACCTTGCGAAATATCTCCCAAAATAATGGGTAAAACAGTAAAAGGAGTCCGCAAGGAAACACCAATCAGGATAATACCTGGAACAAAAAAAAGTGATTGCTTTTTCATATAATACCTCTTCTAACTGATTTTAATAACAGCTTATTTTAAGGCTTTTTCACTATAATGTCAAGTAAGGTTTCTGGCTTTCAAGATAAAAATGGGAAAGTCTTGAAAATTATGATAAAATAGTGGAAGGAAATCTATACATTGGAGAAAAACTGTGTCTGAAAAGCAAAAAATCAGCGTATTGATGTCGGTCTATATTAAGGAAAATCCGACATTTTTAAAGGATGCTATTGAGAGTGTTCAAAATCAGACCCTGAAACCGAGCGAGTTGGTTCTGGTTGAGGATGGGCCTTTGACACCTGAACTCTATCAGGTATTAGACCAGGTGGAAGCTGAGTCTGATATTCCAGTGAAACGCTATCCTCTTGAGCAGAATCAAGGTCTGGGTCTGGCTCTTCGACAGGGTGTTTTGCAGTGTCAGTATGATATCATCGCTCGTATGGATACAGATGATATAGCTGTTCCAGACCGTTTTGAGAAACAGGTTCAGTTAATGGAGAAGGACAATCTGGACCTATTAGGTGGACATATTGCAGAGTTTATTGATAATCCTGATGAGATTGTTTCTTACCGTCGTGTTCCGACTCAACATGCAGATATTGTGGTTTATCAAAGGATGAGAAGTGCCTTTAACCACATGACTGTCATGTTCAAGAAGGATATGGTTCTCAAGGCCGGCAACTATGAGGATGGCCTTTATATGGAGGATGATCTCCTCTGGCTCAATATGATTGCTGCAGGAGCTAAGACTGGAAATCTGGATCAAATCTTGTGCAGGGTTCGTGTCGGAGCAGGGATGTTTGAGCGTCGTGGGGGACTGCGTTACCTCAAACTCTATCGTCAGGCTCGTCAACGAATGCTGAAGAGAGGGCAAATTTCTTACATGGAATATGCCAAGAGTGTCGCCATTCAGATGATTGTTGCCCTTTGTCCAGGATTTGTCAGACAGTTTATTTTTATGAAACTGTTACGAAAAAGCAATTAAAAGATTGTAGCAAATCGTAAACTGGATAAAAAGTGTTATAATAACAATATAACCATCGAGCTCTTTTAAGGAGGAGTAAATTTCTATGAACAAAAAACTCACAGATTATGTCATTGATCTGGTGGAAATTTTAAATAAACAACAAAAACAGGTCTTCTGGGGCATATTTGATATTTTCAGTATGGTGGTTTCCATCATTGTATCTTATATTTTATTCTACGGATTGATTAATCCAGCACCTGTTGACTACATTATCTATACGAGTTTGGCCTTCCTGCTCTATCAATTGATGATTGGATTTTGGGGGTTGAATGCTAGTATTAGTCGTTACAGCAAGATTACGGATTTTATGAAAATCTTTTTTGGCGTGACTGCTAGCAGTGTTTTGTCTTATGGAATCTGCTATGCCTTCTTGCCACTCTTTTCAATCCGTTTTATCATTCTCTTTATCTTGTTGAGTACCTTCTTGATTTTATTGCCACGGATTACTTGGCAGTTAATCTACTCTAAACGCAAAAAAGGCAGTGGTGATGGAGAACACCGTCGTACCTTCTTGATTGGTGCTGGCGATGGTGGAGCTCTCTTTATGAACAGCTACCAACACCCAACCAGTGATTTGGAACTTGTTGGTATTTTGGATAATGATGAAAAGAAAAAGGGACAAAAACTCGGTGGTATCCCGGTTTTGGGCTCTTATGATAATCTGCCTGAATTAGCTAAACGCCATCAAATCGAGCGTGTGATCGTTGCGATTCCGTCGCTTGACCCGTCAGAGTATGAACGTATCCTGCAAATGTGTAATAAACTGGGTGTCAAATGTTACAAGATGCCTAAGGTTGAAACAGTTGTGCAGGGACTTCACCAAGCAGGTGGAGGCTTCCAGAAGATTGATATCACAGACCTTTTGGGCCGTCAGGAAATTCGTCTTGACGAATCGCGTCTGGGGGCAGAGCTTACTGGAAAAACAATCTTGGTTACAGGTGCTGGTGGTTCAATCGGTTCTGAAATTTGTCGCCAAGTTAGTCGCTTCAATCCTGAACGCATTGTCTTGCTCGGTCATGGGGAAAATTCAATCTACCTTGTTTATCATGAATTGATTCGTAAGTTCCAAGGGATTGATTATGTGCCAGTGATTGCAGATATTCAAGACTATGACCGTTTGTTGCAAGTTTTTGAGCAGTATAAACCAGCTATTGTTTACCATGCGGCTGCCCACAAACACGTTCCGATGATGGAACGCAATCCAAAAGAAGCCTTCAAAAACAATATCCGTGGAACCTACAATGTTGCTAGGGCCGTTGATGAAGCCAAGGTGCCTAAGATGGTTATGATTTCGACGGATAAGGCCGTCAATCCACCTAATGTTATGGGAGCAACCAAGCGCGTGGCTGAGTTGATTGTCACTGGCTTTAATCAACGTAGCCAATCGACCTACTGTGCGGTTCGTTTTGGGAATGTTCTTGGTAGTCGTGGTAGTGTCATTCCCGTCTTTGAACGTCAGATTGCTGAAGGTGGGCCTGTAACGGTAACAGACTTCCGCATGACCCGTTACTTCATGACCATTCCAGAAGCTAGCCGTCTGGTTATCCATGCTGGTGCTTATGCCAAGGATGGGGAAGTCTTTATCCTTGATATGGGCAAACCAGTCAAGATTTATGACTTGGCCAAGAAAATGGTGCTTCTAAGTGGACACACCGAAAGTGAAATTCCAATCGTTGAAGTTGGGATCCGTCCAGGTGAAAAACTCTACGAAGAACTCTTGGTGTCAACCGAACTGGTTGATAATCAGGTTATGGATAAGATTTTCGTTGGTAAGGTTAATGTCATGCCTCTAGAAGCCATCGATCAAAAGATTGAAGAGTTCCGCACTCTCAGTGGAGATGAGTTGAAACAAGCTATTATCGCCTTTGCTAATCAAACAACCCACGTTGAATAAAAAATCTTTAAAATCAGAAAACGCATATTATCAGGACTTGAAACCTTGATAATATGCGTTTTGTTATGTGTAAACGTGCTTCATTTTATTCTGATACTCAATGAAAATCAAATAGCAAACTAGAAAGCTAGCCGTAAGTTGTTCAAAGCACAGCGTTGAGATTGCAGATAGAAACTGATGTGGTTTGAAGAGATTTTCGAAGAGTATGAAATGGAGTTTTTGCCCAGTCTCCGTTATATTATTGAAAATACTCCAAAACTTCTAAGGGTTTGTGGGCGATATAATCAGGCTGATAGTTTAGTAGATCTGCTTGCTCTCCAAATCCCCAAGTGACAGCTAATTTCTGAATGCCTGTTTCTTGAGCTCCCAGCATATCAAACTTGGTATCGCCGATGATGATAGCTTGTTGAGGTGCTAGTTGATGTGTCTGCAAGGCTTGGCGAATGACATCGGCCTTATGAGGGGCCTCAGGGCTGGAACCATAAATGCCCTCAAAGAAATGATGGATTCCCAAATTTTTGGTCATATCCTGAGCGGTTGGAGTATTCTTTGTAGTGGTGATGTAGAGAGGATATTTGCTAGATAACTCCTCGAGCAGTTCTACAATCTGAGGGAAGAGCTGAGCTTCATAGATGCCTGTTTCCTTATAGTAAGAACGGTATATCTGCACAGCCTCAGAGATTTGTTCTTTGGGAAGGCAGGTCGCAAAACTACTTTCAAGGGGCGGTCCCATAAAACCACGAATCGTTTTGGCATCAGGGCTAGGCACCCCTAGCTCTTTAAAGGTGTGGGTAAAGGCATTGTGAATCCCGATAGAACTGTCAACGAGGGTTCCATCTAGGTCGAAAAAGATAGCTGAGATAGAGGTCATGATTTCTCCTATTTGATAAGCTTATTCTCCGAAAATTTCTTTTTGGAGGCGACGACCAGTTGGGGTAGCAGCTAGTCCACCTTCAGCTGTTTCACGAAAGGCAGTTGGCATGCTTGCTCCTACTTGGTACATGGCATCGATAACTTCATCCACAGGGATTTTAGATTCGATACCTGCCAAGGCCATGTCTGCTGCGATGAAGGCAAAGCTGGCTCCCATGGCATTGCGTTTGACACAGGGAACTTCGACCAAGCCGGCCACAGGGTCACAGATGAGGCCTAGCATATTTTTAATGACAAAGGCAATGGCCTGGCTGGCCTGATAAGGTGTCCCACCAGCAGCTAGAGTCAAGGCGGCGGCACTCATAGCAGAGGCCGAACCAACCTCGGCCTGACAGCCACCCTCAGCACCTGAGATAGAGGCATTGTTTGCGATGACTAGTCCAAAGGCACCAGCAGCAAAGAGGAAATCCAGCTGTTGCTCGTGGCTGAGGTCTAATTTTTCAATAGCAGCAGTGAGAACTGAGGGCAAACAGCCAGCACTTCCTGCGGTTGGAGTGGCACAGACCAAGCCCATTTTGGCATTGTGTTCATTGACTGCAATGGCATTTCGGGCAGCCGAGAGAATCGTATAATCTGACAGAGTTTTTCCGTTTTTGATGTAGTGGTCCAGCTTGGCAGCATCTCCACCTGTCAGGCCACTACGAGATTTATTTTCATTGAGGCCGAGTTGGACAGAGGCTTTCATGACTTCTAGATTGCGTTCCATGAGAAGGAGGACTTCTTCACGTTCTCGACCGGTCAATTCAAACTCTGTTGTAATCATGAGTTCTGCGACATTTCCTTGAAAGTCCAGTTCTGCCTGTTCGACCAATTCTTTGATAGAATAAAACATGCTTCCTCCTATTTAAAGAAATTGACATTGTGGAGATGAGGGATTTTTCGAATTTCTTCGATGGCCTCATCACAGTTGCGACTGTCGACTTCGATAATCATAATGGCTTTTTCACCAGCTTTTTCACGAGTGACATTCATCTGGGCGATATTGATATCATAGCGTGAAAGTGCCTCTGTTACGAGTGCAATCATACCTGGAATATCTTGATGAACGATAATGATAGTCGGTGTATTCATATTGAGAGAGACGGCAAAGCCATTGAGTTCGGTGACCTGAATATTTCCTCCACCGATAGAAATACCAGTCACGCTGATAGTCTTGTGGGCATTTTTGACGGTAATTTTAGTGGTATTAGGATGCGGAGCATTGCTGTCTTTCTGAATAGTCCAGACAATCTTGATACCACGCTTGTGGGCAATTTCCAGACTATTTGGAATTTCAGGATCATCTGTATCCATGCCTAAAATACCAGCAACAAGGGCTAGGTCTGTCCCGTGACCACGATAAGTCTTGGCAAATGAGTTAAATAGTTGGAATTCGACTTCTGTCGGAGTATCATCAAAAATGGAAGAGACAATCTTCCCAATACGAACAGCACCAGCGGTATGGCTACTAGATGGGCCAATCATAACTGGTCCGATGATATCAAAGACAGATTGAAAACGAAGTGATTTCATCAGTTTCCCCTTATAAAAATTCTTATCTCTATTATATCAAAGAATGAAGGTCTTGGCTTTAATTGTGGATGAAAACCTTTTTACACTACAAATAGCATAAAAATAGTATCTTTTATGACAAAAAATAGCTTATTTAGGGAAATAAAAAATAATTTTGTAATATTTCTACATAAAAGTGTCAAGAAACAGTAATATTTAAAGGGTATGATAGTACTATAGAAAGAAGGAGAATTTTCGAATATGAAATCAACAACTAAAAAGATTAAAACAACTCTTGCAGGAGTAGCTGCCTTGTTTGCAGTATTTGCTCCATCATTTGTATCTGCTCAAGAATCATCAACTTACACTGTTAAAGAAGGTGATACACTTTCAGAAATCGCTGAAACTCACAACACAACAGTTGAGAAATTGGCAGAAAATAACCACATTGACAACATCCATATGATTTATGTTGGTCAAGAGTTGGTTATCGATGGTCCAGCAGCGCCAGTAGCACCAGCTTCAACGACTTATGCAGCACCAGCTGCCCAAGATGAGACTGTTTCAGCTCCAGCAGCAGAAACTACAGAGGTGGCAGAAGAAGAAACTCCAGTAGCAAGCGCCCCAGTAGCAGAAGAAACGGTTGCTTCAACTGTAAGCGGATCTGAAGCAGAAGCTAAAGAATGGATCGCTCAAAAAGAATCAGGCGGTAGCTACACAGCTACAAACGGACGTTACATCGGACGCTACCAATTGACAGATTCATACTTGAATGGTGATTACTCAGCTGAAAACCAAGAACGTGTAGCAGATGCCTACGTTGCAGGACGTTACGGTTCATGGACAGCCGCTAAAAACTTCTGGCTTAACAACGGCTGGTATTAAGGAAATATAGAAAAGGAAGTCTCAATGGCTTTCTTTTTTGTTTACAAAGATGTTAACTTCACGCTCTAGCTCTGTTAGTAAGTGTTCATCTTCTACTAGTTTAGCTAAGGAGAGTCCATTCTCTATTAACTGAGCATCATTAACACAAATGCCGATACGAATATAGGCAAACGCAAGTGTATCATACTGTTTGCTTGCTTTTGCCTCCTCTAAGAGAGTGTAGCAAAGCTGTTTGCAAAGCAACTTATCACCATTGTAAAGATAAAGAGTTGAGAGATTCAGAAGTAACATCATACGAAGCTGAAAGATAGAACTATAGTGTTTATAAACCTCTAGTCGTTCGAGAATTTTTCCGGTAATCTGATGAATATACTCTATAGGAAAAGCAAAGAGAATGGTATTAAGGACTTTGAGGTCGCTCTCATACCAAGTATCTTGTTTCTCAATCTTATCCCATAATCTATTTACAATGTTGTCAACCTTACTTGACAATTTTTCTATCCCATTTTCACGGATGTAGATAACGATTTCGAGCATATCTTGTAACTGCTGGATGGGGAAATCATGATGTGTTTTTAGATAATGTTGACATTTTTTGAGTAATTTACTTAAGTCGCTCGTACCACTAATAGAAGCCATTTTTAGAAAAGTCTGCATGATAGTTGATCGTTCACTTGGGTGGTAGAGATGGCAAATATAGTCAAACTCTTCAAAACTCATATTGATTTGACGGAGAAGAAACTCCATATTTTCATATTTAGGAGTTGCCTTACCACTTTCAATCTTTGATAGGCTGGTTCTTGAGAGAACATTTCCACAGACCTCTTCTTGGGTCAAACCTTTTGACTCACGTATTTCTTTATAAACATTTCCAAAATCGTAGCGCATGATTTCCTCCTTTTCGTGAAAAAAGTTAACAATAAATTGAAACTGATTAAAAATATTGTATCATAGTAATATAAAAAGTAGAAAAGAAATCTAAAATAAATTTGTGAAAAAGGTTAACAAATTTTACGACAAGGTATATTGTATTTTACAATCAAGATGATGAAGTACTAAGGAGGTATCAAATGTATAAAAAAGTATATCGTCTGTTGTTATTTATGTTATGGATGGCTATTTTCTTCCCTTGGGGATGGCTCTTATAAAATTTTGATTAAGTAAAAGAAAGGAAGGTGAGTCCAATGGACTATAAGGTTTATTGTTTCATATATTGATAACCGAAGGATTTTATTTTTGTAAGCTTAAATAGGAGAAGTAAAATGACTCATAAATTAATTAAAGTAAGTATGGTTTTCATTATGATATTTGGATTGCTCTTCTCTGTCGGAAATAGCATTTATGCGTCTGAAACAGCAACAAGACAAACTGCTGTCTTGAGCGAACAAGAGCAGACAGAACAGGCGATTGAAAGCTTGAAATTCTATTTAGAGGAAGCTGGACATGTTGATTTGGCTACAAAGAGATACGTTATAACTGATCTCTATGCTCTAAAAGCAAGGGCAGAACTACCAGGAGATATCGGCTTAGAAGGGAAGTTTATTTTTGAAAATTATGTATTGCCAAGTATGACTCGTGATTTAGGAGCATATGCGGCTTGTGTAGTCATAAATTCCGTACCATTTGGTGGAATTATATGGGATGCACTGCAAGGTAGAAATATGATAGAAATATTAACAAATGCTTTGGTGTCTCATAATTATGGAAAAGCGGTTGATATAATAAAAGATATTGCTGCATCAGTATTAAAACCATCTCAATTAGCTAAATTTAATGTAGCTGTTGTTGTAGCAGGAGTAGCATTAAATGCTATCTCTTGTTGGGGAACTTAGTTCGCATATAGTAGGAAAAGTATTTTATAGTAGATTGAATTAGGAAGAGACAACATAATTAAGATATTCGTATTGCTTTTTAGCTATTCTCTAAAAAGCAATACGTCTTGTTCTAATTTCAATATACTATGATATAAGTTATCCCTACCCTATGTTGGTTAGATTAAGTCGTGAATCAGGAGGTTAAGTGATGAACTACAATTTAAAATATCTTTTATCAGGAATATTTGTCCTAGCCTTTATAAGCTTCCTAGTCTGGATGCGTTATTTTAATCAGAGGAAGGAAGAAGAGCATTCGGATGTGTCTTTTGAAGCGAGGTTAGATAGTGAGGTCAAGGCCTTATATAAACAACTAGGATTGGGTGAGGAGCCTCATTATTTCTTAGCGTATCGCTACCTACATCCTTGGTTTAATTTGGCTATTTTACCACCAACAGTTGAAATTTTTTTAACTAAAATAGCGCTAGTGATGGTAACACCAGATGAATTGCTGATAAGAAATCTTGGAAATGGGATGACTTTCACAAATGAGCATCATCGCGATTTGCGGCAAGGACTTATCCGCATTCCAAAATCAGAGATGAAAGAATTTGAGATTCGTAACTGGAAAAAATTTTTTGTATTTGGCGATTTTTTGACAATTAAAACAAGCCAACATAGTTATTATTTACAGGTTAGAGATGATGGACTTCAAAGAGGAAGTCTCTCTACCAAACATTTCTCAGACTTGAAACGACAAGATTTTCTAGGATTATTGACAGGTAAAAGAACATTCTGATATACAATTAACCAAAAATCTAACCTCTGAACGTTCAAAACCACACAGTGTTTTCAGCCTTGAACACAATTAAGCTGAGAGAATCACTGTGTGGCTTTATTGGAAAGTTAGTTTTTTCCCAGTTTCATCTCTTCACGGGAGGTATCTCTATGAAAAAAATCAGTCATCTTTGTATGCTCCTGCTCTTGCTGTGTACTACGTTTTTTGTCCTGAATGTAAATGTTACACGTGAAATAGTGCGGATTCAGGAGATGGGCAAGACAACTTATTCATTTGACTTGTACTTGAAAGATGTCACTAAACCGACAGAAACTATTCTCCAGTTTTTTGAAGAGGTTGCAAGTCAAGACAAGGTCTCTATTATCAAAGTAGATAATGGCGATGAGGCCGTCAAGGCTGGTGTTTTTGATAAGGAAACCTTCCCCTATCAGGAGTTCGGTCTGACTTCTCTTGATTTTTCAAAGAATGAAAAGGGAGTCTACAGTAACCAGGACCTTCCCAATAATCTAGGAACCATTCCCACCTTTTTAAAGGTGAAACTCATTCGACTCCAGACCTTCCGATCCTATATTGAGGATAAATCCCATACTGTAAATGGGCGCTACATGATTACCTCCAGCAAAGAGATAGATCGCGATACCATTCTACAAAAGTGGAGTGATTTTTTCCAGATAGATAAGACGATTTTATTAGAACCCACTTACCGAAGTCAGGTTGGAGTGCTAAATCAAGCTTTGTTACTATCTATCATTATCTTTATCTTGGCAATCTTGCTTGTGATTTTAATGACAGTGTATCAGCCGATGATGGAGATGAAACGAGTGGGGGTTCAAAAGTTACTTGGTTTTCAAAGCAGGGCGATTTTAGCTGGTTTTGTAAAGACTAATTTTTATCTTCTCTTGGGTGGAAGTCTTATCATTGACTTGGGACTATTTTTAGTGCTGGACTACAGGCCAAAACTTTTGTTTCCAAGTTTACTCTTATCCCAATTTCTGCTTTTACAGTTGTATTTGTTCATCAGTTGGCTGACCTACCTGATGATTCAGAAAATGACAGTCAGTTCCATGTTGAAAGGTTTTTCATCTTTCAAATTTGGTCTACTCTTTAATTATTTGATGAAAATTGGAACTACCATTTTACTGACAGTCTTGCTAGTTGGGGTAGGAAAAAGTTTGGAGCAAGAAAACAAAGAGTTGGATTACCAGAAACAGTGGATCAGCCAAGGAAATTATCTGACCTTAGAAACTTTCCAACTCAATGATAACTTGTGGCAAGAGCAGTTGGCAGGCTCAGGGAAGGCATTGGATTATTTCTATCGATTTTATCAGGATTTGGTAGAAAAAACGCAGGCGGGCTATGTGCAGAGTAGCAGTCTTCCTGTAAAAAATTTTGTCCAATCAGAACAGATTCAGCAATATCAGTTAACAGATACGGTGGATGTTTACTATGCCAATCGCAATTTTCTAAAGAGCAAGGGATTCAAGCTACCAGATACCGGTATTAAAAAAGTTATTTTGATGCCAGCAAGTACGAAAGGTGAAGAAGATAAAAATCAGCTCTTGGGGAAGTTAATTGCCTTTCATTCGATGAAGTATGAAGAGCAGCAAAAACGAACGATAGAGGAGATGGATGTCGAGATTGCCTATTATGAAGGAGATTGGTCATTTTTCCCATATAGTGATAAGCGAAAGGAAAATCTCTCCAATCCAATTATTAGCTTGGTCAATGATTCTGATATGATGTGGGATGAGAAAGCCTCCCTGTCAACAACTGGCTTAAATAATCCGATGAAAATTGAAAATACGGTTCAACATCAAAAAGAGATTACAGAGTTAGTTGAGAAATTGTCAGATGGAAATTATTTAAAATTTTCATCTATTCAAGCCATTCAACAAGAGAAAGTGGATTCTTATCGAGATGCTGTTCGGAATTTTAACCTACTCTTTGCTTTGTTTGGTCTCCTTAGCATGATGATTTCCTACTTCTTACTAGTAATAACTTTCTTATTGAAGCGCAGGGATATTATTACCAAGAAGTTTATGGGGTGGAAACTGGTTGATCGCTACCGTCCTCTCCTCGTTCTGCTCTTGCTGGGCTATAGTCTCCCTCTTCTAGTATTGATTTTCTTTGCCCATGCGCTCTTGCCACTCCTGCTGTTTGCAGGCTTTACATGTCTGGATATACTATTTGTGCTAGTCTTGGCTTCTAGGATGGAGAAAAGAAGTCTGGTAGAATTATTGAAAGGGGGCATCTTATGATTGAGTTGAAAAATATCACCAAAACCATTGGAGGAAAAGTGATTTTGGATAACTTATCTCTCAGGATTGATCAGGGGGATTTGGTAGCCATTGTTGGAAAAAGTGGTAGTGGTAAGTCGACCTTGTTAAATTTATTAGGTTTGATAGATGGTGATTATAGCGGACGGTATGAGATTTTTGGTCAGACAAATCTAGCGGTCAATTCTGCCAAGTCGCAAACAATAATCCGTGAACATATCTCTTATCTATTTCAAAATTTTGCCTTGATTGATGATGAAACGGTCGAGTACAATCTCATGCTGGCACTGAAATATGTGAAATTGTCCAAGAAAGACAAGCTCAAAAAGGTGGAAGAGATTTTAGAGAGAGTAGGTTTGCCAGCTACTTTGCACCAAAAGGTCTCCGAGTTGTCTGGTGGCGAACAACAACGAATTGCAGTTGCTAGAGCCATCTTAAAACCCAGCCAGCTGATTTTAGCCGATGAGCCGACAGGTTCGCTGGACCCTGAAAATAGAGATTTGGTCTTGAAGTTTCTATTAGAGATGAATCGAGAGGGGAAAACAGTCATTATTGTGACCCATGATGCTTATGTAGCCCAACAATGTCATCGTATCATTGAATTGGGCAAGGGAAAATGAGTTCGTCCAGCTACTTTTGACTGACTGAATACTCATGCTTTTCAGAGAAAAATAGCATAAATACGCCTAGGAATGACATTTTTATGTAGTATTTCTAGGTTTTTTTGTTTCAAACTGAAAAAATTTTCAATTTAGGCTTGACAAACGATGAGGATGGGTGTATTATTTATACAACCAAAAGGAATAAACATAAAGGAGGCTTTGTTATGAATAAGATGAAGAAGGTGTTGATGACGATGTTTGGTTTAGTGATGCTCCCCCTACTATTTGCTTGTAGTAACAATCAATCGGCTGGAATTGAAGCCATCAAGTCCAAAGGAAAATTGGTTGTAGCCCTTAATCCAGATTTTGCTCCATTTGAATACCAAAAAGTGGTTGATGGGAAAAATCAGATTGTGGGTTCAGATATCGAATTAGCCAAGGCTATCGCAACAGAACTAGGTGTCGAACTGGAACTATCTCCCATGAGTTTTGACAATGTATTGGCTAGTGTTCAATCAGGAAAAGCCGACCTTGCCATATCAGGCGTTTCTAAGACAGATGAACGGAGCAAGGTGTTTGACTTTTCAATTCCCTACTATACTTCAAAAAATAAGCTCATTGTCAAAAAATCTAACTTGGCTACTTATCAGTCTGTAAACGACTTGGCGCAGAAAAAGGTCGGAGCGCAGAAAGGCTCGATTCAAGAAACGATGGCGAAAGATTTGCTACAAAATTCTTCCCTTGTATCTCTGCCTAAAAATGGGAATTTAATCACTGATTTAAAATCAGGACAAGTGGATGCCGTTATCTTTGAAGAACCAGTTGCCAAGGGATTTGTGGAAAATAATCCTGATTTAGCAATCGCAGAACTCAATTTTGAAAAAGAGCAAGATGATTCCTACGCGGTCGCTATGAAAAAAGATAGCAAGGAATTGAAAGAGGCAGTCGATAAAACCATTCAAAAGTTGAAGGATTCTGGAGAATTAGACAAACTCATTGAGGATGCCTTTAAAGCGTCCATTGAAAAATAGAAAGAAGGAAAAGAACATGAGTAAAGAAAAAGTAATTTTGGCCTATTCTGGCGGTTTGGACACATCAGTTGCGATTACCTGGCTAAAGAAAGACTATGATGTTGTTGCAGTTTGTATGGATGTGGGTGAAGGGAAAGACCTAGATTTCATCCATGATAAGGCTCTCAAGGTTGGGGCAGTCGAATCTTATGTCATTGATGTTAAGGACGAATTTGCTACAGATTATGTGCTAGTGGCTCTCCAGTCACATGCCTACTATGAACAAAAGTACCCCTTGGTATCTGCCTTGAGCCGCCCTCTTATTTCTAAAAAATTGGTTGAAATCGCGCATCAGACAGGAGCGACTACAATTGCTCATGGTTGTACAGGTAAGGGGAATGACCAAGTACGTTTTGAAGTATCGATTGCAGCTTTGGATCCTAATTTAAAAGTGATTGCGCCAGTTCGTGAATGGAAATGGTCTCGGGAGGAAGAAATTCATTATGCCAAGGAAAATGGGGTGCCTGTTCCTGCTGACCTTGACAATCCCTACTCTGTTGACCAAAATCTTTGGGGACGTGCCAATGAGTGTGGTATTTTAGAAAATCCATGGAATCAGGCTCCAGAAGAAGCCTTTGGTATCACATCTTCCCCAGAGGAAGCTCCAGATACGCCAGAATACATTGAGATTGAGTTTAGTGAAGGTGTTCCAGTTTCCCTCAATGGAGAAGGGCTAAAATTGGCAGATTTGATTCAAAAACTCAATGAAATAGCTGGAAAACATGGGGTCGGACGGATTGACCACGTGGAAAATCGCTTAGTTGGGATTAAATCAAGAGAGATCTATGAGTGTCCAGGTGCAGTGACCCTACTGATAGCTCATAAGGAAATCGAGGATTTGACGCTTGTGAGAGAAGTGGCTCATTTTAAACCAATCATAGAAAATGAATTATCAAATCTTATTTATAATGCTTTGTGGTTTAGTCCAGCTACACAAGCCTTGATTGCTTATATTAAAGAGACTCAAAAAGTTGTTAATGGGACTGCAAAAGTCAAACTGTATAAGGGAAGCGCACAGGTCGTGGCTCGGAAATCACCAAATTCTCTTTACGATGAAAATTTGGCGACTTATACTAGTGCAGATACCTTTGACCAAGATGCGGCTGTTGGCTTTATTAAGTTATGGGGACTTCCAACCAAGGTTCATTCTGAGGTTCAAAAAAGCGCCAAATAGGGCGATTGACTAGAGAGGTGGATGTGATATGGCTAAGAATACAAAATTATGGGGTGGTCGCTTTGAAGGTACTGTCGAAGACTGGGTAGAGCGCTTTGGTGCGAGTATATCTTTTGACCAAAAATTAGCTAAATTTGATGTGATTGGTTCCTTAGCCCACGTTCAGATGTTGGGCCAGACGGGCATTTTGAGTTTGGAGGAGTCTGAAAAGATCCAAGCAGGCTTGAAAGAACTTTTAGAAGAGCTAGAGGCAGGTCAACTTGATTTTGATATTGCAAACGAAGATATTCATATGAATATGGAAGTGTTGTTGACAGAAAAAATTGGTCCTCTTGCAGGGAAGCTACATACGGCTCGTTCTCGAAATGACCAAGTTGCGACAGATATGCACTTGTATCTCAAGGAGCAACTAGGCCATGTCCTAGATAAACTGGCTCATCTCAAAGGTGTTTTATTAGATTTGGCGGAAAATCATGTGGAGACAATCATGCCAGGCTATACCCATCTGCAACATGCCCAACCTATCAGTTTTGCCCATCACCTGATGGCTTACTACAATATGTTTCAAAGAGACTGTGAACGCTTTGAATTTAACCAGCAGCATACAGACCTATGCCCTCTAGGTGCGGCAGCTTTGGCAGGAACGACTTTCCCCATTGATCGCCAATTGTCTAGCGATTTGCTGGAGTTTAAGCAACCCTATACAAATTCTTTGGATGCTGTTAGTGACCGCGATTTTATCTTAGAATTTCTATCCAATGCCAGCATACTCATGATGCATATGAGCCGTTTTTGCGAAGAAATGATAAATTGGTGTAGTTTTGAGTACCAATTCATTACCTTGTCGGATACGTTTACAACAGGTTCCTCTATTATGCCCCAAAAGAAAAATCCAGATATGGCTGAGTTGATTCGAGGAAAGACTGGTAGAGTTTATGGGCATTTGTTTGGATTATTGACAGTCATGAAGTCCTTGCCTTTAGCTTATAATAAGGATTTGCAAGAGGATAAGGAAGGAATGTTTGACACGGTCGAAACGATTTTAAATTCCCTTGATGTATTGGCAGGTATGTTATCTAGCTTGCAGGTAAACAAGGAAAAAATGCAAGAGTCGACAGAGAAGGACTTTTCAAATGCGACTGAGTTGGCAGATTATTTGGCAGGGAAAGGTTTGCCATTTAGAGAAGCTCATGAGGTTGTGGGAAGATTAGTGCTAGACTCTATCAAGTCTGCTAAAAATATTCAAGATTGGACTTTGGAGGAATTACAAACCTATCATTCCCTCATTACCGAGGATATTTATGTCTACTTACAACCTAAAACTGCTGTTCAAAGACGAAATTCCTTGGGAGGTACAGGGTTTGACCAAGTGAAATACCAGATAGAACAAGCTAAGAAAGAACTTAAAGGGAAAAATTGATTCGTTTGCAAAGTAAGAAAGAGAGGCTGAGATGATTTATCAGCCTCTTTCTTGTCTTCTCTAACCAAGCGTGTTATAATGAATACTGCTCAAGCGACCTTCAATCGTGAAGCACACACGACCTTCAATCGTGAATAAACGAATAGATGGGAGACTTACCATGAGTGATAACTCTAAAACACGTGTTGTCGTGGGGATGAGTGGTGGTGTTGATTCGTCGGTGACGGCTCTCTTGCTCAAGGAGCAGGGCTACGATGTGATCGGTATCTTCATGAAGAACTGGGATGACACAGATGAAAACGGCGTCTGTACGGCGACCGAAGATTACAAGGATGTGGCTGCGGTGGCAGACCAGATTGGCATTCCTTACTACTCTGTCAATTTTGAAAAAGAGTACTGGGACCGCGTTTTTGAGTATTTCCTAGCGGAATACCGTGCAGGGCGCACGCCAAATCCGGACGTTATGTGCAACAAGGAAATCAAGTTCAAGGCCTTTTTGGACTATGCCATGACCTTGGGTGCAGACTATGTAGCAACTGGGCATTATGCTCGAGTAGCGCGTGATGAAGATGGCACTGTTCACATGCTTCGTGGCGTGGACAATGGCAAGGATCAGACCTATTTCCTCAGTCAACTGTCGCAAGAACAACTCCAAAAAACCATGTTTCCATTGGGACATTTGGAAAAGCCTGAAGTTCGCAGACTAGCAGAAGAAGCAGGTCTTGCGACTGCTAAGAAGAAAGATTCGACAGGGATTTGCTTTATCGGAGAAAAGAACTTTAAAAACTTCCTCAGCAACTATCTGCCAGCTCAGCCTGGTCGCATGATGACTGTGGATGGACGTGATATGGGCGAGCATGCAGGCCTTATGTACTATACGATTGGTCAGCGTGGCGGACTCGGTATCGGTGGGCAACACGGTGGTGACAATGCCCCTTGGTTCGTTGTTGGAAAAGACTTAAGCAAGAATATTCTCTATGTAGGACAAGGCTTCTACCATGACTCGCTCATGTCAACTAGCCTTGAGGCCAGTCAAGTCCACTTTACTCGTGACATGCCAGAGGAATTTACGCTAGAATGCACAGCCAAATTCCGCTACCGTCAGCCTGATTCTAAGGTGACTGTACATGTTAAAGGAGACAAGGCAGAGGTCATCTTTGCAGAGCCACAGCGCGCAATCACGCCGGGACAGGCAGTTGTCTTTTACGACGGCGATGAGTGTCTCGGTGGTGGCTTGATTGACAATGCTTATCGAGATGGACAAGTTTGTCAGTACATTTAGATTGACAAATTTTCTCAATTTGCTACAATAATAAAAGCAATAGAAATGATGGTCAAAGCTCATGGATGTTGCAGGCTTTTTTGTCCTGCACTTCTTTGGAGTTTTGACTATTTTTGTGTCGTTTAAAGGAAAGGACAAGAATGATTCAACAAGATTTTCGGACAAAAGTGGAAAATACAGTTTTTGGCGTTCGGGCGACAGCCTTGATTCTCCAAAATGGCAAGCTCCTAGTTACCAAAGATAAGGGCAAGCATTACACTATCGGCGGTGCGATTCAAGTCAATGAAAGCACGGAAGAAGCGGTAGTCCGTGAAGTGAGGGAAGAACTGGGTGTCGAAGCTCAAGCTGGGCAACTAGCTTTTGTTGTTGAAAATCGTTTTGAAGAAGATGGTGTCTATTGGCACAACATCGAGTTTCATTATCTGGTGGACTTGCTTGAGGATGCCCCATTGACCATGCAGGAAGATGAGAAAAGGCAGCCTTGTGAGTGGATTGATTTGGATCAGCTTAAGGGCATCAATCTAGTTCCAGCCTTTTTACAAACAGCCCTACCAGAATGGGACGGCCAACTAAGACACATTCATCTTGAGGAATAGGAGAGAAATATGACATATAATTTTACTGAAGAATACGATATTATTGTAATCGGTGCGGGACACGCTGGGGTCGAGGCTTCCTTGGCTGCTAGCCGTATGGGCTGTAAGGTCTTGCTTGCGACCATCAACATTGAAATGCTGGCTTTCATGCCTTGTAATCCCTCTATCGGTGGTTCTGCCAAAGGAATTGTCGTGCGTGAAGTCGATGCCCTCGGTGGTGAAATGGCCAAGACCATTGACAAGACTTACATCCAGATGAAGATGCTCAACACAGGGAAGGGGCCAGCTGTCCGTGCCCTTCGTGCGCAGGCTGACAAGGAGCTTTACTCTAAGGAAATGCGCAAGACAGTTGAAAATCAAGAAAATTTGACCCTTCGTCAAACCATGATTGATGAGATTTTGGTGGAAGATGGCAAGGTTGTCGGTGTGCGTACAGCTACCCATCAAGAATATGCTGCCAAGGCTGTTATCGTGACAACAGGAACCGCACTCCGTGGGGAAATCATCATCGGAGACCTCAAGTACTCGTCAGGTCCTAACCACAGTCTAGCTTCGATTAACCTAGCTGACAATCTCAAGGAATTGGGACTTGAAATTGGTCGTTTCAAGACGGGTACACCTCCACGTGTCAAGGCTTCTTCTATCAACTACGATGTGACAGAGATTCAGCCAGGAGACGAAGCGCCTAATCACTTCTCATACACTTCACGTGATGAAGACTATGTCAAGGACCAAGTGCCATGCTGGTTGACCTATACCAACGGTACCAGTCATGAGATTATCCAAAATAACCTCCACCGTGCGCCTATGTTTACAGGTGTGGTCAAGGGAGTGGGGCCTCGTTACTGTCCGTCCATTGAGGACAAGATTGTTCGCTTTGCGGACAAGGAACGCCACCAACTCTTCCTTGAGCCAGAAGGGCGCAATACAGAGGAAGTTTATGTCCAAGGACTTTCAACCAGTCTGCCTGAGGATGTCCAACGTGACTTGGTTCATTCCATCAAAGGTTTGGAAAATGCTGAGATGATGCGAACTGGTTATGCCATTGAGTATGACATGGTCTTGCCTCACCAGTTGCGTGCGACTTTGGAAACCAAGAAAATCTCAGGACTCTTCACTGCTGGTCAGACAAATGGAACGTCAGGTTACGAAGAAGCTGCTGGCCAAGGGATTATCGCGGGTATCAATGCGGCTCTGAAAATCCAAGGCAAGCCTGAGTTGATTTTGAAGCGTAGTGATGGTTATATTGGGGTCATGATTGATGACTTAGTGACCAAGGGAACCATTGAACCCTACCGTCTATTGACAAGTCGTGCTGAGTACCGTCTCATCCTCCGTCATGACAACGCTGATATGCGTTTGACAGAGATGGGGCGCGAGATTGGACTTGTGGATGATGAACGTTGGGCTCGATTTGAAATCAAGAAAAATCAATTTGACAATGAGATGAAGCGCCTAGATAGCATAAAACTTAAGCCAGTCAAGGAAACCAATGCCAAGGTTGAGGAGATGGGCTTCAAGCCGTTGACAGATGCGGTGACAGCCAAGGAATTCCTTCGCCGTCCAGAAGTTTCTTACCAAGATGTGGTGGCCTTCATCGGACCAGCTGCAGAGGACTTGGATGACAAGATTATTGAATTGATTGAAACAGAAATCAAGTACGAAGGCTATATTTCTAAAGCCATGGATCAGGTTGCCAAGATGAAACGTATGGAAGAAAAACGCATTCCAGCCAATATTGATTGGGATGATATTGATTCTATCGCGACAGAAGCCCGTCAGAAGTTCAAACTGATCAATCCAGAAACCATCGGCCAAGCCAGCCGTATTTCGGGAGTGAACCCGGCAGATATTTCTATTTTGATGGTGTATTTGGAAGGTAAAAATCGTAGTATTTCTAAAAATCAAGAAAAGAAAGCATAGAGAAAAACAGCTCCGAAGATGGGGCTGTTTTATGATTTATTCTTCATCTGGTGTGAGGATCATCGGGATGATAATCGGTTCACGTTCGGTATTTTCATAAAGGAAGGGGCGAATGGCGTTGACAATGGCACCATTGACAGATTGCACGCTGGCATCCTTATTTTTCAATGCGATACGAATTGCATTGAAGAGGATGCGCTGGCTTTGGCGAATCAAGTCGCCAGACTCTCTCATGTAGACAAAGCCTCGGCTGAGGATGTCTGGACCAGACAGAATCATCTGCGATTTGAAGTCAACAGTTGCGACTGCTAGAACGACACCGTCTTCAGATAAATCACGACGATCTTTGAGGACAGCAGCGCCGATTTCACCGATACGATTTCCATCGACATAGATGTCTTGGGCATTGAAATGGCCTGCGATACGAGCTGAGTCAGAAGTAAGGGCAAGCACATCACCATTGCTCATGATAAAGATATTATCCTTCTCGACACCAGTATCCACCGCTAGTCCAGCGTGGACTTTTTGCATGCGGTATTCACCGTGGACAGGCATGAAGTATTTTGGCTTAATCAAGCGGAGCATGAGTTTTTGCTCTTGCTGACCACCGTGTCCAGATGTATGGATATTGTTCACTTTACCGTGGATAACTTCGACACCAGCTTCAGAAATGATGTTAATCAACTTGTTGACGCTAGTAGTGTTTCCAGGGATTGGGCTAGAAGAGAAGATGACCGTATCACCTGGTTGGAGTTGTACCTGACGGTGGGTTCCGTTGGCGATACGAGAGAGGGCTGCCATAGGCTCGCCTTGACTACCTGTACAGAGGATCAGAACCTCGCCTGCAGGGTAGTCTTTGATTTCATTTGGCTCGATAAAGGTTCCCTTAGGAGCTTTGATGTAACCAAGGTCGATTCCGTTGACAATGGCCTTTTCCATAGAACGACCAAAGACTGCAATCTTGCGTCCAGTCTTAACAGCGGCTTCAGTTGCTTGCTGGAGACGGAAGATATTTGAGGCAAAGGATGCAAAGATGATACGTCCTTCAATGCCTTGGATAATCTTCATGATGGACTGGCCAACGACTTTTTCAGAGTTGGTAAAGGTTGGCACTTCCGCATTTGTCGAGTCAGATAGGAGACAGAGCACGCCTTCTTCACCAAGAGCTGCCATACGGTGCAAGTCTGCCGGTTCACCAACTGGAGTGAAGTCGAACTTAAAGTCACCCGTACAGACGATTTTTCCTTGAGGAGTATGAATGACAATTCCCAAAGGCTCTGGAATAGAGTGAGTGGTTCTAAAGAAAGTTGCCTTGAGATTTTTAAAGGTCAACTCAGTGTTGTGGTTGATTTCGTAAAGTTTGGCGTTGCGCAAGAGGCCGTGTTCTTCGAGTTTCCCACGGATCAAAGCCAAGGCAAGTGGTCCAGCATAGATAGGGACATTTGCTTGCTTGAGCAGGAATGGAATCCCACCGATGTGGTCCTCGTGTCCGTGTGTGATCAAAACAGCCTTGACGCGGTCGATATTGTCCACAATGTAAGAGTAATCAGGAATGACATAGTCGATACCAAGCAAGTCATCTTCTGGGAATTTAATCCCAGCATCGACGATAATAATCTCGTCTTGGTATTCAATCCCGTAAGTGTTTTTCCCGATTTCTCCCAGACCACCGATGGCAAAAACGCCGACTTCTTCAGGTTTAAGAGTATAGGCCATATTAGAACTCCGTGATTTCGAAGGCGCCAGTTTCTTTTTCGTAATCTAGCAATTTGTCAGACAAGAGTTCGATATACTCGATATTGTACTCTGGGCGATTTTCTTCGACAAGTTGGCGAGCAGCGATACGACCCTCAAGTTCTGAGCTAGCATCGATGTCTAGGTAAAGTGCGCGTGTTGTTTCACGACGTGGGCTACGTTCTTTTGTTTCTTGATAAAAAACTTTGTAAATCATATAGTTCCTTTCTATTTACAGGTCAGCTTATTCCAAACTTTTAGCATAGATTTGCTTGATTTCATTCCATTTTGTGTCTAGATTGACCTTGATTCGTTACAATTATTTCAATTATAACATAAAATGAAAAATTAGTAAAAGACGGAAACGAGAAAGTCGTGGGACGATTTGTTGAGTAAGCGCTTGCAATCCTAAAAAGTATGTGCTATAATAATAGAAAGAAATAGTCTAAGCTGGAAAGGAAATAATTCGGAAACTATATTGTTTAGTGCTATTGCTATTATGTTTAACTTTATAGATACTATTGATGTATTTGATAGTATGAGCTCAATAGAGAAAGGATTCTGCGATGAAACATAAGTTTAGTTTTATTTTGATTGTTTTGGCTTTTTTCACAACAACTTTATTTGCTATTTATAGTTCTGCTTCAGCACTAGAGTCTAATCACAGAGTAGAATATTCTTGGTTATCTGAATTGGATAAAGTTACCGAATTGAATGAACATGGTTTCCCTGTAGTTAGATTAGATAAAGCAGAGGAGCTTGGTTTAGATAATGAAGTTTTGGAGGTAGGGCGTGTTTTAAACGAAATCGTAACGGATATAGAGACTAACGGAGAGTCAACTGCTTTGGCTAGAATGGATCGCTCTCTTTTTCCTATAGGCTCTTATGGTAATTATTGTGGTTATGGAAATAATGGATATTCTATTCCAGCTATTGATGATTTAGATACGGCTTGTTTCTATCATGATAAGTGTTTTAAGGGATTTTTAGCAGATAATAGAAGTTGCAATGCCGCATTTCTAGTAAGATTATATCCTATTGTAGCAAATAATGCTTGGAATACAACTAAAGGAGCATACGCAAGAGCAGCTGTGGCTCTATTTTCTAAATTCGTATAAGACCAAGTTTTTTTAAAATATGTGTTGTTACGTAAAAGTGTTGATATGAGTATTGGTGTCTATGAACAGAATCTTATTTTATAAGTTTTAACTTATCTTTTAAGGTTTCTGTTTATAGGCGCTTGTAGATGTGTTTATGTCTTAAAAAAATATATTTGCGATATTAAAAATGGATACTTATGCAATATTTCAATTTACTTATTAAGATAATTTTAAACTAAGGAGGTTGCCCTATGTATAACTTATTTGCTTTTGCTATCGGAGTTCGCTTGGTAGCTTTCATCGTTTTTGTTGCTTGTGTTTATGGAGGGAATCTTCTGTTTACAAAACTGGAACAACGACAAACCAAGTTCTTGTGGAAGATTACCTTTGTGACTCTCTACTCGCTTTTTCTCCTCCTCGTAACCTATGTCGTTTGGTTTGTATTTTACTTTGGATTAAATGCTTAGATGCCCTGCCTATGTTGGGGCATTTTTGTTTTGGGGGTAAAGAAAATTCCCATGTGCCAGCTTTTGTAGTATAATAGTAAGCAGACAAAAAGATAGGAATGTGTTATGAAAGTATTAGCTTTTGATACGTCCAGCAAGGCTCTTTCTCTCGCTATTTTAGAGGACAAGCAGGTTCTTGCCGAGACGACGATTAATATCAAGAAAAATCATAGTATTACTCTGATGCCTGCCATTGATTTTTTGATGGCAAGTTTGGACTGGACGCCCAAGGATTTGGACCGAATCGTGGTGGCAGAAGGGCCGGGTAGCTACACAGGCTTGCGAATTGCGGTAGCAACTGCCAAGACCTTAGCTCACACTCTGAACATTGAGTTGGTTGGTATGTCTAGCCTTTTGGCTCTGGTGCCATACCAACAAGAAGGTCTGTTCGTTCCTTTGATGGATGCGCGTCGCAACAATGTTTATGCAGGATTTTATGAAAATGCCAAACCTGTCATGCCAGAAGCACACCTGCCTTTTGAGCGAGTCATCGAGCTAATCAAGGGTGCTAGTCAGGTAACCTTTGTCGGAGAAGTTGGCCCCTTTGTTGAGCAGATTCAAGAACACTTACCAAGGACTAATTTCAAAGAAACCTTGCCTAATGCAGCCAATCTTGCTCTTTTGGCCTGGGATAAGGAAGCAGACTCCTTGCACGACTTTGTTCCGAATTACCTCAAACGAGTCGAGGCTGAGGAAAACTGGCTCAAGAACCATACCGAGTCTGGTGAGTCTTACATTAAACGCCTATGATAGAAATCAAACGAATCCAACAGCAGCCTGACTTGGCACAAGCCATCTACGCTGTCATGGCAGCTGTTTACCCAGTCAGTCCTTGGACGTTGGAACAAATCCAAGCAGACCTGTCCCAAGACCAGACTTGGTATGCTCTAGCTTATGATGGGGCGGAAGTGATTGGATTTTTAGCTGTTCAGGAGAATCTTTTTGAGGCAGAAGTCCTGCAAATTGCTGTCAAACAAACTTATCAGGGTCAGGGGATTGCGTCAGCCTTGTTTGCTCAATTGCCGGCAGAAAAGGAGATTTTCCTCGAAGTCAGAAAGTCAAATCAACGAGCGCAAGCATTTTACAAGAAAGAAAAGATGGCGGTCATCGCTGAGCGAAAGGCCTACTACCATGATCCAGTCGAGGACGCCATCATCATGAAGAGAGAAATAGATGAAAGATAGATATATTTTAGCATTTGAGACATCCTGTGATGAGACCAGTGTCGCCGTCTTGAAAAACGACGATGAGCTCTTGTCCAATGTCATTGCTAGTCAAATTGAGAGTCACAAACGTTTTGGGGGCGTAGTGCCTGAAGTAGCCAGTCGTCACCATGTCGAGGTCATTACAGCCTGTATTGAGGAAGCTTTGACAGAAGCAGGGATTACCGAAGACGATGTTACAGCTGTTGCAGTCACCTATGGACCGGGCTTAGTTGGAGCCTTACTAGTTGGTTTGTCAGCTGCTAAGGCCTTTGCTTGGGCACATGGACTTCCGCTGATTCCTGTTAACCACATGGCTGGCCACCTCATGGCAGCTCAGAGCGTGGAGCCTTTAGAGTTCCCTTTGCTAGCCCTCTTGGTCAGCGGTGGACACACAGAGTTGGTTTATGTTTCTGAGGCTGGTGACTACAAGATTGTTGGGGAAACCCGTGATGATGCGGTTGGTGAGGCCTATGATAAGGTCGGTCGCGTCATGGGATTGACCTATCCAGCAGGTCGCGAGATTGATGAGTTGGCTCATCAGGGGCAAGATATTTATGACTTTCCTCGTGCTATGATTAAGGAAGATAATCTGGAGTTCTCCTTCTCAGGTTTGAAATCGGCCTTTATCAATCTTCACCACAATGCCGAGCAAAAGGGAGAAAGTCTGTCTACAGAGGATTTGTGTGCTTCCTTCCAAGCGGCTGTACTGGATATTCTCATGGCAAAAACTAAGAAGGCTTTGGAGAAATATCCTGTTAAAACCCTAGTCGTGGCTGGTGGCGTGGCAGCTAATAAAGGCCTTAGAGAACGCCTAGCAGCCGAAATCACAGATGTCAAGGTTATCATCCCACCTCTGCGTCTTTGCGGAGACAATGCAGGTATGATTGCCTATGCCAGCGTTAGCGAGTGGAACAAAGAAAACTTTGCGGGCTTAGACCTTAATGCCAAACCAAGCCTCGCTTTTGATACCATAGAATAAGGAGTCAGCTTAAAGCTGGCTTTTTTCCTTTTTTAAATGTCAGAATATTTTGACAAATGAGTGTAAATAATGATATACTATATAAAAAATAGGAGGTGGTAAGATGATTGAGAGAATGGAATTGGGAGAATTTTACAAGGAATTGCGCTTGGCGAGAAAGCTCAAGCAGTCAGATGTGGCTTGTGCTGGACTAACAGCCTCTCAGTTGTCCAAGTTTGAACTAGGACAGTCTATGCTATCTGCGGACAAGCTGATTCTAGCCATCCAAGGGATTAATGTGACCTTCGATGAGTTTGGGCACAAGCTCAACAACTATCAAGAATCTCCACATATGCGATTTGGTAGAAAGGTTGTGGATCGCTTTGCCCACCAAGATATAGCTGGCTTAGAGCAACTATTAGAGGAGGTCAAGCAAGGACAAATGGCAGAGACTTATCGTCGTTTGAATGCCATTGTGATTAAAAATGCCATCCATTCCTTAAATAAGGACTATCCGCTAAGAGAGGAGGATAGGGAGTTTTTGACCACCTATCTCTATGCTATTGAGTCTTGGACCTGGTTTGAACTCTATCTCTTTTGCAATACCATGCCCTTCTTGAGCAACCAAGATTTGATATTTTTATCAACCTCGTTACTTGAAAAATCCAAGGAATTTAAAGAGTTGGTACATAATAGACTGTATATGAAAAGTGGATTTCTGAATATTATATCAGAACTCATGGAGCGAAAACTTTTCTCCTACATCCCAATCTTTGAAGCCGAGTTGGAGAGTATGCTCCGTCCGTACGATGTTTTTGAAAAAGTATCATGGCAATTTTTAAAGAAAATGAGTATTTTTCTTCAAACCAGAGGAAGCAATCAAAAAGAGATTGAACACTTTATCCAATCTCTGCAAGTATTAGAAAATCCACAATTGCTAGCCCTCTTCGAATTGCGTTTTCAGCAATACAAAGAACTTATCAATTAATTAGAAACGGGAAGACGATAACCCACTCCGAAATAAGCAGGAGTATCAGTTGGATTTTTCTTTTCTTCATCATTATATCCCTCCTTGTTAGTAGTAACTTTATTATACCAGTGAAATAATCAAATCTACTAAAATCGCAAATGTGAAATTTCTATAAGAAAAAATATCAAATATGCGATTTTCTAAAATAACCCAATTTCCGTGTTATACTGTCCTTGTAAAGTACTTAAAGCAAATCCTAGGTCGCATAAGTGGTTTACAAGAAGAAAACAATTGAAGGAGTATAAAAGATGTTAAATTTACAATTTGCAGAAACGATGGAATTGACAGAAGATGAGTTGCAAGATGTTAGAGGAGGCAACACTGTGGTTAACCCAGGCGGTGGAATTGGAGTAGGCTTAGGAGCACCTTGGTCAATCACTAATTTCTGGAAGAAATATTTTAACCATGATTCTTCCACTGTTAATCGTCGTCATTGATATTTAAAGCCCTTGCCTTTGTTTGGGTTAGGGCTTTCTTTATTTCGTAATATAGGAGAAAATAGGATGAAAAAGATAATCTCACGCTACTACTTTATTATAGCTTCTCTACTAGTTATTGCTGACCAGAAGTTCAGTGGTCTGGTTTTATCTAGCGACTTTGCTCTTGGTCTATCTGACTTTGGCTATTATCTGTCGGATATGATGTTGCATTTTCTTGTCGTTTTTATTGCTTTTTTTGCTATGGTTAAGTCAGGAAAATGGCAGAAAATCAACAGTAGAAAGTTTAAAGGATCCTATCTTTTCTATTCCTTCCTAGCTCTGCTTGCTTTTGTTGTTTGGAATTTCGTCACCTTTTTTCTTTTCCCACCTACTCGAAATGAAATTTCTTATCAACATGCTGCTCCTACTTTTACAGGAGCTACGGCATTTTTGATGTATTTTTTTTATCCTGTGATTGCAGGTCCCATTTTTGAAGACATGATTTATCGTGGATTAGTGATGACTGCTCTGGAAAAAGGAAAGAAATGGGGGCTAGATGTACTTGGTTCCGCTGTTTTATTTGGGGTCTCGCACATTAGTAATCACGGTTGGGTCTTGACAGACTTTGTCTTCTATATGGGTGGAGGTCTTATATTTGCAGTCTTATTTAGAATGACAAAGTCAATTTATTGGCCTATTGGACTGCATATAGTCTACAATGGTATTGGTCAAATTTTACCGTTGCTGTAATTTCATTTGCTTAGTAATATTTTAGGAAGAGTGTTCCTAGGTATTCTACCCATCTAGTTTATTTCCTTGCTGAATACTCTTATATTTGTTTGTAATCGCATTTTTAGGTATCCTTTTCATAAAAATGATCTTAGTTTTAGTAACTATTGCTACTAGCTTTGTTTTATTGCTATTTCTTCTAGTCGCCTTTTTCATGCTCCTGAATATCCGTGAAAGTGTTTAGCGGAGAATTTGTATAATATATGTTTGAGACTGGATTGCCAGTCTTTTTATGATGGTCAAAATCAGCAGACTTTTTTCTCTTTCCTGAATGTGTTATAATAGTCCATGCTGTGGCTGGAACTGATTCAGCCCATTTATTAAGACAATACGAGGAGAAATATGAAAGAAAAAGGATTTTGGGAGGGGGCGCAGGCAGCCATGCCAACGGCCCTTGGTTATGTCAGTATCGGACTGGCTTGTGGGATTATTGGTGCGCCATATGTGACACCTGTTGAGATGGGCTTGATGAGCCTCTTTGTTTATGCTGGGAGTGCCCAGTTTGCCATGTTGGCCTTGATTGCAGTTCAGGCGCCTGTGGCAGCTATTGCTATGACGGTCTTTTTGATCAATTTGCGTCTCTTTTTGCTGAGCTTGCATGCATCGACCTATTTCCGTCATACCAGTCTCTGGCAAAATATTGGTATGTCTAGTCTCTTGACAGATGAGACCTATGGTGTTTTGATGGGCGAATTGGCCCATACAGACAAGGTCAATCCGATGTGGATGCATGGCAACAATCTTAACAGCTATGTGGCTTGGTTTGTGGGGACAGTGGTTGGAACGGCTCTAGGTGGCCTGCTACCAAATCCAGAAATATTTGGTTTGGACTTTGCTTTGGTTGGGATGTTTATCGGAATTTTTGCTTCGCAATTCCAGATTATGCAAAGACGGATTCCTGTCCGCAATCTGCTCATTATTCTAGCAGTTGTTGCGGTGTCCTTCTTTTTACTCTTGACAGTGGTATCTCAGTCGCTAGCTGTTCTGTTTGCGACGCTACTTGGTTGTAGCATGGGGGTGATTTTAGATGGTCAGTAAGTATCTTTTATTAGCAGTTATTTTCTCTGGCTTGGTGACCTGGATTCCCCGTATGATTCCCTTCATCTTGGTCAAGTATAAGGGATTGCCTGCGATTGTTGAGCGCTTTTTGAAGTTCTTGCCCGTTTCCATTATCTTTGCCTTGATTCTTTCAAGCGTAGTGACAGGTAAGGTTGGGAGCCTTCCTCAAATCAAATGGCTGGATTTCTTAGCAGTCTTTCCAACAGCTTGGGTGGCCTTTCGCTACCGCAATCTAGTCGGAACGGTTCTCTTTGGAGTGGTCTTAATTGCAGTCTTGCGTTTGGTCTTTTAATACTCTTCGAAAATCTCTTCAAACCACGTCAGCGTCGCCTTACCGTACTCAAGTACAGCTTGCGGCTAGCTTCCTAGTTTGCTCTTTGATTTTCATTGAGTATAAATCAGCCATAAAGAAAACCTATCACAGAGATAGATATCATATAATGGCGCAAATGGTCTTTTTCTGTTAAGATTATAAGGTATTCTATTTTGGAGGAAATGACATGAAAAAAATCGTTAAGTACTCATCTCTTGCTGCCCTTGGGCTTGTTGCTGCAGGTGTTCTAGCAGCTTGCTCAGGTGGTGCTAAGAAAGAAGGAGAAGCAGCTAGCAAGAAAGAAATTATCGTTGCAACCAATGCTTCACCAAAACCATTCAACTATGAAGAAAACGGTGAGTTGACCGGTTACGAGATCGAAGTTGTTCGCGCTATCTTTAAAGACTCTGACAAGTATGATGTCAAGTTTGAAAAGACAGAGTGGTCAGGAGTCTTTGCAGGTCTTGATGCTGACCGTTACCAAATGGCTGTTAACAACATCAGCTACACTAAAGAACGTGCAGAAAAATACCTTTACGCAGCCCCAACTGCTAAGAACCCTAACGTCCTTGTAGTGAAAAAGGATGACTCTAGCATCAAATCACTTGATGATATCGGTGGAAAATCAACAGAAGTTGTTCAAGGGACAACATCTGCTAAACAGCTAGAAGACTACAACAAACAACACTCAGACAATCCAACTGTCCTTAACTACACTAAAGCGGACTTCCAACAAATCATGGGACGCTTGAGCGATGGCCAATTTGACTACAAGATTTTTGATAAAATCGGTGTTGAAACAGTGATCAAGAACCAAGGTTTGGACAACTTGAAAGTTATTGAACTTCCAAGCGACCAACAACCTTACGTTTACCCACTTCTTGCCAAAGGTCAAGACGAGTTGAAAACATTTGTAGACAAACGTATCCAAGAACTCTACAAAGACGGAACTCTTGAAAAATTGTCTAAACAATTCTTCGGAGACACTTACTTGCCAGCAGAAGCTGATATTAAATAATTTTTTGAAATCATCCATTCTGAATAAGGTGGGTGATTTCTCGGTTTTTAGGGATATAGTTTTAAACTATATATCTGGCTATCTAATAACAATTTGTGAAATCAAACAAATTGTGAGATACTAGTACGGTATTATTTTTAAGGAGAAAGAATCATGAAAATTAAAAAATGGCTTGGTGTAGCAGCCCTTGCTACAGTCGCAGGTTTGGCTCTTGCAGCTTGCGGAAACTCAGACAAGAAAGCAGACAATGCAACAACTATTAAAATCGCAACTGTTAACCGTAGCGGTTCTGAAGAAAAACGTTGGGACAAAATCCAAGAATTGGTTAAAAAAGACGGTATCACTTTGGAATTTACAGAGTTCACAGACTACTCACAACCAAACAAGGCAACTGCTGATGGCGAAGTAGACTTGAACGCTTTCCAACATTATAACTTCTTGAACAACTGGAACAAAGAAAACGGGAAAGACCTTGTAGCGATTGCAGATACTTATATCTCTCCAATCCGCCTTTACTCAGGTTTGAATGGAAGTGACAACAAGTACACTAAAGTAGAAGATATCCCAGCAAACGGAGAAATTGCTGTACCAAACGACGCTACAAACGAAAGCCGTGCGCTTTACTTGCTTCAATCAGCTGGCTTGATTAAATTGGATGTTTCTGGAACTGCTCTTGCAACAGTTGCTAACATCAAAGAAAATCCAAAGAACTTGAAAATCACTGAATTGGACGCTAGCCAAACAGCTCGTTCATTGTCATCAGTTGACGCTGCCGTTGTAAACAATACCTTCGTTACAGAAGCAAAATTGGACTACAAGAAAGCACTTTTCAAAGAACAAGCTGATGAAAACTCAAAACAATGGTACAACATCATCGTTGCGAAAAAAGATTGGGAAACATCACCAAAAGCTGATGCTATCAAGAAAGTGATTGCAGCTTACCATACAGATGAAGTGAAAAAAGTTATCGAAGAAACATCAGACGGTTTGGATCAACCAGTTTGGTAATAAGAAACAGGGAGGTGGGAGAGAGAATTCCACCTCTTGCTTTTGTATAGAGCATAGATTGTCAGGAAGAGTAGTTCATAGAAAGGTAGAGAGAATATGGTTTTTCCTAGCGAACAAGAACAGATTGAAAAATTTGAAAAGGATCATGTGGCCCAGCATTATTTTGAGGTTTTGCGAACCTTGATTTCTAAGAAATCAGTCTTTGCCCAGCAGGTTGGACTTAAGGAAGTCGCCAATTATCTGGGTGAGATTTTCAAGCGTGTTGGAGCTGAAGTGGAGATTGATGAGACTTATACGGCGCCCTTTGTCATGGCGCATTTCAAGAGTTCACGTCCAGATGCCAAGACCTTGATTTTCTATAACCACTATGACACTGTGCCAGCGGATGGGGATCAGGTCTGGACAGAGGATCCTTTTACGCTTTCGGTGCGTAATGGCTTCATGTATGGGCGTGGGGTTGACGACGACAAGGGTCATATCACAGCTCGTTTGAGTGCTTTGAGAAAATATATGCAGCACCATGATGACCTGCCTGTCAATATCAGTTTTATCATGGAGGGAGCGGAGGAATCAGCTTCGACAGACCTAGATAAATATCTGGAAAAACATGCGGACAAACTCCGTGGTGCGGATTTGTTGGTCTGGGAACAAGGAACCAAAAATGCCTTGGAACAGCTGGAAATTTCTGGTGGAAATAAGGGGATTGTGACCTTTGATGCCAAGGTGAAAAGTGCCGATGTGGATATCCACTCGAGTTATGGTGGGGTTGTGGAATCAGCTTCCTGGTACCTCCTTCAAGCCTTACAGTCTCTTCGCGCTACAGATGGCCGTATCTTGGTTGAAGGTTTGTACGAAGAAGTTCAAGAACCAAATGAACGAGAGTTGGCCTTGGTGGACACTTACGCCCAACGAAATCCAGGGGAAATCAGTCAGATTTATGGTTTGGAATTACCTCTCTTACAAGAGGACCGTGCAGCCTTTCTAAAACGTTTCTTTTTTGAACCTGCTCTCAATATCGAAGGAATTCAGTCAGGCTATCAAGGACAAGGCGTTAAAACGATTTTGCCAGCAGAAGCCAGTGCTAAGCTAGAGGTTCGTTTGGTTCCTGGTCTAGAACCGCATGATGTTCTGGAAAAAATTCGGAAACAGCTAGACAAAAATGGCTTTGATAAGGTAGAATTATACTATACCTTGGGAGAGATGAGCTATCGAAGCGATATGAGCGCGCCAGCCATTCTCAATGTCATCGAGTTGGCCAAGAAATTCTATCCACAGGGCGTTTCAGTCTTGCCGACCACAGCAGGGACAGGGCCTATGCATACGGTCTTTGATGCCCTAGAGGTACCAATGGTGGCTTTTGGTCTAGGAAATGCCAACAGTCGAGACCACGGTGGAGATGAAAATGTGCGAATCGCCGATTATTACACCCATATTGAATTAGTAGAGGAGCTGATTAGAAGCTATGAGTAAAGATATTATCAAGTTAGATCAGATCGATGTGACTTTTCATCAGAAGAAGAGAACCATCACAGCGGTCAAGGATGTGACCATTCATATCCAAGAAGGGGATATCTACGGAATTGTTGGATATTCTGGAGCAGGGAAATCAACCCTTGTTCGGGTGATTAACCTCTTGCAAAAACCATCTGCAGGGAAAATTACCATTGACGACGATGTGATTTTTGATGGTAAGGTCACCTTGACGGCAGAGCAGTTGCGTCGTAAACGTCAAGATATCGGAATGATTTTCCAGCATTTTAACCTGATGAGCCAAAAGACAGCAGAGGAGAATGTAGCCTTTGCCCTTAAACATTCTGGACTCAGCAAGGAAGAAAAGAAGGCTAAAGTCGCTAAGTTGTTGGACTTGGTTGGCTTAGCAGACCGTGCTGAAAACTATCCTTCACAGCTATCAGGAGGGCAAAAACAGCGTGTGGCCATTGCGCGTGCCTTGGCAAATGATCCAAAAATCTTGATTTCAGATGAGTCAACGTCTGCCCTTGACCCTAAGACAACCAAGCAGATTTTGGCCTTGTTGCAAGATTTGAACCAAAAATTAGGATTGACGGTTGTCTTGATTACGCATGAAATGCAGATTGTCAAAGACATTGCCAACCGTGTGGCAGTTATGCAGGATGGACATTTGATTGAAGAGGGCAGTGTCCTTGAAATCTTCTCAGACCCTAAACAACCTTTGACTCAGGACTTTATCTCTACAGCCACAGGTATTGATGAAGCTATGGTCAAGATTGAGAAGCAAGAAATCGTGGAACATCTGTCTGAAAACAGCCTTTTAGTGCAACTCAAGTATGCGGGTGCTTCAACAGACGAGCCACTTTTGAATGAGTTGTACAAGCGTTATCAAGTAACGGCTAATATCCTCTATGGAAATATTGAAATCCTAGATGGCACTCCTGTCGGAGAATTGGTTGTAGTCTTGTCAGGTGAAAAAGCAGCGCTAGCAGGTGCCCAAGAAGCCATTCGTCAAGCAGGCGTACAGCTAAAAGTATTGAAGGGAGGACAGTAAGATGGAATCATTGATTCAAACCTATTTGCCAAATGTCTATAAAATGGGCTGGGCTGGTCAGGCAGGCTGGGGAACGGCCATCTACCTAACCCTTTATATGACAGTTCTTTCCTTCATTATCGGAGGGTTCTTGGGGCTAGTGGCAGGTCTCTTCCTTGTCTTGACAGCGCCAGGTGGTGTTTTGGAAAATAAAGTTGTTTTCTGGATTTTAGACAAGATTACCTCTATTTTCCGTGCGGTTCCTTTTATCATCCTCTTGGCAGTCTTGTCACCCTTCTCTCATCTAATCGTAGGAACAAGTATCGGACCAAATGCGGCTATCGTACCCCTATCTTTTGCGGTCTTTGCCTTCTTTGCCCGTCAGGTGCAGGTGGTCTTGGCTGAGTTAGATGGTGGTGTCATTGAGGCGGCTCAAGCGAGCGGAGCGACTTTCTGGGACATCGTGGGTGTTTACCTATCAGAAGGTCTTCCAGATTTGATTCGTGTGACAACTGTGACCTTGATTTCCCTTGTTGGTGAAACAGCTATGGCCGGTGCGGTTGGTGCTGGTGGTATCGGTAACGTAGCCATCGCTTATGGATTTAACCGCTATAATCACGATGTGACCATCTTGGCAACCATCATTATCATTTTGATTATCTTTGCAATCCAATTCTTGGGAGATTTCTTGACCAAGAAATTGAGTCATAAATAAAAAGTACAAGGCAATCTATACATCATTCATAGGAGTTTGAGGTATAGCTAAGACTTAAAATTCTCTGTACTAGCTACTATCAGTCGTTACTTTTACGAGTTAGAGAATTAAGAATTGTGGGGAGTCAATATGCAAAATCTGGGAGAAGTTTTTAAAGAATTGAGAAAGAGTCGGAATGTATCCCTACAGGAGGCGACAGGAGGAGAGTTTACTTATTCCATGCTGAGCAAATTTGAGCGCGGAGAAGCAGACTTGTCCTCTATGAAATTGATTACTGCCTTAGATAACATCCACTCTGATTTGAATGAATTTATGTACTTGGTACGTGGTTTTTCTCAGAAAAAGGTCCTGGCTTTTCAAGAAAATCTCTGGGATTTATATGACAGAGAAGGGATTGATTCTCTCCATTCCTTGTATGAAGAGACGACTCAAAAGTATAGATCAAGTGGTGAAAAAAGCTATCTTTTACAAATGATTCGTATCAAAAGCCTTCTCGTGTTTTTTGATTCAGAGATAAGGGCAACGGATGAAGAACTGACTTTTCTCTATGACTATTTTTTTACTATTGATATCTGGGGAAATTATGAATTGGAATTATTTTCAACGATTTCTACTTTGTTCCCTCTGCCCCTCTATTTTAAATATTCTAGGGAGATGCTACAAAAGACAGATTTATTAGGCTCCTTACCTAGTAACAAAATTGGTATTGATACCATTTTGATTAATGGACTCTTTAAAGCGATAGAGGAAAAGGATAAATTAAAAGCAGACTATTTTGTTTTTCAGATTGAAAAACGAGAATTGCCAGAGTCTGAAGCCTATCTTAAAATTATTTATATGATTGCTAAAGGGTATTATGATACTATTTTTAATGTAAAAAATAAGGGTCTTGAAAAAATCCAGAGAGGCATTACAATCTTACAAGATTTAGAGTATATAGATGGTGCAAGATATTATGAAAACTATTTTGCAAATCAGCTCTCAAATAAAGATTTGTAATATATTCTCGTTACATCAACTGATGAAAAATAAATAAGCTTGTAGGTGGATTGATAATTAGTAGTTTCTAGGCTCTAGAGTTTCTATTTGCAGAAAAAAATATATTACAAAAAAGTGGGGAGTCCCGCTTTTTTTGTTAGACTGGATTCAATAGAATACTCTTTGAAATATGGAGAAAGGCCTCTTATGAAACTATTCTTAAACCACCATTTATTTAGAATACTTACCTTATCAAGATTTTTGAGCTCAAGTGGAGCTTATATTTATAATCTGGTATTTATCGTTTATGCTGCGAGTTTATCCTTTAAGAGTGTAGCTGTATTTATAGCGAATATGATTACGATTTTACCTTTCCTATTTACTTTTTATATTGGGATTAAGGCGGATCATACTCGGAATAAAGCAGGGACAATTATCTGGGTTGGTTGTGTGCAAAGTCTGCTATTTCTTTTGATTGCTAGTGTGATTCATGACCAGAACTTCGTAACGTTTGCTTTTATCTGTATGGTTAATATCTGTTCAGATATTTTATCAGATTATACAGCAGGACTGCGTATGCCGATTATCCAGCATAACATTTCGGAAGATAGGCTCTATGAAGCTTATTCCTTTACTCAGTTTGTTTCCTATTTATCAAATCTAGGAGGTCAAGCCTTAGGAGTGTGGTTACTCACAACCAGTCATCAAAATTTTTCTTTTGTTGCGATTGTGAATGCTGGTTTCTTTTTACTATCTTCTCTCATTTTGTTCAAAAATAGAAGAGAATTGACGCATTTGTCTGTAAGTGTAGAGAATAAGTCGATTAGTTTACTTCAACAAGTTAAGGCAATCTATACGGACATGGATGACATCTTTAGACAGAGAGAAAGTAAATCATTGCTTAAAATGATCCTTGTCATTTTGGTAATGAATACTTTGGGAGGAGCTGTTGGAGGTATTTATCACTTTTACTTATTAGACCATACTATCTATCATCTCAGCTATGCTCAAGCCCTATTTTTAATTGAATGTGTTAGCTTGGGAGGAGCTATTCTTGGTAGCTTAACCCCAAATGATTATTTTGGTAAATTGTCTTTTTCAAGCTTATTATCGCTTAATGCAATTCTGTTTGTCTTGTTGGCTACTGCTAATATTTTAGAGTTTTCTCCTCTAGTAGGTATTGCCTGCTTAGCCTTTGTCATGTATTTGATGTCGAAATCAATGCCTAAATTAGATACTTTGTTACTGTCCAATTTGAGCGCGGATGTATTAGCTAGAAGTAATAATCTCTTGAGTATGATTTTTTCCCTAACATTACCCTTGGGGATGTCTGTATTTTCCTTCTTAGCTTTACAAGATATCAGACTTTGTTGGTGGGTGTTTTTGGTAGTGAGTGTGATAGGGCTCATTTTATCCTTAGAAAAAAGAAGTTTTTCAGGTAAAAAATTTTAACCTAGGAAGCTCAGGCTTACTAGAAGGTCTTCCAGATTTGATCCGTGTGACGACTGTGACCTTGATTTCCCTTGTTGGGGAAACAGCTATGGCTGGTGCGGTTGGAGCTGGTGGTATCGGTAACGTAGCCATCGCTTATGGATTTAACCGCTATAATCACGATGTGACCATCTTGGCAACCATCATTATCATTTTGATTATCTTTAAATTCATACTCAATGAAAATCAAAGAGCAAAGTAGGAAACTAGCCGCAGGCTGTACTTGAGTACGACAAGGCGACGTTGACGTGGTTTGAATTTGATTTTCGAAGAGTATCAATTCTTGGGAGATTTCTTGACTAAGTCTTGAGTCATAAATAAAAAAGAGCCGCCTGGCTCTTTTTTATTGACTAGATTTTCTGCGCAAATTTTTTACTCAAGGCTTGTCCAATCAAGGCACCCACTAGGGCTCCGATGACAACACTTGCGACAAATAGAAGGATGGTTCCAGGATTTGGCGCAACCATGATACGGTCGATATATTCTTGGGATTTTCCTCTTGCTAGGAGGGTAGCCATATAGGCTTTGGGTGCAATCCACATAAGCAAGATTGGTCCTGTTGAGCTAAAGGCAAAGAGAATGAAAGAAAGGAAATTCTTTGTTTGGTCCTTGTATTTTCCGAGGCTAGCTACTGCATCTGCTAGGAGACCACAGATAATTCCAGGAAGGAAGGCACCGGCACCGTGTTTAGTTCCCAAGAAAAAGAGAGCAATAACAAGGCCGATAGTGGTAATGGCTCCAAAGCGCGGAACTTTTGCGACTAGGATCATATAGACGCTACCGCCGACAAGGGCAGTAAAGGCAGGCGCATAAAACATGTTTCCAGTTTGGTCAAAGAGATTGCCCAAAAGGACACCAATCCCCATGCAGAGGAAGTAAAGAACTGCAAAAAGCAGTGTAGTTAAGATAGATTTCTTCATGAATTGTCTCCTGATAATTTTTTCACAATTCTCATTGTACCACGGTTTGATGGGATTGTAAATGGGCACTAGAAGTTTTTGAAAACGCTTGAAATATGATATAATAGTTTCATAGTTATTTTTAGGAGGATATCATGGGGAGATTTTTAGACTTTGTCTTTAATCGTTTCTTTTTAGGGATGATTGCGACAGCCTTCTTTTGGCTATTAACCTTGGTGGGAGGGATTATCCTTGGTCTAGCGCCGGCTAGTGCCACCTTGATGAGCTTGTATGCAGAACATGGTTATAGCTTTCGGGAATACAGTTTGAAGGAGGCGTGGTCTCTTTACAAGCAAAATTTTCTCTCAAGCAACCTGATTTTCTATAGCTTTCTAGGAGTGGATCTAGTTTTGGTTTATGGCTTGTATCTCTTGGTGCAATTGCCTCATCAGACTATCATTCATTTGATTGCGACCTTTTTGAATGTCCTAGTAGTTGCCCTGATCTTTTTGGCCTATACAGTGTCTTTGAAATTACAAGTTTATTTTGATTTGTCCTATCGAAATAGTCTCAAACTATCCTTGATTGGCATCTTTATGAGTCTAGCAGCTGTGGTCAAGGTTCTCCTTGGGACAGTGCTACTTGTGGCAATTGGTTACTATATGCCTGCTCTACTTTTCTTTGTAGGAATTGGGATGTGGCATTTCTTTATCAGTGATATGTTGGAACCGGTCTATGAAAGTATCCATGAAAAATTGGCGACAAAATAGAATGAAGCAGTTTTGGCTACATACGCTTCTGAGAACCTACAGTTCAGTTATGATGATTATTATTGCGAGTTTTGCAATCTTACTCTCCTATGCTGACTGGGATTCACGGGAAAAGGAAGCTCAGAGAGTAGCCCAGCGTGTAACCACTCGAACAGTCGAAGAGGTGGAGTATTATTATCGCGAATCAGCCCAGCTAGCGCAAGATTTAGTAGCCAATCAAGACCGAATACAAGGGGTTTATAAGTACTTTAGCCTGTCAACTTCTGAATATTTTTATTGGCTGTTGGAGCATCAAGCAGCTTCGTCAACTTCTATTTCTCTGTATGAAAATATTGATGATCTTTATGTCCAGAATGACTATATAACGGATGTTGCAATCGTCTTGCAGGACTTTAAAGAAGTTTATGTTTCGAGCAGAAATGAGAGAGGTGGTCATTCGGTACTTGCGGAAGGCTTTAAACCAGAGGCCAATAGTTTTGGAGTTCCTATTTTAGATCCAGCGACGGATCAATCTATAGGGGTTGTTTATATTTCCTTGGATCCAGAAATCTTATACCATGCTGTAGACAATACCCGAGGTCATATCCCGATGGCTGTTACTGTGACATCGCCTTTTGATACGGAGATTTTTCATATTGGTGAGAGGGTCAATAGGGAGCATGAGAACTGGTTTGTTGGTATGACTTCTCATGGATATCAGGTTCAGGTGGCAGTTCCTAAAAACTTTGTTTTACAAGGAACAGTGACTAGCTCTGCTTTGATTGTGGGCTTGAGCCTTCTCTTTATTGTCATTCTCTATCTGACTTTGAGGAAGACTTTCTCAAATTATCAAAAGCAGGTAGTGGATTTGGTGGATTCCATTCAAGCTATTGCTCAAGGAGAGGAAGGTCTTCGCATTGATACGCTTGAAAAGGACCAGGAATTGCTCCTAATCGCAGAGACGACCAATGATATGTTAGATCGCTTGGAAAAGAACATCCATGATATTTACCAGCTAGAGCTTAGTCAAAAAGATGCCAATATGCGAGCCTTGCAGGCGCAAATCAATCCTCATTTTATGTATAATACGCTGGAGTTCTTGCGTATGTATGCAGTTATGCAGAGTCAAGATGAGTTGGCGGATATCATTTATGAGTTCAGTAGTCTCTTGCGGAACAATATTTCTGACGAAAGAGAAACCCTCCTCAAACAGGAATTGGAATTTTGTCGTAAATACAGCTATCTCTGCATGGTTCGTTATCCTAAATCCATTGCCTATGGTTTCAAGATAGACCCAGAGTTAGAGAATATGAAGATTCCTAAGTTCACCTTGCAACCGCTGGTAGAAAATTATTTCGCGCATGGTGTTGACCACAGACGGACAGATAATGTGATTAGCATCAAGGCTCTTAAACAAGATGGTTTTGTGGAAATTTTAGTGGTAGATAATGGCCGTGGAATGTCGGTTGAAAAACTGGCAAATATTCGAGAAAAATTAAGTCAGAGACATTTTGAACACCAAGCCAGTTACAGTGATCAAAAGCAGTCTATCGGGCTTGTCAATGTCCATGAGCGTTTTGTGCTCTATTTTGGGGATCGCTATGCCATTAGTGTAGAGTCTGCGGAGCAAGCAGGTGTTCAGTATCGTATTACAATTCAAGATGAGTAGAAAGGGAAAAATGTATAAAGTATTATTAGTAGATGATGAGTACATGGTGACAGAAGGTCTGAAGCGTTTGATTCCCTTTGATAAGTGGGATATGGAGGTCGTCGCAACAGCCAGTCATGCCGATGAAGCTCTAGAATATGTTCAGGAAAATCCTGTTGATGTGGTCATTTCCGATGTCAATATGCCAGACAAAACAGGGCTGGAGATGATCAAGGAAATGAAAGAGATGTTACCAGATGCTGCCTATATCTTGCTCTCGGGTTATCAGGAGTTTGATTACGTAAAAAGAGCCATGAACCTTAGTGTTGTGGACTATCTGGTCAAGCCTGTTGATAAGGTAGAGTTGGGAAATCTGCTGGAGAAGATTGCAGGTCAGCTTAGCGAGAGAGGAAAGAAAAGTCAGACCCTCAGTCAAGATTTAGACGAGGCTGGATTTGTTAGTTATTTAGGAGGTGGGGAGAATTGGTGGATAGGTCTATCCAAGGAGAAACAAGGTTCCTTCACCATTCCCTACTATGTCTTGGGTCAAGACTGGCAGATTTTTATTTCTGATCAACCCCTAGATGGTTTAGTCGTTACTCCCTTTGAAGCCCCTTATCAAGAACACTTTGACCGCTGGAAGCTGAATGCTGAGAAAGCCCTCTTTTACGGCTCTGTAAATCTACAGCAGTCGGAGAGCCTCTTTGCCTACTATGAACCGATTTATAGGGTTATCATTCAGGGAAATCTCAATCAAATCGTGGAAGAATTGAATCTTTTGGAGAAGGTGGTTCTTGAAAATACGCCGCGTGTTCCGATTACCAAACAGCTTTTTATCCAGTTTGTCATGGATGTTTTCCATTTGTTTGAACATCTCAAAGCTGATGATATGACGGATATTGTCAAAACCATTCATGCTATTCAATCCTTCGATGAATTGGTTCCTTATATCAAGGAAACTCTGACCCGCTTTTTCGGGCAATATCGTATGAATGAAAATGTGGTCAGTGTGCTGGAAGTCATTGGGCGTGATTATCAGAAAGAACTTTCCCTCAAGGATATCAGTAAGGATCTTTTTATCAATCCTGTCTATCTAGGTCAGTTGATTAAGCGAGAAACCAATTCTACCTTCGCAGAATTACTAAACAAACAACGCATTAAGGCCGCCCAGCAACTCTTACTTTCAACTAGTGACAGTATCGAAGACATCTGTTATGCGGTTGGTTACAGTAACGTTGGATATTTCTATAAAGTTTTCCGAAAATTGTGCGGAAAATCACCAAAAGCCTACCGAAAACAGGTAGAAACGATACTATAAAATTTGTATCCCTTTACAAAAAGTGCTATAATATCAATAATAACATCAGGAGGTTCTATCATGAAAAAGAAACCGATTTATCTATGGGTCTTGCTAATCTTGTCTGCTCTTATTTCAGCTACGTCTCTGTTTGGAATGTTGAGTCCCTTGCCTAGCAAAGAAGCCCTTCGTGCCGCTGCCGCTCAGAAACAGGTTGCAGGGGTCAGTGCTCAGCAATTAGAAGACCAGCTCAATTACACCTATAGAGTAGCAGAATCAACTCATTCTATTTTTAATATGGCCTTGATTGTGCTATCTGCTATTTTAGTTGCAGTAGCGATTGTGTTCCTTGTTCGTAAGAATTTGCAATATGCAAACTATACTTATGTCGGCTATGTTTTGCTAGCCATTATTGGTTCGATTTATAGCTATGTGACTTTACAAGACGCTGTGCAGTTAGTTCACGATGAGACCATGCGTTTAGGGATAAGTGTTATTTCACAAGCCATTAGCATTTTCTATATCGTCATCAATGTTCTCTTCCTAGCTCTTGTCTTCTACAAGATATGGCGTCAGCAAAAAGCCTTGGCTGAAGAAGAGGAAACAGAAGAAGTTGCCTAAGTATTGACAAAAAATAACTATCAAGTTACAATCTTGGTAGTTATTTTTCGATTATACATAAAATTATGGAGGTAAATATGAAGATAATTTCTTTAGTTTATATCAGTCTGAGTGGGAATACTGAGAGTTTTGTGACCCGCCTGAAAGACTATCTCTTGTCCCAGTATGAGGGGATTGAAGTTCAAAAGATTCATATCAAGGATTTGGTCAAGGAAGGCCAAGATTTTTATGAAATGGACCATCCCTATGTCACTTTTTTGCCGACCTACCTCGAAGGTGGGAATGGCGTGGATAACGGAGACGTTGAGATTTTGACGACACCCGTTGGGGATTTTATCGCCTATGGCGACAATGCTAGTAAGTGTTTTGGCGTAGTTGGTTCAGGAAATCGTAACTTTAATAACCAATATTGCTTGACAGCCAAGCAATACAGTCAACGTTTTGGTTTCCCTGTCTTGGCTGACTTTGAAATGCGAGGCATGCTGGGAGATATCAAGCATGTGGCAGCTATTATCGCAGATTTGTATGAGTTGGAAAAGGAAAATTAAGGTAGTTATAAGAGGCAGTTGGGATTTGCTAACTGCTTTTTGATTATAAACAGTCTTTAAGAAGGTAAAAAGCATAAGTTCAGGTCTTCAAAACCTTGTTCTTATGCTTTTTATCATAGAAATATTTGCTGAATGTTCTCTTGAAATGAAACCTTATCTTCATCTCGCGCTTTGTCAGTTATCCTGCTTTTCCGATTGCGAGTGCGTAGATAAAGAAGATGGCGAAGCCAAAGAGGAAAATCAATCCTGCAATGGCAAGGTGTTTGAGCCAAGAAGGAAGATTTTTGTTTTCACGCGTTACCAAGGCGTAATTCAAAAGAGCGAAGAATGGTGTTGTCAGGAAAGAACCAATCATAGCAAAGCGGAGCATGGTTGAAACCTGACCAGCGAAGAACTTGATAATGATGATACCGATGATAGCAGTGATGGTCATCCAGATGTTCAAAGATTTACGATTGTCTTCTTTTTGACGGATTAGCAGTCGTAGAGATTCCTGATTGACACGAGAGTAACCATCGATAACAGTAATAACTGTTCCAAAGATACACAGGAAAGCAATAAAGGTAATCAAATAACGGGACCATTCGCCAAGAACAGACGCATACATGCCCACGAATTGAGAGATGTATTTGGCTGAAGCGGCCTCAACTGCCTGTCCTGTAGGATACTGAATCAGTGCTCCCAGTGCCACAAAGAATACAGCTAGGATAGCTGTTCCAATATAACCAACGTTAAAGTCGAATAGAGCGTCCTCTGTGTTAAAGTTGACGGTCTTTTTCTTTTCAGCAGACCAAAGTGAGTTGATGGCTGAAATTTCAATAGGAGCAGGCATCCATCCTAGGAGGGAGACGATGAAGGGTAGAGCTGCCATTTGCCAAGGTGTTTTCTCGACAAAATTAGAACTGTATTCTGGATGCTTGACCGCCGCGATGATAACTGCAAGAACAGTTGCAATGGTCAAAGCTGACATGATCCATTTTGCCATACCGTCTAAGAGTTTGTAGCCTCCAAAGAGTAACATAGCCCAAATGATGGCAACGAGAATGAGGGACCATTGAGTAATGCTAAGACCAATCATTGGGAAGGCGCTGGCGATGATAGCTGAGCACAGAATGGCGACACCAGCTGTGTTGACCATAGCAGAAAAGACATTTAGGATAAAGAAAATCCAGAGATAGAGTTTCCCTTTTTCGGCATAACCTTCAACCAAAGTCTTTCCAGTATCAGCTGTGTATTCAGCACCAAAACGGAAAAATGGATATTTAAAGACATTGGCTAAGATGACCAAGAGAAGTAGAGACCAACCGTAAGAACCACCAGCTTGAGTGGAAGATACAATGTGAGAACCTCCAACAGCGGCAGAAGCCATTAGGATTCCAGGTCCCATTGCTTTTAGCTTGCTTGCCCAGGTTGATTGATTTAACGAAATAGCTTGCGACATGATAGATACTCCTTTTTGAATTTTCAGAATAATCTGGATATGTAATCTATATTCTACAAAAAACTTTGGTAAAATGCAAGAATATTTTGAAAAAAGATAGAAAATTACAGAAAATTTACAAAGAAGACCTGAAAATAACTGTTATGATAGTAATACTCTTCAAAAATCTCTTCAAACCACGTCAGCGTCGCCTTACCGTAGGTATGGTTACTGACTTCGTCAGTCTTATCTACAACCTCAAAAACATGTTTTGAGCTGACTTCGTCAGTTCTATCTGCAACCTCAAAACAGTGTTTTGAGCTGACTTCGTCAGTCTTATCTGCAACCTCAAAATAATGTTTTGAGCAACCTGCGGCTAGCTTCCTAGTTTGCTCTTTGATTTTCATTGAGTATAAGGTGCAGCAGGATAAAGCAAAACCGAGAAGTTTCTTTCTCGGCTTTGCTTATTATGAGGCTCTTACTTTCTATGCTCCAAGAGTTGATTGATGTGATCTACTTTTTTAGCCTCTCTTTTATAGAGAATAACCCAGATGATAAGGTAGACAATCGCAAACTCGATAATGAGCTGGAGATAGAAGATCCAGTGGAAAGGGAACCAACCAGCCAGAGTTGCTAGTGGAACAAAGCCAGCCAGCATGAGGAAAAAATGAGTCAGAGTGGCACGAAGCATGCTCCAGTCACGGCTGAATAAGCGGTTGCCAAAGTTGAAGAGCATACCGATAGCTGCCCAAATAAGTGTACAGTAGAGCAAGACCAGGGCGCCGTGAACCTGATGCTGAGCCATCACTTGGCCAATAAGAGAGTAGGGATTTAGTGGGGCATAAGTACTCGGTGCATAAATGAGTGAAAAGAGGATAGAGAGGATGAGGCCGATGAGGACACCAGCAGCTGCGTCGTGAAAGATTTGTTTTTTCATAGTTCTAATTTCTCCTTGATGGTTTTTAGGTAACGGCGTGAAGAGTAGGTGAAGCTTTCATTTTTTAGAAAGATTTCTACCAGACCGTTGGGCGTGAGCTTGAGATGAGAGATTGAATTGATATTGATGATTTCTGATTGCGAAATTTGGATAAAATTGCTTGGCAAGAGTTCAAGAACTTGATAGAGTCGCAAATCAATGGTGTAGGTTTGACTCGCCGTTTCTGCCAGAACCTTCCGATTCTCGATATAGAAGCGCTGAATCTTGCCAATTTCAACTAGATAGACTTGATCATTGATTTTCCCTTTGATTTTTTCTGTTAGATCCAGATTTTCTGCGAACTCGATGACTTTCTGGACTTTATCTGTCGGCTGAGGTGCTTGAACAATCAGCTTTTCTTCCTCGTAAGACTCGCTAATCTGTAGTTCTACTTTCATAAATTTCTCTCCTTGTTTTTCATACAAAATTGTGATCACTTCTTGTACACCTTTATTAAACACTATTTTACGACACCTGGCAAGGGACTTTGTCTATGTGGAGGGATTTGTATCCTATGTGGTGGAGCTTTTCTGTCCTATCTGAAATATGGTATAATAGCACTAATCAATTGCTAGGAAAATAGATACGGAAAGGGGCTGAAAGAACTAGGGGAATAGTTGTAATTAGAAGGTGATAGGTATGAAAAGTGGCGTTGACGCTGGATAAGTTTATAAAGAGTTTGAATGAAGAAATGAAAAGTAAATAAGTTGATGATGAATTACAAAAATAGATTTTATCTACAATTTGTATCTTTCAAATCATTGATTTGAATTTTAGATTTAATCATGTTACAATTAAAACTGAAATCAAATAGAAGAGGAAGATGCAAACGTGGGCACACTATTAGCAACAAGATTAAAAAATAGACGAAAAGAATTAAAAATGTCTCAGCGAGAACTAGCTGAAGGTATCTGTAAACAGGGGCAAATCAGTCGATTAGAGAGCGGAGAGTTTACCCCGGGAGCAGATTTCCTGCATGCCCTTGCTAAGAAGTTAAAAGTCAGTATGGATTATTTTTTTGATGAGCAGGTTGTAGAGAAAGTTGAGGAGTTATCAGAATTTAAGAAATTAGCACAGACATTTATTACAAATCGCAATTATGAGTCTTTGAAATATATATATGAATTGGAGAATGTAAAAGCTCACCGCTTATCTTTAGCAGATAAAATCTACATGGAATGGATAAAATCTCTGATAGATTTTTATTTTTACGGACAGAAAGAAGATGCGATTGTACGATTAGAGGAGGTATTATCACAGTTAAGTGCGTCTGATTTGAACTATCTCCAAGTTTCAAACACTCTATTCAATTTTTACTATGATATTGGAGATTTAGGTCGTTTCAATAAAATTCGTGAAAAACTAGAGTATCGAGTAAATCAACTCAATTTGAGTACAATCGAAGAGTTAGAGCTATCTATTAAGTTTAACTACAACGTTTGTCGTTATCTATGGTTACAGAAAAATATTGAAGAAGCTATTACTAAAATTACAGCTACTATAAAACAATGTAAGGCTTACAGAACGAATTATCTTTTGGCTGATTTGTACTTATTGATGGGAAACGTAAGTGAAAATTTTTCTTCTAAAAGTTCAGTGAAAGAATATTTTGAGACAGCTCATTTCCTTTATAAATTAGAGGAAAATATGTCAATGGCTTTAAAAGTTGAGCATTACATTGCAGATATAACAGAATAATGAATACGGTGTTCAAGTGAGCATCGTTTTTTAAACCTAGTTCAGATACAAAAAAGTATTAAACAAAAAAAAATAAAAAAACATTATAAAAAACTTGACGAGCTAATTTTGAAGTGATAAAATAAATGCAAGAAAAAAAGGAGAGATATATGAGAAGTTTGTTTAAGAAAATAGTTGCTGTATTAGTTATTGGCTTAATTCTGTTAGGAATTGCGAGAACACCTCAAGTTCATAAGATGGCTAGAGGGATTGATCCTGGTCCTGCGAATGGAAAAGCTCTCTAACTGTTCAGACTAATCTATAACGACATTATAAGGTTTGATAAGATTTCTCCTCACCGGATAAAAATCTTAAATCTATTTATGGAAGGATAAACATGCTATGGAAAATACAGAGCTTACTTTAAAACAAGAAGATATTTCTATTGATGTTGACGACATTGATGTAGCTGCTATCTTGATGGGAAGAAATCAGCCAAGTCAGCGTGCATGTTAAAGTGCATTTTGTTGAGTCAGGGGTGATAATTATTATCGCTCCTGATTTTTATTAGGTTAATTAAAGAAGTTATAAAAGAATCTCGAATGAAAAAATATTTTTATCAAAATCCCTTTTTAGTAGGTCAATTCTTAATAGTAAATATTATTGGAGCAATTTCTGTACTGAGCTTGGCTTTTGTGCTAGAAGGCATTATTGATTCTATTTCAAATGTTAATTCAAAAACATTCATCTTATATGTAGTGTTGTTGCTAGTCTACATAGTTTTTGATTCTGTAATGGAGTACTGTGTTGAGGTTTCAAATCAGAAATTAATTCAAAAAATTTTACATGATATACGAAGTGATTTGACTGATAGTAACGGAAGAAAACCATTGATTGATGTTTATCGTAATAATCCTGAAATGCACATTTCAACCTATACTAATGAATTAGAAGTCTTAGAAAAACAATATTTAGAGCAAATTATTAGTATAACTAATGATATTTTAGTTTTTGTTTTCGCTTCAGTTATATCTTTATTTTTACAACCGTCATATACTATAATAATGGTCGTTTTGAGTTTACTTCCTCTTTTTTATCCTTTGTTAACTCAAAATTCTTTACAAAATGCAAGAGATGTAAGTGTAAAATCAAAAGAAAATTATTTTAATGTGGTATCAGATTTTTACTCTGGTTTAAAGACAGTCAAACTATTTAATGCAGTGCACTCTTTCATTGATATAGTGAATTCAAAAAGTAAGCAGTTAGGACAAACTAATGTAGCTTATTACAAAAAGGCAAATTCAATAGAGGCAATATCTTATGCAATAACAATGCTTGTAAATCAGGGAGCTTGGGTAGTAGGAGGATTTTTTGTACTTAAGGGAAGACTTTCTCTAGGAGAATTTATCGGACTTCGTCAATTAGTGATGTATATTACATACCCAATTACTAACATGAAGCATAGCTATACTGATATATTGTCTTCAAAAAAATTGGTTAACGACCTAGTTGGAACTATACATCAAGTACCAGAGGATTCAACCAAGACAGAAAATGTAAAAATTAATACAATTGAACTTGTTGATTTCGGAATATTAGGTGAGAAACAAAATATATTACAAAATATAAATTTAACATTTAAGGTGGGTAAAAAGTATCTTATTGTTGGAAAAAGTGGTAGTGGGAAAAGTACACTTTTGAATGCATTAATAGGTTTGATACCAGATGGTTTTAATACTAATGGTAATATTTTAGTTAATGGACAGGATTTAACTAGCATTAAGTTAGATTACTCATCAGTTGCTTACGTGGAGCAGAAAACATTTATTTTTGATAAACCAGCTATTGATAATTTGACAATGTATAAAGACTATGATAAAAATCTAATTCATCAAGTGTTACAAAAGGTAAGCTTAGAAAATATTAATTTAGAGGATCCCATCAAAAATAAGTTATCTGGAGGACAAGAGAGGAGACTAGATTTTGCTAGATCTCTGCTTGCGAATAAGGAAATTTTACTTTTGGATGAGGTTACATCGTCTCTGGATAAAGAAAATAGATTGCGTATTGAAAAATTAGTGGACTCATTGCAGGAAAAAATGATTATTTGTATTGCTCACGAGCCATCAGATACTTTTATCTCAATGTTTGATGAAGTAATAACTCTTGAAGAAAGAAATAAAGGAAATATATAATAAAATGATGGATTGTTACTTGAAGCTAGTTATAGACAAAGAAAAATTTGAGGAAATTTTTGGTAAAAAAATGGGATGGTGTAACAGTAGACTTTCTATACTTTTATTACTATATTCACTACCAGTTGAACAAGAGATAAGTAGCTACTTGTACAATGAATTATTAGAGATATTTGATAGTAGTGGAAGTTGGGAATATGATGATTCATATCTTTGCCATGGTTATGCTGGAATGAGCATTATGATGTGTGCATTTAATTACACAGGAAAAAATAGAATTTTTGTAAGAGAGAAGCTTTGTGAAGAATTACAAAATAGTAAAAATTTACTTGGTAATCTAAATCAATCACCGAATATCATTGAAAATTGCTTAGGGGTCATACTGGCTCTTATTAATGATTATTCTAATAAAGTGGATATTCTTAACAAAATCATGTTAACACTATGAAAACTGAGCCAATCTCGGTTTTTGTCTATCCCAAACATATAATTGTTTCTTTTATAGCTAGTTAGTTTTAAAAAAGCGCTCTAAACATTCAAAAATATTTGGAACTTCCCTTAATAAATCCATCACTTTCTTTTTCAAGATAGCCCAAGCTTGCTCAATAGGATTCAAATCTGGTGAATAAGGTGGCAGGGGTAAGAAAAAGTGTTTATCGTGAATGCAAAGTTTATCCAAGATGTTCTTGGGATGAAAACTAGCATTGTCTATGACAATGACATGAGGTGTCTTCAAAGCGGGTAAGAGTTGCGTTTTGAACCACTCCACAAAGAAATCACTTGTCATACTTTCCTTGTAAATCATGTAATCTATAAACTCTCCATCTACTTGTTCTGAAACAATTAAAGTCCGCTCAAAACGCCGTCCGCTAATCTTTTCGTATACTTTCTCTCCTCGCCTAGCTTTCTAGTTTGCTCTTTGATTTTTATTGAGTATACCACTATTTTATGCCTCCTTACAAGGGACTTTGTCTATGTGGGAGGATTTGGCTTCTATGTGGTAGAGCTTTTCTGTCCTATCTGAAATATGGTATAATAGCACTAATCAATTTCTAGGAAAAAAGATACGGAAAGGGGCTGAAAGATGTCTCATATTATTGAATTGCCAGAGGTGTTGGCAAACCAAATCGCGGCAGGAGAGGTCATCGAACGTCCTGCCAGTGTGGTTAAAGAGTTGGTAGAAAATGCTATTGACGCGGGCTCTAGTCAGATTATCATTGAGATTGAGGAAGCTGGTCTCAAGAAGATTCAAATAACAGATAATGGTCATGGAATTGCCCACGATGAGGTGGAATTGGCCCTGCGCCGTCATGCGACTAGTAAGATAAAAAATCAAGCAGACCTCTTTCGGATTCGGACGCTTGGTTTTCGTGGTGAAGCCCTGCCTTCTATTGCGTCTGTCAGTGTCTTGACTCTGTTGACGGCGGTGGATGGTGCAAGTCATGGGACAAAGTTAGTCGCGCGTGGAGGTGAAGTAGAAGAAGTAATCCCAGCGACTAGTCCTGTGGGGACCAAGGTTTGTGTGGAGGACCTCTTTTTCAACACTCCTGCCCGTCTCAAGTATATGAAGAGCCAACAGGCGGAGTTATCTCATATCATTGATATTGTCAACCGTCTGGGCCTGGCCCATCCTGAAATTTCCTTCAGTTTGATTAGTGATGGCAAGGAAATGACGCGGACAGCAGGGACTGGTCAACTGCGCCAAGCAATCGCAGGAATTTATGGTTTGGCGAGTGCCAAGAAGATGATTGAAATTGAGAATTCTGACCTAGATTTCGAAATTTCAGGTTTTGTGTCTCTGCCTGAGTTGACTCGGGCTAATCGCAACTATATCAGCCTCTTCATCAATGGCCGTTATATCAAGAACTTCCTGCTTAATCGTGCTATTTTAGATGGTTACGGCAGCAAACTCATGGTGGGACGTTTTCCACTGGCTGTCATTCACATCCATATCGACCCTTATCTAGCAGATGTCAATGTGCATCCAACCAAGCAAGAGGTGCGGATTTCCAAGGAAAAAGAACTGATGACGCTGGTTTCAGAAGCTATTGCAAACAGTCTCAAGGAGCAAACCTTGATACCAGATGCCTTGGAAAATCTTGCCAAATCGACTGTGCGCAATCGTGAGAAGGTGGAGCAGACCATTCTCCCTCTCAAAGAAAATACTCTCTACTATGAGCAAACTGAGCCGTCAAGACCTAGTCAAGCTGAAGTAGCTGATTATCAGGTAGAATTGACTGATGAAGGACAGGATTTAACCCTGTTTGCCAAGGAAACCTTGGACCAGTTGACCAAGCCAGCAAAACTGCATTTTGCAGAGAGAAAGCCTGCTAACTACGACCAATTAGACCATCCAGAGTTAGATTTAGCCAGTCTGGATAAGGCTTATGATAAGCTGGAGCGAGAAGAATCTTCAAGTTTCCCAGAGTTGGAGTTTTTCGGACAAATGCATGGGACTTATCTCTTTGCCCAAGGGCGAGATGGGCTCTACATCATAGACCAACATGCGGCTCAGGAACGGGTTAAGTATGAGGAATATCGTGAAAGCATTGGCGATGTTGACCAAAGTCAACAGCAACTTCTAGTGCCCTACATCTTTGAATTTCCTGCGGATGATGCCCTTCGTCTCAAGGAACGAATGGCACTTTTAGAGGAAGTGGGCGTCTTTCTAGCACAGTACGGGGAAAATCAATTCATCCTACGTGAACATCCTATTTGGATGGCAGAGGAAGAAATCGAGTCTGGCATCTATGAAATGTGCGATATGCTGCTCTTGACCAAGGAAGTTTCTATCAAGAAATACCGAGCAGAGCTGGCAATCATGATGTCCTGCAAGCGGTCTATCAAGGCCAACCATCGTATCGATGACCATTCAGCCAGACAACTCCTCTATCAGCTTTCTCAATGTGACAATCCCTACAACTGTCCCCACGGACGTCCTGTTTTGGTGCATTTTACCAAGTCGGATATGGAAAAGATGTTCCGACGTATTCAGGAAAATCACACCAGTCTCCGTGAACTGGGGAAATATTAAACTAAAAGGAAAACTATGTACGAATATTTAAAAGGAATCATTACCAAAATCACTGCTAAATACATTGTTCTTGAAGTCAACGGTATTGGCTATATCTTGCATGTGGCCAATCCCTATGCCTACTCAGGACAAGTCAACCAAGAAGCTCAAATTTATGTGCATCAGGTCGTGCGTGAGGATGCCCATCTGCTTTATGGATTTCGCTCAGAAGATGAGAAGAAGCTCTTTCTTAGTCTGATTTCGGTTTCTGGGATTGGTCCTGTGTCAGCTCTTGCTATTATCGCTGCCGATGACAATGCTGGCTTGGTTCAAGCCATCGAAACCAAGAACATTACCTACTTGACCAAGTTCCCTAAAATTGGCAAGAAAACAGCCCAGCAGATGGTGCTGGACTTGGAAGGCAAGGTAGTAGTTGCAGGAGATGATCTTCCTGCTAAGGTGGCAGTGCAAGCCAGCGCTGAAAACCAAGAGCTGGAAGAAGCTATGGAAGCCATGTTGGCACTGGGCTACAAGGCAACCGAACTTAAAAAAATCAAGAAATTCTTTGAAGGAACGACAGATACAGCTGAGAACTATATCAAGTCGGCTCTTAAAATGTTGGTCAAATAGGAGCAGAGCATGACAAAACGTTGTTCGTGGGTCAAGATGACCAATCCTCTCTATATCACCTATCATGATGAGGAGTGGGGCCAGCCCCTCCATGATGATCAAGCATTGTTTGAGTTATTGTGTATGGAAACCTATCAGGCAGGCCTGTCTTGGGAAACGGTGCTCAACAAACGCCAAGCTTTCCGAGAAGCCTTTCATGGCTATCAAATTCACGCAGTCGCAGAGATGACCGACACCGAGTTGGAAGCCTTGCTGGAGAATCCAGCTATCATTCGAAATAGAGCTAAGATTTTTGCTACACGCGCTAACGCCCAAGAATTTTTACAAGTTCAGAAAACCTTTGGTTCTTTTGACGCCTATCTTTGGTCCTTTGTTGAGGGGAAAACCATCGTTAACGATGTTCCCGATTACCGCCAAGCCCCAGCTAAAACACTTCTGTCTGAGAAATTAGCCAAAGAACTCAAAAAACGAGGTTTCAAGTTCACAGGCCCAGTCGCGGTCTTGTCTTTTCTACAAGCAGCAGGTCTAGTTGATGACCATGAGAATGATTGTGAATGGAAAAGCGGGAATTAGTGAGTATAGGTAACTAGAATATCTGAGAATATAGAAAAAAGCTGAGAAATTCTTCCCAGCTTTATTTGTTATAGTCAAAGCGAATGACTTGTTCCTGTGCATCTACATGGGCGTGGACTCCGAAGGGGACAATTGCTCTTGGAGTTGCGTGGCCGACATTCAAATTATAGACAATCGGTATATTGCTGTCAATAATATCCAATAGTACCTCTTTATAGTCGTCATAGAAAGTTTCATCCATAGGTTTCCCGACCAAGAGTCCGCTGATGACCTTGAATATGCCAGTGTCCTTTAAAGTTCGCAACATCTTTTTGAAGTCTTCTGGCTCAGGCTTTTCTTCGCTTGTTTCTAGCAAGAGGATTTTTCCTTCCCAGTCTGACAAGTCAGGGAAAAGTTTGTACTTTTGGCAGAGGTCCGTGCTATCTGCGTATCGAGAATTGTCAAAGATATCATAGAGGGATTCGAGACACCCACCGAGGATTTCTCCCTCGAACTGGGCATTTCCTTGTAACAAGTCAAAACCAGTATTTGTATGATTGATACGAGATGTTCCTAGAGCCTTGGGACTGAAGTCAGTTCGTTCCTCATACCAAACGTGACTAGGGTGGATTTCTGAGATTCTTCCCGTCTCAATCAATTCTTTGAAGTAGTGAAGGCTATAGGGTAACATCTCCTTGTCCAATTCACAAATGTCTGCTAAAAAGGATTGCCCATAAAAAGTCTGGATTCCTAGTTTATGCAACATGAGATGGTTCATGGTTGTATCTGAGAAACCAAGAAAAATCTTTTGTTTGATAACTTTTTCTAGTTGGCCATTTTCAAAAAGGTAGGGCAACAAACGATAGGTGTCGTCTCCACCGATGGCACATAGGATCATGTCGATGCTATCATCAGAAAAGGCTTGCATCAAATCTTCCGCACGGGCTTCAGGATGGTCCTTGATAAAGTCTAATCCTTTTAACGAATGGGGCAAAAAGATAGGATTGAGTTCCAGATCCTTGAGACGTTGGACACCCAAGTCCACTTCGTGTTTGACAAAACTCTCTCCGAGAATGCCACTAGATAGACTAACAATACCAATAGTAGAAATCATATCTTATCCTCCTAGAAATAGATTGAGCCTATTTTATCACAAAAGATAAGAGAAAGCTATGTGGGATGTCAGAGGAATACTTTTAAATCAAGAAAGTAGTAAAAAGCAACCGCATCTGCAGTTGCTTTTATTATTCTTCTTAATAACGTGTTGGTCCTGCACTTGCGCTGCGAATGTTCAAGCGTTTCTTGAGGTAGAAGCGAAGGGCTAGGAGGACTGCTCCGATAATAGCTAGTGGCAATGGAGCAAGTACGGGATTAAGGCTAGCTGGTAGGAAGCTTGTTGCAAAGAAAACAAGCAACCAAAGGAACATAGAAGCTAGGATAACCAGTACAGATTTCCAGAAAGGTGGACGTTGACTGCGGTCCATATCTGGTCCATAGTATTGGTAAACAAAGTAGTACATCAAGTAGAAGGCAAATCCACCAACCAGTCCAACTAATAGGAGGGTAATCAAACCGTAACCGATAGCTTGATCTGCTGAGAAGAAGGTTGTGAGGGCGCTGACGAGGGCAAAGAGGCTAGTGATGAAAAGGGCTGAGTCCATAATCATCAGTTTTGGATCATCATTTTCTTTTGGATGCTCTTTTTCGTATTGCTCCTTGACAGTGAAGCTATGAGCCCAATGAGTTGGTGCACCGTAGAGGGAACGAGCAGTAGTGCCTTTGGCTTGCTCTTCAAGGATTTGGGGAATAATTTCCTCAAAAATAGCCTTAATTTCAGCATCTGTTTTCCCATCTTTAATGAATTGTTGGGTAGCGATGTGGACAAACTCTTGGTTTTTCTTGGTTAATTTTTGTAGATCAATCTGAGACATAGGAACTCCTCTTAGAACCATTTTTTATGGATGAGATAGAGAGTGAGCGAGACACTCATAGCAAAGGCAATAAAGACGATTAACCAGAAGGCATTCGGCTCGCCGTTTAGGGGGATTTCATTATCCTTAAAGTTCATCCCGTAGGCAGAGAAGACCATGGTTGGGATGGACATGACAATGGTCACAAGGGCCAAAGTCTTCATAATATTGTTCTGGTTGTTGGAAATGATAGAGGCAAAGGTCTCCGTCATAGAGTGCAAGACGTTTCCATAAATGTCTGCCATCTCGATGGCCTGTTGGGTTTCAATCAGGGTATCTTCAAGCAGGTCCTCGTCCTCAAGGTATTTCTTGATATTGCTGGTTGAGCTGGTCAATTTCTTAATCACGCGCTCATTTGTTTTAAGTGAGGCCTTGAAATAGACGATGGTTTTTTCCAATTCCATGAGCTCAATCAATTCTTCATTACGAGTTGATTGATGCAGTTGACTTTCGATTTGTTCACTCTTACGGTCAATCGAACGAAGGGCTGTTAGATAAAGCTCTGCATTGCGATAAAGAATCTGAAAGATAAAACGCGAACGCATGAAAGTGTAGAAATTACGCAAGCGACGGTTGATAAAGACATCAAGGACCGGTAGTGGTTCCAAACACGTAGTGATAATGGTTTCCTCGGTGATGATAATACCAAGCGGGATGGTAACGTAGTAGGTGCGGTTATTTCTTTCCTCTGTGACAGGCACATCTACGATAATCAGGGTGTACTCGTCTTCAATGGTAATACGAGACATTTCTTCCGCATCGAGTGGTGCTCGGAGGTCGGCAATATCGATATCAAAGGCGTTAGCGATTTCGAGTGATTCATTTTGAGTCGGATTGACGAGATTGATCCAAGTACCCGGTTCAAGCGTATCGATCTCTTTAAATTCAGTTGTTGTAGAGAGAAAAACTTGTTTCATATCCCTTATCCTTTCTCATTTTTCAGATTTTTTCACACCGTACTATTATACTATAAATTCAGCCTTTTGGGTAATAGAATCTCACTTTTTTTGGTATAATGGTAAGCAATAATGGACTAGAAAGAACAAAGATGCAAGATAAAATTGTTATTCATGGGGCGCGTGCCCATAATTTAAAAAATATTGATGTGGAGATTCCGCGAGACAAGTTAGTTGTCGTGACAGGCTTGTCAGGTTCAGGGAAATCCAGTCTGGCCTTTGACACCCTCTATGCTGAGGGGCAACGTCGCTATGTGGAGAGTTTGTCAGCCTACGCTCGCCAATTCTTGGGAAATATGGAGAAACCTGATGTAGATGCCATTGATGGCCTCAGCCCAGCTATTTCCATTGACCAAAAAACGACTAGCAAAAATCCTCGTTCGACCGTGGGAACCACGACTGAAATCAATGACTATCTGCGTCTCCTCTACGCGCGTGTGGGGACGCCTTACTGTATCAACGGGCATGGAGCTATCAAGGCCTCTTCTGTGGAGCAAATTGTGGATAAGGTCTTAGAGTTGCCTGAACGCCAACGTCTGCAAATCTTAGCTCCGGTCATCCGCAAGAAAAAAGGCCAACATAAGAGTGTTATCGAGAAGATTCAGAAAGATGGGTATGTCCGTGTCCGAGTGGATGGGGAAGTCTATGATGTGACCGAAGTGCCAGAGTTGTCCAAGAGCAAGCAACACAATATTGATGTCGTGGTTGACCGTATTGTCATCAAGGAGGGTATCCGTAGTCGTCTCTTTGATTCCATTGAGGCTGCCCTTCGTATTGCAGAAGGTTATGTCATTATCGACACCATGGACGATTCGGAGTTGCTCTTCTCAGAGCATTATGCCTGCCCAGTTTGTGGTTTTACTGTTCCAGAGTTAGAGCCTCGCCTCTTCTCCTTTAATGCTCCTTTTGGTTCTTGTAGTGAGTGTGACGGGCTGGGCATCAAGCTAGAGGTGGATACTGATTTGGTGGTGCCAGATGCCAGCAAAACGCTACGCGAGGGAGCCTTGGCACCTTGGAATCCTATCTCATCTAACTACTATCCAAACATGCTGGAACAAGCCATGACAGCCTTTGGAGTGGATATGGATAAGCCCTTTGAAGACTTGTCAGAAGAAGATAAGAACTTGATTCTCTACGGCTCAGATGGCAAGGAATTCCATTTCCACTATGAGAATGAATTTGGTGGTGTGCGCGATATCGACATTCCTTTTGAGGGAGTTGTCAATAATATCAAGCGTCGCTACCACGAGACTAACAGCGATTACACCCGCACTCAGATGCGCCTCTACATGAATGAGCTGACCTGCGGAACCTGTCGGGGCTATCGTCTCAATGATCAGGCCTTGTCTGTCCGTGTGGGTGGCGAGCAAGGGCCACATATCGGAGAAATATCAGACCTGTCTATCGCAGACCACTTGGACTTGGTGAGTCAGCTGACCTTATCTGAAAATGAGGCCATCATTGCTCGGCCTATCCTAAAGGAAATCAAGGATCGTTTGACCTTCCTTAATAACGTGGGACTTAACTATTTGACTCTGTCTCGTTCAGCAGGAACTCTTTCAGGTGGGGAAAGTCAGCGTATTCGCTTGGCGACCCAGATTGGTTCTAACCTATCAGGTGTTCTTTATATTCTAGACGAGCCGTCAATCGGTCTTCACCAGAGGGATAATGACCGTCTGATTGCCAGTCTGAAAAAGATGCGCGATTTAGGTAATACCCTCATCGTGGTGGAACACGACGAAGATACCATGCGTGAGGCGGATTATCTGATTGACGTTGGTCCTGGTGCCGGTGTTTTTGGTGGGGAGATTGTTGCTGCAGGTACGCCCAAGCAGGTGGCTCGCAACAGCAAATCTATCACAGGCCAGTACTTGTCAGGTAAACGTGCCATTCCAGTACCAGAAGAGCGTCGTGTGGGAAATGGTCGTTTTATAGAGGTGACAGGTGCGCGTGAGAATAACTTGCAAAATATCACCGCTCGTTTCCCACTAGGAAAATTCATCGCGGTGACAGGGGTATCAGGTTCAGGGAAATCGACCTTAATCAACAGTATCCTAAAAAAAGCCATTGCCCAGAAGCTCAACCGCAATTCAGACAAACCTGGTAAGTTTAAAACTATCACAGGAATTGAGCATGTAGACCGCTTGATTGATATTGACCAGAGTCCAATCGGACGAACGCCAAGGTCTAACCCGGCTACCTATACGGGAGTTTTTGACGATATACGTGACCTCTTTGCTCAGACAAATGAGGCCAAGATTCGAGGCTACAAGAAGGGTCGTTTCAGTTTCAACGTCAAGGGTGGTCGCTGTGAAGCCTGCTCAGGTGACGGGATTATCAAGATTGAGATGCACTTCTTGCCAGACATTTATGTTGCCTGTGAAGTTTGCCACGGGACCCGTTACAACAGTGAAACCCTAGAAGTTCACTACAAGGAAAAAAATATCTCGCAGGTCTTGGACATGACGGTCAACGATGCGGTAGAATTTTTCCAACACATTCCGAAAATTCAACGCAAACTTCAGACTATCAAGGATGTGGGACTGGGCTATGTGACGCTAGGTCAACCAGCTACCACCCTTTCTGGGGGAGAAGCCCAGCGTATGAAGTTGGCTAGCGAACTCCACAAACGCTCGACAGGAAAATCTTTCTACATTCTCGATGAGCCGACGACAGGGCTACATACTGAGGATATCGCTCGCTTGCTTAAAGTTTTGGCTCGCTTTGTAGACGATGGCAATACAGTCCTTGTTATCGAGCACAATCTAGACGTTATCAAGACAGCAGATCATATTATCGACCTGGGTCCTGAGGGCGGTGTCGGTGGTGGAACCATCATCGCAACAGGAACACCAGAAGAAGTAGCGGCCAATGAAGCCAGCTACACAGGACACTATTTGAAAGGAAAGTTACATCATGAATAAACGCGTACAAGCATTTCTCGCTAAAATGCAAGAAAAAGAACTAGATGGTATCATTATCAATAACCTTAAAAACGTCTATTATTTGACTGGTTTTTGGGGTTCGAACGGAACAGTTTTTATCAGCCGTGACCGTCAGGTCTTGGTGACAGACTCTCGCTATATCATCGCAGCCAAGCAAGAAACCAGTGGTTTTGAAATCGTAGCTGATCGCGATGAATTGGCTGTCATTGCAGGCATTGTCAAGGATATGGGCTTGTCTCGAATCGGTTTTGAAGATGAGATTTCTGTCTCTTATTATCACCGTATGCAGGCAACCTTTGAAGGAATTGACTTGCTTCCACAAACTCAGTTTGTTGAAGGTCTTCGAATGATTAAGGATGAGGCGGAGATTGCAGCTATTCGCAAGGCTTGTTCTATTTCAGACCAAGCTTTCCGCGATGCGCTTGACTTTATCAAGCCAGGAAAGACTGAAATTGAAATTGCCAACTTCCTTGACTTCCGTATGCGGGAGTTGGGAGCATCCGGCTTGTCTTTTGATACGATTCTAGCTAGCGGTATCAATTCTTCCAAACCCCATGCCCATCCTATGCATAAACCAGTTGAGCTAGGAGAAGCCATTACTATGGACTTCGGTTGCCTTTATGACCACTATGTCAGTGATATGACACGGACTATCTATCTAGGGTATGTCAGCGACGAGCAAGCAGAGATTTACAATACAGTTCTCAAAGCTAACCAAGCCTTGATCGATCAAGCCAAGGCTGGCTTAGGTTTCCGTGACTTTGACAAAATCCCTCGTGATATTATCATCGAGGCAGGCTATGGCGACTACTTTACCCACGGTATCGGACACGGTATTGGACTGGATATCCATGAGGAACCATACTTTAGCCAGACTTCTACAGAAACTATTAAGGCAGGTATGGCATTGACAGACGAGCCGGGTATTTATATTGAGGGCAAATATGGCGTTCGTATCGAGGATGATATCCTGATTACAGAAACAGGTTGTGAATTGTTGACCCTAGCTCCAAAAGAGTTGATAGTCATTTAAGAGTCAAACAACTCAAATGATTGACTTTTAAATTTTAAAGGTTTATACTGAAAAACGAAAACGGTAGGTGAGGCTACCATAGGGATACGGATGACTACCGCAAAGCAGTGGAGACACTACTCGTTGGTCAACAGTCCTGGTCGCGAAGGCCAAGACTAAGCTCATTTCATTGCCCTATGGAGTTAAAGCTTGAACGAAAAACAGATAATTAGTTTTTTAATCCTGCCATTTTATGGTGGGATTTTCTACTGTTTAAAACAAAGAAAGGAGACAGACGATGCAAATTGACGACCATCCGGAACCGCACATACACAGCCAATCGCTGATTTGTGTCGTTCTGCCCTTATAAAGTGATTGGTCTCTGTGTATGAAACACATCATTCATACAGATAGGAGAAACCAATGAAAACTACAAAAGAAAGATTAGCAACAGCTATTCAAGTCCCTTTAGACGAGAGTCTAACTTTTTATCATACCAGTTTAAACGGTTTGACAGAGGAACAAGTCGAAAAAAATCGTGACCTCTATGGCGAAAATGAGATTACCAAAGGCCAAGAAGATTCGATTTTGAAAAAGATTTACGAATCGATCATCAATCCTTTTACAATCATCTTGCTGGTTATCGCCGTGATTTCCTTAGTGACCAATGTCTGGTTGGCAAAACCAGGTCAAGAAGATCCGACGACTTCCATTATCATCGTTGTCCTAGTCCTCATTTCTGGTGGCATTCGATTTGTCCAAGAACTCCGCAGTGATAAGGCTGCGACCAATCTATCAAAAATGATTGTCAACACAGCGACTGTCATTCGTCAAGGAGAAATTCAAGAAGTACCTATCGATGACTTGGTAGTGGGTGACGTGGTTAAATTAAGTGCTGGAGATATGATTCCGGCAGATCTTCTTTTATTTGAGTCGCGCGATTTCTTTGTCCAACAGTCTGGCTTGACAGGCGAAAGTGATTCTGTTGAAAAATTGGCCTTGACCAAGGCAACAGTTCGACAACCTGATAGTCTTCTCGAAGCCGAATCCTTGGCTTTTATGGGAACCAATGTCTTGTCTGGTAGTGCCAAGGCTGTGGTTTTGGCGGTTGGTGATGATACCATGATGGGGGCTATTGAGCAGACTCTGAACACTTATGACGAGCCTACTTCGTTTGAACGAGAGATGAATAGTATTTCGTGGCTCCTGATTCGCTTGATGTTGGTCATGGTGCCCATCGTTTTCTTGTCCAATGGTTTAACAGATGGCGACTGGTTGGAAGCTGGTGTATTTGCCTTGAGTGTTGGTGTTGGATTGACACCTGAGATGCTTCCTATGATCATCACGGCCAGTCTAGCAAAAGGTTCTATTATCATGGCTAAGGAAAAAGTGGTTATCAAGAAACTCAATGCCATACAGGACTTAGGGGCGATTGATATTTTGTGTACAGATAAGACAGGGACTCTAACCCAAGACGAAATCGTTCTAGAATATCCCTTGGACATCCACGGACGATTGGATTTGACCGTCTTGAGACGTGCCTATCTCAATTCCTATTTTCAAACTGGCTTGAAAAATTTGATGGACAGAGCCATCATCAAACGGACTGAAAAGGAAGCCAAAGAACACGCCCTCTTGCAAAATCTGGCTCAAACTTTTCAAAAAATAGATGAGCTTCCCTTTGATTTTGAACGTAGACGGATGAGTGTTATCGTTAAGGATGAGAACGAAGTGGTTAGTTTGGTAACTAAGGGAGCCCTAGAGGAGATGTTGGCGATTTCCAGTCATGTGGAATACCAAGGAGTGATTACTCCCTTGACAGATGCTATTAGAGAAGAAATTTTAGCGGAAGTCCAACAACTAAATCAACAAGGTTTGCGTGTCTTGGGAGTGGCCTATAAGTCATGTTTGAGGGAAGATCATGCTTATACAGTTGATGACGAAGGGGATATGATTCTAACTGGTTATTTAGCCTTCCTAGATCCTCCTAAACCATCGGCAGCACCAGCAATTAAGGCTTTGTTAGAACATGGAGTTCAAACAAAGATTTTAACGGGAGACAACGAAAAGGTTACCCAAGCAGTCTGTGAAAAGGTTGGTTTGGATATCCATCAGATGCTGTTGGGATCTGAAATTGATCAGATGAGTGATCAAGAATTGGCCCAAGCCGTAGAGGAGGTAACTGTCTTTGCCAAACTTTCTCCTGACCAAAAAGCAAGGATTATTTTGCAATTTAAGGCTAATGGTCATGCTGTCGGCTATATGGGAGATGGGATCAATGATGCTCCTTCTATGAAAGTTGCAGATGTGGGAATTTCTGTTGATACAGCAGTAGATATTGCCAAAGAAACAGCTGATGTTATCCTACTTGATAAGGATCTCATGGTGCTTGAAAAAGGACTGGTTGAAGGTCGTAAGGTCTATGCCAATATGACCAAATATATCAAGATGACAGTGAGTTCTAATTTTGGAAATATCTTATCCCTATTGGTCTCTGGAATCTTTTTACCCTTTTTACCAATGGCACCAGTCCATTTGATTATCCTAAATCTAGTCTATGATTTATCTTGTATTGCCTTGCCTTTTGACAAGGTGGATAAAGATTTTTTGAGAAATCCGCATACCTGGGAAGCCAAGTCTATCACACGTTTCATGGTTTGGATGGGGCCTATCTCTTCTGCCTTTGATATTTTGACCTTTATTTTGCTCTATTTTATCATTGTACCCATGACGACAGGTCATGCCTATGTTCATGGGGTAGAGTCGGCCGTAGGATTTATTGTCTTGTTCCAGACAGGTTGGTTTATCGAGTCTATGTGGTCACAAACTATGGTTATCCATATGTTGCGTTCAGCTAAAATTCCCTTTTTACAAAGTCGTCCAGCTTGGCTAGTCCTTGTGACAACCTTATTGGCTGCAGCCTTTGTGACCTTCCTTCCCTACAGTCCTCTCGCAAGCCTTCTTCATCTCACTCCTTTAAAACCGATTTATTTCATCTTCTTACTTTTCATCATTATTTTGTACATGATTAGCGTGACAATTGTGAAAAAAATCTATATCAAGAAATATAAAGAGTGGCTGTAAATTTCATTTTGTCAAGAAAAAAGTATGAAAATGACGAAAAAAGTCAAAAAAATTTAAAAATAGGTCGCAAGTCGGATGTTTTTTATGGTATAATAGACTAAACTGATAGTAACATGTAGCGAAAGGGGTAGGTACATGATTAAAATTTATACAGTCTCAAGTTGTACTAGCTGTAAAAAAGCAAAAACCTGGCTCAATGCCCACCAGTTAAGTTATAAAGAACAAAACCTTGGTAAAGAAGGAATTACGAGAGAAGAATTACTGGATATTCTGACAAAAACAGATAACGGAATAGCCAGCATCGTTTCGTCTAAAAATCGCTATGCCAAAGCCCTTGGAGTGGATATTGAAGATTTGAGTGTCAATGAAGTCCTCAATCTGATTATGGAAACACCGAGAATTTTAAAGAGCCCAATTCTTGTGGATGAAAAACGTCTGCAAGTTGGCTATAAGGAAGATGATATTCGTGCCTTCCTACCACGCTCTGTCCGTAATGTAGAAAATGCAGAAGCACGTTTGCGTGCAGCTCTATAAACATCAAGGCTGGGAGCAATTCCCAGTCTTATTCTATTTTAATCTCAAAAAGAAAGAAGAAAGAAATGAAAAAAATTGTTCTTGTTAGTCTAGCTTTCCTTTTTGTCCTGGTTGGTTGCGGACAGAAAAAAGAAACTGGACCAGCTACAAAAACAGAAAAGGATACGCTTCAGTCGGCATTGCCAGTTATTGAAAATGCTGAGAAGAATACAGTTGTAACCAAGACTTTGGTTTTGCCCAAGTCAGATGATGGTAGCCAGCAAACCCAAACCATTACATATAAAGACAAGACTTTTTTGAACCTAACCATTCAACAAAAGCGTCCAGTCTCAGATGAGTTGAAGACCTATATCGACCAACATGGAGTGGAAGAAACTCAAAAAGCTCTTCTCGAGGCAGAGGAGAAGGATGAGGCCATCATAGAAGCTCGTAAATTGGCAGGCTTTAAGCTTGAAACCAAATTATTGAGTGCAACAGAACTTCAAACAACGACTAGTTTTGATTTTCAAGTTTTGGATGTCAAGAAGGCTTCTCAGTTAGAATATTTGAAGAACATTGGTTTAGAAAATCTCTTGAAGAATGAACCAAGCAAATATATTTCAGACAGATTGGCAAATGGTGCAACAGAACAGTAGAAAATCCAAATAAATAGACTGCCTGAATTGTAGAACGTAAGGAATTATGCTATAATGGTACTATTCTAAGGAAAGAGGGTGTTAGAATGGGATTTACTGAAGAAACAGTACGTTTTAAATTGGACGATTCCAATAAAAAAGAAATTAGCGAAACTTTGACTGATGTCTATGCTTCGTTGAACGATAAGGGCTACAACCCAATTAACCAAATCGTAGGTTACGTATTGAGTGGAGACCCTGCCTACGTTCCTCGTTATAATAATGCACGAAATCAAATCCGTAAATATGAGCGTGATGAAATCGTTGAGGAATTGGTCCGTTACTACCTTAAAGGGCAAGGAGTCGATCTATAACCTATGAGAATTATGGGATTGGACGTCGGTTCCAAAACGGTAGGGGTGGCGATTAGCGATCCGCTCGGTTTTACAGCTCAAGGGCTTGAAATTATCCAAATCAATGAGGAACAAGGCCAATTTGGTTTTGACCGCGTTAAAGAGTTGGTTGATGCTTACAAGGTGGAACGATTTGTAGTGGGCTTGCCTAAAAACATGAACAATACAAGCGGACCGCGCGTGGAAGCTAGTCAAGCATACGGAGCAAAGCTAGAAGAGATTTTTGGTTTACCAGTAGACTATCAAGATGAACGCTTGACAACAGTTGCCGCAGAGCGCATGTTGATTGAACAAGCAGATATCAGTCGCAATAAGCGCAAGAAAGTCATTGATAAGTTAGCAGCTCAGCTGATTTTACAAAATTATTTAGATAGAAAATTTTAATATAAAGGAGAGGCTATGTCACACGATCATAACCACGACCACGAAGAACGTGAACTAATCACACTAGTAGATGAGCAAGGAAATGAAACCTTGTTTGAAATCCTTTTGACGATTGATGGAAAAGAAGAATTTGGTAAAAACTATGTTCTCCTAGTACCAGTTAACGCAGAAGAAGACGAAGACGGACAAGTTGAAATCCAAGCTTACTCATTCATCGAAAACGAAGATGGAACAGAAGGCGAATTGCAACCAATCCCAGAAGACTCAGAAGACGAATGGAACATGATTGAAGAAGTCTTCAACAGCTTTATGGAGGAGTAAAAACGTCCGGGGGACGTTTTTACCCCAACTCCTAGAAATTGGAAGAGTTGGAACGTCCTGGGGATATTTTTACCCCAGTTCCTTTAAATAAGAGAGAACTGGTAAGTCTGGGAGACTGTATCACCCCAACTCCTGAAAATTAGAAGAGTTGGAATGTTCAGTGGACGTGTTTAGCCCTGCGCTAGAAATTAGAAACGCAGGCAGTCCAGTGGATATTTTTACCCCAGTTCCTTTAAATAAGAGAGAACTGGTAAGTCTGGGGGGACGTTTTACCCCAGATTAACATTCATAGGAGCTAGTGATTAGCTAACCAGGTAAGAGGTTGGGACGAGAATCCTGACCTCATTTTTTGTTATCTACGGAATTTTGCTAGGTAATTGATTAGACTTTTGTCAAGGAGATGTGTATGTTTGAAGTAGAAGAATGGCTCCATAGTCGGATTGGTTTGAATTTTCGATCAGGTTTGGGCCGAATGCAGCAAGCGGTGGATTTGTTAGGGAATCCTGAGAAGTCTTATCCTATTATCCATGTAACCGGGACTAATGGGAAAGGGTCTACCATTGCTTTCATGAGGGAATTATTTATGGGGCATGGCAAAAAAGTTGCGACCTTTACCTCCCCTCATATTGTCTCTATCAATGACCGAATCTGCATTAACGGGCAACCTATAGCAGACGCAGACTTTATCCGTTTAGCTGAGCAGGTCAAGGAGATGGAAAAGACGCTTTTGCAAACCCATGACCAGTTGTCCTTTTTTGAATTGCTGACCCTGATTGCTTTTCTCTACTTTAGGGAGCAAGCGGTGGATTTGGTTTTACTAGAAGTGGGAATTGGTGGCTTACTTGACACGACCAATGTGGTAACTGGAGAGATTGCTGTCATCACCTCCATCGGATTCGATCATCAAGAAACCTTGGGCGATAGTCTAGAAGCAATTGCAGAGCAGAAAGCTGGTATTTTTAAGGCTGGTAAAAAGGCAGTGATTGCTAAGTTGCCTTCAGAAGCTAGGATCGTTTGTCAGGAAAAAGCTGAATCTTTAGCTGTTGACCTTTATCAGTCAGATAAGGATTTCTCAATGCTGAATGGTGATTTTTCAAGCTCTTTGGCTAATCTTTCGCAGTTGAAAATAGGCTTGGAAGGAGCCTATCAGCAGGAAAATGCAGCCTTGGCGTTGCAAACTTTTCTTCTTTTTATGGGAGAAGGAAAGGAAGTTGTTGATGAACAAGCTGTAAGACAGGCTTTGAAGCAGACCCATTGGGCTGGTCGCTTGGAGCGTATTCGTTCTCAGATTTACTTGGATGGTGCCCATAACCTCCCTGCCTTGACTCGCTTGGTTGAGTTTATCAAAGAAAAAGAGCAGGAAGGTTATCGACCTCAAATCCTTTTTGGAGCCTTGAAACGCAAGGATTATCAGGGAATGTTGGGTTACCTAACTGAAAATTTGCCTCAGGTAGAACTCAAGGTGACCGGCTTTGATTATCAAGGTTCTCTGGACGAGACAGATGTAACAGGTTACGACGTAATTCCTTCTTATCGAGAATTTATTAGCAATTTTGAAGCAAGGGCAGACGCGCAGGACTTGTTGTTCATTACAGGGTCTCTCTATTTTATCTCAGAAGTACGGAGCTATCTACTGGACCGTGAGCAGATAAATTGACCTCCTTTTTTGACCTTGTTATACTAGGGGAACTACCAGTTAGAAGGAACATTCTCTAAATTGGTAGCAGAAAGGAAATTCATCATGAAATTAAAAACATTCACACTTTCTCTTGCTTTTTTAGCAAGTCTTAGTCTCTTAGTAGCTTGTTCACAAAGAGCGCAACAGGTTCAACAACCAGCAGCTCAACCGCAAACACAACAAACTCAGCAATCACAACCTGCTACTTCATCTTCTACAGAAAATACAAACCAGGCAGCAACAAGTTCTTCACAAAATGCGCCTGAGGCTCAACCAACTAATATTGATGGAACTTATACTGGTCAGGACGAAGGAGACCGTATCACTTTAGTGGTAACTGGAACAACTGGTACTTGGACACAGGTAGAAACTGATGGGGAACAAGAAATCAAGCAGGTTAGTTTCGATGCCGCTAATCAACGCATGATTATTGGTGATGATGCCAAGATTTATACAATCAATGGTAACCAGATGATTATCGACGACATGGATAGAGAAGCGTCTGATCGCATCGTTTTATCAAAATAAACTAGAAAGAGACTGGATTTTTCGGTCTCTTTTATGATTACTCAGAAAAATGACCATAAATACTTGCCTTCTATCGAATACCTGCGTTATACTAGTATCATACTCAATGAAAATCAAAGAGCAAACTAGGAAGCTAGCCGCAGGCTGTACTTAAGTACGGCAAGGTGAAGCTGACATGGTTTGAATTTGATTTTCGAAGAGTATCAATTACCTGTTTTTAGCATTCAAACTATCAAGGAGGGGATATGAAATATAGGAAATTTCAATTATTGATGTCCAAGTATGGCTTTAGTCTTTCGATTATGCTGCTTGAACTGTGTCTTGTTTTTGGTCTCTTTCTTTATTTAGGGCGGATGGCTCCTATTCTATGGGTTATTCTCTTAATCTTTATGAGTATGGCGACTATCGTAGCGATTGTCAATCGTTCCATGGCGCCTGAAAGCAAGGTGATGTGGTTAGTGGTAACTTTTGTTCCTATCATTGGCCCCTTGCTCTATCTGATGTTTGGTGAAAGGCGATTGTCCAAAAAAGAAATCAAGCAGTTGGACAAACTTGGTTCCATGCATTTTCGGGAGGATAATAGCAAAGCTCTCCGCCAGAAATTGAAGGAAGATGATAAGGCGGCTTATGGAGTTATCAAATCTTTGTTAAGTATGGATAGCAATGCCGACGTCTATGATCGAACAGACTCACAATTCTTTTCTTCCGGTGAAAGCATGTGGCAACATATGTTGGAAGACCTCAAGAAAGCTGAAAAGTTTATCTTTCTAGAGTACTATATTGTCGAAGAAGGTCTGATGTGGAATAGCATATTAGATATACTAGAGCAAAAGGCAGCTCAGGGTGTAGAGGTCAAGATGCTCTATGATGATATCGGCTGTATGGCAACTTTACCTGGAGATTATACTATTCAGCTTCGTAGTCGAGGCATTGAAGCCCATAAGTTTAACAAGGTGATCCCCCGTTTGACAGTGGCTTACAACAATCGGGACCATCGTAAAATTCTGGTCATAGATGGTCAGGTAGCCTATACAGGAGGCATTAACTTAGCCGATGAGTACATCAATCATGTAGAACGCTTTGGCTATTGGAAGGACAGTGGGATTCGCCTAGATGGCCCTGGTGTCAAGGCTCTCACCCGTCTCTTTTTGATGACTTGGTACATCAATCGTGGGGAAATCAGCGATTTTGATCAGTATCACTTGGAAAATCAGCCTTGTTCTGGCCAAGGGCTCTGCATTCCTTACGGTAGTGGACCCAAGCCCATCTTCCGTACCCAGGTAGGTAAAAAAGTCTATCAAAGTTTGATTAATCAGGCTACCGATTCAGTCTATATCACAACCCCCTATTTGATTATTGACTATGATTTAACAGAGAGTATTAAAAATGCGGCCATGAGGGGTGTTGATGTCCGCATCGTGACCCCATTCATTCCGGATAAAAAATTAATCCAGCTCATAACAAGAGGGGCCTATTCGGATTTGTTGTCGGCGGGAGTAAGGATTTTTGAGTATAGTCCAGGCTTTATCCACAGTAAACAAATCCTAGTGGATAAGGACTTTGCTGCAGTTGGGACCATTAACTTAGATTATAGAAGTTTGCTTCACCACTATGAAAATGCAGTCTTGCTATACAAAACAGAATCAATCACTGAGATTCAAAAAGATTTTCAAGAGATTTTTTTAGCATCGCAAGAAATTTTCCCTCATACGATAAAAAATAGCTGGTATCAGAAATTGATTAAGGAAATTGCCCAGTTATTCGCCCCTATCTTATAAGAAAAAGAGGACTGAGGACACAAACCAGTCCTCTTTTTCTTGCCTTTTACGAATAAGAAGATGTAGGAGGAAAGATGCTGACTCAGAAAGAATTAAACTATATCACGACATTTAAACAGACACATTTACACCGATTTCGGGAAATTGAAACCTTTGTGAAACTATGCAAAAAATCACTCAAACACCCATCGCAAGCTGACAATCCTAGGACTTTTTGATATACTAAGACAGATAAATTGAATAGGAGAAACGATATGAGTGTGTATGGTAGAGTAGAAGAAGTTCATCAGGAGAATCGTGAGCCTCTAGAATACCAAATCGAACAAGAATCGCATCATCGTGAATCAAGTCGTCTTCCTTTGGTAAAAATTTTACTGTGGAGTACGCTTGTAACAGGAATAACTCTAGGAGTACCGCTATTACTTGATTTAATGAGTGCACAAGAAGTGCAAGATTTTTATACAGGTTGGGCGCTTCATCAGACAGGGAAAATTTACAGCGACTATTATGGAAGTCAAGGTTTGCTTTATTATTTGCTGACTTACGTGACTCAGGGCGAATTTTTCTTTGCCATTTTTGAGTGGTTAGCTTTGGTAGCAGGAGGATTTTTCCTCTTTAAATCGGCGGATACCTTGACAGAGCAAGGAGAACAAGCTGGACAAGTGGTGACTATTTTTTATATGCTAGTTACAGGTCTTGCGTTTGGTGGAGGTTATGCGACTCTTTTAGCGCTTCCCTTCTTATTCGCGGCCTTTAGTTTAGTTGCGGCTTACCTAAGCAATCCAAGCCATGACAAGGGATTTGTACGGATTGGGCTGGCTTTGGCAGGCGGATTTTTCTTTGCTCCCTTGTCATCGCTCCTGTTTATTGCTGTAGTGAGTTTAGGCTTGTTGGTCTTTAACCTTGGGCATAGACGTTTTGTACATGGATTTTATCAGTTTCTTGCAGTGGCTTTAGGTTTTTCACTTGTCTTTTATCCAACTGCCTACTATAGTGTTGCAACAGGAAGTTTTGAGGATGCGATTAGTGGAATTTTATATCCAATTCATTCTATTCGTTTGGCTTCTGTTTCGGCATTGTTAGAAAATGTTTTGTTTTACGGGTTGTTGGCTCTTGGCATGGGAGTTTTGGTTTTTGTCTTTTTAGGTCTCTTTCAATCTAAATCCTCTAAACTATATGTCATCTCAGTGCCTGCGAGTTTGTTCCTAATTTTAGGTTTGGTAGTGATTTTCTTTACACAGGATCCCCTACATGCATCCCGTTTGATGCTCATTTTCCCTGTTTTTCTTCTGCTTTTAGTGTCCAATATCAAGGGGCAACAGAGTGGTCGTAGCGTTAGAAGAAGACGCAGAGAAGAGCCTGTTAGTCTCTGGCATCGCTATACTAAGGGGAATCTTTACCTACCGATTTTAACTTTGTTATATCTTTTGACTGTCCCTTTTTTGATGAGGTTTGTCCTTTATCCAGTACCTTATCAAGAACGTGAGCGTCTTGCTGATTTGGTGAAAGAGGAGACAAGTACGGAAGATGCTATCTATGCATGGGATGATACCGCAACTCTTTATCGTAAGAGTGAGCGCTTGTCGCCATCGGCTATTTTGTCCCCGTTGCACTATACAGCAACTGAGGAAAATCGGAATAAGCTACTCAATGACTTGAAAGAAAAACAACCCAAGGTGATTGTGGTAAACGATAAGGTAGCAGTATGGTCTGAAGTGGAAACCATTTTGAAAGGAAATTACCAACCAGTAAAGACTGATTACTCAGAATTTAAAGTCTATAAAATCAAATAATGAAATCAATATCTTGTGTATTTTTAAAAAATCTCTGATTTTTACCACAAGATATTGATTTTTCTTTTTAGAGTGGTATAATACTTTTTAGATATCCTATTTTAGAAAAGAGCATGCATATGATTGCACTAGAAGAAAAAATTACAACCCTACCAACCCTCTTTGTTGAAAAACGAGATGGGAGACGTGTTGTATTTGATGTGGACAAGATTGACAAGGCTCTCCACAAGGCGGCTGACAAGGTTATGGATGTGACACCCTTGGTTGAAAAGCGCCTAAATGCTCTGACCGAGCGAATTGTCACAGAAATTCATAGTCGTTTTCCACAGGGAGTTAAGATTTATGAAATCCAAAATATCGTAGAACATGAACTTCTTGAAGCCAAAGAATATGCGCTGGCTGAGGAGTATATTACTTATCGGACACAAAGGGATTTTGAGCGCTCAAAAGCGACAGATATCAACTTTAGTATCCATAAGCTTCTTAACAAAGATCAAGCAGTTGTCAATGAAAATGCCAATAAAGACAGCGATGTCTTTAATACTCAGCGTGATTTGACAGCAGGGATTGTTGGGAAATCAATCGGACTGCAAATGCTCCCTAAGCACGTAGCCAATGCCCACCAAAAGGGGGATATCCACTATCATGATTTGGACTACAGTCCCTATACCCCTATGACCAACTGCTGTTTGATTGATTTTAAAGGGATGTTGGAAAATGGTTTTAAGATTGGAAATGCGGAGGTAGAGAGTCCCAAGTCTATCCAGACCGCGACAGCTCAGATTTCCCAAATCATTGCCAACGTTGCTTCTAGCCAGTACGGAGGCTGTTCAGCTGACCGTATCGATGAGGTCTTGGCGCCTTATGCAGAGAAGAATTACCAAAAACATCTCAAAGATGCAGAAGAGTGGGTCTTGCCTGACAAACGGGAAGATTACGCTTGGAAGAAAACCCAAAAAGACATCTACGATGCCATGCAATCTCTTGAGTATGAAATCAATACTCTCTTCACTTCAAATGGCCAAACACCCTTTACTTCACTAGGTTTTGGTTTAGGGACTAGTCGTTTTGAACGGGAAATTCAAAAAGCTATCTTGACCATTCGGATCAAGGGTCTTGGTTCAGAACATCGAACAGCTATCTTCCCAAAACTTATCTTCACGCTTAAAAGAGGTCTTAACTTGGAAGAAGGGACTCCCAACTATGACATCAAACAGTTGGCCCTAGAGTGTGCAAGCAAACGGATGTACCCAGATGTCTTGTCCTATGATAAGATTGTTGACTTGACAGGTTCCTTCAAGGTTCCTATGGGCTGTCGTTCTTTCCTCCAAGGATGGAAAGACGAGAATGGTGTAGAAGTCAATTCAGGTCGGATGAACCTGGGAGTTGTGACGGTTAACCTGCCTCGCATTGCCATCGAGTCTGAAGGTGATATGAATAAGTTCTGGGAAATCTTCAACGAGCGTATGAATATCGCTGAAGATGCTCTGGTTTACCGTGTCGAACGTACTAAAGAAGCGACGCCAGCCAATGCTCCTATCCTTTATCAGTACGGTGCTTTTGGCCATCGTCTAGGTAAAGAAGAAAGTGTTGACCAGCTCTTTAAGAATCGTCGTGCAACCGTTTCGTTGGGCTATATCGGTTTGTATGAAGTAGCGACTGTTTTCTTTGGTAACAGCTGGGAAAGCAATCCAGATGCTAAGGAATTCACACTGGATATCATTCGTGATATGAAACGCCGTGTAGAAGAGTGGTCTGACCAATATGGCTATCATTTCTCTATCTACTCAACACCGTCTGAAAGTCTAACAGACCGCTTCTGCCGACTAGATACAGAGAAGTTTGGCTCTATTCCTGATATCACGGATAAGGAATACTACACCAACTCTTTCCACTACGATGTTCGTAAAAATCCAACACCGTTTGAAAAATTAGACTTTGAGAAAGTCTATCCAGAAGCAGGTGCGTCAGGTGGTTTTATCCATTATTGTGAGTATCCAGTCCTCCAGCAAAATCCAAAGGCTCTGGAAGCTGTTTGGGACTATGCCTATGACCGAGTTGGCTATCTAGGAACCAATACTCCGATTGACCGTTGCTACAAGTGTGACTTTGAAGGGGATTTTGAACCAACTGAAAGAGGATTTGCTTGTCCAAACTGTGGCAATAGCGACCCTAAAACAGTAGATGTGGTTAAACGAACTTGTGGCTATCTAGGTAATCCTCAAGCAAGACCTATGGTCAACGGCCGTCACAAGGAAATCGCTGCGCGTGTCAAACATATGAATGGCTCAACGATTAAAATAGCTGGACATCAAGTAACAAATTAGAAAGAAATGAAATGGGAAAATATCAATTAGATGATAAGGGGCGCGCACAAGTGACCCGTTATCACGAGAAACACTCTAAAGGTGGAGCTGGTAAGAAAGAACGTTTGCTCAACCTCAGAGAACAATTTTTAAACAAGAATAAGAAAAAATAAAAGTGAGAGTCAGCTCTCGCTTTTCTCATAGTGGGAGGTAAGGATGGAATTACGTAGACCGACAATAGTAGATAGAGAAGCTGTTTTAGACATGATGGCAGAGTTTGAGCAGACTCAATCAGCCCACGATGGGGGCTTTTGGGATACAGAGAACTTTGTGTATGAAGAGTGGTTGGAAACAAATATGCAAAAAGAGATGGGAATAAACTTGCCTGAAAATCGTGTTCCTTCTATTCAATTTGTATCATTTGATGATGTAGGTCGTGCTCTAGGATTTTTGAATCTGCGATTGAGACTGAATGAGGGACTGCTGAATTATGCTGGCCATATTGGCTACTCCATTCGTCCATCTGAAAGAGGGAAAAGTTATGCTAAGGAAACTCTCCGTCAGGGCTTGCAACTTGCTAAGGAAAAGAACATCAAGAAAGCTCTTGTTACCTGTAGCGTGAATAATCCTGCTAGTAGAGCAGTCATTCTAGCGAATGGTGGAATATTTGAGGATGCTCGTAATGGAGTCGAGCGTTATTGGATAGAGGTAGCGAATGAATAATCCAAAACCACAAGAATGGAAAAGTGAGGAACTCAGTCAAGGGCGCATCATTGACTACAAGGCCTTTAACTTTGTAGATGGAGAAGGAGTACGCAACTCTCTCTATGTATCAGGTTGCATGTTTCATTGCGAAGGATGTTATAATGTTGCGACTTGGTCTTTTAATGCTGGCATTCCCTATACCGCAGAATTAGAAGAACAGATCATGGCAGATCTTGCTCAACCTTATGTTCAAGGCTTGACCTTATTGGGAGGAGAGCCCTTTCTCAATACGGGCATTCTCTTGCCCCTCGTTAAACGCATCCGAAAGGAATTGCCAGAAAAAGACATCTGGTCCTGGACGGGCTACACTTGGGAAGAAATGATGCTGGAGACCCCAGATAAATTGGAACTCTTATCACTGATTGACATTCTTGTCGATGGACGGTATGATAGAACTAAGAGAAATCTCATGCTCCAGTTTCGAGGTTCTTCCAATCAACGAATTATCGATGTGCCAAAATCTCTCAAAAGTGGGCAAGTAGTGATTTGGGACAAACTCAATGATGGAAAAGAAAGCTATGAACAGGTGAAGAGAGAATGAAGAGAAAAGACTTAATGGAGCAACTAGTCTCAGAGATCGAGACGGGGAAAATCAGGACACTGGGAATATACGGTCATGGAGCTTCGGGTAAATCAACCTTTGCACAGGAATTGTACCAAGCTTTGGATTCTACTACAGTAAATTTGCTAGAAACAGATCCCTATATCACCTCAGAACGTCATCTGGTAGTACCAAAGCAAGCGCCAGATCAAAAGGTGACAGCTTGTCTACCGGTGGCACATCAAGTTTGCAGAGAGATATCTTAGCCTTGCAGGCAGGTATGGATATCTTAACAATTGAAGAACCTTGGAAAGCTAGTGAGATCTTGTCTGGAGCGAAACCAGTTCTGATTGTCGAAGGGATGTCTGTAGGCTTTTTACCCAAGGTACTCTTTGACAAAACCATCTGTTTCTACACGGATGAGGAGACCGAATTAAAGCGACGTCTAGCTCGAGATACGACTGTGAGAAATCGCGATGTTTCCTTTATATTGACTAGTCATCAGATGAGGCGGGATCAGTATCTACAATATTATAAAGAAACCGAGTCAAGGGCGGACATTCTAGTGAAACAATCAGAAGATAGATTTGAGGTCAAGAGAACTTGAGTTATATAGAAGAAAATCCGTAATTTTAGAAAGAAAAAATAGGAAAACGTTTTCATGTTAAAAATTTTAAAAAACAGCAACAAATCCCTTGCAATCGCAGGGGCTTTGTGTTATTCTATTATGGTGCTGTAAATTACAGCTTTAGCTTTGATGCAAGAGGTTGCGACACGCTCGGTTGCATTGCCACGCAACACCGCGTCGGTTTTCTTGTGGAGCTAGCCTATTATCTTAAATAGACGAAAAGGAGAAAAAGATGGCAAACAAAAAAATCCGTATCCGTTTGAAAGCTTACGAACACCGTACGCTTGACACAGCGGCTGCAAAAATCGTAGAATCAGCTACTCGTACAGGTGCACAAGTTGCGGGTCCAATCCCACTTCCAACTGAACGTAGCCTCTACACAATTATTCGTGCGACTCACAAATACAAAGACTCTCGCGAACAATTTGAAATGCGTACACACAAACGTTTGATCGATATCGTTAACCCAACTCAAAAAACAGTTGATGCTTTGATGAAATTGGATCTTCCAAGTGGTGTAAACGTAGAAATCAAACTTTAATCTAAAGTTTGATACCTTGAGCATAAAAAACGCTCGTTAAAAACTTTTTGAATAAAAATATAGAAAAGGAACTATTTTCTCATGACAAAAGGAATCTTAGGGAAAAAAGTGGGAATGACTCAAATCTTCACTGAAGCTGGCGAATTGATCCCTGTAACAGTTATTGAAGCAACTCCAAACGTTGTTCTTCAAGTTAAAACTGTTGAAACAGACGGATACAACGCTATCCAAGTTGGTTTCGATGACAAACGCGAAGTATTGAGCAACAAACCTGCTAAAGGACATGTAGCGAAAGCTAACACGGCTCCTAAGCGCTTCATTCGTGAATTCAAAAACGTTGAAGGCTTGGAAGTTGGTGCTGAAATCACAGTTGAAACATTCTCAGCTGGAGACGTTGTTGACGTAACTGGTACTTCTAAAGGTAAAGGTTTCCAAGGTGTTATCAAACGCCACGGACAATCACGTGGACCAATGGCTCACGGTTCTCGTTACCACCGTCGTCCAGGTTCAATGGGACCTGTTGCACCTAACCGTGTATTCAAAGGTAAAAACCTTGCAGGACGTATGGGTGGCGACCGTGTAACAATTCAAAACCTTGAAGTTGTACAAGTTGTTCCAGAAAAGAACGTTATCCTTATCAAAGGTAACGTACCAGGTGCTAAGAAATCTCTTATCACTATCAAATCAGCAGTTAAAGCTGGTAAATAATAAAGAAAGGGGAAATCAGTCACAATGGCAAACGTAACATTATTTGACCAAACTGGTAAAGAAGCTGGCCAAGTTGTTCTTAACGATGCAGTATTTGGTATCGAACCAAATGAATCAGTTGTGTTTGATGTGATCATCAGCCAACGCGCAAGTCTTCGTCAAGGAACACACGCTGTTAAAAACCGCTCTGCAGTATCAGGTGGTGGACGCAAACCATGGCGTCAAAAAGGAACTGGACGTGCTCGTCAAGGTTCTATCCGCTCACCACAATGGCGTGGTGGTGGTGTTGTCTTCGGACCAACTCCACGTTCATACGGCTACAAACTTCCACAAAAAGTTCGTCGCCTAGCTCTTAAATCAGTTTACTCTGAAAAAGTTGCTGAAAACAAATTCGTAGCTGTAGACGCTCTTTCATTTACAGCTCCAAAAACTGCTGAATTTGCAAAAGTTCTTGCAGCATTGAGCATCGATTCTAAAGTTCTTGTTATCCTTGAAGAAGGAAATGAATTCGCAGCTCTTTCAGCTCGTAACCTTCCAAACGTGAAAGTTGCAACTGCTACAACTGCAAGTGTTCTTGACATCGCAAATAGCGACAAACTTCTTGTCACACAAGCAGCTATCTCTAAAATCGAGGAGGTTCTTGCATAATGAATTTGTATGATGTTATCAAAAAACCTGTCATCACTGAAAGCTCAATGGCTCAACTTGAAGCAGGGAAATATGTATTTGAAGTTGACACTCGTGCACACAAACTTTTGATCAAGCAAGCTGTTGAAGCTGCTTTCGAAGGTGTTAAAGTTGCCAATGTTAACACAATCAACGTAAAACCAAAAGCTAAACGTGTTGGACGTTACACTGGTTTTACTAACAAAACTAAAAAAGCTATCATCACACTTACGGCTGATTCAAAAGCAATCGAGTTGTTTGCTGCTGAAGCTGAATAATCTAAGGAGGAAATATCGTGGGAATTCGTGTTTATAAACCAACAACAAACGGTCGCCGTAATATGACTTCTTTGGATTTCGCTGAAATCACAACAAGCACTCCTGAAAAATCATTGCTTGTTGCTTTGAAGAGCAAGGCTGGTCGTAACAACAACGGTCGTATCACTGTTCGTCACCAAGGTGGTGGACACAAACGTTTCTACCGTTTGGTTGACTTCAAACGTAACAAAGACAACGTTGAAGCAGTTGTTAAAACTATCGAGTACGATCCAAACCGTTCTGCAAACATCGCTCTTGTACACTACACTGACGGTGTGAAAGCATACATCATCGCTCCAAAAGGTCTTGAAGTAGGTCAACGTATCGTTTCAGGTCCAGAAGCAGATATCAAAGTCGGAAACGCTCTTCCACTTGCTAACATCCCAGTTGGTACTTTGATCCACAACATCGAGTTGAAACCAGGTCGTGGTGGTGAATTGGTACGTGCTGCTGGAGCATCTGCTCAAGTATTGGGTTCTGAAGGTAAATACGTACTTGTTCGTCTTCAATCAGGTGAAGTTCGTATGATTCTTGGAACTTGCCGTGCTACAGTTGGTGTTGTCGGAAACGAACAACATGGACTTGTAAACCTTGGTAAAGCAGGGCGTAGCCGTTGGAAAGGTATCCGCCCAACAGTTCGTGGTTCTGTAATGAACCCTAACGATCACCCACACGGTGGTGGTGAAGGTAAAGCACCAGTTGGTCGTAAAGCACCATCTACTCCGTGGGGCAAACCTGCTCTTGGTCTTAAAACTCGTAACAAGAAAGCGAAATCTGACAAACTTATCGTTCGTCGTCGCAACGAGAAATAATATTAAATTAGTCGCTTAAGCAACTAGTAAATCCGCCAGCTCGGTAGCGCTCCATGTGAGCGCAAGCCGCTGTGGTACAACATTTAAAGGAGAAAATATAAAAATGGGACGCAGTCTTAAAAAAGGACCTTTCGTCGATGAGCATTTGATGAAAAAAGTTGAAGCTCAAGCTAACGACGAAAAGAAAAAAGTTATTAAAACTTGGTCACGTCGTTCAACGATCTTCCCAAGTTTCATTGGTTACACTATTGCAGTTTATGACGGACGTAAACACGTACCTGTTTACATCCAAGAAGACATGGTAGGTCACAAACTTGGTGAATTTGCACCAACTCGTACTTACAAAGGTCACGCTGCAGACGACAAGAAAACACGTAGAAAATAAGGAGAACATAAATGGCAGAAATTACTTCAGCTAAAGCAATGGCTCGTACAGTACGTGTTTCACCTCGTAAATCACGTCTTGTTCTTGATAACATCCGTGGTAAAAGCGTAGCCGATGCAATCGCAATCTTGACATTCACTCCAAACAAAGCTGCTGAAATCATCTTGAAAGTTTTGAACTCAGCTGTAGCTAACGCTGAAAACAACTTTGGTTTGGATAAAGCTAACTTGGTAGTATCTGAAGCATTCGCAAACGAAGGACCAACTATGAAACGTTTCCGTCCACGTGCGAAAGGTTCAGCTTCACCAATCAACAAACGTACAGCTCACATCACTGTAGCTGTTGCAGAAAAATAAGGAGGTAAAATCGTGGGTCAAAAAGTACATCCAATTGGTATGCGTGTCGGCATCATCCGTGATTGGGATGCCAAATGGTATGCTGAAAAAGAATACGCGGATTACCTTCATGAAGATCTTGCAATCCGTAAATTCGTTCAAAAAGAACTTGCTGACGCAGCAGTTTCAACTATTGAAATCGAACGCGCAGTAAACAAAGTTAACGTTTCACTTCACACTGCTAAACCAGGTATGGTTATCGGTAAAGGTGGTGCTAACGTTGATGCACTCCGTGCAAAACTTAACAAATTGACTGGAAAACAAGTACACATCAACATCATCGAAATCAAACAACCTGATTTGGATGCTCACCTTGTAGGTGAAGGTATTGCTCGTCAATTGGAGCAACGTGTTGCTTTCCGTCGTGCACAAAAACAAGCAATCCAACGTGCAATGCGTGCTGGAGCTAAAGGAATCAAAACTCAAGTATCAGGTCGTTTGAACGGTGCAGATATCGCCCGTGCTGAAGGATACTCTGAAGGAACTGTTCCACTTCACACACTTCGTGCAGATATCGATTACGCTTGGGAAGAAGCAGATACTACATACGGTAAACTTGGTGTTAAAGTATGGATCTACCGTGGTGAAGTTCTTCCAGCTCGCAAAAACACTAAAGGAGGTAAATAACCAATGTTAGTACCTAAACGTGTTAAACACCGTCGTGAATTCCGTGGAAAAATGCGCGGTGAAGCAAAAGGTGGAAAAGAAGTAGCATTCGGTGAATACGGTCTTCAAGCTACAACTAGCCACTGGATCACTAACCGCCAAATCGAAGCTGCTCGTATCGCCATGACTCGTTACATGAAACGTGGTGGTAAAGTTTGGATTAAAATCTTCCCACACAAATCATACACTGCTAAAGCTATCGGTGTGCGTATGGGATCTGGTAAAGGGGCACCTGAAGGTTGGGTAGCACCAGTTAAACGTGGTAAAGTGATGTTCGAAATTGCTGGTGTATCTGAAGAGATTGCACGCGAAGCGCTTCGTCTTGCTAGCCACAAATTGCCAGTTAAATGTAAATTCGTAAAACGTGAAGCAGAATAAGGAGAAGGCATGAAACTTAATGAAGTAAAAGAATTTGTTAAAGAACTTCGTGGTCTTTCTCAAGAAGAACTCGCGAAGCGCGAAAACGAATTGAAAAAAGAATTGTTTGAACTTCGTTTCCAAGCTGCTACTGGTCAATTGGAACAAACAGCTCGCTTGAAAGAAGTTAAAAAACAAATCGCTCGTATCAAAACAGTTCAATCTGAAGCGAAATAATAGACTAGGGAAGGAGAAATTTCAATGGAACGCAATAATCGTAAAGTTCTTGTTGGACGTGTTGTATCTGACAAAATGGACAAGACAATCACAGTTGTAGTTGAAACAAAACGTAACCACCCAGTCTATGGTAAACGTATTAACTACTCTAAAAAATACAAAGCTCATGATGAAAACAATGTTGCCAAAGAAGGCGATATCGTACGTATCATGGAAACTCGTCCGCTTTCAGCTACAAAACGTTTCCGTCTTGTAGAAGTTGTTGAAGAAGCGGTCATCATCTAATCAAACCTGAAAGGAGAAAACTGAAATGATTCAAACAGAAACTCGTTTGAAAGTTGCAGACAACAGCGGTGCTCGCGAAATCTTGACTATCAAAGTTCTTGGTGGTTCAGGACGTAAATTTGCAAACATCGGTGATGTTATCGTGGCATCTGTAAAACAAGCTACTCCTGGTGGTGCGGTTAAAAAAGGTGACGTTGTTAAAGCAGTTATCGTTCGTACTAAATCAGGTGCTCGTCGTGCTGATGGTTCATACATCAAATTTGACGAAAACGCAGCAGTTATCATCCGTGAAGACAAAACTCCTCGCGGAACACGTATCTTTGGCCCAGTTGCACGTGAATTGCGTGAAGGTGGCTTCATGAAGATCGTGTCACTTGCTCCAGAAGTACTTTAATTTTTAGAAACAAACTAGTCCCCTGGATTTACCTCCAGGGTGCCCTTATGGGCGTAAGAAAAATCAAGGAGAAACCTAATGTTTGTAAAAAAAGGCGACAAAGTTCGCGTAATCGCTGGTAAAGATAAGGGAACAGAAGCTGTTGTCCTTACTGCCCTTCCAAAAGTAAACAAAGTTATCGTTGAAGGTGTTAACATCGTTAAGAAACACCAACGTCCAACTAACGAGCTTCCTCAAGGTGGTATCATCGAGAAAGAAGCAGCTATCCACGTATCAAACGTTCAAGTTTTGGACAAAAATGGTGTAGCTGGTCGTGTTGGTTACAAATTTGTAGACGGTAAAAAAGTTCGCTACAACAAAAAATCAGGCGAAGTGCTTGATTAATCACGAAGGAAAGGAGAAGTATAATGGCAAATCGTTTAAAAGAAAAATATCTTAATGAAGTAGTTCCTGCTTTGACAGAACAATTCAACTACTCATCAGTGATGGCTGTGCCTAAAGTAGATAAGATCGTTTTGAACATGGGTGTTGGTGAAGCTGTATCAAACGCTAAAAGCCTTGAAAAAGCTGCTGAAGAATTGGCACTTATCTCAGGTCAAAAACCACTTATCACTAAAGCTAAAAAATCAATCGCCGGCTTCCGTCTTCGTGAAGGTGTTGCGATCGGTGCAAAAGTTACCCTTCGTGGTGAACGTATGTACGAATTCTTGGATAAATTGGTTTCAGTTTCACTTCCACGTGTACGTGACTTCCACGGTGTTCCAACAAAATCATTTGACGGACGCGGAAACTACACACTTGGTGTGAAAGAACAATTGATCTTCCCAGAAATCAATTTCGATGACGTTGACAAAACTCGTGGTCTTGACATCGTTATCGTAACAACTGCTAACACTGACGAAGAGTCACGTGCATTGCTTACAGGCCTTGGAATGCCTTTTGCAAAATAATATAGGAGGTAAATCTAATGGCTAAAAAATCAATGATTGCTAAGAACAAACGTCCAGCGAAGTTCTCTACTCAAGCTTATACTCGTTGTGAAAAATGTGGTCGTCCACATTCAGTTTACCGCAAATTTAAACTTTGCCGTGTTTGCTTCCGTGAATTAGCTTACAAAGGACAAATCCCTGGTGTAACAAAAGCATCTTGGTAATATCATGATACAAAGAGCGTAACAACCACAGCAAAAATAGGAAATTTGTTGAAGGAGCGATGCTCCAAAATAAATTTATCTTTTTTGCACAGGTTGTAGCTCGTGTTCAAATAAGAGTTATCTCATTTGAATGTGTCAATACTATCTGAGCCTAGCTCAATCATTAACTAGCAAGTGCAACTTGCAAACTACTAGTAAGAGGAGAAAAATAAAATGGTTATGACTGACCCAATCGCAGACTTCCTAACTCGTATTCGTAACGCTAACCAAGCGAAACACGAAGTACTTGAAGTACCTGCATCAAACATCAAAAAAGGGATTGCTGAAATCCTTAAACGCGAAGGTTTTGTAAAAAACGTTGAAATCATCGAAGATGACAAACAAGGCATCATCCGTGTATTCCTTAAATACGGACCAAACGGTGAAAAAGTTATCACTAACTTGAAACGTGTTTCTAAACCAGGACTTCGTGTCTACAAAAAACGTGAAGACCTTCCAAAAGTTCTTAACGGACTTGGAATTGCTATCCTTTCAACTTCTGAAGGTTTGCTTACTGATAAAGAAGCACGCCAAAAGAATGTTGGTGGGGAAGTTATCGCTTACGTTTGGTAAAATCAAGATACAAAGCTCGTAAAGAACAAAGCAAAATTAGGAAGTTGGAGAAGTTTGTTTACAAACAAGCCAACTTATCTATTTTGCACAGTTCTTAGAGCGTGTTCAATTTAGCTATTGAACTCAATAAGTATCTGAACCCCGTGAAAACTGGCCGTTATGGCCTGACAATTTAACAGGAGAAAATAAACATGTCACGTATTGGTAATAAAGTTATCGTGTTGCCTGCTGGTGTTGAAATCACTAACAATGACAACGTTGTAACTGTAAAAGGACCTAAAGGAGAACTTACTCGTGAGTTCTCAAAAGATATTGAAATCCGTGTGGAAGGTACTGAAGTAACTCTTCACCGTCCAAACGATTCAAAAGAAATGAAAACTATCCACGGAACTACTCGTGCCCTTTTGAACAACATGGTTGTTGGTGTATCAGAAGGATTCAAGAAAGAACTTGAAATGCGCGGGGTTGGTTACCGTGCACAACTTCAAGGATCTAAACTTGTTTTGGCTGTTGGTAAATCTCATCCAGACGAAGTTGAAGCTCCGGAAGGAATTACTTTTGAACTTCCAAACCCAACAACAATCGTTGTTAGCGGAATTTCAAAAGAAGTAGTTGGTCAAACAGCTGCTTACGTACGTAGCCTTCGTTCACCAGAACCATATAAAGGTAAAGGTATCCGTTACGTTGGTGAATTCGTTCGCCGTAAAGAAGGTAAAACAGGTAAATAATGTTGAGTGGTTGATTTTCAACCACCAACCTATTTTCCAACTTTGTGCATAGCACACGATTTAAAACTAAAGAGGTGAAAACTGTGATTTCAAAACCAGATAAAAACAAACTCCGCCAAAAACGCCACCGTCGCGTTCGCGGAAAACTCTCTGGAACTGCTGATCGCCCACGTTTGAACGTATTCCGTTCTAATACAGGCATCTACGCTCAAGTGATTGATGACGTAGCGGGTGTAACGCTCGCAAGTGCTTCAACTCTTGACAAAGAAGTTTCAAAAGGAACTAAGACTGAACAAGCCGTTGCTGTCGGTAAACTCGTTGCAGAACGTGCAAACGCTAAAGGTATTTCAGAAGTGGTGTTCGACCGCGGTGGATATCTATATCACGGACGTGTGAAAGCTTTGGCTGATGCAGCTCGTGAAAACGGATTGAAATTCTAATAGGAGGACACTAGAAAATGGCATTTAAAGACAATGCAGTTGAATTAGAAGAACGCGTAGTTGCTGTCAACCGTGTTACAAAAGTTGTTAAAGGTGGACGTCGTCTTCGTTTCGCAGCTCTTGTTGTTGTTGGTGACCACAACGGTCGCGTAGGATTTGGTACTGGTAAAGCTCAAGAAGTTCCAGAAGCAATCCGTAAAGCAGTAGACGATGCTAAGAAAAACTTGATCGAAGTTCCTATGGTTGGAACAACAATCCCACACGAAGTTCTTTCAGAATTCGGTGGAGCTAAAGTATTGTTGAAACCTGCTGTAGAAGGTTCTGGAGTTGCCGCTGGTGGTGCAGTTCGTGCCGTTGTGGAATTGGCAGGTGTGGCAGATATTACATCTAAATCACTTGGTTCTAACACTCCAATCAACATTGTTCGTGCAACTGTTGAAGGTTTGAAACAATTGAAACGCGCTGAAGAAGTTGCTGCCCTTCGTGGTATTTCAGTTTCTGATTTGGCATAAGAAAGGGGATAAAATGGCTCAAATTAAAATTACTTTGACTAAGTCTCCAATCGGACGCATTCCATCACAACGTAAAACTGTTGTAGCACTTGGACTTGGCAAATTGAACAGCTCTGTTATTAAAGAAGACAACGCTGCTATCCGTGGTATGATCACAGCAGTATCTCACTTGGTAACAGTTGAAGAAGTAAACTAATGAATTTTTAGGGGATGTGCAGTATACCATCCCCTAAAACTAGATATAGTCATCTATGATGACGTCGTATAGGCGAGTTGATGGGGGAGACAACCTTTTCTTCCTTCTCGGCGCTAGCATTTTACAAAAGAGGAGAAAATAAAAATGAAACTTCATGAATTGAAACCTGCAGAAGGTTCTCGTAAAGTACGTAACCGCGTTGGTCGTGGTACTTCATCAGGTAACGGTAAAACATCTGGTCGTGGTCAAAAAGGTCAAAAAGCTCGTAGTGGTGGCGGAGTTCGCCTTGGTTTTGAAGGTGGACAAACTCCATTGTTCCGTCGTCTTCCAAAACGTGGATTCACTAACATCAACGCTAAAGAATACGCAATTGTGAACCTTGACCAATTGAACGTCTTTGAAGATGGTGCTGAAGTTACTCCAGTTGTTCTTATCGAAGCAGGAATTGTTAAAGCTGAAAAATCAGGCGTTAAAATTCTTGGTAACGGTGAGTTGACTAAGAAATTGACTGTGAAAGCAGCTAAATTCTCTAAATCAGCTGAAGAAGCTATCACTGCTAAAGGTGGTTCAGTAGAAGTCATCTAAGAGAGGTGACCTATGTTTTTTAAATTATTAAGAGAAGCTCTTAAAGTCAAGCAGGTTCGATCAAAAATTTTGTTTACAATTTTTATCGTTTTGGTCTTTCGTATCGGGACTAGTATTACAGTTCCTGGTGTGAATGCCAATAGCTTGAATGCTTTAAGTGGATTATCCTTCTTAAACATGCTGAGCTTGGTGTCAGGGAATGCCATGAAAAACTTTTCAGTTTTTGCACTTGGTGTTAGTCCCTACATTACGGCCTCTATCGTTGTCCAACTCTTGCAAATGGATATTTTACCGAAATTTGTAGAGTGGGGGAAACAAGGGGAAGTAGGTCGAAGAAAATTGAATCAAGCTACTCGTTATATTGCTCTTGGTCTAGCCTTTGTGCAATCTATCGGGATTACAGCTGGTTTTAATACTTTGGCTGGAGCTCAATTGTTGAAAACAGCTCTTACTCCACAAGTCTTTATCATGATTGGTATCATCTTAACAGCTGGTAGTATGATTGTGACGTGGTTGGGAGAGCAAATTACAGATAAGGGATACGGAAATGGTGTTTCTATGATTATCTTTGCCGGGATTGTTGCCTCAATTCCAGAGATGATTCAGGGCATCTATGTAGACTACTTTGTGAATGTTCCAAGTAGCCGTATCAACTCATCTATCATTTTCGTAATCATCTTGATTATTGCTGTATTGTTGATCATTTACTTTACAACTTATGTTCAACAAGCGGAATACAAAATTCCAATCCAATATACTAAGGTTGCACAAGGTGCTCCATCTAGCTCTTACCTTCCATTGAAGGTGAACCCTGCTGGAGTTATCCCTGTTATCTTTGCAAGTTCGATTACTGCAGCGCCGGCGGCTATTCTTCAGTTTTTGAGCGCTACAGGCCATGATTGGGCTTGGGTAAGAACAGCACAAGAAATGCTGGCAACAACTTCACCAACTGGTATTGCCATGTATGCTTTGTTGATTATTCTCTTTACATTCTTCTACACGTTTGTACAGATTAATCCTGAAAAAGCGGCTGAGAACCTACAAAAGAGCGGTGCCTATATCCACGGAGTTCGTCCTGGTAAAGGTACAGAAGAATATATGTCTAAACTTCTTCGTCGTCTTGCAACTGTTGGTTCCCTCTTCCTTGGTGTGATTTCTATTTTACCGATTGTGGCAAAAGATGTTTTCGGACTTTCAGAAGCAGTTGCTTTTGGAGGAACCAGTCTTTTGATCATTATCTCTACAGGTATTGAAGGAATCAAACAATTGGAAGGTTACCTATTGAAACGTAAGTATGTTGGTTTCATGGATAGAACAGAATAAAAGTATTTACTGATACTCTTCGAAAATCAAATTCAAACCACGTCAGCTTCACCTTGCCGTACTTAAGTACAGCCTGCGGCTAGCTTCCTAGTTTGCTCTTTGATTTTCATTGAGTATGAATCAGTAAATACTGAGGGAGTGGAGGTTTAAACTCTAACATTTGTAAGAGTTTGATCTCCCCTCTTCTATTTTGTTTTTAAATAGGGGTGAAAAGACTTTTTGCTTCTATTTAAAAATAAAATAAGGAGATCAAATCATGAATCTTTTGATTATGGGCTTACCTGGTGCAGGTAAAGGAACTCAAGCAGCAAAAATCGTAGAGCAATTCCATGTTGCACATATCTCAACAGGTGATATGTTCCGCGCTGCAATGGCAAATCAAACTGAAATGGGTGTTCTTGCTAAGTCATACATTGACAAGGGTGAATTGGTTCCTGACGAAGTTACAAATGGAATCGTAAAAGAACGTCTTTCACAAGATGATATTAAAGAAACAGGATTTTTGTTGGATGGTTACCCACGTACAATCGAACAAGCTCATGCCTTGGACAAAACATTGGCTGAACTTGGCATTGAACTAGAAGGTGTCATCAACATTGAAGTGAATCCAGATAGCCTCTTGGAACGTTTGAGTGGCCGTATCATCCACCGAGTAACTGGAGAAACTTTCCACAAGGTCTTTAACCCACCAGTTGACTATAAAGAAGAAGATTACTACCAACGTGAAGATGATAAGCCTGAAACGGTAAAACGTCGTTTGGACGTTAATATTGCTCAAGGAGAACCAATCATTGCTCACTACCGTGCCAAAGGTTTGGTTCATGACATCGAAGGTAATCAAGATATCAATGATGTCTTCTCAGATATCGAAAAAGTATTGACAAATTTGAAATAAAGCGTTTTTCACACTTGCAAAAATCCGCTACAAATGTTATACTGAGATAGTCTGACTTATAATTGTTGTCTCTGTGTCTAGAGGCATCGAATCGAAATTTATGGAGGTGCTTTTGCGTGGCAAAAGACGATGTGATTGAAGTTGAAGGCAAAGTAGTTGATACAATGCCGAATGCAATGTTTACGGTTGAACTTGAAAATGGACATCAGATTTTAGCAACAGTTTCTGGTAAAATTCGTAAAAACTATATTCGTATTTTAGCGGGAGATCGTGTTACTGTCGAAATGAGTCCATATGACTTGACACGTGGACGTATCACTTACCGCTTTAAATAATCGAAAAACTTGGAGGGATAAGAAATGAAAGTAAGACCATCGGTCAAACCAATTTGCGAATACTGTAAAGTTATTCGTCGTAATGGTCGTGTTATGGTAATTTGCCCAGCAAATCCAAAACACAAACAACGTCAAGGATAAGATAGAAAGGAGAAAACATGGCTCGTATTGCTGGAGTTGACATTCCAAATGACAAACGCGTAGTAATCTCATTGACTTATGTTTATGGTATCGGACTTGCAACATCTAAGAAAATTTTGGCTGCTGCTGGAATCTCAGAAGATGTTCGTGTACGTGATCTTACATCAGATCAAGAAGATGCTATCCGTCGTGAAGTGGATGCAATCAAAGTTGAAGGTGACCTTCGTCGTGAAGTAAACTTGAACATCAAACGTTTGATGGAAATCGGTTCATACCGTGGTATCCGTCACCGTCGTGGACTTCCTGTCCGTGGACAAAACACTAAAAACAACGCTCGCACTCGTAAAGGTAAAGCTGTTGCGATTGCTGGTAAGAAAAAATAATATAGGAGGTAAAAGTCTTGGCTAAACCAACACGTAAACGTCGTGTGAAAAAGAATATCGAATCTGGTATTGCTCATATTCACGCTACATTTAATAACACTATTGTTATGATTACTGATGTGCATGGTAATGCAATTGCTTGGTCATCAGCTGGTGCTCTTGGTTTCAAAGGTTCTCGTAAATCTACACCATTCGCTGCTCAAATGGCTTCTGAAGCTGCTGCTAAATCTGCACAAGAACACGGTCTTAAATCAGTTGAAGTTACTGTAAAAGGTCCAGGTTCTGGTCGTGAGTCAGCTATTCGTGCGCTTGCTGCCGCTGGTCTTGAAGTAACAGCAATTCGTGATGTGACTCCAGTGCCACACAATGGTGCTCGTCCTCCAAAACGTCGCCGTGTATAATCATCGCATTACACTGCTTTTCGTTTAAGAGGGAGTAACTAAATGATCGAGTTTGAAAAACCAAATATAACAAAAATTGATGAAAATAAAGATTATGGCAAGTTTGTAATCGAACCACTTGAACGTGGCTACGGTACAACTCTTGGTAACTCTCTTCGTCGTGTACTTCTAGCTTCTCTACCAGGAGCAGCTGTGACATCTATCAATATTGATGGTGTGTTACATGAGTTTGACACAGTTCCAGGTGTTCGTGAAGATGTGATGCAAATCATTCTGAACATTAAAGGAATTGCAGTGAAATCGTACGTTGAAGACGAAAAAATCATCGAACTAGATGTTGAAGGTCCTGCTGAAGTAACAGCTGGTGACATTTTGACAGATAGCGATATTGAAATTGTAAATCCAGATCATTATCTCTTTACAATCGGTGAAGGTTCTTCTCTAAAAGCGACTATGACTGTTAACAGTGGTCGTGGATATGTACCTGCAGATGAAAATAAAAAGGATAATGCACCAGTTGGGACACTTGCTGTAGATTCTATTTATACACCAGTTACCAAAGTCAACTATCAAGTTGAACCTGCTCGTGTAGGTAGCAACGATGGTTTTGACAAACTAACCCTTGAAATCTTGACAAATGGAACAATTATTCCAGAAGATGCTTTAGGGCTTTCAGCACGTATTTTGACAGAACATCTTGATTTGTTTACAAATCTTACTGAGATTGCTAAGTCAACTGAAGTGATGAAAGAAGCTGATACTGAATCTGACGACCGTATTTTGGATCGTACGATTGAGGAACTGGACTTGTCTGTGCGTTCATACAACTGTTTGAAACGTGCCGGTATCAATACTGTGCATGATTTGACAGAAAAATCTGAAGCAGAGATGATGAAAGTACGAAATCTTGGACGCAAGAGTTTGGAAGAAGTGAAATTCAAACTTATTGATTTGGGTCTTGGATTAAAAGATAAATAAAGGAGGAATAAATGGCTTACCGTAAACTAGGACGCACTAGCTCACAACGTAAAGCAATGCTTCGCGATTTGACAACTGACCTTTTGATCAACGAATCAATCGTGACAACTGAAGCTCGTGCTAAAGAAATCCGTAAAACTGTTGAAAAAATGATTACTCTAGGTAAACGTGGTGATTTGCATGCACGTCGTCAAGCAGCTGCTTTCGTACGTAATGAAATCGCATCTGAAAACTATGATGAAGCAACTGATAAGTACACTTCTACTACAGCACTTCAAAAATTGTTCTCAGAAATCGCACCTCGTTATGCTGAACGTAACGGTGGATACACTCGTATCCTTAAAACTGAACCACGTCGTGGTGATGCAGCGCCAATGGCGATCATCGAATTAGTATAAAATCATCAATTTTGTTGAGTGTTATGATGATGGAGTCTTGTGCTCTTAGTCTAGCTCTGGTCTACCGCTAGGATTTCGGTCCTAGCGGGAACACTCATCATAAGTTGAGATAGTAGACGCTTGTTTACGAAATTGTTTTTTTCTTAAAAACAACTTCGTAAGCAGGCGTTTTTGAGTATTTTCGTTAGAATTATGCTATACTATTTGAAAAGAATCCTGTTTAATGTTCAGGTTTCCTATTAAAAGAAGAATTGGAGTTTGCTTATGAAAGCGATTATAACTGTTGTTGGTAAAGATAAATCTGGAATTGTTGCAGGTGTTTCTGGTAAAATTGCAGAATTGGGTTTGAACATTGATGATATTTCTCAAACTGTCTTGGATGAATATTTCACGATGATGGCTGTCGTCTCAAGTGATGAAAAGCAAGATTTTACTTATCTTCGTAATGAATTTGAAGCTTTTGGGCAAACTTTGAATGTGAAAATCAATATTCAGAGTGCAGCGATTTTCGAAGCTATGTATAATATCTAGGAGGTGGACATGGATATTAGACAAGTTACTGAAACCATCGCCATGATTGAGGAGCAAAACTTCGATATCAGAACTATTACCATGGGGATTTCCCTTTTGGACTGTATCGATCCAGATATCAATCGTGCTGCGGAGAAAATTTATCAAAAGATTACGACCAAGGCAGCTAATTTAGTGGCTGTTGGGGATGAAATTGCAGCGGAGTTGGGAATTCCAATCGTTAATAAGCGTGTATCGGTGACTCCTATTTCTCTGATTGGGGCGGCGACAGATGCAACAGACTATGTAGTTCTGGCAAAAGCTCTTGATAAGGCCGCAAAAGAGATTGGTGTGGACTTTATCGGTGGTTTCTCTGCCTTGGTACAAAAGGGTTATCAAAAGGGAGATGAGATTCTCATCAATTCTATTCCTCGCGCTTTGGCTGAAACGGACAAGGTCTGCTCGTCAGTCAATATCGGTTCAACCAAGTCTGGTATTAATATGACGGCTGTGGCAGATATGGGACGTATTATCAAGGAAACGGCTAACCTATCTGATATGGGCGCAGCCAAGTTGGTTATATTTGCTAATGCTGTTGAGGACAATCCATTTATGGCGGGTGCCTTCCACGGTGTTGGGGAAGCGGATGTTATCATCAATGTCGGGGTTTCTGGGCCTGGTGTGGTCAAGCGTGCTTTGGAAAAAGTTCGTGGAGAGAGCTTTGATGTAGTAGCCGAAACGGTCAAGAAGACTGCCTTTAAAATTACTCGTATTGGTCAATTGGTTGGTCAAATGGCAAGCGAGAGATTAGGTGTAGAATTTGGTATTGTTGACTTGAGTTTGGCGCCAACCCCTGCGGTTGGAGACTCTGTGGCACGTGTCCTTGAGGAAATGGGACTAGAAACAGTTGGAACGCATGGAACGACGGCGGCTTTGGCTCTCTTGAACGATCAAGTTAAGAAGGGCGGAGTGATGGCCTGCAACCAAGTAGGTGGTTTGTCTGGTGCTTTTATCCCTGTTTCTGAGGATGAGGGGATGATTGCTGCAGTGCAAAATGGCTCTCTTAATTTAGAAAAACTAGAAGCCATGACGGCTATCTGTTCTGTTGGTTTGGATATGATTGCCATCCCAGAAGATACGCCTGCTGAAACCATTGCGGCCATGATTGCGGATGAAGCAGCAATTGGTGTCATTAACATGAAAACAACAGCTGTTCGTATCATTCCCAAAGGAAAAGAAGGCGATATGATTGAGTTTGGAGGCCTATTAGGAACTGCGCCTGTTATGAAGGTCAATGGGGCTTCGTCTGTCGATTTCATCTCTCGAGGTGGACAAATCCCAGCACCAATTCATAGTTTTAAAAATTAAGAAAATAGGAGAAATTTTAAGTTCTATTTAAGGTTAGCTGTGTATACTATAATCATTAAATAAAGACCTCCTAATATTATTTGAAATAGATAACACTGATTTAGTTTGAATTTGATTTTCATCTAATATCTTTATTTAATAGAACTCCTAAACTTTTTCATAATAATCTCCTGCAAAAGTCGCCTGTCTAGGTGGCTTTTGTTTTATCATCCATGATATAATAGAAACAAACGGAGGACTGAAAATGGTAAAAGTACGATTGTATTTGGTACGTCATGGCAAGACCATGTTTAACACGATTGGTCGCGCGCAAGGTTGGAGCGATACTCCCTTAACAGCTGAAGGTGAGCGAGGGATTCAAGAGTTAGGAATCGGTTTGCGAGAATCTGGTCTGCAGTTTGAGCGCGCTTATTCGAGTGATTCTGGCCGCACCATTCAGACTATGGGAATTATCCTTGACGAGCTTGACTTGCAGGGGAAAATCCCTTATCGCATGGACAAGCGTATCAGAGAATGGTGTTTTGGTAGCTTTGACGGAGCCTACGATGGAGATCTTTTCATGGGCATTATTCCTCGTATCTTTAATGTGGACCATGTTCACCAATTGTCTTATGCTGAACTGGCTGAGGGCTTGGTAGAGGTTGACACAGCTGGTTGGGCTGAAGGCTGGGAAAAACTCAGTGGCCGAATCAAGGAGGGCTTTGAAGCGATTGCCAAAGAAATGGAAGAGCAGGGTGGGGGCAATGCCCTCGTTGTCAGCCACGGAATGACCATTGGAACCATTGTTTATCTGATTAATGGCATGCATCCTCATGGTCTCGATAATGGTAGTGTGACCATCCTTGAATATGAGGACGGCCAGTTTAGCGTTGAAGTTGTCGGCGATCGTAGTTACCGAGAACTAGGACGTGAGAAGATGGAGGAAGCCTCTATTTAATCAGTCTAGACTTGCTTGCCATGAGCTAGGGATTTGATAGGGATATCAAGATAAGAAAAAACAGCCGAGGGTAATCCTTTCGGCTGTTTTTGATGGGGAAAACTAAAGTGTAATGCTATTGCTTTTAGAGATTTTCATAAACAAGAGCAAGGAACCTACTGTTAGAACAGTCAGGATAGTTGACAAGGCTGCGGCTACACCGTAATTTCCTCTGAGAACCTCTGTATAAATGGCTACAGTCATTGTTCTTGTTTTGACATTGTAGAGGAGGATAGAAGTAGAGAGTTCTGAAATCATTGTGACCCAAGATAGGATGGCTCCAGAAATAATACCAGATAGCATCATTGGAGTTGTAATCTTGGCAAAGGTATTAAGACGGCTACTTCCTAAGCTTTCAGCAGCTTCTTCAATACTTGGTGCTATTTGTTGCAAGCTAGCAACAGATGAGCGAATAGTATAAGGCAATCTTCTGACAGATAGGGACATGATCAAGATGAAAGCTGTTCCTGTAATCATAAGAAATCCACTTCCAAATAGACCAGTATTGAAGGAAGAAATGAAGGCAATCCCTAGAACGGTTCCTGGTACAATATAAGGAACCATACTGAGGCTGTCAATTAAGTTTGTAAACAAATTCCGTTTTCTAACGGCTAGGTAGGAGATAAATGTTGCAAATAAAACAACTAGAACTAAGGCAATCAAAGGGATACGAATGGTATTGAAAATAGCAGATCCCATACGATTGAAAGCTACCTTGTAACTGTTTAGAGAATAACCTTTGACAAATACCATACCTGATGTTTTTAGGAAAGAAGTATAAATCAAGTAGACTTGAGGTAGAACAGAGAACAAGATAATTCCGTAGACTGTTGCATAAATGGCAACCATTTTTCCTTTTGTAGTTTTTTTAGGCTCAATTGGATGGAGCGAATTCATACTGAAACTGTAGCGATTTGAAATGTATTTTTGGATAAGGAAAATTGCCAAGGCAATGATAATCGCCATAATTGCTAAAGCAGATGCAAAAGCAGAATTTCCTCCAACCTCGCTAATGAATTGGGTATAAATCAAGACCGGGAAAGTCCGATATCCTTCACCAATTAACATCGGTGTTCCAAAGTCTGAGAATGCTCTCATAAATACAAGCAGGGCAGCCGCTAGTAAGGTTGGAACTAGGAGAGGTAAAACAACCGTTACGATACGCTTAAATCCGAAGGACCCCATGCTTTCAGCGGCTTCAAGTAGAGAATTGTCAATACTTTTCATTGTCCCAGCAACGTATAGAAATACCAGTGGAAATAGTTGAAGTGTAAAGACAAGTACAATTCCTTTGAATCCATAAATATCGATAGCTGGAAGATGAAGGGAATTTGTCAGGAATTTAGTAATGACCCCATTTCGTCCCAGCAAGAGAATCCAGGAGTAGGCTCCTACGAAAGGAGCTGACATGGAAGCAATGATAATCAATATTTGTAGAAATTTCTTTCCCTTGAAATCATACATGGAAAATAGGTAAGCTAATAGGGTTCCTACAACCAAGGAAGTGACAGTAGCGGTAATGGAAACCTTGAAACTGTTGACGAGTGTCTCAGAGTAGTAGGCTTTACTAAAGAAAGTGACAAAATTAGCTAGTGAGAATTGTCCCTCATGTATGAGTGCTTGCTTGAGCACGGTAACGATAGGATAAACCAGAAAGACAAGATAGGTAAGAAAGATGAAGAAAGAGGAGGCTGTCCAAATATTTAGTTTTTTACGTTCCATGGTTGACTCCTTTTATCAGGTTTTGGGAACCATCTGCAGAAAAGACGTTTAATTTTTGAGTATTGATTCGTAGACGAATACGATCGCCTTTTTGTAGATCTTCTTCAAAAGTTGATTCTTCGCTAACTTGAATTTTTGAGGCAAATCCTGTTTCGATGAAGTATTCAGTATTCAGTCCAAGATAGACGCTATCGCTAATAGTTCCTTCAATATCTCCAGATTCATCTTTGATAAACTCTTCAGGACGAATGCTTACATGAATAGCTTGTTCCTCAGCCTGATCAAGGGCTGGCATTCGAAGGGCATAGCCATCTGAAAAGACGATATAAGCGCCGTCGCTCCGTTTTTCGAGATTGGCAGGGATGATATTTGTGCGTCCGATAAAGGTTGCTACAAACTCATTAGCTGGTTTATGATAGAGTTCTTTTGGTCGGCCGATTTGTTGGATCACCCCATCTTTCATAACAGCAATTTGGTCTGAAATAGCCATGGCTTCTTCTTGGTCGTGGGTCACATAGACGGTTGTAATTCCCACTTCGTGTTGGATTTCTCGAATGGCTTGACGCATATCCAAGCGAAGTTTGGCATCTAGGTTACTAAGTGGCTCGTCCATGAGGAGAACACTTGGATTAACAGCTAAGGCGCGTGCCAAGGCGACACGTTGTTGTTGTCCACCACTAAGTTTATCGGGCTTGCGATCCGCATATTGAGCAATTTGCATGAGTTCAAGATACTTATTGGTCTGTTGGATCAATTCTTCTTTTGGAACCTTCTTTTGCTTGAGACCAAAAGCAACATTATCTCGGACAGTCAAATGTGGGAAAATAGCGTAGTTTTGGAAAACCATCCCGATATTGCGTTTGCTGGGTTCCATATTATTGATTTTTGTATCATCGAAGTAAAATTCTCCACCTTCGATACTATTGAAACCTGCAATCATACGAAGAAGGGTCGTTTTCCCACAACCTGAAGGCCCAAGAAGGGTAAAGAGACTTCCTTTTGGAATTGTAATGTTCAAATTCTCAATAACAGGAACATCGTGGTAGATTTTTTTGGCGTTAATAATTTTGATCTCACTCATAGTGAACCTCTTTTACTGTTTAGATTGGATATCTGTAAAGACTTCGTTGTATTTCTTAACGATATCTGATTTATTCTTGATGACATAATCATAATCTTCAGTGAGTGTTTTGATTTTGTCAATTGGTTTCATATTTTCGCTTGTTTTAGCATTTTTACGAACAGGACGGTTAGTAGTGGTTGTACCAAGTGTATCTTGTACTTCTTGAGAGATAATAAAATCGATAAATTTCTTGGCATTTTCCATGTTTTTAGCCTTTTTAACGATAGCTGCACTAGCAGGTAGGAAGACGGTTCCTTCTTTTGGATAGACTACCTTAATGTTAGCTCCGTCATTTAAGAGTTTAACTGCTGGATCTTCATAAGAGAGACCAACAGCCATTTCTCCGTCAGCGACTGCTTTATAGACACCAGATGAGCTTGAACCGATTTTACCATCAATAAGTGTGAAGAGATCTTTTACATAAGACCAAGCTTTATCGTCTTTGTAACCACCTTGAGCTTGTAGCATATTTGTTAATTGAGCAAAGGCGCTAGAAGAGTTTGCTGGATCAGCAGTTGCGATTTTTCCTTTTAGTTCAGGTTTGAGAAGGTCGCTATATCCTTCGATGTTCATGCCTTTCGTTAAATCAGGATTGACGATTAAAACACTACCATCTAGTGTATAAGGTGTAGAGTAGCCAGTTGTGTTTTGATATTCTTTGATAACATTATCATTTTCTTTTGAAGTATAGTTTTCAAAGAGTTCTCCGTGGGTAGCATATTGCGTATAAGAACCACCAAAGATGACATCGGCTACAGGAGCTTCTTTTTCTGACTCTAGTTTTTTGAAAAGTTCTCCAGTACCAGCTTGAATCAGTTCTACTTTGATACCATATTTTTCTTCAAAGGCAGGAATAGTTGCTCCGATTAAGCCCTCTGAGTTTGGTGAATAAACGACTAGCGAACCGCCGTCTCCTTTATCAGATGAACCGCCATCGGCAGATTCATTAGAAGAACAAGCAGCAAGACCAAAAAGAGCTAGTCCGCAAGCAGCATAATACATCCATTTCTTTTTCATGATGGATACCTCCGTTGTGTTAATTAAGTTTATTTTAAAACAATGTAAGCGTTTTTAAAACCGATAATTCTATTCTATTAGAGTAAAATTCTCTACAAAAACGGAAGTAATCTTTTTAATTTTATAGTAGGGTTTGACAGTTAATCATTGGACAGTCAAATGTTATTTTTTAGATTGGATATCTGTAAAAATGTCATTGTACTTTTTAAGAATGGCAGATTTGTTTTTAATGACATAATCTGAATCTTCAGTGGCAATATTGATTTCTGTCATAGCCTTCATATTTTTATTAGTTTTAGCATTTTTACGAATGGGTCTGATTGTTGTTTCAGTTCCTAGCTTATCTTGGATTTCTTGAGAAAGTAGGAAGTCGATAAACTTCTTAGCATTTTCCATATGTTTGGCGTTTTTGACGATAGCCGCGTTACCAGGTAAAAAGACGGTCCCTTCTTTTGGATAAATGACTTTTACATCAACTCCGTCGTTTAAGAGTTTTAAGGCAGGATCTTCATAGGTGAGCCCTACAGCCATTTCTCCATCTGCGACAGCTTTGTAAACGTTTGAAGAACTAGATGCAATCTTTCCATCTACTAGGGTAAAGAGATTTTTCACATAGGTCCAAGCTTGTTCATTTTCGTATCCACCTTGATCGACAAGCATGTTTGTTAATTGTGCAAAAGCGCTAGAAGCATTACTTGGATCAGCAGTAGCGATTTTTCCTTTTAATTTAGGATTGAGTAAATCATTGTAGCCTTCAATTTTAATATCTTTTGTAAGAGCTGAATTGGCAATGATGACACTGACATCAAGTGTATAAGGAGTGTAGAATCCGGTTTTATTTTGATATTCAGGAATTATCTGGTCGTTCTCTTGAGAAATATAAGGTTCAAAAAGATTTTCGTTAGAAGAGAAGAGGGCGTAGGAGCCTCCGAAAATGACATCGGCTACAGGCGATTCTTTTTCAGCCTCAGCTTTTTTGAACAATTCACCAGTGCTAGCTTGTACTAAGTCAACCTTAATACCATATTTTTCTTCGAAGGCTGGGATTGTTTCTTCGATAAGATCTTCAGGGTTAGGCGAGTAGACAACCAAAGTGTTATCTGAATCTTTTTCAGCGCTAGTTTCTGCTTCTATAGGTGAAGAACATCCTGATAAAGAAAGGAATATCCATCCACAAGAGAGAAAGAATAGTATTTTTTTCATAAGTATCTCCTTTTTACGAACATTTTCTCTACCTAGATTGTTAATGTTTTTAAATTGTAGAGTTCTACAGGATATAATAAAAACCTTAAAGAAATCTAAAACGAGAAATAGGAAATGGGTGTCTCGAGCAAGGATGGGTAAACTGTAGCTGGGATTGCGATGAGAAGTATAAAATAAAAAGATTGCTACAATAGAGTTGAGCAATCCTTTTACATCAATGGTTTTTATCCATGAGTTTTAATTCTTTTGGAGAAATATGGAGATACTTTTTAAAAACTTTTGCAAAATATTTATAGTCTGAAAATCCAACTTGTTCAGAGATATCGCTTAAGGGAGAATTAGGGGATTCAGCCATTTTATCTATAGCTTGCTTGAGGCGGTAGCGTAAGATATATTCATTTAGCGTCATTGGGAAGTCTTCTTTGATAACCTTGTATAGATAACTTTCGCTATACCCTAGATTCTCTGCAATGGTAGAAATGGTAAAGTGCATACAGTAGTGTTGATGCACAAATTCCAGAATTTGCTGAATGATTTGGTTTTGTGTATCGACTTGTTGGATAGAGGTGAGTAAAGTTTGATATTCTTCTAAAAAAGGAGTTTCTTGATAAGTGCTAACTCGTAATCGCAAAACAATTTTTTGAAGGCATTCTGTCAATTCCTTGGTATCAATTGGTTTGGATAGAAAATCAACTGCCCCATATTGCATGGCTTTTTTGGCATTTTGAAAATCGTTATAACCTGATAAGATAACTTTTTCATAGGAGAGAGTACGAGTGGCTTCAAACATCATAAAAGCATCCATAATTGGCATGGTGATGTCTGTTAAGACAATATGAGGTTCTTTTTCTTGGATGAGTTTCATTCCCTCTTGACCGTGACTGGCAGTTCCTACGACTTGGATACCTAAGGCAGAGTAATCTACGGCAATCTCTAGCCATTTTCGAATGAGGTGTTCATCTTCTACGATGATGAGCTTAAACATGAGTTAGTCCTTTCGTTACAAATTTGACCCAAGTTTCTCCTTGGCGATTGACTCCTAAATCTAGCTGGACATCAGAAAAGAAATTGCTCAATCGTTTGTAGCTGTTAACGATGCCATGTTGTGTATGTGGGCTTTCTAAAGAGTCTAAAATAGCGAGTCGCTCTTGTTTTGTAAGTCCTCCGGCATTATCCTTGACTAAAAAAGTCAGAGAATCTTCTTCCAAGGTAATGTGGATATCAATATGAAGATCAATACGGTATTGCATCCCATATTTTATAGCATTTTCTACTAGAGGAAGCAAGAAAAGCTTAGGGATAGGCTGATTATCGACAGTTTCTGGACAGACAATATCATAAGAAAAGTGCTCAAAACGAATCTTATGAATCATAAGGTAATCCTCTATAATCTTTAAATCCTGACAAATGGTTGTTTCTTTTTCTAAATCGGTGATACTGTAGCGAAGAATGCGCGTGAGATTTTGAATTAGGTCTTGTGTAAGAGCGGCATCCATTAAAGAAGTGATTTTAATCGTCTCAAGTGTATTGTAGAGAAAATGAGGATTGAACTGAGCTTCTAGCATTTTTCTTTCAAAAATCCACTTTTCTTTTTCTATGGTCAACATTTTCTGATGAAGTTGATCTAATTCGTACAACATATTGTTGATTTTTTCTGCCATAAACTCAAACTCATCACCTGTTTGTAGAGAAAGCCTTTTTTCTGCTTGTTTAGGAATTTCTTGAAGTTGGTAAACCAAACTTTCAATAGGAACAGCATTGTGTGTGGCAATTTTATGAGCAATTCGCCTTGCTTGCCAAAAGTAGAGGAAGAATATACATAAGGTGAGGACGGAGGCTAGGCCGAGTAAGCTAGGAATGGGAAAGAAGGATTGAAAAGTATAGATTGAAAAAATAGCACCGACTTTTTCTTTTTGAACAATAAGCGGTTCATTCGCATACCAGTGGGTGCGAGAGTGTAGGAGTTTTTCATCAAATTTTTCAAGAGTGGAGCGAGTGAACTGATTTGTATTGTTAGAAAACATATTTCCAAAGCTATCGGTAATGATGTATTTGGAATTGATCATTGGGAAACTTGAGATGAAATCATTCTCATTTACGAAAGCAATAGTATAGGCCTTAACTCGTTGGTTTTGAAGTAGTGGTTTGATAAAGAGTGTGTAGTGTTGCTTGTCTGAAGAGAGTGCAATTTTTTCTGTCACTTTTTCTTGAGAAGGATTTTGAATGAGCAATTTTAGATAGTAGGGAGATAAAATACTTTCTTGATGATTTCGATTGGTACTAAATAGTAATTCACCTGTATCACTTAGGATAATGAGGTCAGAACTAAGTTTTAATTTAGCTTTTGTCTCGTAAAATAAGCTAAAGACTTCTCGTTCTGTGTGTTTACCATCCAAAAATCCAGGAATCATTTTATGGTTCATAGTAGTCAGGAGTTCATTATTTGCTTCTTTCATTTCTTGAACCTGTTTGACAATCTGTCTCGTATCTTTGGAGAGTTGTTGCTTTTGTAAAAAATAGGAAAAGCCAAAAAGTAAAATGAGTAGTAAAAGTGAGGTCACAAAGGCTGCGATAGAGCTTCTATGGAGAATTTCTTTTTGGAGAGATTTTTTAAAGGAATGAGACATCCGCCACCTCCTTGGAAGGGTTTTCTGTTATAAGTATAGCAGTTTAAAAATTCTAGAGCAAGGTAAAATAGAAAAGTATAGAATAGAACGAGACCAAATTCCCTCAAAAATGGTATAATAGTAACATCACAAAATTGGAGAGAGACCATGAGTTTTTACAATCATAAAGAAATTGAGCCTAAGTGGCAAGGCTACTGGGCAGAACATCATACATTTAAGACTGGAACAGATGCATCAAAACCGAAGTTTTATGCTCTCGATATGTTCCCTTATCCGTCTGGAGCGGGTCTGCACGTAGGGCACCCAGAAGGTTATACTGCAACCGATATCCTCAGCCGTTACAAACGTGCGCAAGGCTACAATGTCCTTCACCCAATGGGATGGGATGCTTTTGGTTTGCCTGCAGAGCAATACGCTATGGATACGGGGAATGACCCAGCAGAATTTACAGCTGAAAACATTGCCAACTTCAAACGCCAAATCAATGCGCTTGGATTTTCTTACGACTGGGATCGTGAAGTCAATACCACAGATCCAAATTACTACAAGTGGACACAATGGATTTTCACTAAGCTTTACGAAAAAGGCTTGGCCTATGAAGCGGAAGTGCCAGTAAACTGGGTTGAAGAGTTGGGAACAGCCATCGCAAACGAAGAAGTCCTTCCTGACGGAACTTCTGAGCGTGGAGGTTATCCAGTTGTCCGCAAACCAATGCGTCAATGGATGCTTAAAATCACGGCCTATGCAGAGCGCTTGCTCAATGACTTAGATGAGCTTGATTGGCCAGAGTCTATCAAGGACATGCAACGCAACTGGATTGGTAAATCAATGGGTGCCAATGTAACCTTCAAAGTTAAGGGAACAGACAAGGAATTCACCGTCTTTACGACTCGTCCTGACACCCTTTTCGGTGCGACTTTCACTGTCTTGGCTCCTGAGCATGACTTGGTTGACGCTATCACAAGCCCAGAGCAAGCTGATGCAGTTGCGAACTACAAACACCAAGCTAGTCTCAAGTCTGACTTGGCTCGTACAGATCTTGCTAAGGAAAAAACAGGGGTTTGGACTGGTGCTTATGCCATTAACCCTGTTAATGGCAAGGAAATCCCAATCTGGATTGCGGACTATGTTCTTGCTAGCTATGGAACAGGTGCGGTAATGGCTGTTCCTGCCCACGACCAACGTGACTGGGAATTTGCCAAACAGTTTGACCTTCCAATCGTAGAAGTGCTTGAAGGTGGAAATGTAGCAGAAGCTGCCTATACTGAAGATGGTCTTCATGTCAATTCAGACTTCCTAGATGGCCTTAACAAAGAAGACGCAATTGCTAAGATTGTGGCTTGGCTGGAAGAAAACAGCTGTGGTCAGGAGAAGGTTACCTACCGTCTCCGCGACTGGCTCTTTAGCCGTCAACGTTACTGGGGTGAGCCGATTCCAATCATTCATTGGGAAGATGGAACTTCAACAGCTGTTCCTGAAAATGAATTGCCACTTGTCTTGCCTGTAACCAAGGACATCCGTCCTTCAGGTACTGGTGAAAGTCCGCTAGCTAACTTGACCGACTGGCTTGAAGTGACTCGTGAAGATGGTGTCAAGGGTCGTCGTGAAACCAACACTATGCCACAGTGGGCTGGTTCAAGCTGGTACTACCTTCGCTATATTGATCCACACAATACTGAGAAATTGGCTGATGAGGATCTTCTCAAACAATGGTTGCCAGTAGATATCTACGTGGGTGGTGCAGAGCATGCTGTACTTCACTTGCTTTACGCTCGTTTCTGGCATAAATTCCTCTATGACCTCGGTGTTGTTCCAACTAAGGAACCATTCCAAAAACTCTTTAACCAAGGGATGATTTTGGGGACAAGTTACCGTGACCATCGTGGTGCGCTTGTGGCAACCGACAAGGTTGAAAAACGTGATGGTTCCTTCTTCCATGTGGAAACAGGAGAGGAGTTGGAGCAAGCGCCAGCCAAGATGTCTAAATCCCTCAAGAACGTTGTTAACCCAGATGATGTGGTGGAACAATACGGTGCTGATACTCTTCGTGTCTATGAAATGTTCATGGGACCACTCGATGCTTCTATCGCTTGGTCAGAAGAAGGTCTGGAAGGAAGCCGTAAATTCCTCGACCGTGTTTACCGTTTGATTACAAGTAAGGAAATTGTTGCGGAAAACAATGGTGCTCTTGACAAGGTTTATAACGAAACCGTTAAATCTGTTACTGAGCAAATCGAGTCTATGAAATTCAACACAGCTATTGCCCAACTCATGGTCTTTGTCAACGCCGCTAACAAGGAAGACAAACTCTATGTAGACTACGCCAAAGGCTTTATTCAATTGATTGCCCCATTTGCACCTCATTTGGCAGAAGAACTCTGGCAAACTGTTGCTGCAACAGGTGAGTCTATCTCTTACGTGGCTTGGCCAACATGGGACGAAAGTAAATTGGTTGAAGACGAAATCGAAATCGTCGTCCAAATTAAAGGAAAAGTCCGTGCTAAACTCATGGTAGCTAAAGACCTATCACGTGAAGAATTACAAGAAATTGCTCTAGCGGATGAAAAAGTCAAAGCAGAAATTGACGGTAAGGAAATCGTGAAAGTGATTGCGGTACCGAATAAACTCGTTAATATCGTTGTGAAATAAGATAGGAATCCTTCAGAGTAGAATCTGGAGGATTTTTTGAATCTTCTTATGAAAGTATGATATACTATGAGCAACTATAAAGTTTGAAAAGCGAAACAAGGAGAAAGCTATGCCAGTAAATGAATATGGTCAGATGATTGGGGAGTCAATGGAAGGTTATACACCGGGTGAATTGCCTTCTATTGATCTCTTAGAAGGGCGTTATGCTCGGATAGAGGCTCTTTCGGTGGAAAAGCATGCGGAGGATTTATTAGCTGTTTATGGTCCAGATACTCCGCGGGAGATGTGGACTTACCTCTTTCAGGAACCAGTGGCGGATATGGAGGAGCTGGTTGCCGTTTTAAATCAGATGTTGGCTCGTAAAGACCGTTTTTACTATGCGATTATAGACAAGGCAACTGGTAAGGCCTTGGGAACTTTTTCTCTCATGCGTATTGACCAGAATAACCGAGTAATAGAAGTGGGAGCTGTCACTTTTTCTCCAGAACTTAGGGGGACCCGGATAGGGACAGAAGCTCAGTATCTCTTGGCGCGCTATGTTTTTGAAGAACTTCACTATCGTCGCTACGAATGGAAATGTGATGCCTTAAATCTGCCATCCAGACGAGCTGCGGAGCGTTTGGGATTTGTCTATGAAGGAACCTTCCGCCAGGCAGTCGTTTATAAGGGGCGTACGAGAGATACGGATTGGTTGTCTATGATTGATAAGGACTGGCCTCAAGTCAAAGCTCGATTGGAAGCATGGTTGGCTCCTGAAAATTTTGATAAAAATGGACGGCAGTACAAGAGCTTGAGAGAGTTTTAAGAGGTGTTGACATGATCACTATTAAAAAGCAAGAAATTGTTAAGCTAGAGGATGTTTTGCATCTCTATCAGGCTGTCGGTTGGACAAATTATACCCATCAACCAGAGATGCTGGAGCAGGCCTTATCTCATTCATTAGCGATTTATGTGGCGCTTGATAGCGATGCTGTGGTGGGCTTGATTCGTTTGATTGGTGATGGTTTTTCATCAGTATTGGTTCAGGATTTAATCGTTTTACCAATCTATCAGCGTCAAGGGATTGGTAGTGCCCTAATGAAAGAGGCTTTAGAGGATTACAAAGATGCCTATCAATTCCAGCTGGTGACAGACCAGACGGAAAGAACCTTGAGATTCTATCGTTCTATGGGCTTTGAAATCTTATCCACCTATAATTGTATAGGGATGACTTGGATAAACAGAGAAAAATAACAAAACTAGTTTTTTCTTAAGCAAAGTTTAAGGCTAGTCTAGTATTATATAGTCATTAAATAAAGACCTCCTAACTTTATTTAATGAAATCCTAAAACTTTTTTCATCATAATCTCCTAATGAAGTCACCCAATCAGGTGGCTTTTTTTGTGGGGTGGATAGATGCTGATAGAAATTTTTGGCAAAATGGTAGAATTTGAGAAAAGTTAAGCTAGTTTTAAGCTTCGTCTTGTATCATATAGTTATTAAATAAAGACCTCCTAACTTTATTTAATAAAATCCTAAACTTTTCTTTTTCATAATAATCTCCCTTAACTCCACCCAATCAGGTGGAGTTTTTTGGCTCTATTTCAGGCTTTTCGGGAGTTTTCTAAACATCATTTTCCGGTAACTTTCGGTAATCTTTGGATTTTGGTCGGGGAATTGGCGGGGACTTTTTTAGAAAATATGACTAAGAAATAGGTCTGTTGTCGCTTCAGCTACTTCAAACTCAATTTGATTGTAAGTGACTGTTAATTGAAGGACTGGAACTGTTGTAATAATGATTTTGCTTGTCCAGTAGTGGCGTATTAAATGAGGAGTGACATGTAAGATTGTCTCTTCGTTTACTAAATCAAAATTTCTATGAAATTGATAGAATCCCTAACTTTCTTTTAAACTTGAAAGTCTTGTCGTACAGCGGTTAAAGAGGATGTAAAGTTTTGACAAATTTTGTGAACTGTGGGATAATAAAAAGGAATTGAGTACTAGTTCTATATCATAGGCTAGAAAAGACCCCAAGCTCACGACCAAATAAGCTTGAGGTCTTTTTTGACACTATTTGTCTTTGTTTAGCTATTTATCGACTAATACTCTTCGAAAATCAAATTCAAACCACGTCAGCTTCACCTTGCCGTACTCAAGTACAGCCTGCGGCTAGCTTCCTAGTTTGCTCTTTGATTTTCATTGAGTATAAGCGAAGAACGACACCGACCACAATTGGTCCGATGATAGTTTTGAGTACTCATTCCATCATGGGCTATCTCACCTCCTTTCGTAGGCGGTGTAGCAGTGCCGAACAATATTATGTCACATAAGTGCCAAATTCGGGAGCTACCCAATCAGGTGGCTTTTTTGTTTGTGGCTTGGTTTTTTGATATAATAGAGCCATGAGTAGAATTTTAGACAATGAGATTATGGGGGATGAGGAGTTAGTGGAACGCACGCTCCGTCCTCAGTATTTACGTGAATATATTGGGCAGGATAAGGTCAAGGACCAGCTTCAAATCTTTATCGAAGCTGCTAAAATGCGGGATGAAGCGCTGGATCATGTCCTCCTTTTCGGGCCTCCAGGTTTGGGGAAGACGACCATGGCTTTTGTTATTGCCAATGAACTGGGAGTTAATCTCAAGCAGACGTCGGGTCCTGTTATCGAAAAAGCTGGTGATCTGGTAGCGATTTTGAATGACTTAGAGCCTGGGGATGTCCTCTTTATTGACGAGATTCATCGCTTGCCCATGTCGGTGGAAGAGGTGCTTTATAGTGCGATGGAGGACTTCTACATTGATATCATGATTGGGGCTGGTGAAGGCAGTCGTAGTGTTCATTTGGAGTTGCCACCTTTTACCTTGATTGGTGCGACGACTCGGGCTGGTATGCTCTCAAATCCGCTACGGGCACGTTTTGGGATTACAGGTCATATGGAGTATTATGCCCATGCTGACTTGACAGAAATTGTCGAGCGGACGGCAGATATTTTTGAGATGGAAATCACTCATGAGGCAGCATCTGAGTTGGCCTTGCGTAGTCGTGGAACCCCTCGTATTGCTAATCGTCTCCTCAAGCGTGTGCGCGATTTTGCCCAGATTATGGGGGACGGGGTTATCGATGATCTTATTACCGATAAGGCATTAATCATGCTAGATGTTGACCATGAAGGCTTGGACTATGTGGACCAGAAAATCCTTCGCACCATGATTGAGATGTATGGCGGCGGTCCTGTCGGTCTAGGAACTCTTTCTGTGAATATCGCTGAAGAGCGTGAGACGGTTGAGGATATGTACGAACCTTACCTAATCCAGAAAGGGTTTATCATGCGAACACGTTCTGGACGGGTGGCAACGGCCAAGGCATATGAACATTTAGGGTATGAATACAATGAAAAATGAGCAAGAAATTCTAGATGCATTTAGAGAAAATGCAGATATGATGACTATTCTGACCATCATCCGAGATCTTGGTTTGAAAGATTCCTGGTTGGCAGCAGGTTCGGTACGAAATTTTATCTGGAATCTCTTGTCAGACAAATCCCCTTTTGACTGTGAAACAGATGTAGATGTGATTTTCTTTGATCCAGATATTTCTTATGAGGAAACCTTGTCCTTAGAGAAAAAACTGCGAGAGGATTTTCCTCAGTACCAGTGGGAATTGAAAAATCAGGTCTATATGCACCAGCACAGCCCTCATACGGCTCCCTATAGCAGCTCTTGTGATGCTATGAGTAAGTATCCAGAACAGTGTACGGCAGTTGGGCTTCGCTTGCATGAAGACTCCGCTTTAGAATTCTTTACTCCTTATGGACTAGAGGATATTTTGAATTTTCAAGTTCGCCCAACTCCTCATTTTTTAGAAAATGAAGATCGAATGCAGCTCTATCAAACACGTCTATCCAAGAAAAATTGGCAAGAAAAATGGAAAAATTTGATTTTTAAAAATACTTAAGGAAACTTTAAGCTAGGAAGTGTATACTAAGTGCATAAGTTAAGAAGACCTTAACTTAAACTCCTAAAACTTTTTCATAATAATCTCCCTATAAAAAATTGAGTCGCCCAATCAGGCGACTTATTTTTTTGAAAAATGGGTTTGGTGCCTGAGAATAAATAGCTTAGTGATAGAAGAAAATAGGGAAATATGGTATAATGAAACGATAGATTTTTGAATAGGAATAAGATCATGTTTGGATTTTTTAAGAAAGATAAGGCTGTGGAAGTAGAGGTTCCGACACAGGTTCCTGCTCATATCGGCATCATCATGGATGGGAATGGCCGTTGGGCTAAAAAACGTATGCAACCGCGAGTTTTTGGACACAAGGCGGGTATGGAAGCATTACAAACTGTGACCAAGGCAGCAAACAAACTGGGCGTTAAGGTTATTACGGTCTATGCTTTTTCTACGGAAAACTGGACCCGCCCCGATCAGGAGGTCAAGTTTATCATGAACTTGCCCGTAGAGTTTTATGACAATTATGTCCCTGAACTGCATGCGAATAATGTTAAGATTCAAATGATTGGGGAGACGGACCGTTTGCCTAAGCAAACCTTTGAAGCTTTAACAAAGGCTGAGGAATTGACTAAGAACAACACAGGATTGATTCTTAACTTTGCCCTTAACTATGGTGGACGTGCTGAGATTACGCAGGCGCTTAAGTTGATTTCCCAGGATGTGTTAGATGCCAAAATCAACCCAGGTGACATCACAGAGGAATTGATTGACAACTATCTCTTCACCCAGCATTTGCCTAAGGATGTACGAGACCCGGACTTGATTATCCGTACTAGTGGAGAATTGCGTTTGAGTAATTTCCTTCCATGGCAGGGAGCCTATAGTGAGCTCTATTTTACAGATACCTTATGGCCTGATTTTGACGAAGTAGCCTTGCAGGAAGCCATTCTTGCCTATAATCGTCGTCATCGCCGATTTGGAGGAGTTTAGGAGGAAATATGACACAGGATTTACAGAAAAGAACCTTGTTTGCAGGGATTGCACTGGCTATTTTCCTACCGATTTTAATGATTGGGGGACTCTTGCTTCAGATAGCAATTGGAATCATAGCCATGCTAGCCATGCATGAACTTTTGAAGATGAGAGGTCTAGAGACCATGACTATGGAGGGCCTTTTAACCCTCTTTGCCACCTTTGCCTTGACTATTCCCTTGGAGAATTACCTGACTTTTTTGCCAGTTGATGGGAATGTGGTTGCTTATAGTGTTTTGATTTCAATTATGTTAGGAACGACTGTTTTTAGCAAGTCTTATACGATTGAGGATGCTGTTTTCCCTCTTGCTATGAGTTTCTATGTTGGCTTTGGATTTAATGCTTTACTAGATGCTCGCGTTGCAGGTTTAGATAAGGCTCTATTGGCCTTGTGTATCGTCTGGGCGACTGACAGTGGTGCCTATCTTGTTGGGATGAACTATGGGAAACGAAAATTAGCTCCGACAGTTTCTCCAAATAAAACCTTTGAAGGTGCCTTGGGTGGTATTTTAGGTGCTATTTTAGTAACCATTATCTTTATGATAGTTGACAGTACAGTTGCTCTTCCGTATGGAATTTACAAGATGTCAGTCTTTGCTATTTTCTTTAGCATTGCTGGACAATTTGGTGATTTACTAGAAAGCTCGATTAAGCGTCACTTTGGTGTCAAAGATTCTGGGAAATTTATCCCTGGACATGGTGGTGTTTTGGATCGTTTCGATAGTATGTTGCTTGTATTTCCAATCATGCACCTATTTGGGCTCTTTTAATCAAAAGACGGAGGAAATACTATGCTTGGAATTTTAACCTTTATTCTGGTTTTCGGGATTATTGTGGTAGTGCACGAGTTCGGTCACTTCTACTTTGCCAAAAAATCAGGAATTCTAGTGCGTGAATTTGCAATTGGTATGGGACCTAAAATCTTTGCTCATATTGGCAAGGATGGAACGGCCTATACCATTCGAATCTTGCCCTTGGGTGGCTATGTCCGCATGGCCGGTTGGGGTGATGATACAACTGAAATCAAGACAGGAACTCCTGTCAGTTTGACCCTTACTGACGATGGTAAGGTTAAACGCATCAACCTCTCAGGTAAAAAATTAGATCAGACAGCTCTTCCTATGCAGGTGACCCAGTTTGACTTTGAAGATAAGCTCTTTATCAAGGGCTTGGTTCTGGAAGAAGAAAAAACATTTTCAGTGGATCACGATGCAACGGTTGTAGAAGCAGATGGAACTGAGGTTCGGATTGCTCCCTTGGATGTTCAATATCAAAATGCAACTATCTGGGGAAAACTGATTACTAACTTTGCAGGTCCTATGAACAACTTTATCTTAGGTGTCGTTGTTTTTTGGATTTTAATCTTTATGCAGGGTGGTGTCAGAGATGTTAATACCAACCAGTTCCATGTTATGCCCCAAGGTGCTTTGGCCAAGGTGGGAGTGCCAGAAACGGCTCAGATTACCAAGATTGGTTCACATGAGATTAACAACTGGGAAAGCTTGATCCAGGCTGTGGAAACAGAAACTAAAGATAAGACGGCCCCGACCTTGGATGTGACTATTTCTGAAAAGGGGAGTGAAAAGCAAATCACTGTTACTCCTGAAGAAAATCAAGGCAGTTACCTTCTAGGTGTTCAACCGAGAATTAAGTCGGACTTTCTATCCATGTTTGTAGGTGGTTTCACAACTGCAGCTGACTCGGCTCTCCGAATTCTATCGGCTCTGAAAAATCTGATTTTCCAACCGGATTTGAACAAGCTAGGTGGACCTGTTGCCATCTTTAAGGCAAGTAGTGATGCTGCTAAAAATGGAATTGAGAATGTCTTGTACTTCTTAGCAATAATTTCCATCAATATCGGGATTTTTAACCTTATTCCGATTCCAGCCCTGGATGGTGGTAAGATTGTTCTCAATATCCTGGAAGCCATCCGCCGTAAACCATTGAAACAAGAAATTGAAACTTATGTCACCTTGGCCGGAGTGGTCATCATGGTTGTCTTGATGATTGCTGTGACCTGGAATGACATTATGCGACTCTTTTTTAGATAATCGAGGAATATTATGAAACAAAGTAAAATGCCTATCCCAACGCTTCGCGAAATGCCAAGCGATGCTCAAGTTATCAGCCATGCTCTTATGTTACGAGCTGGTTATGTTCGTCAAGTCTCAGCAGGTGTTTATTCTTACCTACCACTTGCCAACCGTGTGATTGAAAAAGCCAAAAACATCATGCGCCAAGAGTTTGACAAGATTGGTGCCGTTGAGATGTTGGCTCCTGCCCTTCTCAGTGCAGAATTATGGCGCGAATCAGGTCGTTATGAAACTTATGGTGAAGACCTTTACAAGCTAAAAAACCGTGAAAAATCAGACTTCATTCTAGGCCCAACTCACGAAGAAACTTTTACAGCTATTGTCCGTGATTCTGTTAAGTCTTACAAGCAATTGCCACTCAACCTTTATCAAATCCAACCTAAGTATCGTGATGAAAAACGTCCACGTAATGGCCTTCTTCGTACACGTGAGTTTATCATGAAAGATGCTTATAGTTTCCACGCTAACTATGATAGTTTGGACAGTGTTTATGATGAGTACAAGGCTGCCTATGAGCGTATTTTCACTCGTAGTGGCTTAGACTTCAAGGCCATCATCGGTGACGGCGGTGCTATGGGTGGTAAGGACAGCCAAGAATTTATGGCGATTACACCTGCTCGTACAGACCTTGACCGCTGGGTTGTCTTGGACAAGTCAGTTGCCTCATTTGACGAAATTCCTGCAGAAGTGCAAGAAGAAATCAAGGCAGAATTGCTCAAATGGATGGTTTCTGGTGAAGATACTATTGCTTACTCAAGTGAGTCTAGCTATGCGGCTAACTTAGAAATGGCAACAAATGAGTACAAACCAAGTAACCGTGTTGTCGCTGAAGAAGAAGTGACTCGTGTTGCAACACCAGATGTTAAATCAATCGATGAAGTGGCAGCCTTCCTCAAGGTTCCAGAAGAACAAACGATTAAAACCCTCTTCTACATGGCGGATGGCGAGCTTGTTGCAGCCCTTCTAGTTGGAAATGACCAACTCAACGAAGTCAAGTTGAAGAACTACTTGGGAGCAGATTTCTTTGACGTTGCTAGCGAAGAAGAAGTGGCGAATCTTGTTCAAGCAGGATTTGGTTCACTTGGCCCAGTTGGTTTGCCAGAGAATATTAAAATTATTGCAGATCGTAAGGTGCAAGATGTTCGCAATGCAGTTGTGGGTGCTAACGAAGATGGCTACCACTTGACTGGTGTGAACCCAGGTCGTGACTTTATTGCAGAATATGTGGATATCCGTGAAGTTCGTGAGGGTGAAATTTCTCCAGACGGCCAAGGTGTTCTTAACTTTGCGCGTGGTATCGAAATTGGTCACATCTTCAAACTCGGTACTCGTTACTCAGCAAGCATGGGAGCAGATGTCTTGGATGAAAATGGCCGTGCTGTGCCAATTATCATGGGATGTTACGGTATCGGTGTCAGTCGTCTCCTTTCAGCAGTTATGGAGCAACACGCTCGCCTCTTTGTTAACAAAACGCCAAAAGGTGAATACCGTTACGCTTGGGGAATCAATTTCCCTAAAGAACTGGCACCATTTGATGTGCATTTGATTACTGTCAATGTCAAGGACGAAGAAGCGCAAGCCTTGACAGAAAAACTTGAAGCAAGCTTGATGGGAGCTGGTTACGAAGTCTTGACAGATGACCGTAACGAACGTGTCGGTGTTAAATTCAGCGATAGTGACTTGATTGGGTTGCCAATCCGTATCACTGTTGGGAAGAAAGCAGCAGATGGCATCGTAGAAGTTAAGATAAAAGCGACTGGTGACACCATCGAGGTTCATGCAGATAACGTGCTTGAAACGCTTGAAATCCTAAGCAAGAAATAAAAACTATAATCAGAAGAAAAACAAGGAAAAAATGTAACTAGTTTTTACCTTGTTTTTTCTGTATAATGGGAAAAATGAGTAGATAAAGAGGTAAATGTATGCTAAGATTTCCAAAGGATTTTGTCTGGGGATCCTCTACTTCAGGCCCGCAGACAGAAGGGCGTGTAGCTGGTGACGGTAAGGGAGATAATCTCTGGGATTACTGGTACCAAGTGGAGCCAAATCGTTACTATAATGGGATTGGTCCAGATAAGACATCGACCTTTTATGAAAATTGGGAACAGGATATCGAGCTTTTGTTAGAGACTGGTCACACGGCCTTTCGGACTTCTATTCAGTGGTCACGGATTTTTCCACAAGGTTGTGGAAAAGTCAACCCTCAAGGTGTAGATTTCTATCGTAAGGTCTTTGAGGCTATTAAGGCTAAGGGGATTCGTCTGTTAGTCAATCTCTACCACTTTGATTTGCCTTTTGCTCTTCAAGAAGCTGGTGATGGTTGGGAAAATAAGGCGACTATCTCAGCCTATGAAGACTATGCTCGTTTTTGTTTTGAAACTTATGGAGATTTAGTAGATCAATGGATTACCTTTAACGAGCCCATCGTTCCGGTAGAATTTGGTTATTTTTATGATGCCCATTATCCACATAAGGTGGATGCAGGGGCGGCAGTTAAAGTAGCCTATCATACCCAATTGGCTAGTAGTCGGGCGGTCAAGGCTTGTCATGAACTCTTGCCTGATGCTAAGATTGGGATTGTCTTAAACTTGACACCGGCTTATCCACGTAGCCAGCATCCTGCTGACGTCAAGGCAGCTCGGATTGCGGACCTTTTTCAGGCCCAATCTTTCTTAGACCCGTCTGTTTTGGGGACTTATCCACAGGAGTTAGTAGAAATCTTGCATGAACACGGTCTCTTGCCTGATACCACAGAGGAAGAGTTGGAGCTTATTCGTGACAATACGGTGGATTTTCTTGGTGTCAACTACTATCAACCTTTGCGCGTTATGGCACCTCGATTTGCTAAGAATCCAGAGAGTCCACTCTTGCCCGAACATTTTTACGAGCCTTATGTGATGCCTGGCCGTAAAATTAATCCTCACCGTGGCTGGGAAATTTATGAGCAAGGGATTTATGATATCGCCCAAAATATCAAGGAAAACTATGGCAATATCGAGTGGATGTTGACAGAGAATGGTATGGGTGTTGAAGGGGAAGAAAAATTCCGTCAAGATGGGATGATTCAAGATGATTACCGTATTGACTTTGTAAAAGGTCATCTTCGTGAACTCCATCGTGCCATCGCAGATGGAGCCAACTGTAAAGGATACTTAATCTGGACCTTTATTGACTGCTGGTCATGGCTCAACAGCTATAAAAACCGCTATGGTTTGGTAGAATTAGACTTGGAAACGCAAGAACGTCGTCTGAAAAAATCAGGGCACTGGTTCAAGGAATTAAGCGACAATAATGGATTTTAAAAAAGACTCTGACTGATGATTTTAATTGGTCAGAGTTTTTTGATTACAGAAGGATAATTTCAACTATACCAATTTTTACTCTTGACAAGTAAAAGAAACAAGTATATACTGTTTTTGCTGATTCTATAAAAGAGGAATCAGACTATACCAATTTTAAGGAGAAAGCACAGCTTGCCTGTGTCGTATATACTATGTGTGGAATTGTTGGTGTTGTTGGAAACACAAATGCAACTGATATTTTGATTCAAGGGCTTGAAAAGCTCGAATACCGTGGTTATGATTCTGCGGGGATTTTTGTCCTAGGTGGTGCTGAAAATCACCTGGTTAAGGCGGTCGGTCGTATCGCAGAATTGTCTGCCAAGACAGCTGGTGTGGAGGGAACAACTGGTATCGGACATACTCGTTGGGCAACTCACGGGAAACCAACTGAGGACAATGCTCACCCACACCGCTCTGAGACTGAACGTTTTGTCTTGGTTCACAATGGGGTGATTGAGAACTATCTTGAAATCAAGGAAGAATACCTTGCAGGTCACCACTTCAAGGGACAAACAGATACAGAAATTGCTGCTCACTTGATTGGGAAATTTGCGGAAGAAGAAGGTCTCTCAGTTCTTGAAGCCTTCAAAAAAGCTCTTCACATCATCCGTGGTTCTTATGCTTTTGCCTTGGTTGACTCACAAGATCCTGAAGTTATCTACGTAGCTAAGAATAAATCACCACTTTTGGTTGGTCTTGGGGAAGGCTATAACATGGTCTGCTCAGATGCTATGGCTATGATTCGTGAGACCAACCAATACATGGAAATTCATGACCAAGAGTTGGTAATCGTCAAGGCGGATAGAGTGGAAGTTCAAGACTATGATGGTAACAGTCGTGAGCGTGCTAGCTACACTGCAGAACTTGACTTGTCAGATATCGGTAAGGGAACTTACCCTTACTATATGCTCAAGGAAATTGATGAGCAACCAACTGTTATGCGTAAACTCATCCAAGCCTACACAGATGAGGCGGGTCAAGTAGTGGTTGACCCAGCTATCATCAAGGCTGTTCAAGATGCAGACCGCATCTACATCCTTGCAGCTGGAACATCTTACCACGCAGGATTTGCTTCTAAGAAGATGCTGGAAGAATTGACAGATACGCCAGTTGAACTTGGAATCTCATCTGAGTGGGGCTACGGCATGCCGCTTCTCAGCAAGAAACCACTCTTCATCTTTATCAGCCAGTCTGGTGAAACAGCGGATAGCCGTCAGGTTTTGGTTAAGGCCAATGAAATGGGTATTCCAAGTTTGACAGTTACAAATGTGCCAGGATCAACTCTGTCACGTGAAGCTAACCATACTATGCTTCTTTACGCGGGTCCTGAAATTGCCGTGGCATCAACTAAAGCCTATACAGCACAAATCGCAGCCCTTGCCTTCCTTGCAAAAGCAGTCGGAGAAGCGAACGGTAATGCTAAAGCGCAATCCTTTGACCTGGTTCATGAGTTGTCAATCGTAGCTCAGTCTATCGAATCAACTCTTTCAGAGAAGGAAACCATTGAAGCCAAGGTTCGTGAGCTTCTTGAAACAACTCGTAACGCCTTTTACATCGGACGTGGCCAAGATTACTACGTAGCTATGGAAGCCAGTCTCAAGCTCAAAGAGATTTCTTACATCCAGTGTGAAGGTTTTGCGGCAGGAGAACTCAAGCACGGAACCATTGCCTTGATTGAAGAAGGAACACCTGTCTTGGCCCTCTTGTCAGATCCGGTCCTTGCCAACCATACTCGTGGAAATATCCAAGAGGTCGCAGCCCGTGGTGCCAAGGTGCTTACTATCGCAGAAGAAAATGTTGCTAAAGAGACAGATGATATCGTCCTTACGACCGTCCACCCTTACCTCTCACCAATTTCAATGGTCGTACCAACGCAATTAGTCGCTTACTTTGCAACCCTACACCGTGGTCTTGATGTGGACAAACCACGTAACCTTGCTAAGTCAGTAACGGTAGAATAAGCTAAAAAAGTCTAGTTATCTAGGCTTTTTCTTGTGAGCAAATTTATTGAAAGTAAAAATAATTAGTGATAGAATACCCTAAAACTAAAAGAGATAGAGAGGAAACACCATGGTAGAATTGGGAATTTCGACATTTGGGGAAACAACAGTGCTTGAAGGAACTGGGCAGATTTACAGTCATGCCGAACGCATTCGTCAGTTGGTGGCGGAGATTGAACTGGCTGATAAGGTTGGTTTGGACGTATATGGGATTGGCGAGCACCATCGAGAGGATTTTGCAGTATCAGCCCCAGAGATTATTCTGGCAGCTGGGGCAGTCAATACCATGAAAATCCGTTTGACAAGTGCAGTCAGCATTCTCTCAAGCATGGATCCGATTCGCTTGTTCCAACAGTATGCCACTATCGATGCTTTGTCAAATGGACGAGCGGAGATTATGGCTGGAAGAGGCTCTTTTACGGAATCTTTTCCTCTGTTTGGCTATGACTTGAAAGACTACGAAGCTCTTTTTGATGAGAAATTAGACTTGCTTCAATTAGTCAATGAAAAGACTAAGTTAGACTGGAAAGGTCGATTGACTCAAACAATCTCTGGTAAAGAAGTCTATCCTCGTCCCGTTCAGGACAAATTGCCCTTGTGGATAGCGACAGGTGGTCATGTTGAATCAACAGTGAAGATTGCTCAGGCGGGGCTGCCGATTGTCTATGCCATTATTGGTGGCAATCCGCCTTATTTTAAAAAGTTGATTCAGGCTTATCGTGAGATTGGAAGCGAAGCGGGTCATGCCAGTCATGAGCTAAAGGTTGGAGCCCATTCTTGGGGTTGGATTGCTGAGGATGGCGAGCAGGCGGTAAAAGATTATTTCCATCCGACCAAGCAAGTAGTGGATGCTATTTCCAAAGATCGTCCGCACTGGCAGGAATTGCGTTATGAGCAATATTTGGAGCAAGTTGGGCCAAATGGTGCTATGTTTGTGGGCAATCCAGATCAGGTGGCAGAAAAAATGATTCGCATGATTGAGGATTTAGGTTTGGATCGCTTTATGTTGCACCTACCTCTTGGTTCTATGCCACATGATCAAGTTCTGAGAGCCATCGAACTTTTTGGCATTCAAGTTGCACCAAAAGTTCGAGCTTACTTTGCCATGAAAGAGGCTAAATAAAAAATCCTAATCAGGCTGATAAAAAATCTATATAACAACTATTTTAAAAAATCAATAAACAGAAAAGAATCTCTGAAAAGCTAGTAAAATCAAGCTTTCCAGAGATTCTTTTCGTTATTGATATAAACAATCCCAATCAAGTCGATAGTCAATATATATTGGGAAAAGGTCAAAAGGAGTGGTAAGATGGTTTCAATCCAAACGGAAGGAGAGAAGTATGACAAGTAAAAGAGAGCTAGTTTTTAGAGCCATCCGAGGAGAAGAAGTGGAACGAGTTCCTGTAGGCTTTTGGTTTCATTTTGTAACACTGGAGGAAAAAGGGCAAGGTTTAAATAACCCACGTATCTTTCAAAAAAGTGTAGAGGGACATCGGAAGTACGTTGAAAGAATTCATCCTGACTTTGTCAAAATAATGAGTGACGGATTTTTCATTTATCCAAGTAATGTCTATAGTCCTTCGGTTGCAAGTATTCAGGAGTTGGCCTCTATTGAGTCGATTGGTGAAAATCATCCTTGGATTCAGCAACAAGTAGAAGTGGTACAAGCTATCCGAGCAACCTTCACTGAAGAAATTGCATCGTTTTACAATATTTTTTCTCCGATTTCCTACCTGAAACGGTGGTTTCGTACAGAGACTTCTAGAGGTGATAAGGAGGTTGCAGATCTTTTTCTTGAAAATCCAGAGCTATTCAGGGAGGTTTTAGATGTGATAGCTGAGGATATCGCTATCCTTACAAAGGCAATCATTCAGGATGGTGGAGCAGATGGGATTTACCTCAGTACACAAGAAATTCAGGATGAGCGCATCACACCAGAGTTGTACCAGACTTATATCGAGCCAAGTAATATAAAGGTTTTAGAAGCTGCTAATCAGGCAGGTGGGATAAATATTCTGCATATTTGTGGTTTCCAAGGTGCTAGTAATGATGTGACTATTTTCAAAGATTATCCAGCCCAGGTTTTCAACTGGGCAACCCACCATGAAGCAGTTAGTTTGTCTCAAGGTCAGGAGCTATTTCATGGCAAAGCGGTCTTGGGTGGTTTTGAAAATGGGAAGCAGAGCCTGCTTTATGGAGGTACAAAGGCTGAACTACAAGAGGAAACCAAACGCTTGTTGACTGAAGCTGGGACTAGAGGAGTCCTTCTTGGAGCGGATTGCACGGTTCCAGATGACTTTGAATTAGAAAGATTGGACTGGATTCGTCAGGCTGCTGTTTTAGAATAGGAGGGCCTTATGAAAAGAAAAAAGTGGCTATTAGTAGGGACGGTCCTCGGCTTTGTTATCTTACTTGCGATTAGTCTTACAAAGGGACTTACTTGTAAGGAAGGACCAAGATGTCATGGAGTTCAGGATTTTCAGAAAGAAAGTCTTCCCTTTATTCAAACCAATGATATTGCCAGTGTTTTATTAGTCGAAAAAGAAAGGAATGGAGAATAAAGATGTCAGAAAAAAGAGAATGGGTTTTAAAAGCATTTAGAGGAGAAGTGGTCGATCGTGTGCCTGTCGGTTTTTGGCACCACTTTACATCAGAAGAGGAATGGTTAAAGGGATTTTCAAATCCAGTGATTATTGAAAAGAATATACAAGGTCACAAACAATTTATCCATGAACTAAATCCCGACTTTATCAAGTTGATGAGTGATGGCTATTTTGCTTATCCAAATCCAATTATTGTCAAAAGGAAGTCACTCCAAGAGTTGGCAGAGATTCAACCTCTGGGAGAAGATCATCCGTGGATTAGAGAGCAAGTAGAGTTAGTGAAGAAGATTAAGCAGGAGTTTACGGAAGATATTGTTGCTATTTACAATATTTTTGCGCCTGTGACCTACCTCAAATGGTTACTTGGAGAAGTGTCTGGTGGAGATGATCTCATTGCAGATTTCTTAGCCCAAGATCCTCAGAAATTGAAAAAAGTCCTCGATGTGATTGCACAAGATATCGCTAGCTTGAGTCAAGCTATTATTAGAGATGCAGGAGCAGACGGTATCTATCTCAGTGTGCAAAGCATTCAGGATGCGCGTGTTTCTGTTGAAGCCTATCAGGAGATTATCGCGCCGAGTGAACTGACTGTTTTAAATGCAGCTAAGTCGGTTGGTGGGGTTAATATCCTTCACATCTGTGGCTATGAAGGAGCTCGAAACGATATTCATATCTTTGCCGACTATCCAGCTCATGTTTTTAACTGGGCAGTTGGTCCAGAAGGGATTAGTTTAAAAGAAGGTCGTGAGATTTTCAAGGGTCGCACTGTTTTGGGAGGATTTGAAAATGGGAAAGAGGGTCTTCTCTATCGAGGCGGTAAGGAAGAAATTCAAGCTGAAACCAAACGATTGATAGAAGAAACAGGCAAAGAGGGTCTCATACTTGGAGCAGATTGTACCATTCCGAGCGATATTGTAGTGGAGCGTATCCAGTGGGTGAGAGAAGCAGTAGCTAAATAAAGGAGAAGAATATGAGTAAGAAAACATGGATTATTGGTGGAGTTGCGGTTGCGGCAGTGCTTGGAGCAACAATTATTGGTAGAACTTTAGCAGGAGCATCTGCTAAAGGTGCAGATGCAGCTTCGTCTGGACAAGTAACAACTTTAAAAGTTGCGCATACCCAAAACTATGTCCCTTATGATTTTATTGACGAAAAAGGGGAATCAGATGGTTATGAAGTCGCTGTTTTAAAGGCAGTTGATGAGAAATTAGCGGATTATAAATTTGAGTATACTGGAACTAGTGATGATGATCTCTTGATTGGACTTGAGTCTGGCAAGTACGATATTGGGACAAAAGGTGCTTGGTATACAGATGAACGGGCTAAAAAATTCATTATTCCATCTGAGCCAGTAGGAGCCAGCATTATTGGTTTTACTGTCAGAAAAGAAGATGAAGCCAAATATAAGAATATTGATGATTTCGCCAAAAACAAAGGAAAATTAGTACCCATCTCTCCTCAAAATGCCCAGTGGAATGTTATCAATAGCTATAATGAGAAACACAAGGATACACCGATTGAATTGACGGCTGCTGAATCCTTCAAAGTGGCAGATGCTTATGCTTGGGTTTTAGAAGGACGTTATGATGCTTTCTTTGACATCAAGCTGTCTTTTGAAAAAGCAGTGACAGCAGAGGATGGTTCTTACCACCAATATGCGGACAAACTTAGCTGGTTCCCTTATAAAGGAATCCCAACCTATCCATTGATTCACCGTGATGAAAAGGGTGAGAAGTTTGCGAAAGAGTATGAAAAAGCTATTAAAGAATTAAAAGAAGATGGTACTCTAGCTAAACTTTCTCAAAAATACTTTAAAGAAGATGTCTTTAGTTATGTTGATAAAGATTAGATGAGCAATCAGGCATGTTAGAAAGAGGTTTACATGGTTTCATATGATTTTTCAAGAGTGTTCCAATTTTTACCAACCTTATGGCAGGCTCTTCCTATGACCTTGTCCATTCTCTTTTTTACTACAATCCTTGGTTCCCTTTTCGGTGGCTTACTGGCTTGGGCACAGGTGGGGGAAGACAAGACTTTTGCGGGTCTTTCTAAGGGCTATATTTTCACTCTTCGCTGTACTCCCCCTATTGTTTTACTATTCCTTGTCTTTTATGGTTTACCTGAATTTTTAAAATGGTGGCTGAATTTAGATATCAACAACTGGTCTAAGACGGTCTTCGTCTTATTCACCATGGTCTTGCTATTTGCAACTATCATTGCAGAAGTGTTTAAGGCTTCTTATCAGGCAATTCCCAAAGGTCAGATGGAGGCTGGAGTCAGTATTGGTCTGACACCTAGTCAGACATTTTGGAGAATCATTTTTCCTCAGGCTTTTCAAGTGGCTCTTCCAAATATGACGACGGCTATTCTAAATTTGATGCGTGACGCTGCCTTAGCTTATACGATTGGTTTTGTAGATGTCATGGGGGCTGGGAATCTCTTAATTAGTCGTAATTTGGGGAATTATTCTCTTGAAACCTATACAGCGGTTGCCATTCTTTATTGGGGTGTAGCCTTGGCTGTTTCCTTCTTGAGTCGCTTGTTAGAAAAATCTTTGGAAACGAAAGGGAGATAGGATATGGATTTGGACTATATTGCAAAAACCTTTTTAGAGACTTTAAAAGGGGTGCCAACCACCTTGATTATCATGATTGTAGCCGTGGTCTTAAGTTTTCTACCCGCCTTGTTTTTAGCGCTGGGGCAAATATACAAAGTCAAAGGTGTTCGAACCTTCTCCCTAGTGTATCTAGCTTTTATAAGAGCGACACCTCCGATTTTACTGATTCTTTTCTTTTATAGCTTGTTTCCGAGTTTGCTCAATCAATTTCTTAAAAGCATAGGAAGTGATGTGGACATCTTTAAACTCAATCCTATCTATTATGCTTTTATTATCTATAGCTTGATGACAACAGGTAGTTTATCAGAAATCTTACGTTCGGCTATTTTGACTGTGGATAAGGGACAATTAGAAGCTGCACAAGCGATTGGTTTAACCACTAGCCAGGCTTATGTGAGGATTGTTTTTCCACAGGCCTTGCGGTCAGCCCTACCCAATCTGGCTAATCTAGTCATCAATATTGTAAAAGGAACCTCTTTAGTCTTTGTGATGACCATTAAGGATATTACAGCCATTGCCCGTGTTGAAGCGTCTTATGGCTATCAGTATTTTGAATCTTATTTTGTGATCTTTTTACAGTACATTCTTATTTGTGGATTGATTCAATGGGGATTTTCAATCTTAGAGAAACGCTATATTCGAAGAGAAAAGCGACAAGTAGTGCCCAGTGCAGGTTTAGTATAGGAGGAGACAATGTTACAAGTAGAACATGTTACAAAAAAATTTGGAGACAGACAAGTCCTAGGAGATGTTAATCTCAAGGTCAACCAAGGAGATGTGGTTGTAATATTAGGGCCATCTGGATCAGGTAAAACGACTTTTCTCAGATGTCTCAATCATTTAGAAAAGGCTGATAGTGGTTATTTGAAGCTTGCTGATAAAGACTACGATCTTGGCAAATTGACCAAAAAAGACATTTTAGAAATTCGCCAGAAGACCGCCTTTGTTTTTCAACATTATAATTTATTTGCTAATAAAACGGCCTTGGAAAATATTTTAGAGGGCCTGGTGATTGCTCGGAAAATTCCTAAGGAAGAAGCCATCAAACGTGCGGAAGCTGCCTTAGAAAAAGTTGGTTTACTAGCTTATAAAGATTACTATCCCTCTCAGCTTTCTGGAGGCCAGCAACAACGAATCGGCATTGCGCGTGCCATCGCTGTGAAACCAGAGGTCATTTTATTAGATGAGCCAACATCGGCCTTGGATCCAGAGTTGGTAGGGGATGTTTTAGATGTTTTAAAACAGTTAGCTAAAGAAGGAGTTACTATGGTAGTAGTGACTCATGAGATGGGTTTTGCTAGAGATGTAGCCAACCATGTCATTTTTATGGATGGTGGGAAAATTGTTGAAGAAAATAATGCCCATGATTTCTTTAGTCGTCCAAAAGAAGAACGAACCAAGCAATTTTTGGCACGAATACTCTCGGATGCGACCTATAGTGTAGAATATATGATTTGATAGTTAAGATTATCAGGGTAAAAATTAATCCCCCGAGCTATAATGCTTGGGGGATTTTTCTATAGGAGGGCTAGTTTAGTTCTCTTTTTTGTTTTTTAGCAAGAACCCGAGACCTAGAAGGGCAAGGAGACTAATTCCTGCAAACAGGAGTTTGTGATTGTTTTTGGTTCCTGTATTTGGAAGTTCAGCTTGTTTAGCTGGGGTTGCAGGTATATTTTCCTTGCTAGAGTTTTCTACAGCTCCGTTTTGAATAGCTTCACTTACAGATGCTGGTTGTGCTTCTTGTGCTGGTTGTGAAGCTTGTGAATCAGTTGTAGCTTGGCTAGGTTTATTTTCCGCATCAGCTACTTTTGCATCCGGTTTAGTAGAATCAGGTTTAGCTTGTGGAGCTGGATCTGTATTTTGATGTTCAGGTTTGTTTAATCGATTTGGAATATCGCTTGTACTGTGCTCTTGACCTTGACCTTGTTCTTGTCTAGAATTCGGAAGTTCAAATTCTGGTTTATCTTCCATAGCTGGACGGCTTTGAGAGACTCGAAGAACAGTGGCTGTAAGGGCATTCAATTTCAAGCCTTTTTCAGTCCATTCAAGTCCTTTCGGGTTGGCAATTCCGACTGGTCCTGCTTGGTTTTCATCTGCTAAAACTTCAGCATTTCTGAGGTGGGCAAAGGCAGTTCCCAAATTAAATTCGCGAGCTTTTTCATCCGCATTGACAAAGACTGCGTAGATATCTCCGTTTGGAGCAGTGATTTGGTAGCCAATCACTACATCCTCTTTTTCCACACCATTTTGGCCTGGAACAGTGATGAGGTGGACACGGTCTTTGATATCTTGAAGACTCTTAAGTCGGAAGGCATCTGTAGATTGACGAAGGGCAATCAAACCTTTCATATAGTCACGGCTCTTGACATTTTCAGGATATGCTTTTCCATCTGTAGCCTTAGTCCAGTCAAACTTGTTAATAGCATCACTCGAATCGTAAGAGTCATGGATGAAGTAAGGATAGTCAAACGGATTGCCGTCCTTATCACGCAACAAGTGAGATTTGTTTGGTTGTTTGTCCTCTGCTACTGGAGTCTTGTAGGCTGGGTCACGGAATTGTTTGGTGCGTCCGTATTCCTGACCAGAGTGGATAAATGGAGTTCCTTGAGCTGTCAAGACCATGAGGTTTCCAAGTCGCAAACGACGATGGATTTCAGCATAGTTCTCAGCCTTGCTTGGATCTTTTTTGATAGACTGGGCAATGATATCAAAGAGGGTCAAGTTATCATGGGCTGCGATGTATTGGATGACATCTCCAGGGCTGTCTGCTTCAAAGTTAGTTGGTTGAGCAATGAGATTTTTAAAGATAGTGTTAATATCACGCTTGCCACCTGTGATAAAAGCAGGTTGACCTTCGTTAGGATAACCAGACTTGAGGTTGTTACGGATGTCGTCTGAGAAGACTGCGACAGTATCGGTATGTTTCATCCAATCTTGGTCAGCAGCTCTAGTAGGCATATTTTCATCACCAGCATAGGTTCTCCAACCTTCGCCTAACATGATGAGGTTTGGATTGAGGGCGCGTGCAGCCTTGTAAGCTTCTTCGATAGAAGCCGCATCATGGTCTCCCATCATATCGAAGCGGAATCCATCCACTTTGTAAGTATCAACCAGATATTTGATAGAGTCAACTAGGAGACGTTTGGTCATATGGTGGGTTGTTCCCAAACGTCCACCACCAAAGCTAGTTCGAGGTGTGCCATCAGCATCCATAAAGTGGTAGTAGTTTGGCTCTAAATCTTCAAAGATATCGACTTTGGCTGTGTGGTTATAAACGACATCTAGGATAGCTCCCATGCCACGTTTGTGGATTTCATTGATGAGGTTTTTAAATTCTGCGATTCGTTTTTCTGGATTCTTAGGATCGCTTGAGTACATACCAGTCAAGGAGAAGTAGTTTTGAGGGTCATATCCCCAGTTGTAGTTGCTGTTGCTTGAAGCATAGTCAGACAAGCGTTCATGGTTTTTCAATTCATTGACAAAGTAGTAAGACAAGACTGGAAGGAGCTGGATATGGGTCACACCCAAGTCTTTGAGGTAGTCTAGTTTTTCGATAAAGGCTTCAAAGGTACCAAATGGTTTGGTTAAGTCTTTTGCAATGGCAGGATCTGAAGTGAAGTCACGCACATGAGCTTCGTAGATAACGGCATCTTCACGAGTCTTGAAGTTGTGAATCTTACCATAAGTTAAGTCTTGAGGTCCTAGTTTAGCTGGATTTACAAAGGCGGCTTTAGCCACTTTATGGGAAGCGTCTGTTTTTGCAAGATCGCTGTTCCAAGCAGCGAGAGATTTAGCGTAAGGATCGAGTGCAAGAACAGTTTTCCCCTGACGCTCGATTTGGTATTGATAATAGTAGCCAGTGAAATCTGTGATGCCTAATTTGTTTGTGCTATCTAGAGTTTGTTTCCAAGTTCCTCTTTCCCCTTTTTCAAGAGCGACAGTTCCAACCACTTTTTCAGGGTCATTCTTGTCGTAGATAACAACAGAAACCTTATCAGCACTTGGTGACCAAAGGGTCAAATCAACTTGTTTTCCTTCTTCTTTGAGGTCGGCTCCCAGTTTGCCATCATAGCTGTAAGTCTCATCTTTAAGGCGCCAGCTTGTTTTGGTGGTGAAGTGGTCGGAATTGTAGCTAACAGTATAGGGATGTTTTGTGTCAGAGAAATCTCCACTGTAGGTCACTTTCTTACCAGCTTCATCGATTGTAACATCGGTGATAGTTACTTTGTTTCCTAGGTGATTAGTGATGTTGGAGTGCTTGAGGATATCCTCTTTTTTAGCACCAACAAGTGTTGAAAAACTACTTTCAATTCTAGAAGTTCCTACGTGTTGGGCTCCTGTCATACGGATATCATGGACATAGTATGGATTTGTGTAAATCGATTCGTCATCGTCTTTTAGGAAAATTTGGCTATGATTTTTCAAATCTGTGAACTTATAATCTTCTTTACGGATTTTCACGTCGTCTCCTTTTTTGCTCTCATCTAGTAACAAAAATCCAAATTCTTTAGCGGCATCTTTGAGTGGAATATCGATATAGCGACCATATTTGCCTGTAGCCGTAAAGTCTGTTCCGTCAGGCCATTGAGCGCTACTTGGATTTTTCACATCTCCCCAGTACCAGAGAGATTTCTTGTCATAGTTGCCATCTGTACGGTAGTAGTTGACGCGAACAGTTCCTGCAGGTTGTGGCTCGTAAGAGAAAACCTTGTAATCTTGGTCCAACCAAGCCTCGTTCATTTTTGGAACTAGTTTTTCGGCCGATTTATCGCCGGTTAGATTTTTTCCAGCTGTATTATTGATGAGGAAGCTAATTTTCTTGGCTTGTTCTCCCTTTAATTTGACATCTAGGTAGTAGCCGTAGTCATCTTTTTTGGCATCCTTAAAGGACAGGGCTCCGTTAGGCCAATTTTCAGAAGGTTTTTCAACATCGTCCCAAGTCCATAGTCCTTGAGCATCCTTGTTTTCTTCAGGAAGTTTTTTGACGTGGATACGGAAGTAGTTGTCTTCGATGGGCTCTTCTGCCTTAGTTTTAGGCGTTGCTGGACTAGTAGAAGTAGTCGGCTCACTTGAACGATCTTGTCCAGTTTGTGGTGCTGGATCAGTTGAGCTTGCAGCAGGAGTTGTTGGCTCTGTTGCAGGTTTTTCTTCTTTTTTCTCTAGGGAAGCGTTTGCATTGCCGGTCGAAGAAAAATCGCTTTCGTTCTTGCTAGCGATGTTTGTTGCATCAGTAAGAGGTTGGGCAAGGGCAGTAGTAGTTTCACTATTACTTGCGTTAGTGGTTGTAGTATTTTCCTTGGCTGAGATAGTTGGTGTAGACATAGCAAGCAGAACAAGGCTTGCGCCGATAAGGACAGAACCAGTTCCATTTTTTAGGGAACGGATGCTGTAGACCATTTTTTTCTCAGTGTGAGCTGGTGTTTTTCTCATAATGATTCTCCAATCAATAAATTTCTATATCAGTATAGCATGTAGTAAAACAATATGCAAGCGTTTTCTTGAAATTAAACTAAAAGAAAAATCGCAACAGGTTTTCTGTTACGACTAATCTAGTCTTTCTTTATGAATTTGTGAACCTAAAAGGTGGAGGTGGTGAAATAGTTCTGCAGTAGAAAGATTCCGACTACAAATAATGGGTTTCGGACAGTTAGAAACAGGGAAGGTGGTGATAACAATATCGTGTGGAATTTGATGTAAGATTGAGGAAGAGATACTGGACTTTTCCCAAGGGTCAAATAGATAGAGATTGTTACCGTAGTGGGAAAGGGTGTCAATTAGGTTTTGTGCATGCTCACTATCTAGATGACTAATGACCAAAACACGAATTTTGGGAAGTTTTTGAAGTAATTGAACTAAAATGCGTTGTCCTTGGATAGAAAAGGCATAAACTAGCTCTTGTAGTTTACTCGGGTGACTTTCTAGACCAATTTCAGCTAGATAAGCCTGAAATTTCCTTTGACTTGCGTCCAATAGTTTAGGAAATTCTTTTTGGTAATTGGTTAAAAGCAGAGACTTTTGCTTTTCAAGAGATTTGTTGCTAAGTGGGTGGAGAAAATCAGATTGGGCAGTGTAGTGGAGGAGCCAAATCAATTCTTCGCGATTTTCAATCTGTAGGTGAAATTCTTTAGCTAACTCTTCTAAGATTTGACTCAATAAACGATAGGATTTTTGAATCTGATGAATGTCTCCTAAAGCTCCATTGTTAGGCTTGTTTGTGATTTGAGGAGACTTTACTGGGTTTGAAAATAGCTGTTCCAGTGTTTCCTTTGTAGGTTCAAAATGGAGTTTTTTAGCCAGCTTTTTGATCTCTTGTGCAAACTGAGGAATTTGCATGAGAGAGCTGTAGTGACTGGTTAAAAGGGGAGTGGGATTTTCAATAAAGTGTTTCCTCTTAAAACGCTCCAGATTGATAGCTAGGGTATATTTAATCTGCCGTAGACTGCTGAGGTTGAGTGAAACTTGTTGGGCCTTTAAAAATAGCTGAATCAGCTGAGTGAGTGCCTCTTCGGAAATAGAAGAGAAGGGCCAATCAAGAAAGCTGTAACTTTGGCTAAAGTAGTCCAGATAAAAGGCGCGAATATCTTCTTCTGCTCCCTCCAAGACTAAAGGTGAAATTTGGACCTTGATGCCATAGTGTTGTGGGAGTTTAGTATTTAGATGCTGGATGCTTTCCTCAATCTGCTCTGGATTAGTCGAAAGTGTCTGACATATTTGGTCAAGTGATTGTCCCTCTTTGAAAAAAAGTTGGTTCAAAAAAGAATAAGTTGGCGATTGTTCAAAGATAGCAATCCGAGGATCCAAGGTATTTTGGAAGTCAAACTGCAACTGAATACCTTCTTTTGCTGATCGAATAAGGAGGTTCGTAAACAATTGCTCAAGTTTAAAAAGGCGATCTTGCAATTCTTCTATTGAAAAATTCAGATTCTCAGCCAAAACTGGAAGTTCTATCCAATCATGGCGCTTGGTCAATTCTTCCAGTAACACTAGCAAATTCTGTTCTGTTTCAGAAAGCAAAATATCCATAATAAACCTCCTTATATATTTATACATATATATTAAAAGAAAAAGCAAGTAAAGTCAAGGAAAATGAGCTAAGATAAAATAGGATAACCGTAATTTACTATATTCTTTTTGGGTAATTAGGCTGAAAATGAACTTCGTAAAGCAATAGTTGAATTCAATTTTTTATAGGAAAAAAATTACCAAAAATCTACAGAATCCCTTGAAAAATCTAGCTAAATAGGGTATAATGTAAATAATCATTTGTCGTAGGTTTTGTCTGAAATATTGTCCAGACAAGGCTCACAGCAGTTAAATCTTCTGAAAAAGTCAGATTTAGCTGCTCTTTTTGTGCTTTTTTTCAGGATTTCGAATGTTTGTAATAAAGACTTAAAGATTCTGAAAATTCATCAAAGGGACACGATGATAGAGGTTTTTAAAACCATATGAAGATTAGAAAAGCCTGATTGACAAGGCTTGGAACTTATTTACAAAGGAGAATCATCTTGGCAGGACATGACGTTCAATACGGGAAACATCGTACCCGTCGTAGTTTTTCAAGAATCAAAGAAGTTCTTGACTTACCAAATTTGATTGAAATTCAAACTGACTCATTCAAAGATTTCCTAGACCACGGTCTGAAGGAAGTGTTTGAAGATGTATTGCCAATTTCAAACTTCACAGACACAATGGAGTTGGAATTCGTTGGATATGAAATCAAAGAACCAAAATATACGCTCGAAGAAGCTCGTATCCACGATGCTAGCTACTCAGCACCAATTTTTGTAACCTTCCGCTTGATCAATAAAGAAACAGGCGAAATCAAGACCCAAGAAGTTTTCTTTGGTGATTTCCCAATCATGACAGAAATGGGTACTTTCATCATCAATGGTGGTGAACGTATTATCGTATCTCAGTTGGTCCGCTCACCAGGTGTTTACTTTAACGACAAAGTTGATAAAAACGGTAAAGTGGGCTACGGTTCAACTGTTATCCCTAACCGTGGAGCTTGGTTGGAACTTGAAAGCGACTCAAAAGACATCGCCTATACTCGTATCGACCGTACTCGTAAGATTCCATTTACAACCTTGGTTCGTGCCCTTGGTTTTTCAGGTGATGATGAAATCTTTGATATCTTTGGTGATAGCGAATTGGTTCGCAACACTGTTGAAAAAGATATCCACAAGAACCCAATGGACTCTCGTACAGACGAAGCCTTGAAAGAAATTTACGAACGCCTTCGTCCAGGTGAACCTAAGACTGCTGAAAGTTCACGTAGCTTGCTTGTAGCTCGTTTCTTTGACCCACGTCGCTATGACTTGGCAGCAGTTGGTCGTTACAAGATCAATAAAAAACTCAATGTTAAAACACGCTTGCTTAACCAAACCATTGCGGAACCATTGGTAGACCCTGAAACAGGAGAAATCTTGGTAGAAGCTGGTACAATCATGACTCGTAGCGTGATTGAAAGTATTGAAAGCCATTTGGATGGCGACTTGAACAAGATTGTTTACATTCCAAATGATGCGGCGGTTGTGACTGAGCCAGTTGTTCTTCAAAAATTCAAGGTTGTTGCACCAACTGATCCAGACCGTGTCGTAACCATCATTGGTAATGCTAACCCAGATGACAAGGTTCGTATCGTCACTCCTGCAGATATCCTTGCTGAGATGAGCTACTTCCTCAATTTGGCTGAAGGACTTGGCCGTGTAGATGATATCGACCACCTTGGAAACCGTCGTATCCGTGCGGTAGGTGAATTGCTTGCTAACCAAGTACGTCTTGGACTTTCTCGTATGGAACGTAATGTCCGTGAACGTATGTCTGTTCAGGACAACGAAGTCTTGACGCCACAACAAATTATTAACATCCGTCCTGTAACAGCTGCGGTTAAAGAATTCTTTGGTTCATCACAGTTGTCACAGTTCATGGACCAACACAACCCGCTATCTGAGTTGTCTCACAAACGCCGTTTGTCAGCCTTAGGACCTGGTGGTTTGACACGTGACCGTGCTGGATATGAAGTACGTGACGTGCACTACACTCACTATGGTCGTATGTGTCCAATCGAGACACCTGAAGGGCCTAACATCGGTTTGATCAATAACTTGTCATCTTACGGACACTTGAACAAGTATGGTTTTGTCCAAACACCATACCGTAAGGTTGACCGTGAAACAGGTGTTGTCACAAACGAAATCGTTTGGTTGACAGCCGATGAAGAAGATGAATTTACTGTAGCTCAGGCCAACTCTCGTCTTAACGAAGATGGAACCTTTGCTGAGAAAGTTGTTATGGGACGTCACCAAGGGGTCAACCAAGAGTATCCAGCTAATGTTGTTGACTACATGGACGTATCACCAAAACAGGTAGTTGCCGTTGCGACAGCATGTATTCCTTTCTTGGAAAACGATGACTCTAACCGAGCCCTCATGGGAGCCAACATGCAACGTCAGGCTGTGCCATTGATCAATCCTCAAGCACCTTACGTTGGTACTGGTATGGAATACCAAGCAGCCCACGACTCTGGAGCGGCTGTGATTGCTCAGTATGATGGTAAAGTTACTTACGCAGATGCTGACAAGGTAGAAGTTCGTCGTGAAGATGGTTCATTGGACGTTTACCACATCCAAAAATTCCGTCGTTCAAACTCAGGTACTGCTTATAACCAACGTACGCTTGTAAAAGTTGGCGATGTCGTTGAAAAAGGCGATTTTATCGCTGACGGACCTTCTATGGAAAATGGGGAAATGGCGCTGGGACAAAACCCAATCGTTGCCTACATGACTTGGGAAGGTTACAACTTCGAGGATGCCGTTATCATGAGCGAACGCTTGGTGAAAGACGATGTTTATACATCTGTTCACCTTGAAGAATACGAATCAGAAACGCGCGATACAAAGCTTGGGCCTGAAGAAATTACTCGTGAAATTCCAAACGTTGGTGAAGATGCCCTTAAAGACCTTGATGAAATGGGAATTATCCGTATCGGTGCTGAGGTTAAAGAAGGGGATATCCTTGTAGGTAAAGTAACACCTAAGGGTGAGAAAGACCTTTCAGCTGAAGAACGTCTCTTGCACGCTATCTTCGGAGATAAATCTCGTGAAGTGCGTGATACTTCTCTTCGTGTACCACACGGTGCCGATGGTGTCGTTCGTGATGTTAAGATCTTTACACGTGCAAATGGAGATGAGTTGCAATCAGGTGTGAACATGCTGGTTCGCGTCTACATCGCTCAAAAACGTAAGATCAAGGTCGGAGATAAGATGGCCGGACGTCACGGAAATAAAGGGGTTGTCTCTCGTATCGTTCCTGTAGAAGACATGCCTTACCTTCCAGACGGAACTCCAGTCGATATCATGTTGAACCCACTTGGGGTGCCATCACGTATGAATATCGGTCAGGTTATGGAGCTTCACCTTGGTATGGCGGCTCGTACTCTTGGTATTCACATCGCAACACCAGTCTTTGACGGAGCAAGTTCTGAAGATCTTTGGTCAACCGTTAAAGAGGCAGGTATGGATAGCGATGCCAAAACAATTCTTTACGATGGACGTACTGGTGAACCGTTTGATAACCGTGTTTCTGTCGGAGTCATGTACATGATCAAACTCCACCACATGGTTGATGATAAATTGCACGCGCGTTCAGTCGGACCATACTCAACCGTTACCCAACAACCACTCGGAGGTAAAGCTCAGTTTGGTGGACAACGTTTCGGTGAGATGGAGGTTTGGGCTCTTGAAGCCTACGGTGCATCAAATGTCCTTCAAGAAATCTTGACTTACAAGTCTGACGATATCAATGGACGTTTGAAAGCTTATGAAGCTATTACAAAAGGAAAACCAATTCCAAAACCAGGTGTTCCAGAATCCTTCCGAGTTCTTGTCAAAGAATTGCAATCTCTTGGTCTTGACATGCGTGTCCTAGACGAAGATGACCAAGAAGTGGAACTTCGCGACTTGGATGAAGGAATGGACGAAGATGTCATCCACGTAGATGACCTTGAAAAAGCCCGCGAAAAAGCAGCCCAAGAGGCTAAAGCAGCCTTTGAAGCTGAAGAAGCTGAGAAAGCAACAAAAGCGGAAGCAACAGAAGAAGCTGCTGAAGAATAAGCAGTTCACTTAGAATAGAAAGGGAAGAAATAGTGGTTGATGTAAATCGTTTTAAAAGTATGCAAATCACCCTAGCTTCTCCAAGCAAAGTCCGTTCATGGTCTTATGGAGAAGTCAAAAAACCTGAAACAATCAATTACCGTACGTTGAAACCAGAACGTGAAGGGCTCTTTGATGAAGTTATCTTTGGCCCTACAAAAGACTGGGAATGTGCTTGTGGTAAGTACAAACGCATTCGTTACAGAGGGATTGTTTGTGACCGCTGTGGGGTTGAAGTAACGCGTACAAAAGTTCGTCGTGAGCGTATGGGGCACATCGAGTTGAAAGCTCCTGTATCTCACATCTGGTACTTCAAGGGGATTCCAAGCCGTATGGGCTTGACCCTTGATATGAGCCCTCGTGCCCTCGAGGAAGTTATCTACTTTGCGGCTTATGTGGTGATTGATCCGAAGGATACACCACTTGAGCACAAGTCTATCATGACAGAGCGCGAATACCGTGAGCGCTTGCGTGAGTATGGTTATGGTTCATTCGTTGCCAAGATGGGTGCCGAAGCCATCCAAGACCTTTTAAAACAAGTAGATCTTGAAAAAGAAATTGCTGAACTCAAAGAAGAGTTGAAAACAGCTACTGGACAAAAACGTGTTAAAGCCATCCGTCGTTTGGATGTTTTGGATGCCTTTTACAAGTCTGGAAACAAACCTGAATGGATGATTCTCAACATCCTTCCGGTTATTCCACCAGATCTTCGTCCAATGTTGCAGTTGGATGGTGGCCGTTTTGCCTCATCTGACTTGAATGACCTTTACCGCCGTGTTATCAACCGTAACAACCGTTTGGCTCGTTTGCTTGAGTTGAATGCACCTGGTATCATCGTTCAAAATGAGAAACGTATGCTTCAAGAAGCGGTTGATGCTTTGATTGACAATGGTCGTCGTGGTCGTCCAATCACAGGGCCAGGTAGCCGTCCACTGAAATCATTGAGCCACATGCTTAAAGGTAAACAAGGACGCTTCCGTCAAAACTTGCTCGGTAAACGTGTTGACTTCTCAGGACGTTCCGTTATCGCCGTTGGTCCAACGCTTAAGATGTACCAATGTGGTGTGCCACGTGAAATGGCGATTGAGCTCTTTAAACCATTTGTGATGCGTGAAATCGTTGCGCGTGATATCGTGCAAAACGTGAAAGCAGCTAAACGCTTGGTGGAACGTGGAGACGAACGCATCTGGGATATCCTTGAAGAAGTGATTAAAGAACACCCAGTACTTCTTAACCGCGCACCGACCCTTCACCGTTTGGGTATCCAAGCCTTCGAGCCAGTCTTGATTGATGGTAAGGCCCTTCGCTTGCACCCACTTGTCTGTGAAGCCTACAATGCCGACTTTGACGGGGACCAAATGGCCATCCACGTACCGCTTTCAGAAGAAGCCCAAGCAGAAGCTCGTATCCTCATGCTTGCTGCTGAGCACATTTTGAACCCGAAAGATGGTAAACCAGTTGTTACTCCATCTCAGGATATGGTTTTGGGTAACTACTACTTGACCATGGAAGAAGCTGGTCGTGAAGGTGAAGGAATGGTCTTCAAAGACCGTGATGAAGCTGTCATGGCTTATCGCAATGGTTATGTTCACCTCCACTCACGTGTAGGTATTGCAACAGATAGCCTCAACAAACCATGGACAGAAGAGCAAAGACACAAGGTCTTGCTTACAACAGTTGGTAAAATCCTCTTCAACGACATCATGCCAGAGGGTCTACCATACTTGCAAGAACCAAACAATGCCAACTTAACAGAAGGCGTTCCAGCTAAATACTTCTTGCCACTTGGTGGAGATATCAAGGAAGCTATCAGCAAACTTGAACTCAACCCTCCATTCAAGAAGAAAAACCTTGGAAATATCATCGCTGAAATCTTCAAACGTTTCCGTACGACAGAAACTTCTGCCCTACTTGACCGTATGAAGAACCTTGGTTACCACCACTCAACTCTTGCAGGATTGACAGTGGGTATTGCTGATATCCCAGTCGTTGATGACAAGGCTGAAATCATTGAAGAATCACACAAACGTGTAGAACAAATCACAAAACAATTCCGTCGTGGTATGATCACAGATGACGAGCGTTACAATGCCGTTACAGCTGAATGGCGTGCTGCCCGTGAAAAACTTGAGAAACGCTTGATTGCCAACCAAGATCCTAAGAACCCAATCGTTATGATGATGGACTCTGGAGCTCGTGGTAACATCTCAAACTTCTCACAGCTTGCCGGAATGCGTGGTCTGATGGCTGCTCCGAACGGACGTATCATGGAATTGCCAATCCTTTCAAACTTCCGCGAAGGTTTGTCAGTACTCGAAATGTTCTTCTCAACTCACGGTGCCCGTAAAGGTATGACCGATACAGCCCTTAAGACAGCCGACTCAGGTTACTTGACTCGTCGTTTGGTTGACGTTGCCCAAGATGTTATCATCCGTGAGGACGACTGTGGAACTGACCGTGGTCTCTTGATCCGCTCTATCGCAGAAGGAAAAGAAATGATTGAGTCACTCGAAGAGCGTCTCAATGGTCGTTACACTAAGAAAACTGTTAAACATCCAGAAACTGGTGCAGTTATCATTGGTCCAAATGAGTTGATTACAGAAGATAAGGCGCGTGAAATTGTCAATGCTGGTGTGGAAGAAGTAACTATCCGTTCCGTATTTACATGTAACACTCGTCATGGTGTCTGCCGTCACTGTTACGGTATCAACTTGGCGACTGGTGATGCGGTTGAAGTTGGTGAAGCAGTTGGTACAATCGCTGCCCAATCTATCGGGGAACCTGGTACACAGCTTACAATGCGTACCTTCCACACGGGTGGGGTTGCCTCAAATACCGATATCACTCAGGGTCTTCCTCGTGTCCAAGAAATCTTTGAAGCCCGCAATCCTAAAGGGGAAGCGGTTATCACAGAGGTTAAAGGACAAGTTACAGCTATCGAAGAAGATGCATCAACTCGTACTAAGAAAGTCTTTGTTAAGGGTGAAACTGGCGAAGGTGAATATGTCGTTCCATTTACCGCTCGTATGCGTGTTGAAGTTGGTGATCAAGTAGCGCGTGGTGCTGCTCTTACAGAAGGTTCTATCCAACCAAAACGTCTCCTTGCAGTTCGTGATGTCTTGTCAGTTGAAACTTATCTTCTTGGTGAGGTACAAAAAGTTTACCGTAGCCAAGGGGTAGAAATCGGTGACAAACACATCGAGGTAATGGTTCGTCAAATGATCCGTAAAGTTCGTGTCATGGATCCAGGTGACACAGATCTTCTCATGGGTACCCTCATGGATATCAATGACTTTACAGATGCCAACAAAGATGTTCTTATCGCAGGTGGAGTTCCAGCGACTGGTCGACCAGTCCTTATGGGAATTACCAAAGCCTCACTTGAAACAAACAGTTTCTTGTCAGCGGCTTCCTTCCAGGAAACAACTCGTGTCCTTACTGACGCGGCTATCCGTGGTAAGAAAGACCATCTCCTTGGACTTAAAGAAAATGTTATCATCGGTAAAATCATCCCAGCAGGTACTGGTATGGCCCGTTACCGTAACCTTGAACCACATGCTATCAACGAAGAAGAATACCTTAACCCTCCAGTAGAGGAAGAAGGAAATGAAGAAACAACAGAAGTAGTTGTGGATACTACCGTTGAAACTGTGGAAGAAACAGTAGAATAAGAGAGAATGAGAGAGCCTTCGGGTTCTCTTTCTCTTTTCTGAAAACTTTCTCCATTTTTCCATGAAATGTGGTAAAATAATACTCAATGAAAATCAAAGAGCAAACTAGAAAACTAGCCGCAGGCTGTACTTGAGTACGGCAAGGCGAAGTTGACGTGGTTTGAATTTGATTTTCGAAGAGTATAAAAGAAAGAAGTTGACAAAGGAGACAAGTATGGAACAAACATTTTTTATCATTAAACCAGATGGTGTAAAAAGAGGACTAGTGGGGGAAGTGTTGAAACGCATCGAACAACGTGGATTTACAATTGAAAAATTGGAGTTGCGTTCACAGGTCTCAGAAGAGTTGATTGATCAGCACTATCAGGACTTGGTTGGTCAGAGTTTTTACCCACCGATTCGTGAATTCATGACTTCAGGACCGGTTCTTGTGGGTATCATTTCTGGTCCTAAAGTAATCGAAACTTGGCGTACCATGATGGGAGCAACTCGTCCAGAAGAAGCTTTACCAGGAACTATTCGAGGTGATTTTGCAAAAGCTGCTGGAGAAAATGAGGTTATCCAAAATGTTGTACATGGATCAGATTCAGAAGAGTCAGCTAAGAGAGAAATTGCTCTTTGGTTTTAAGAGTGGATTGGCTCAATCAATTGGTTAAAAGCTCATTTGAATATAAAGTATAGTCAAGTATTTTAAGACATGACGCATGATATCAAACTTTTTAGTTTTTGATATGGTGCGTTTTTTGATTTCAAATTTATATTCTTCTAAAATCTCTTCAAACCACGTCAGCTCTAGCCGCAGGTTGCTCTTTGATTTTCATTGAGTATTAGTCTCTGGTGTTTGTTTAGCGTCTAAAAGAGACATTTGAGAAGATTGGGAACAGTTCCCTCTTTTCTCTTGGTATAATGATTGGTAGGAAGGGAGAGAAAAGATGAAATCAATGAGAATCTTATTTTTGTTAGCTTTAATTCAAATCAGTTTGAGTAGCTGTTTCCTATGGAAAGAATGCATCTTGTCCTTTAAACAAAGTACAGCTTTTTTCATCGGAAGTATGGTCTTCGTTTCAGGAATCTGTGCTGGGGTAAATTATCTTTATACTCGTAAGCAAGAAGTCCATAGTGTCCTAGCCAGTAAGAAGTCGGTGAAGCTTCTTTACAGTATCCTGCTCTTAATTAATTTGTTCGGAGCTGTTCTTGTCTTGTCAGATAACTTGTTCATCAAAAATACGCTGCAGCAAGAATTAGTTGACTTTTTATTGCCATCCTTCTTTTTTCTGTTTGGGCTAGATTTGTTGATTTTTTTACCCTTGAAAAAATACATGCGCGATTTGCTTGCTATGCTAGACAGAAAAAAGACAGTTTTGGTGACTATTTTAGCAACACTTCTCTTCTTAAGAAATCCAATGACTATTGTCTCACTTCTGATTTATATTGGACTGGGTTTGTTTTTTGCAGCCTATCTTGTCCCAAATTCTGTTAAAAAGGAAGTTTCCTTTTATGGTCATATTTTCCGAGATCTTGTATTGGTCATTGCTACGCTCATTTTCTTTTAGAGAAATCCTGTTTTTATGGATGTTATGGATGTTATGATGGTAAGTTTAGCAGGAAAATAGACACAAAAGAAAAGTTTTTGGTATAATAAAAGTATGTACACAAAAAATGAAGAAGAGCTACAAGCCTTAGGGGAACGTTTGGGTCATCTATTAGAAAAGAATGATGTCTTAATTCTAACTGGAGAACTGGGTGCAGGTAAAACGACCTTTACTAAGGGACTTGCTAAAGGTTTACAGATTTCTCAAATGATTAAAAGTCCAACCTATACTATCGTAAGAGAGTATGAAGGTAGACTGCCACTTTATCACCTAGATGTTTATCGAATTGAAGGAGATGCGGATTCTATCGACTTGGATGAGTTTCTCTTTGGTGGCGGAGTGACTGTTATTGAATGGGGCAATCTCTTAGGAGATGCCTTGCCAGATACTTATTTAGAGTTGGAAATTCTAAAAGAAGAAGACGGTCGCAGATTAAATTTCCAAGCAAAGGGTTTGCGTGCAGAAAAGCTTTTAGAGGAGCTTCAACATGGAGTATGAATTGCTCATTAGGGAAGCAGAGCCTAATGATGCGGCTGAATTAGTGGCCTTTTTAAATCGTGTAAGTTTGGAGACAGATTTTACCAGCCTAGACGGAGATGGTATTCTCTTGACCAGTGAGGAGATGGAAATATTCCTCAACAAGCAAGCTAGTTCGGACAATCAGATAACCTTACTAGCATTCTTAAATGATAAAATTGCTGGTATTTTAAATATTACAGCTGACCAGCGCAAGAGAGTCCGTCATATTGGAGATCTTTTCATTGTGATTGGAAAAAGATATTGGAATAATGGCTTGGGAAGTTTGTTGCTAGAAGAAGCGATAGAGTGGGCACAAGCAAGTGGCATTCTGCGTCGTCTCCAACTGACTGTCCAAACTCGTAATCAAGCTGCAGTCCATCTTTATCAAAAGCATGGCTTTATAATTGAAGGTCGCCAAGAGCGTGGAGCATATATAGAAGAAGGGAAATTTATCGATGTTTACTTGATGGGTAAACTGATAGATTAGTAGAAATATGGTTAAAAAAATTATTGGAATGGTGCTAGCTTTTCTAGCTGTGACAGTTTTAGGTGTCGGTGTTTTTGCTTATACTATTTATCAGCAAGGCGCACAAACCTTATCAAAGACCTATAAAAAAATCGGAGAAGAAACCAAGGTTATTGAAGCAACAGAACCTTTGACCATTCTGTTGATGGGGGTTGATACTGGGAATGTAGAGCGTACAGATCAGTGGGCTGGAAATAGTGATTCCATGATTCTCTTGACTGTCAATCCACATACCAAGAAGACCATGATGTTGAGTTTGGAGCGTGATATCCTGACTAAAATTCAACATAAAGATGGTAGTATTGAAGAAGCGAAGTTAAACGCTGCCTATGCTGGTGGTGGTGCGGAATTAGCTATAGAAACAATTCAAAAGATGATGAATATCCATATCGATCGCTATATTATGGTTAATATGCAAGGATTGCAACAATTGGTCGATGCAGTGGGGGGTATTACGGTCAATAATACACTAGGTTTCCCGATTTCTATCAGTGACCAAGAAGAATTTAACACCATTTCTATCGGTGTTGGAGAGCAGACAATAAATGGAGAAGAAGCGCTTGTTTATTCACGCATGCGTTATCAAGACCCAGAAGGAGACTATGGTCGTCAAAAGCGTCAGCGTGAAGTCATTCAAAAAGTTGTTGAAAAAGTTCTTAGTTTGAATAGTGTCAGTCATTACCAATCTATTTTAAAAGCCCTAAGTACTAATATGCAGACTAATATTGATTTATCTGCGAAAAGTATTCCAAGCTTGTTGGGCTACAAAGATTCATTTAAAACCATTGAAACACAACAATTGAAGGGTGAAGGGGAGATGCTACAAGGCGTTTCTTATCAAATTGTTACGAGAAGCCATATGTTGGAAATGCAGAATATATTGCGACGTTCTTTGGGACAAGAAGAAGTCACTCAGCTTGAAACAAATGTTGTCTTATTTGAAGATTTGTTTGGACGGGTGCCTGTTAGTGACGAAGATAATTAACTTTCTTGATACAAATAAAAAATCAATCGTGGGAAATTTCCTGCGATTTTTTCAAAAAAATACGAATAGATAGGTAGGAGGAAACATGAAAGCAGAAATCATTGCTGTTGGAACAGAGATTTTGACAGGACAGATTGTTAATACTAATGCTCAGTTTTTATCGGAAAAACTAGCTGAGATTGGGGTAGATGTATATTTTCAGACTGCTGTAGGAGACAATGAAACTCGTCTCTTGTCTTTGCTTGAGATTGCTAGTCAACGTAGCAGTCTGGTGATTTTGACAGGTGGTTTGGGGCCAACTGAGGATGACCTAACCAAACAAACTCTGGCTAAATTTTTAGGGAAAGAATTAGTTTTTGATCCTCAGGCGCAGGCGAAGTTGGATGTCTTTTTTGCCCAGAGACCAGACTATGCCCGAACACCGAATAACGAAAGACAAGCTCAACTTGTAGAAGGGGCGACTCCGCTACCAAATGAAACAGGACTGGCAGTTGGAGGAATCTTAGAAGTAGGCGGAGTGACCTACGTCGTTCTTCCTGGTCCACCAAGTGAATTGAAACCTATGGTCTTAAACCAACTTTTACCCAAGTTGATGACAGGGAGCAAGCTGTATTCCCGAGTTCTTCGTTTCTTTGGAATTGGCGAAAGTCAGTTGGTGACGATTTTGGCTGATTTGATTGACAATCAGACAGATCCGACCTTAGCCCCTTATGCCAAGACAGGAGAGGTAACCTTGCGTCTGTCAACAAAGGCTAGCAGTCAAGAAGAGGCGAATCAAGCGTTGGATGTTTTGGAAAATCAAATTTTGAACCACCAGACCTTTGAAGGCCTTTCTTTACGAGAACTTTGTTATGGTTATGGGGAAGAGTCCAGCTTGGCCAGTATTGTGGTAGAAGAACTGAAAAAGCAAGGGAAAACCATCACGGCTGCAGAGAGTTTGACGGCAGGTCTTTTCCAAGCTACTGTAGCTGATTTTTCAGGAGCTTCAAGTATATTTAAGGGTGGTTTCGTGACCTATAGCTTGGAGGAAAAATCAAAAATGTTGGATATTCCTGCCAAGGATTTGGAAGAATACGGTGTGGTGTCTGAATATACAGCTCAGAAGATGGCTGAACAGGCACGAAGCAAGACCCAGTCAGATTTTGGCATTAGTTTGACTGGAGTGGCAGGACCAGACAGTCTAGAAGGGCATCCAGCTGGGACAGTCTTCATAGGATTGGCTCAAGAGAAAGGAACTGAGGTTATCAAGGTGAATATTGGAGGTAGAAGCCGAGCAGATGTACGCCACATTGCGGTTATGCATGCCTTTAACCTAGTTCGCAAGGCTTTATTAAGTGACTAACTTTTGATATAATAGTAGATAGGTCTGAGGACCATTAGAATGTAGGAGAATAGAATGGCGAAAAAACCAAAAAAATTAGATGAAATTTCAAAAAAATTCGGGGCAGAACGTGAAAAAGCCTTGAATGATGCTCTTAAATTGATTGAGAAAGACTTTGGTAAGGGTTCAATCATGCGTTTGGGTGAACGTGCAGAGCAAAAGGTACAAGTGATGAGCTCAGGTTCCTTGGCTCTTGACATTGCCCTTGGTTCAGGTGGTTATCCTAAGGGACGTATCATCGAAATCTATGGACCAGAGTCATCTGGTAAGACAACAGTTGCCCTTCATGCAGTCGCGCAAGCGCAAAAAGAAGGTGGGATTGCAGCCTTTATCGATGCGGAGCATGCCCTTGACCCAGCTTATGCTGCGGCCCTTGGTGTCAATATTGACGAATTGCTCTTGTCACAACCAGACTCAGGAGAGCAAGGTCTTGAAATTGCAGGAAAATTGATTGACTCAGGTGCTGTGGACCTTGTCGTAGTCGACTCGGTTGCGGCCCTTGTGCCTCGTGCGGAAATTGATGGAGATATCGGAGATAGCCACGTTGGTTTGCAGGCTCGTATGATGAGTCAGGCCATGCGTAAACTTGGTGCTTCTATTAATAAAACCAAAACAATTGCCATCTTTATCAACCAATTGCGTGAAAAAGTTGGGGTCATGTTTGGAAATCCAGAAACAACTCCTGGTGGACGTGCTCTGAAATTCTACGCTTCAGTGCGTTTGGATGTTCGTGGAAGCACACAAATCAAGGGAACTGGTGACCAAAAAGATACCAATGTCGGTAAAGAAACTAAGATTAAGGTCGTGAAAAACAAGGTGGCTCCACCATTTAAGGAAGCCTTTGTTGAAATCATGTACGGAGAAGGGATTTCTAAGACTGGTGAGCTTTTGAAGATTGCAAGTGATTTGGATATCATCAAAAAAGCAGGGGCTTGGTACTCTTACAAGGATGAGAAAATCGGTCAAGGTTCTGAAAATGCTAAGAAATACTTGGCAGATAATCCAGAAATCTTTGATGAAATTGACCATCAAGTCCGTGTTCAATTTGGTTTGATTGATGGAGAAGAAGCTTCTGTAGAAGGTGTTGAAACTAAAAAAGATGAAGCAGTTCAAGCAGATTCTGTGAATGAAGAAGTGACACTTGACCTAGGCGATGAACTTGAAATCGAAATTGAAGAATAAGCTGTTAAAGTAGTGGAGAAAATCTGCTACTTTTTCGGTTTTTTGTTCAAGTTTTCAGATCATCTATAGTTTGCTGTTTCTTGTCGCACCTCTAGAAAGCTGATATAATAGCCTTATGGATAAAAAACGAACAGTGGACCTGATTCATGGTCCTATTCTCCCCTCGCTCTTGAGTTTTGCCTTCCCAATCTTGCTGTCCAATATTTTCCAACAGCTCTATAACACTGCTGATGTCTTGATTGTTGGACGATTCCTTGGCCAAGATTCCTTGGCGGCAGTAGGGGCGACAACAGCTATTTTTGATCTGATTATTGGCTTTACACTTGGTGTTGGTAATGGTATGGGAATTGTCATTGCTCGCTATTATGGGGCTCGGAATTTTACAAAGATCAAGGAAGCAGTAGCAGCCACCTGGATTTTAGGTGTTCTTTTGAGTGTTGTAGTGATGCTGCTGGGCTTTCTTGGTTTGTATCCTCTCTTGCAATACTTAGATACCCCTGCAGAAATCCTTCCCCAGTCCTATCAATATATTTCTATGATTGTGACCTGTGTCGGTGTCAGCTTTGCCTATAACCTCTTTGCGGGCTTGTTGCGGTCTATTGGAGACAGTCTAGCAGCCCTTGGTTTTCTGATTTTCTCTGCCTTGGTTAATGTGGTTCTGGATCTCTATTTTATTACGCAACTGCATCTTGGAGTTCAATCGGCAGGTCTTGCGACTATTATTTCGCAGGGGCTATCAGCGATACTCTGTTTCTACTATATCCGCAAGAGTGTTCCAGAACTTCTTCCTAGTCTCAAGCATTTCAAATGGAACAAGGACTTGTACGCGGATCTTTTGGAGCAAGGTTTGGCTATGGGCTTGATGAGTTCAATTGTGTCCATCGGTAGTGTGATTTTACAGTCTTCTGTTAATACCTTTGGGGCTGTGATCATTAGCGCCCAGACGGCGGCTAGACGCATTATGGCCTTCGCTCTTCTTCCAATGACCGCTATTTCTGCCTCGATGACGACCTTTGCTTCGCAGAATCTTGGTGCCAAGCGACCAGACCGCATTGTTCAAGGTCTTCGAATTGGCAGTCGTTTGAGTATGTCCTGGGCAGTTTTTGTTTGTGTCTTCCTCTTTTTTGCCAGTCCAGCCTTGGTTTCCTTCTTGGCTAGTTCGACGGATGGTTACTTGATAGAAAATGGAAGTCTCTATCTGCAAATCAGCTCAGCCTTTTATCCCATTTTGAGCCTCTTGTTGATTTATCGCAATTGCTTGCAGGGCTTGGGGCAAAAAATCCTTCCGCTGGTTTCTAGCTTTATTGAACTAATCGGAAAAATCGCTTTTGTGGTCTTGATTATCCCTTGGGCGGGCTATAGGGGTGTTATCCTTTGCGAACCCCTTATCTGGGTTGCCATGACCATTCAACTGTACTTTTCGCTTTTCCGTCACCCCTTGATAAAAGAAGGCAAGGAAATCTTGACAACAAAAGTGTCATCATAGCTCGATTTGCTGAATAAAATCTATTTCCTCTAGTGAAAATCGAAAAAACTTGTGTTATAATAAGAAAGATTAAAATGTGAAAAAAGGAGATTCCTAATGGGACGTAAATGGGCCAATATCGTAGCCAAGAAAACGGCTAAAGATGGAGCTAACTCTAAAGTATATGCAAAATTTGGTGTAGAAATCTATGTAGCAGCTAAAAAAGGTGATCCAGACCCAGAATCAAACACTGCTTTGAAATTCGTTATCGACCGTGCCAAACAAGCCCAAGTGCCAAAACACGTTATCGATAAAGCGATTGATAAAGCCAAAGGAAACACAGACGAAACCTTTACAGAAGGACGTTACGAAGGATTTGGACCAAACGGTTCTATGTTGATTGTTGATACCTTGACTTCAAACGTCAACCGTACAGCGGCTAATGTCCGTGCAGCCTTTGGTAAAAACGGCGGAAACATGGGTGCTTCAGGTTCGGTTTCTTACCTCTTCGACAACAAGGGTGTTATCGTATTTGCAGGTGAAGATGCGGATGCAGTCTTTGAGCAGTTGCTAGAAGCAGATGTTGATGTGGACGATGTAGAGGCAGAAGAAGGAACAATCACTGTTTACACAGCTCCAACTGACCTTCACAAGGCTATCGTTGCCCTTCGTGAGTCTGGTATTGAAGAATTCCAAGTGACTGAATTGGAAATGATTCCTCAGTCAGAAGTGGAATTGTCAGGTGATGACCTTGAAACCTTTGAAAAACTTTACAGCGTTCTTGAAGACGACGAAGACGTTCAAAAGATTTATACGAACGTAGACGGGTTCTAATTTAATCTAGAAAACATGATCCTAAGTGAGAAAATCACTTGGGATTTTTTCAATCAAGAAAATAGTTCTCTAGGAAACTTTTTTCTTGACATCTCTTTTTAAAGTGGTAAAATAGTTCTCATGGAAACCTATTTAGTTCCTAGGAGAACTAAATGTGATAGTTAGAAAGGAGTTAGTATGGATAAACCGATGTTGGTCTTTAAGCGTTTTGGTCACCAGATTCATCTGATGGTGCAAAAGGAAGCCAAGCGTTGTGGCATTGAATTTATGGGTGGGCCGCAAGGTCAGGTTGTACGTTTTTTGGATAGTCGTGAGGAAAATCAAGACTTGGTCTTGATTAAAGATATCGAGCAGGAACTCAATATTAGCAAGTCTGTGGCGAGTAACTTGGTCAAGCGTATGGTACAAAATGGTTTGGTGGAATTAGAGGCGAGTCCTGTCGATAAGCGGGCCAAGTTTGTTCGTCTGACGGACAAATCGCGTTCTCAAATGAAGCAGGTTAAAGCCTTCTTTGAACGCATTGATAATCAGTTGACGGCAGACATTGATGAAGATGAATTACTGATCTTTGAGAAAGTCCTTAATCAACTACAGGAAAATATCAAGAGAATAGGAGGAGAGAATGAAGAAATTAGCTAAACGAATTAGTAGAAAAGAATGGGGGATGATTTTACTAGCCATTCTCTTTACCTGCTTTTCGGTCTATCTAGAGTTAGAAGTTCCGACTTATATCTCGAAAATCACGGATTTGCTGGGGACTCAAGGAACTAGTTTAGATGAGTTATGGCAGCCAGCAGGTATGATGGTCGGAATGTCTTTTTTTGCCTTCTTGTCCGCAGTCGCAGTTGGATTTTTTGCATCCAGAGTGGCTGCTTCTTACACTAGTAGGCTGAGAAGTGATATTTTTAACCGAGTTTTGGATTACTCGCAGACAGAGATTAAGAAATTCTCTATTCCTAGCCTCCTAACTCGTACCACTAATGATATTACTCAAGTTCAGATGTTGATTACCATGGGCTTGCAAGTGGTTACGCGTGGTCCGATTATGGCTATCTGGGCTATCGGGAAGATTTTAGGTCATTCAGAATACTGGCTCTGGGCTGTACTTGTGGCAGTGATTGTCAATGTTTTGATGACAACCGTTTTGATGACGCTAGCCTTTCCAAAACAGTCCTTGATTCAGGGGTTGACAGATAAACTGAACAGTATCACTCGTGAGAGTTTAACAGGTATTCGTGTCGTTCGCGCTTACAATGCTGAAGAATACCAAAATGAAAAATTTGCATCAGCAAATGATGAATTGACACGCTTGAATTTGTTTGTCAACCGTCTTATGGCTATTTTGAACCCTATCATGATGGGGATTTCAAGTGGTTTGAGTGTGGCGATTTACTGGATTGGGGCCTATGTGATTAACGACGCTGCTGCGACAGCACGTCTGCCTCTCTTTAGTGACATGATTGTTTTCATGTCTTATGCCATGCAAGTTGTCATGGGCTTCCTTCTCATGGGAGCACTCTTCATCGTTCTTCCCCGAACTATGGTCTCTGCTAAGCGGATTAATCAAGTTTTAGACTTGCATTCTTCTATCCAAAACCCTGCTCAAGTGCAGCTGGCTGATGAAAACCTCAAAGGTCAGGTCGAATTTAAGGATGTGACCTTCCGCTATGCGGCAAATTCGGAGGCAGTTATCGAGAATGTTAGCTTTAAAGCAGAAGCTGGTCAAACAGTTGCCTTTATCGGCTCAACGGGTTCTGGTAAATCAACTCTGGTCAATCTAATTCCACGTTTCTATGACGTATCAGCAGGAGAAATTCTGGTGGATGGTGTCAATGTTCAAGACTACGGTTTGGAAGATTTGCGCAACAAGGTTGGCTATATTCCACAAAAAGCTGTACTCTTTTCAGGTGATGTCAAGGGCAATCTAGACTTTGGACAGAGTCAAGAAACACCGCTTAATGAACAAGCTATGTGGCAAGCCTTAGAATTGGCCCAGTCTAAGAACTTTATCGAAGACAAGGAAGCGGGCTTGGCGTCAGAAGTAGCTCAAGGAGGAACCAACTTCTCAGGTGGACAAAGACAGCGTCTGGCCATTGCGCGTGCTTTAGCTCGGAAGCCAGAAATTCTCATCTTTGATGACTCCTTCTCAGCCTTGGACTACAAGACAGACCGTGTCCTACGCCAAGAGCTAGCAGAGAAAACCAAGTCTATGACCAAGCTCATCGTCGCACAGCGTATTTCAACGATTATGGATGCAGATTTGATTTTGGTCTTGGATCAAGGTAAAGTCGTGGGACAAGGAACCCACAAGGAACTTCTAGCTACCAACGAAGTTTACCAAGAAATCGCCTATTCACAATTATCGAAGGAGGAATTGGAACATGGAAAATAAAAAACTGTCGCTCTGGAAACAGAGTAAACCCTATCTTGCAGGTCTCCAGTTTGCCCTTCTAATGGCCTTTTTAGCAACCATCCTATCCAATATCATTACTGTATATGGTCCAACCCGTATCAAGGAAATGACCAATATTATTGCCAGTGGTCTAGAAACAAGTGTGGATGTCACGGCGGTTGCAGCCATTGGTAGTTTTTTGGCTGTCATCTATGTAATCGGGCTTCTATCAAATTATTTGCAGGCCTTTCTATTTACAACAGCCATTCAACGTTTTTCAGAGCGTTTGAGAAGAGCGATTGCAGAGAAAATTAATCGTCTTCCATTAGGGTACTTTGATGGACATTCTCAAGGAGATACCTTGTCTCGTGTGACAAATGACGTTGACACTGCAGCCCAGTCCCTCAATCAAAGTCTGGGGACAGTTCTTTCATCCACTTTATTGGTCGTGGCAGTCTTGGTAACCATGTTTGGGATGAACTGGATTTTAGCCTTGGTGACTGTTGTTTCAACTCTTATCGGTTTTGCTTTCGTGTCCGTCTTTATGGGCAAATCGCAGGGTTTCTTTAAGAGTCAGCAACAGGATTTGGCAGCTGTTAATGGCTATGTGGAGGAAATGTACTCTGGCCATAATGTGGTGACCAGTTACAATGCTATCGAGAGTACCAAAGAAGAATTTGCGACACTAAACCATCGTCTGTATGACAGTATCTGGAAATCTCAGTTTATTTCAGGGATTATGATGCCGATTATGATGTTCATTGGGAATTTTAGCTATGCCCTAGTGATTATTGTTGGTGCAGCCTTGGCTCTGAATGGGCAGATTAGTATCGGGATTATCGTTGCCTTTATGGCCTACGTTCGTATCTTTTCTCAGCCCCTTTCGCAAATCGCTCAAGGGATTACTAGTTTGCAGCAGGCTAGCGCAGCCATGAGTCGTGTCTTCGAATTCTTAAGTGAAGAGGAAATGGAAGATGAATCCCATAAAGAAAGACAATTGAGCGACATGAAAGGCCAAGTGGTCTTTGATCGAGTTTCCTTTGGTTACACACCAGAGAGAACCATTATTCATGACTTTTCTGCGACTGCTCATGCAGGTCAAAAGGTTGCTATTGTCGGACCGACCGGAGCTGGTAAGACAACTATTGTCAATCTTTTGATGAAGTTTTATGAGATTGATAAGGGAAGTATCCGCATTGATGGTGTGGATACCAAGGAGATGAAGCGTTCGGAAGTACACGATGCCTTTTCAATGGTCTTGCAGGATACCTGGCTCTTTGAAGGAACCATTCGCAACAATCTTATCTATAACCAAACAGGTATTAGTGATGAGCGCGTGATTGAAGCCAGCAAGGCTGTAGGGATTCACCACTTTATCATGACTCTACCAGATGGTTACGATACCGTCTTGGATGATACAGTTACCTTGTCTGTCGGACAAAAACAACTCTTGACCATCGCTCGTGCTTTGTTGAAAGATGCGCCACTCCTAATTCTGGATGAGGCGACCTCTTCGGTTGATACTCGTACTGAGGAATTGATTCAGAAAGCTATGGACCGATTGATGGAGGGAAGAACTTCCTTTGTCATCGCCCACCGCTTGTCAACCATCCGTAATGCTGATCTGATTCTTGTCATGAAAGATGGCAATATCATCGAGCAAGGCAATCATGATGAGCTAATGGCACAAGGAGGTTTCTACGCTGACCTCTATAACAGTCAATTTACAGAAGATGAAGCAGCAGAATAAACCCAAAGAAGGCTTGACGGCCTTCTTTTTCTGCACTATACTAGAAGACAAGTGCTTCCCTGTAAGTAAAATTTGAGTAAGTGATGAGAAAATATATGAAAAATTATCAAGAATGGTATGACCACATTGCTGGTAAGATTGAAAATAAGCCCTTTCTTCTGAGTTTGTTAAGAGCTTTCAATCGGTTGATGACAGTAGTTATGCCTATAGTTTATCTGACTTTGTTAGTCGCCACCTATCTCCAACAAGGACTTGGGAAACAGGTCTTGATGTATGTGTTTGTCCCTGCGTCAGGTTTTGTAATTTTGTCCCTTCTCCGTAAGAAACTCAATGATCCTAGGCCTTATGAAGTTTGGGAAATTGTCCCGCTACTAGACAGAGATAGTCCTGGTCAGTCTATGCCCAGTCGCCATGTCTTTTCAGCAACCATTATCTCCATGGCTTGCTTACATGCGAGTCTAACTATGGGGATGATTTGTTTGATCTTATCAGCCATCCTCGGTCTAGTAAGAGTACTAGGTGGCGTCCATTATCCCAAGGATGTAGTGGTTGGTTATGCTTGCGGACTTGTGTGGGGGGTGATTTTCTTTCTATTTTGACCTGTAAGTTAAGGTGATCTTAGAACTACTTACGGGTCTAAAGTAACCACTTGCTTTTTTGCTCTTGTTTTCTTATTTTAGCTTTGATATAGTAGAGTCAGAAAGGAGATGGAATGAAGTTACGAATCGAAATTGATAGCAATTTAGAGGAAACTGAAATTGTCATCAAGGCAGCGGCTTTGACAGATGAAATTGCGGATTTACAGCGACTCTTGCAAGAGTCCAAGTCTCCTAGGTTAATTTTTTACAAGGGAACAGGTGAATATTATCTGGACTTGTCGGAAATTCTCTTCTTTGAGACAGAAGGGAACAAAATTTACGCCCATACCCAGAAAGATGCCTACGAGGTTCGGCTTAAACTCTATGAGTTAGAGGCTATCCTTCCTCGCTATTTTAGTCGGGTATCCAAGTCGACTATTGCAAATATCCGTCAGGTTTACTCGGTGGACAAGTCCTTTTCAGGAACGGGCACCATTTCCTTTTATCAGACCCACAAGGAGGTTCATGTCTCACGGCATTACCAATCTCTCCTAAAAGAAAATCTAAGAAACATGAGGTAAGAACATGAAAAAGAAAGCATTTGGTATTGTGTTGCTCGTTTTGGCAGCTTTAATACTATTACAAGGAAATTTTGGAATTCCTTCTCTAGGAGGGCAAATTTGGCCTTTGATCGGTATTGGATTTTTTGCCTACCAATCAGTTGTAGCTTTGTTGCGTCGCCACTTAACCTCAGCCTCTTTTACAGCTCTAGTAGCCTTACTAATTGCCAACCACTCTTATGATATTTTACCGATTCCCAATCAGTCACTGTTCTGGGCAGGAATTCTGATCGTTCTCGGAGTAAGTATGTTGACTCATTCTAACAGAACTTGGAATGGGAAAAAATGGTGGTATGATGGTAAAAAGACCATTCTGACAGATAAGGAGGTCGCTTTTGGGACTGGGACTTTCTATAAGCAAAATCAAGAATTGGTAGACGACCAAGTAGAAGTTGGTTTTGGCAATGCTAAGATATATTACGACAATGCAGAGATTTTAGGAGATACTGCAACCCTGAAAGTAGAAGTTGGTTTTGGCAATGCAGTTATCTATGTTCCCCAACATTGGAGAGTGGATTTGAAGGTGGAAACTTTCTGTGGTGTAGCCAAGGCAGATACTTCTCTAGCTCCAACCAGTAAAACATTGATTATCCGTGGAGATGTGGCTTTTGGGAAGTTGGAAATTGTCTACGTTAAATAAAAAAATCTTCCAATTCCCTTGCAAAAATGAAGAAAGTGTGATAACATAGTACGGTATGTGGTGCTAGCACATCCGCTATATTAGATCTAATAGGAGGAAAACACAATGGCTAAAGTATGTTACTTTACAGGTCGTAAGACTGTATCAGGAAACAACCGTTCACACGCGATGAACCAAACAAAACGTGCCGTAAAACCAAACCTTCAAAAAGTTACTGTTCTTATCGATGGTAAACCTAAAAAAGTTTGGGCTTCAGCTCGTGCTTTGAAATCAGGTAAAGTTGAACGCGTTTAATAATAAAAGTAAGGAGACCTTAGGGTCTTTTTTCTTTTACTGTAGGTATAAAATCATTTGAAAAATAGAGTAAATATCCTCTGATACAGTATTCTGCTTTTACACTTGGGCTGAAATATGATAAAATAGAGTATCAACTAGTTGAGGTAAAAAGGATGACTGTAAAAATTAATACAAAAGATGGTCAAATCGAACTAACAGATGAAGTGATTGCAACCGTCGTAGGTGGAGCAGCAACTGAGATTTTTGGTGTGGTCGGTATGGCTAGTAAAAATGCCCTCAAAGATAACTTCCAAGCTCTTCTAGGTAAGGAAAATTATTCCAAAGGTGTCGTCGTAAAGGCGGCCGAAGATGGCAGTATTGCAGTTGATGTATATACCGTGTTGAGCTACGGAACAAAGATTAGCGAAGTGTCAAAAAACATTCAAGAGCGTGTTCGTTTTAGTTTGGAAAACCAACTTGGAATTACTGCTCAGACTGTAAATGTCTACATTCAAAATATCAAAGTTGTAGGAGAATAACCGTGTCAAAAATTACTACTAGCTTATTTCAAGAAATGGTGCAGGCTGCATCAACTCGCCTGAATAAGCAAGCTGAATATGTCAATTCATTAAACGTTTTTCCAGTTCCAGATGGAGATACTGGTACAAATATGGGAATGACCATTGGAAATGGTGCTAAAGAAGTTGCAGACAAGCCAGCTTCTACTGTTGGAGAGGTAGCAAGCATTCTTGCCAAAGGGCTTTTGATGGGTGCGCGTGGAAACTCAGGTGTTATTACGTCTCAGCTTTTCCGTGGATTTTCACAAGCCATCAAGGACAAAGATGAGCTAACAGGTCAAGACTTGGCCCTTGCCTTCCAATCAGGTGTGGAAGTTGCCTATAAGGCCGTTATGAAACCAGTTGAAGGAACGATTTTGACAGTTTCTCGTGGTGCTGCTATCGGTGCTAAGAAAAAAGCTGAGCAAACAGATGACGCTGTTGAAGTAATGCGTGCAGCTTTAGAAGGTGCTAAAACAGCTCTTGCTAAAACGCCAGATATGCTTCCAGTCTTGAAGGAAGTTGGTGTTGTGGATTCAGGTGGTCAAGGACTGGTCTTCATCTACGAAGGGTTCCTTTCAGCCCTTACTGGTGAATATATTGCATCTGAAGACTTTGTGGCGACTCCTGCCAACATGAGTGAAATGATCAATGCGGAGCATCATAAGTCTGTAGCTGGTCACGTAGCGACTGAGGACATCACATTTGGTTACTGTACTGAAATTATGGTAGCCCTTAAGCAAGGTCCAACCTATGCTAAAGATTTTGACTACGACGAATTCCGTAACTATTTGAATGAACTCGGGGATTCTCTCCTCGTTGTCAATGATGATGAAATCGTCAAAGTCCATGTCCATACAGAAGATCCAGGACTTGTTATGCAAGAAGGTCTCAAATATGGTAGCTTGGTCAAGGTAAAAGTTGACAATATGCGTAACCAACACGAAGCACAGGTTGAAAAAGAAGCTGCCCAAGTTAGCAAGCCAGCTGAAGAAAAAGAGTATGCTTTGATTGCTGTAGTGGCTGGTAAAGGCCTAGCAGATATCTTCCGTTCTCAAGGTGTGGATTATGTTATCGAAGGCGGTCAAACCATGAACCCTTCAACAGAAGACTTTATAAAGGCTGTTGAACAGGTCAATGCTCGTAACATTATCTTCTTGCCAAACAACAAGAATATCTTCATGGCAGCTCAATCTGCAGCAGAAGTTTTGGAACAACCAGCAGTAGTGGTGGAAACTCGCACTCTTCCTCAAGGTTTGACAAGCCTTCTTGCCTTTGATCCAAGCAAGTCCATCGAAGAAAACCAAGAGCGCATGACTGCAGCCCTCAGCGATGTCGTTAGCGGAAGCGTCACAACAGCTGTGCGTGATACAACGATTGATGGCTTAGAAATCCATGAAAACGATAATCTTGGTATGGTTGATGGGAAAATCCTCGTGTCAAACCCTGACATGCACCAAACCTTGACTGAAACATTGAAACATATGTTGGATGAAGATAGTGAAATCGTAACCTTCTATGTCGGTGAAGACGGAAGCGAAGAACTTGCTAATGAAATTGCTCAAGAAATCGCAGAAGAATTCGAAGACGTTGAAGTCGAGATTCACCAAGGACAACAACCAGTTTACCCATACCTATTTAGTGTGGAATAAGATTAATGAAGAACTGAGAAATCAGTTCTTTTTTCTTTTTGAATAATGAAATCGATATCTTTTTAATAAAAACAAAAATAACATTCATAAATAAACGTTAAAATAGAAAATTCAGAAAATTTCTTCTTTTGTCTTGAAAAATTTTGAAAAAATGGTATGATAGTAACAAGTTATTTTTAAGAGAAGAGAAAGGGGAACAATGGAGAAAATCAGTTTAGAATCTCCTAAGACGGGGTCGGACCTAGTTTTGGAAACACTTCGTGATTTAGGAATTGATACCATCTTTGGTTATCCTGGTGGTGCTGTCTTGCCTTTTTATGATGCGATATATAATTTTAAAGGCATTCGCCACATTCTAGGACGCCATGAGCAAGGTTGTTTGCATGAAGCTGAAGGTTATGCCAAATCAACTGGAAAGTTGGGTGTTGCCGTCGTCACTAGTGGACCAGGAGCAACAAATGCCATTACAGGGATTGCAGATGCCATGAGCGATAGCGTTCCCCTTTTGGTCTTTACAGGTCAGGTGGCGCGAGCAGGGATTGGAAAGGATGCCTTTCAGGAGGCAGATATCGTGGGAATTACCATGCCAATCACTAAGTACAATTACCAAGTTCGTGAGACAGCTGATATCCCTCGTATCATTACGGAAGCTGTCCATATCGCAACTACAGGCCGTCCAGGGCCAGTTGTCATTGACCTACCTAAAGACGTATCTGCTTTAGAAACAGACTTTATTTATTCACCAGAAGTAAATTTACCAAGCTATCAGCCGACTCTTGAGCCAAATGATATGCAAATCAAGAAAATCTTGAAGCAATTATCCAAGGCTAAAAAGCCAGTCTTGTTAGCTGGTGGCGGAATTAGTTATGCTGAAGCTGCTGCGGAACTAAATGAATTTGCAGAACGCTATCAAATTCCAGTGGTAACTAGTCTCTTAGGACAAGGTACGATTGCAACGACTCATCCACTCTTCCTTGGAATGGGAGGCATGCACGGGTCTTTCGCAGCTAATATTGCCATGACGGAAGCTGACTTTATGATTAGTATTGGTTGTCGTTTCGATGACCGCTTGACGGGGAATCCTAAGACCTTCGCTAAGAATGCCAAGGTTGCCCACATTGATATTGACCCAGCTGAGATTGGTAAGATTATCAGTGCAGATATTCCTGTAGTTGGAGATGCTAAGAAGGCCTTGCAAATGTTGTTGGCGGAACCAACCGTTCATAACAATACTGAGAAATGGATTGAGAAAGTTACTAAAGATAAGAACCGTGTTCGTTCTTATGACAAGAAAGAGCGTGTGGTTCAACCGCAAGCCGTTATTGAACGAATTGGTGAATTGACGAATGGTGATGCCATTGTGGTAACAGACGTTGGTCAACACCAAATGTGGACAGCCCAGTATTATCCCTACCAAAATGAACGTCAGTTAGTGACTTCAGGCGGTTTGGGAACAATGGGATTCGGAATTCCAGCAGCAATCGGTGCTAAAATTGCTAACCCAGATAAGGAAGTAGTCTTGTTCGTTGGGGATGGTGGTTTCCAAATGACCAACCAAGAATTGGCTATTTTGAATATTTACAAAGTGCCAATCAAGGTGGTTATGCTGAACAATCACTCACTTGGAATGGTTCGCCAGTGGCAGGAATCCTTCTATGAAGGTAGAACATCAGAGTCAGTCTTTGATACCCTTCCTGATTTCCAATTGATGGCACAGGCTTATGGCATTAAAAACTATAAGTTTGATAATCCTGAGACCTTGACTCAAGACCTTGAAGTCATCACTGAGGATGTTCCTATGCTAATCGAGGTGGATATTTCTCGTAAGGAACAGGTGTTACCAATGGTACCAGCTGGTAAGAGTAATCATGAGATGTTGGGGGTGAAGTTCCATGCGTAGAATGTTAACAGCAAAACTACAAAATCGTTCAGGAGTCCTCAATCGCTTTACTGGCGTTCTGTCTCGTCGTCAGGTTAATATCGAAAGTATCTCTGTTGGAGCAACAGAAGATCCGAATGTATCGCGCATCACCATTATTATTGATGTAGCTTCACATGATGAAGTGGAGCAAATCATCAAGCAACTCAATCGTCAGATTGATGTGATTCGCATTCGAGATATTACAGACAAGCCTCATTTGGAACGCGAGGTGATTTTGGTTAAGATGTCAGCGCCAGCTGAGAAGCGTGCTGAGATTCTAGCTATTATTCAACCTTTCCGTGCAACGGTGGTAGACGTAGCACCAAGCTCGATTACCATTCAAATGACAGGAAATGCTGAAAAGAGTGAAGCTCTATTGCGAGTCATTCGACCATACGGTATTCGCAATATTGCTAGAACGGGTGCAACTGGATTTACCCGCGATTAAAAATCCAACTTAAATTTGTTAAACCAGCCTAAAAGGCAATAAATAATAGAAAAGAGAGAAAAACTATGGCAGTTCAAATGGAATACGAAAAAGATGTTAAAGTAGCAGCACTTGACGGTAAAAAAATCGCCGTTATCGGTTATGGTTCACAAGGACATGCGCATGCTCAAAACTTGCGTGATTCAGGTCGCGATGTCATTATCGGTGTACGTCCAGGTAAATCTTTTGACAAAGCAAAAGAAGATGGATTTGACACATACACAGTAGCAGAAGCTACTAAATTAGCTGACGTTATCATGATTTTGGCACCAGATGAAATCCAACAAGAATTGTACGAAGCAGAAATCGCTCCAAACTTGGAAGCTGGAAACGCAGTTGGATTTGCTCATGGTTTCAACATCCACTTTGAATTTATCAAAGTTCCTGCAGATGTAGATGTCTTCATGTGTGCTCCTAAAGGACCAGGACACTTGGTGCGCCGTACTTATGAAGAAGGATTTGGTGTACCAGCTCTTTACGCAGTATACCAAGATGCAACAGGAAATGCGAAAAACATTGCTATGGACTGGTGTAAAGGTGTTGGAGCGGCTCGTGTAGGTCTTCTTGAAACAACTTACAAAGAAGAAACTGAAGAAGATTTGTTTGGTGAACAAGCTGTACTTTGTGGTGGTTTGACTGCCCTTATCGAAGCAGGTTTCGAAGTCTTGACAGAAGCAGGTTACGCTCCAGAATTGGCTTACTTTGAAGTTCTTCACGAAATGAAATTGATCGTTGACTTGATCTACGAAGGTGGATTCAAGAAAATGCGTCAATCAATTTCAAACACTGCTGAATATGGTGACTATGTATCAGGTCCACGTGTAATCACTGAGCAAGTTAAAGAAAACATGAAAGCTGTCTTGGCAGATATCCAAAATGGTAAATTTGCAAATGACTTTGTAAATGACTATAAAGCTGGACGTCCAAAATTGACTGCTTACCGTGAACAAGCAGCTAACCTTGAAATTGAAAAAGTTGGTGCAGAATTGCGTAAAGCAATGCCATTCGTTGGTAAAAACGACGATGATGCATTCAAAATCTATAACTAATTGATAGAAATCAAGGTGAAGGCGAGTTGGGGGGACCTAACTCGCTTTTATAATCAATTCATCTCTGTTTGAGAGGATGGATTGTGATAGTATGAATAGTCTAGGAGAAAAAGATGTTAAGTTCAAAAGATATCATCAAGGCTCATAAAGTCTTGAACGGTGTGGTTGTGAATACCCCACTGGATTATGACCATTATTTATCGGAGAAGTATGGTGCTAAAATTTATTTGAAGAAGGAAAATGCCCAACGTGTTCGTTCTTTTAAAATTCGTGGTGCCTATTATGCCATTTCTCAGCTCAGCAAGGAAGAGCGTGAGCGTGGGGTAGTCTGCGCTTCTGCGGGAAATCATGCTCAGGGAGTTGCCTATACTTGTAATGAAATGAAGATTCCTGCTACTATCTTTATGCCCATTACAACTCCGCAACAAAAGATTGGCCAGGTTCGCTTTTTTGGTGGTGACTTCGTAACCATTAAACTAGTTGGAGATACCTTTGATGCCTCAGCTAAAGCAGCTCAAGAATTTACAGTTTCTGAAAACCGTACCTTTATTGATCCCTTTGATGATGCCCATGTTCAGGCAGGTCAAGGAACCGTTGCTTATGAGATTTTAGAAGAAGCTCGAAAAGAATCGATTGATTTTGATGCTGTCTTGGTTCCTGTTGGTGGTGGCGGTCTCATTGCTGGGGTTTCTACCTATATCAAGGAAACAAGTCCAGAAATTGAAGTCATTGGAGTAGAGGCTAATGGAGCACGTTCCATGAAGGCTGCCTTTGAAGCTGGTGGTCCAGTCAAACTCAAGGAAATTGACAAATTTGCGGATGGGATTGCCGTGCAAAAAGTAGGTCAGTTGACCTATGAAGCAACTCGCCAACATGTTCAGACTTTGGTGGGTGTCGATGAGGGGTTGATTTCTGAAACCTTGATTGACCTCTACTCTAAGCAGGGGATTGTTGCAGAACCTGCTGGAGCGGCTAGTATCGCTTCTCTAGAGGTTTTGGCTGAATATATCAAGGGGAAAACCATTTGTTGTATCATTTCTGGAGGAAATAATGATATCAACCGTATGCCAGAAATGGAAGAGCGTGCCTTGATTTATGATGGTATCAAGCATTACTTTGTGGTCAATTTTCCACAGCGTCCAGGGGCTTTGCGTGAGTTTGTAAATGATATCCTGGGACCAAATGATGATATCACACGTTTTGAGTATATCAAACGAGCTAGCAAGGGTACAGGACCTGTATTGATTGGAATCGCCTTAGCAGATAAGCATGATTATGCAGGTTTGATCCGTAGAATGGAAGGCTTCGATCCAGCTTATATTAACTTAAATGGTAATGAAACGCTCTATAATATGCTTGTCTGAGGACTAATAAAAAAATATCATATTATTTGCACAACTGATGTATAGGTGTTATAATGAGGGTGAAGAAAGGGGGCGATTCCTATGGACTTGGGAAATCTATCGTGCTATTTCTACTACAACTCACTATAGCACCTATTATTTTTGATTCTGTTTATATTAAGGCGACAGAATTACTTACTATATATAAGGAAATTTTTTGAAATCCCTAATTGTATAGATCCCTAATTTGAATTTTCACTAAATATAATAGGAATCAGAAAAAATAATCAATGTTTGTGAGATGGTTGCTAGGTGAGTTGGCTGAAAAAACTCGTGAGATAAACAATAGTGCTAGACATGAAACAGCTAGTGATACTGTTTTAAAATGACTAGCTGGAAAGCGGGTATGTAATCAGAAGGTGCAAGATTGGACAATGTAAGTAGTACCGGTTGTGAAACGAATAAGATATAGATAAGGACAGGAAAGGAACCAAAGAAGGAGAAAGAAAACGGAATGGTTTAGAGATAGTGTGGAGTGAAAGACTATCTTTAGTGGACTTGTTGATTTAAAAGGAATATATAGCATGAAATAGTAAATCCTGTCTATCCTATTGAGAAACTGGCATTCAGTACAAAGGAATATTTTTACAAATTTAAAGTTTAATAATACAATTGTTTTTTAGGAGCGTACTAATGGGTTATAGTAAGCAAAAACCTATATATTATCGGCTTTAAAAAGGAAGTAAGAAGATTCTGAATCATTTATTTTATTGAATATATGTTTTTTTATTGACAAAAGACATAAAAACGTATAGAATAATATAACGTAAAGAAGAAAATAGGAGAAGAACATGGCTAAGTCAAACTTTGAAAAAGTAGAATCAGTTGTTGGCTGGGTTCGTGATAAGAAAATCACAGGCTACCGTATCTCTAAAGAAACGAATGCGCGTGAAATGTCTATCATTGCTCTAGCGCAGGGTCGTGCAAAAGTAAAAAATATTTCATTTGAAACAGCTCTAGGTTTAATTGATTTCTATGAAAAAAATCATGAAAAATTTGAAGATTAATCTTTGGATAATGGCGGATTCTTGAATAGGGTCTGCCTTTTCATTTTGATACTCAATGAGAATCAAAGAGCAAACTAGGAAGCTAGCCGTAGGCTGCTCAAAGCACTGCTTTGAGGTTGTAAATAAGACTGACAGAGTCAGTAACATATACCTACGGCAAGGCGAAGCTGACGTGGTTTGAAGAGATTTTCGAAGAGTATGAGGACAGCAAAAAGACTGCACGGTTGATGCAGCCTTTTCTTTTATTTTAGATAGCGTTGAAGGAATTCTTTTGTACGGTCTTCTTTAGGATTGGTGAAGAGGTCTTCTGGTTTGCCTTCTTCAGCAATCACGCCCTTATCCATAAAGATAACACGGTGAGAGACATCACGAGCGAATTCCATTTCGTGGGTTACGACAATCATAGTCAAGCCTTCCTGGGCTAAATTCTGCATGATTTTGAGGACTTCTCCAACCATTTCTGGATCAAGAGCTGATGTTGGTTCATCAAATAGAATAGCGTCAGGATTCATTGAGAGGGCACGAGCGATGGCTACACGTTGTTTTTGACCACCTGAGAGTTGTTTTGGTTTCGCTTGCCAGTAGCGTTCTCCCATGCCGACTTTTCCTAGGTTTTCTTTGGCAATTTTTTCAGCTTCTGCACGTTCACGTTTAAGGACAGTCGTCTGAGCGACAATTGTGTTTTCAAGAACGTTGAGATTTTCAAAGAGGTTAAAGGATTGGAAAACCATCCCCAACTTTTCACGGTATTGCGTGAGGTCATAGCCTTTTTCGAGGACGTTTTGTCCATGATAAAGGATTTGTCCATCAGTTGGTGTTTCAAGTAGGTTAATGGAGCGGAGGAAGGTCGATTTCCCGCTTCCAGAGCTTCCGATGATAGAGATAACCTCTCCCTTGTGGACAGTAAGAGAAATGTCTTTTAGCACTTCGTTTTGACCATAGGATTTTTTGAGGTGTTTAATTTCAAGGATTGCTTGGGTCATTATTTCAAATCCTCCGTTTGCATTTGGTTAGCACCTGTAGTATAGGTATCCATGTCCATTCGGCGTTCGATGAAGCGTAGGATACGTGTTACGGTGAAGGTGAGGACAAAGTAAATCACGGCGATGATTGTAAATGTCTGGAAGTATTGATAAGTTTGCGTTGCCACTGTATTTCCTGAGAAATAAAGTTCGACAACAGAGATAACGTTCAATACAGATGTATCTTTGATATTGATGACAAATTCATTACCAGTGGCTGGTAGGATGTTGCGGACTACTTGAGGTAGGACAATCTTACGCATGGTTTGGTTATGAGTCATACCAAGAGCAGTAGCGGCTTCAAATTGTCCCTTGTCAACTGCTAGGATACCACCACGGACGATTTCAGTCATGTAGGCACCAGTGTTGATTGAAACGATGAAGATAGCGGCCAGTGTACGGTCAAGGTTGATACCGAAAGCTTGGGCAGTTCCATAGTAGATAACCATCGATTGAACGATCATTGGGGTACCACGGAAAATTTCGATATAGACATTGAGAATCCAGCCGACTAGTTTTTGTAGGCCATAAATGGCTTTGTTTTCAGAGAGAGGAGCAGTACGGAAAACACCAATCGCAAGACCGATAATGAGACCTATGATGGTTCCGACGATAGAGATTAAAAGAGTGATACCAGCACCACGCAAAAGTTGTTGCCAGTTTTCAGAAAGAATTTTAGCGACTTGGTTAAAGAAACTACTGCTAGTCTCTTCAGTTGTTGTTGCTTCGGCAGGCTGCTCCTTGATCATACGGTCCATCAGGTCAACTTGATCGTCCTTTGAAATGGTTTCAATGCTGGCATTGATTTGGCTAATACGAGTGTCATCTTTACGAAGTCCAATGGCAATAGCAGTATCTTCTTCTCCTGTCTTGAAACCTGGTTCTACTTGGACCATCTTGAACTTAGAGTTAGCAGCTTCGGCAGTCAGAGCTTCTGGGCGTTCAGAAACATAGGCATCAATGACACCAGCCTCAAGTGCTTGGCGCATTTGAGCGAAGTCTCCCATGGCAGTTTCTTTTTTAGCGCCTGAGATTTGACCAATCAAGTCATAAAGGTAAACCCCTTGTTGAGAAGTGATTTTTGCACCATTAAAGTCATCTAAAGATTTAGCATTTGCGTAGGCAGAATCTTTTTTGACAAGTAGGACAGGCTCGCTAGTATAGTAACTGCTTGAAAAGGCAATTTCTTGTTTGCGTTCGGCAGTAGGGCTCATACCTGCGATAATCATATCAATCTTACCAGAAGTGAGGGCAGGTACTAGACCTTCCCACTTGGTTTTAACAACCAAAGGTTCTTTACCTAAGTCCTTAGCGATTTTCTTGGCGATTTGGACATCGTATCCATTGGCATACTGGTTGGTTCCATCGATTTTGACAGCTCCATTGCTGTCATCATCCTGGGTCCAGTTAAAGGGAGCATATGCTGCTTCCATCCCGATGCGTAAATATTCATCAGCTTGAGCAACATTGACAAGTCCTAGCATCAGCAAGAGACTTGTGAAAATAGATAAGTATATTTTTCTCATGATTTCTCCTATTTCTAATCTATTAAAAAATAACTGTCTCCTATTTTATCGAAAAAAACTCTATTTTTCAATACGGGTAAGCCCTTACTTGAGAAAAAATGATATAATGATAGCAAAGATAAAAAGGGGGCTTGTTTGATGAAAAAAACTTTTTTCTTACTGGTGTTAGGCTTGTTTTGCCTTCTGCCACTCTCAGTTTTTGCCATTGATTTTAAGATAAACTCTTATCAAGGTGATTTGTATATTCATGCAGACAATACGGCAGAATTTAGACAGAAGATAGTTTATCAGTTTGAGGAGGACTTTAAAGGACAAATCGTGGGACTTGGACGTGCTGGCAAGATGCCTAGCGGATTTGACATAGACCCTCATCCAAAGGTTCAGGCCTCGAAAAATGGTGCTGAATTGACAGATGTTACTAGCGAGGTGACAGAAGGAGCAGATGGTTATACTGTCAAAGTCTATAATCCAGGTCAGGAGGGTGACACAGTTGAAGTTGACCTTGTCTGGAACTTAAAGAACTTGCTTTTTCTTTATGATGATATCGCTGAATTAAATTGGCAACCTCTGACAGATAGTTCAGGGGCTATTGGAAAGTTTGAATTTCATGTAAGGGGAGAAAAGGGGACTGAAAAACTCTTTTTCCACACAGGAAAACTTTTTAAAGAAGGAACGGTTGAAAAGAGTAACCTTGATTATACGATTCGTTTAGACAATCTTCCGCCTAAGCGTGGAGTTGAATTGCATGCCTACTGGCCTCGAACTGCTTTTGCTAGCGCTAGGGATCAGGGCTTGAAAGGGAATCGTTTAGAAGAGTTTAATAAGATAGAAGACTCGATTGTTAGAGAAAAAGATCAGAGTATGCAGCTCGTCACTTGGGTCTTTCCTTTGCTACTTTCCATTTCCTTGATATTGAGCATCTGCTTCTATTTTATTTATAGAAGAAGGACCACTCCTTCAGTCAAATATGCCAAAAATCATCGTCTCTATGAGCCACCAATGGAATTAGAGCCTATGGTTTTATCGGAGGCTGTCTACTCGACCTCCTTGGAGGAAGTGAGTCCCTTAGTCAAGGGGGCTGGCAAATTCACCTTTGACCAACTTATTCAAGCTACCTTGCTAGATGTGATAGACCGTGGGAATGTTTCTATTATTTCAGAAGGAGATACAGTTGGCTTGAGGTTGGTGAAAGAAGATGGTTTGTCAAGCTTTGAGATAGACTGTCTAAATCTGGTTTTTTCAGGCAAAAAAGAAGAAACTCTTTCCAATTTATTTGCGGATTACAAGGTATCTGATAGTCTTTATCGTAGAGCAAAAGTCTCTGATGAAAAACGGATTCAAGCAAAGGGGCGTCAGCTCAAATCTTCTTTTGAAGAAGTATTGAAAGAGATGCAAGAAGGAGTGAGAAATCGAGTTTCCTTCTGGGGACTTCCAGATTATTATCGTCCCTTGACTGGTGGAGAAAAGGCCTTACAGGTAGGTATGGGTATTTCCACTATCTTGCCCTTATTTATTGGATTTGGTTTGTTCTTGTACAGTTTGGATGTTCATGGCTATCTTTACCTCCCCTTACCAATACTTGGTTTTCTAGGTTTGGTTTTGGCTGTCTTCTATTATTGGAAGTTTCGACTAGATAATCGTGATGGTGTCTTAAATGAAGCAGGAGCAGAAGTCTACTATCTCTGGACCAGTTTTGAAAATATGTTACGTGAGATTGCGCGATTGGATCAGGCAGAGTTGGAAAGTATTGTAGTATGGAATCGCCTCTTGGTCTATGCGACCTTATTTGGCTATGCGGACAAGGTCAGTCATTTGATGAAGGTTCATCATATCCAAGTGGAAAATCCAGATATCAATCTCTATGTAGCTTATGGTTGGCATAGTATGTTTTATCATTCAAGTGCTCAAATGAGCCATTATGCCAGCGTCGCAAATACAGCAAGCACCTATTCCGTATCTTCTGGAAGTGGAAGTTCTGGCGGTGGCTTCTCCGGTGGCGGAGGCGGTGGCAGTATTGGTGCCTTTTAAAGAGAACTGCCATAGACTGAAAAAGTATGCTATAATGGAAGATAGAAAAAAGGAGTAATCTATGTATCTTATTGAAATTTTAAAATCTATCTTCTTCGGGATTGTGGAAGGAATTACGGAATGGTTGCCGATTTCCAGTACAGGTCACTTGATTTTAGCAGAGGAATTTATCCAATACCAAAATCAAAATGAAGCCTTTATGTCCATGTTTAATGTCGTGATTCAGCTTGGTGCTATTTTAGCAGTTATGGTGATTTACTTTAACAAGCTCAATCCTTTCAAACCGACTAAGGACAAGCAGGAAGTTCGTAAGACTTGGAGACTGTGGTTGAAAGTTCTTGTAGCTACTTTACCTTTACTTGCCGTCTTTAAATTTGATGATTGGTTTGATACCCACTTCCATAATATGGTTTCAGTTGCTCTCATGTTGATTATCTATGGGATTGCCTTTATCTATTTGGAAAAGCGCAATAAAGCGCGTGCTATCGAACCAAGTGTGACAGAGTTGGATAAGCTTCCTTATACGACAGCTTTCTATATCGGACTCTTCCAAGTTCTTGCTCTTTTACCAGGGACTAGCCGTTCAGGTGCAACGATCGTCGGTGGTTTGTTGAATGGAACCAGTCGTTCTGTTGTGACGGAATTTACCTTCTATCTTGGAATTCCTGTTATGTTTGGGGCCAGTGCCTTAAAGATTTTTAAATTTGTGAAAGCAGGACAGCTCTTGAGTTTTGGGCAACTGTTCTTGCTCTTGGTTGCGATGGGAGTCGCTTTTGCAGTCAGCATGGTCGCTATTCGCTTCTTGACAAGCTATGTAAAAAAACACGACTTCACTCTTTTTGGTAAATACCGTATCGTGCTTGGTAGTGTCTTGCTACTTTATAGCTTTGTCCGTTTGTTTGTATAAGAAAAACCTTGAAGGGGTAGCTCTTCAAGGTTTTATACTCTTCGAAAATCTCTTCAAACCGCGTCAGCTCTTTGATTTTCATTGCGTTTTAAAATCCAGTCATGGTAATCCCCAACAGGCGGACACCTCTTTCTTTCTCGCTTAACTCTTCATAGAGTTGCAGGGCTATTTGGCCTATCTGACTAGCATCTTGTGTTTTTTGAGCCAGACTTTTTCGTTTGGTAAGAGTTGAAAAGTCCTCGTAGCGGATTTTCAGAATGACAATTTTACCAGCTTTTTCTTGTTGACTGAGATTGAGAGCGACTCTTTCTGATAGGAGGGTCAGCTCTTTTTTGATGTCTTCCTCGGCACGGAGAATCTTTCTATAGGTTTTCTCCTTCCCGATTGATTTACGGATGCGATTGGATTTGACCGGGGAATTGTGGATACCACGAGCCTTTCGATAAAGGTCATAGCCCAGTCTGCCAAAACGGTCTATTAGGGTCACTTCAGGAACTTCAAGTAGATCAGCGCCGGTAAAAACACCCATTTGATGAAGTCTCTCTACCATCTTTTTTCCTACTCCATGAAACTTGGAAATATCCATTTGTTTGAGAAAATCCTCAGCTTGTTCAGGTAAAATAACTGTCAGACCATGTGGTTTTTGATAATCGCTGGCCATTTTAGCTAAGAATTTGTTATAAGAGACGCCTGCAGAAGCAGTCAGGTGTAGTTCCTGCCAGATATCCTCTTGAATGAGACGAGCGATTTTGACCGCTGACTTGATACCGAGTTTATTTTCTGTCACATCCAAATAGGCTTCGTCAATGCTCATAGGTTCAATCAAATCTGTATAGCGCTTAAAGATAGCTCGAATCTGGAGTCCCACAGCCTTGTATTTCTCATAATTTCCTGAGATAAAGACGGCCTGGGGACAACGTTCATAGGCTTCTTTAGAACTCATAGCAGAATGGACACCAAAAGCTCGCGCCTCATAGCTACAAGTGGAAACGACACCACGCCCACCTGTTTGCCTAGGGTCGCTGCCGATAATGACAGGTTTTCCTCTGAGTTTAGGATTATCCCTGATTTCTACCGCAGCAAAAAAGGCATCCATGTCAATATGGATGATTTTTCTTGACAAATCATTTAATAAAGGAAAAATCAACATGTCTACTCCCCTTTTTACCGCTTATTTTCTTTTATTATACCCTTTTTTCTGAAAAAAAGAAAAAAGGCTTTAATTTTTTCAAAAATATAATACAGTTTGGGATAAAATATAGACTGTTTTAGAAAAGAAAGTGTAAAAATAGGGATTTATCACTTGTTGAAATCGGTTACTGTATGGTATACTTGTCTCATGAATGTAACAGATGGATGTTACTAGAAAGAAAAAAGAGGACATTAACATGGTTGTTAAGACAGTTGTTGAAGCACAAGATATTTTTGACAAAGCTTGGGAAGGCTTCAAAGGCGTAGATTGGAAAGAAAAAGCAAGTGTATCACGCTTCGTACAAGCTAACTACACACCTTACGATGGAGACGAAAGCTTCCTTGCAGGACCAACAGAACGTTCACTTCACATCAAAAAAATTGTAGAAGAAACTAAGGCTCACTACGAAGAAACTCGTTTCCCAATGGACACTCGTCCAACTTCTATCGCTGATATCCCTGCTGGATTTATCGATAAAGAAAACGAAGTTATCTTCGGTATCCAAAACGATGAACTCTTCAAATTGAACTTCATGCCAAAAGGTGGTATCCGTATGGCTGAAACTACTTTGAAAGAAAATGGATACGAACCAGACCCAGCTGTTCACGAAATCTTCACTAAATACGTAACAACAGTTAACGACGGTATCTTCCGCGCTTACACTTCAAACATTCGTCGCGCTCGTCACGCACACACTGTAACTGGTCTTCCAGATGCATACTCACGCGGACGTATCATCGGTGTTTACGCACGTCTTGCTCTTTACGGTGCAGACTACTTGATGCAAGAAAAAGTAAACGACTGGAATGCAATCGAAGAAATTGATGAAGAAACAATCCGTCTTCGTGAAGAAATCAACCTTCAATACCAAGCATTGCAACAAGTTGTTCGCTTGGGTGACCTTTACGGAGTTGACGTTCGCAAACCAGCGATGAACGTTAAAGAAGCAATCCAATGGGTTAACATCGCTTTCATGTCTGTCTGCCGTGTTATCAACGGTGCTGCTACATCTCTAGGACGTGTACCAATCGTATTGGATATCTTTGCAGAACGTGACCTTGCTCGTGGTACATTTACTGAATCAGAAATCCAAGAATTCGTTGATGATTTCGTTATGAAACTTCGTACAGTTAAATTTGCTCGTACAAAAGCTTATGACCAATTGTACTCAGGTGACCCAACTTTCATCACAACTTCTATGGCTGGTATGGGTAACGACGGTCGTCACCGTGTTACTAAGATGGATTACCGTTTCTTGAACACTCTTGACAATATTGGTAACTCTCCAGAACCAAACTTGACAGTTCTTTGGACTGACAAATTGCCATATAACTTCCGTCGCTACTGTATGCACATGAGCCACAAACACTCTTCAATCCAATATGAAGGTGTAACAACAATGGCTAAAGACGGATATGGTGAAATGAGCTGTATCTCATGCTGTGTGTCACCACTTGACCCAGAAAATGAAGAACAACGCCACAACATCCAGTACTTCGGTGCTCGTGTAAACGTATTGAAAGCCCTTCTTACTGGTTTGAACGGTGGTTACGACGATGTTCACAAAGACTACAAAGTATTTGACATCGAACCAATCCGTGACGAAGTTCTTGAATTCGAATCAGTTAAAGAAAACTTTGAAAAATCTCTTGACTGGTTGACAGACACTTACGTAGATGCTTTGAACATCATCCACTACATGACTGATAAGTACAACTACGAAGCTGTTCAAATGGCCTTCTTGCCAACTAAACAACGCGCTAACATGGGATTCGGTATCTGTGGATTTGCTAACACTGTTGATACATTGTCAGCTATCAAGTACGCTACAGTTAAACCAATCCGTGATGAAAATGGCTATATCTACGATTACGAAACAATCGGTGAATACCCACGTTGGGGTGAAGATGACCCACGTTCAAACGAATTGGCAGAATGGTTGATTGAAGCTTACACAACTCGTCTACGTAGCCACAAACTTTACAAAGACGCAGAAGCTACAGTATCTCTTTTGACAATCACATCTAACGTTGCTTACTCTAAACAAACTGGTAACTCACCAGTCCACAAAGGTGTATACCTCAACGAAGATGGTTCTGTGAACTTGTCTAAACTTGAATTCTTCTCACCAGGTGCGAACCCATCTAACAAAGCTAAAGGTGGATGGTTGCAAAACTTGAACTCACTTTCTAGCCTTGACTTTAGTTACGCAGCTGATGGTATCTCATTGACAACTCAAGTTTCACCTCGCGCTCTTGGTAAGACTCGTGATGAACAAGTTGATAACTTGGTAACAATCCTTGATGGTTACTTCGAAAACGGTGGACAACACGTTAACTTGAACGTTATGGACTTGAACGATGTTTACGAAAAGATTATGTCAGGAGAAGACGTTATCGTACGTATCTCTGGATACTGTGTAAACACTAAATACCTCACTCCAGAACAAAAAACTGAATTGACACAACGTGTCTTCCACGAAGTTCTTTCAATGGATGACGCATTGAGCTAATCAAGTTCTTAAATAATGAAAAGGAACCCTCGGTCAAACGACTGAGGGTTGTTTTTGGGTTTGGGCTCTTAAATTCTTTGATACTCAATGAAAATCAAAGAGCAAACTAGGAAGCTAGCCGCAGGTTGCTCAAAACACTGTTTTGAGGTTGCAGATAGAGCTGACGCGGTTTGAAGAGATTTTCGAAGAGTATAAGTCATTCTATGAAGTGTCTCGCTTTGTTTAAAAAGAGTTGGTTGAGTTGAAGAGGTAGTCTGAAATAAAAACACCACACTTTGTAAGGAAACAAGGTGTGGTTGTATTTTATCTCTTAGACCAGGTTCTCTTCATAAAGAGAAGGAGGATTGGGTAAATCTCCAAACGCCCTGCAATCATCGCAAAGGAGAGGAGAATTTTTGAGATAGGACTAAAGATTGAGAAACTAGATGTCGTTCCTAGAATAGGTCCGATATTATTGAAACAGCTGAAGACAGCGCTGGTCACAACCAGAAAATCATTGCTATCTAGGCTGACAATAAAGATAAGTGCTAGCAAAATCATAGAATAGATGACAAAGTACTTGAGAATCTTATGCTGGGTATCTTTGTCAATCACCGTTTTATTAACATGAAGAGTCAAAACACGGTGGGGCGATAGGATTGACAAAATCTGGTTTTTGGCAATTTTTGAAAGAATGAGGCCTCGAATAACCTTGAGTCCACCTGCGGTTGATCCAGCAGAGCCACCGATTCCCATGAGGAAGAGAAGGATAAACTGGGAGAAGAGAGGCCAGTTGGTAATATCTCCGTAACCAAAACCAGTCGTTGTAATGATGTTGGAAACCTGGAAGAAGGCCATTTCAAAACTCTTAGAAAATCCTGGATAGAGATAGAGAGTATTGAGGCTGATCAATCCTGTAGAAATCAGTACGATCACCAAGTAAGCCCGAAGTTCTTCATCTCCAAAGAAGGCCTTGACCCGACGGAGCATGAGGTAGTAGTAGAGGTTGAAATTTACCCCAAAAACCAAAACTCCGATACTAACTAGATAGGTAATCAGTGAGCTACCATAGTGAGCAATTCCGTCGTTATAGACTGTAAAACCTCCTGTACCTGCTGTCCCCATAGCGATGACAAAACTATCAAATAGGGGCATGCCAGCTAGATAATAGATGATGACAAATAGGGAGAAGAGAGCAAGGTAGAGGAGATAGAGAATCTGAGCGGTGTTTTTTAGCTTGGATACAACCTTACCGAAGACGGGACCAGGAACCTCAGCCTTCATCACCTCTAGGTGGCTATTCTTGGCATTATCCATAATAGCAAGTGCAAAAACAAGCACCCCCATCCCTCCAATCAAGTGGGTAAAACTTCGCCAGAAGAGGAGGGAACGGCTGAGAACCGAAACGTCGTTTAAAATAGTTGCTCCAGTGGTTGTAAAGCCAGAACTAGTTTCAAAAAAGGCATCGATAACGCTGGGAATTTGCCCTGCAAAGACAAAGGGGAGACCACCAAAGAAGGACCAAAGAATCCAACAGAGGGCAACAATTAAGATTCCCTCCTTGGCATAAATCCGTTGATTTTTTGGTTTCTGCAAGCTCCCTGAACCGCCCAGCAATACGAGAATCCCTATTGTTGAAAAGAGGGCTGTAAAGACTTGGCTCGATTCACGGTAATAGATAGCAACAGTCACAGGAACCAAAAGAAGAACAGCTTCAATCAGAAGTAACTTTGAAAGGAGGTAGCGAATCATACTTTTATTCATCTCTTACCTCGCGATCAAGTCATAAATCTTAGTGATATTCGGCAACAAGGTCGTTACTAGAAGCTTGTCTCCGACTTCCAGCATATCCTCCCCAGTAGGGAAAATAGTCTTGCCCTTCCGAATGATGGCTGCGATAAGAACCCCTTTTTTCAGTTTCAGTTGAGAAAGAGGTTTGGCAGTCATTTTATTGGCTTCCTTGATATGGAATTGCAGGGTTTCGATTTGACCATTGGCTAGATGGTGCATGGCCTGAAGGTCTGAATACTGGGCATTAACCCGACCACGAATAAAGTGCATAATCGTGTCTACAGCAATGCTTTTAGGTGTGATAATACTTGAAAAATCAGGCGCATTGATAATCTCGAGGAGACTGGTACGATTGACTTTGGTGATATTTTTTTGTACACCTACGCTGTCAAGGAACATTGAGGTAATCAGATTTTCCTCATCGACCCCTGTAAGGGTTGCAACGGCATCATAGTTTTGAGCACTTTCTTCCAGAAGGATATCTTTTGCGGTACCATCTCCTTGAACGATGTAGAGATTTGGAAATTTCTCGCTAAAGAAGCTAGCGATTTCGGGATTGATTTCAATGACCTTGGTATCGATACGACTGTCTTTGAGAATGCCTAGTAGATAATAGGCAATTCTTCCAGCCCCGACGATGAGAAGGCTTTTCACAGCACGAGATTTGAAATAATTATGGAAGAGCATCATATCAACACGGTTACCAGTGACAAAGATTCTATCTTTATCCTGTATCGTCATGTCACCACTTGGGATGATAATTTCATGATCCCTCTCTATAGCACAGACAATGACATTGCCAAATTTTTTCCGAAAATCAGAAATGGGCATTTGACAAAGACCGCTGGAAGATTTAACAGTGAATTCCATCAAGCTGACCCGTCCCCCAAAGAAACGTTCGACAGAGAGAGCATTTGGGAAGTCAATGATATTAGCAATAGCGCGGGCAGCCAAGAGCTCAGGATTAACGATAAGAGAAAAACCGAGAATATTTTTTTCCTTGAAATAAGAGTTAGAGTATTCAGGGTTCCGCACCCGAACGATGGTTTCTTTAGCCCCCATTTTTTTAGCTAGAACGGCTGCAATCATGTTCACTTCATCGTACTCAGTTAGGGCGATAAAGATATCACAATCCTGGACACTGGCTTGCTCAAGGATGGTGAAATCGGCACCGTTACCGAGGATACCCATGATATCAAAGCGATTAACAATATGATTGAGAACAGCTTCGTCTTGCTCAATCAGCAAAACATCATGCTTTTCTGCAACCAAGGAGCGACAGAGGGCAGAACCAACTTTTCCCCCTCCGACAAGGATAATTTTCATAATAAAACCTACTTTTTCATGATGTAACTATCATACCCTTTTTCAAGAAAAAATGCACCTACTAGCTAATAACAAGAGCTTTTAGTGAAATTTTGCTATAAGGTAAAACTATAACCTAACCAATTGAAATAGCTATTAGCACCTTTCTCTGAAATATGGTATGATAAAGGATATACAAGGAGATAAAATGAATAATAATTTACTGGTATTACAATCAGACTTTGGTCTGGTTGATGGTGCGGTATCGGCTATGATTGGAGTGGCTTTAGAAGAGTCTCCAACCTTAAAAATCCATCACTTAACGCACGATATCACGCCTTATAATATTTTTGAGGGGAGCTATCGTCTCTTTCAGACGGTGGATTACTGGCCTGAGGGAACGACTTTTGTATCGGTGGTTGACCCAGGTGTCGGCTCGAAACGTAAGAGTGTGGTTGCCAAGACTGCAAAAAATCAATACATTGTCACGCCAGATAATGGGACGCTTTCCTTTATCAAGAAACACGTTGGCATTGTAGCTATTCGTGAGATTTCTGAAGTGGCCAATAGACGTCAAAATACAGAGCATTCTTATACTTTCCACGGTCGTGATGTCTATGCCTATACTGGAGCTAAACTAGCCAGTGGTCACATTACTTTTGAGGAAGTGGGGCCAGAGCTCAGTGTGGACCAGATTGTAGAGCTTCCAGTCGTAGAGACCATCATTGAAGATCATCTGGTCAAGGGAGCCATTGATATTCTGGATGTGCGTTTTGGTTCGCTTTGGACCTCTATCACACGAGAAGAATTTTACAAACTGGAACCAGAATTTGGTGACCGTTTTGAAGTGACCATCTATCATGTAGATATGCTGGTCTATCAAAATCAGGTCGTTTATGGCAAATCATTTGCAGATGTGAGAATTGGGCAACCAATCCTTTACATCAACTCTCTCTATCGTTTAGGTCTGGCTATTAACCAAGGTTCTTTTGCCAAGGCTTATAATGTGGGTGTCGGTTCATCTTGGACCATCGAAGTAAAGAAAATAGAAGGATAAAATAGGAGAATAAATAGTATGGAAATCAAATTTACAATTAAACAAGTTGTTGCTGTCGGAATTGGCGCTGCCCTCTTTGTCGTCATCGGGATGATTAACATTCCGACCCCTGTTCCAAATACAAGCATCCAGCTTCAGTATGCTGTACAAGCGCTACTTTCTATTATTTTTGGACCGATTATCGGTTTGCTTGTTGGGTTGATTGGTCATGCAATCAAGGACTCTCTTGCTGGCTATGGTCTGTGGTGGACTTGGATTATCGCTAGCGGGCTCTTTGGTCTAGCTGTGGGACTATTTAGAAAGTACGTTCGCGTGGTCAATGGTGTCTTTGACTGGAAAGATATTCTTATTTTTAACCTCATTCAATTACTTGCAAATGCCCTTGTTTGGGGTGTCTTGGCACCACTTGGAGATGTTGTGATTTATCAAGAAGCGGCAGAAAAAGTGTTTGCCCAAGGGATTGTTGCAGGAATTGCTAATGGTGTATCTGTAGCTATTGCAGGAACTCTTCTCTTACTTGCCTATGCAGGAACCCAAACTCGTGCAGGAAGTTTGAAAAAGGACTAAAATGATGGGGAAGGCTGGGCAACCAGTCTTTTTCGATGTTTATAGACTAGTCAGGAAAGCAAGCTAGGATAGGAATCTTGTGGGAGCTAAGTTTTTAAGAGAAGAGTCTGCAAGAAGGGGTAGATTTATGATAAAATAGAAGTCTAAGAAGCGAATGAAGAGAGTAAGATGAAAGAAGCTATAATTGAGTGGAAGGATTTCTCTTTCCGGTATGAAACACAACAAGAACCGACCTTGCAAGGGGTGGATTTGACCATTTATAAGGGAGAAAAAGTCTTAATTGTTGGACCATCTGGGTCAGGTAAGTCTACCTTGGGTCAGTGTTTGAATGGGATTATTCCCAATATTTATAAGGGTCAGAAGTCTGGAGAATTTTTGATCAAGGGGCAAGCAGCCTTTGATATGAGCATCTATGACAAATCTCATCTGGTCAGCACAGTTTTGCAGGATACAGATGGGCAGTTTATCGGTTTATCCGTGGCAGAGGATTTGGCTTTTGCTCTGGAAAATGATGTGACAGCTCTAGATGACATGAAAAGTCGTGTTCATAAATGGGCTGAAAAGCTGGACCTTCTTTCTTTGCTGAATCAGCGTCCTCAGGATTTGTCTGGTGGACAAAAGCAGCGAGTCAGTCTAGCTGGTGTCTTGATTGATGAGAGTCCGATTCTTTTGTTTGATGAGCCGCTCGCCAATCTGGATCCCAAGTCAGGTCAGGATATTATCGAATTGATTGACCAAATTCATAAGGAAGAGGGGACGACGACCCTTATTATTGAGCATCGTTTGGAGGATGTTCTGCACTGCCCTGTAGATCGGATTGTCTTGATAAACGATGGACGTATCCTTTTTAATGGTGGTCCTGACCAGCTACTTGCGACTGATTTATTGACACAAAATGGAATCCGAGAACCTCTTTATCTTACCACTCTACGTCAATTGGGTGTAGATTTAGCAAAGGAAGAACAATTAGCAAATCTGGATAACTTGTCTATCTCAAAAGGGCAGGTTCAGTTACAGACTGAACTGGCAAAAGAAACCCCAGAATTGCAGTCACTCTTTAGACTAGAGGACGTGTCTTTTTCTTATGATGATAGACCGATTTTGAAATCCATTCATCTGGATATTAAAAAGGGTGAAAAGATTGCCATTGTCGGAAAAAATGGGGCTGGGAAATCAACTCTAGCTAAGGCCTTAAGTAGCTTTATTCAGACGGAAGGCCGCTATCTTTGGGACGAACAGGATATCAAAGGAGATTCTGTTGCAGAGCGGGCGGAACGAGTAGGCTATGTGCTGCAAAATCCCAATCAAATGATTTCAGCCAATATGATTTTTGATGAGGTGGCTCTAGGGCTTCGTTTGCGAGGTGTGGACGAGCAGGAAATTGAAACGAGAGTCTATGAAACCTTGAAAATCTGTGGGCTTTATGAATTCCGTAATTGGCCCATTTCTGCCTTGTCATTTGGTCAGAAAAAGCGTGTCACTATTGCCTCAATTTTGGTTTTAGGAGCTGAAATTATCCTCCTAGATGAACCGACTGCAGGTCAAGACCAAAAGAACTATACTGAGATTATGGAATTTCTCGAAGAACTGCATCAAAAAGGGCATACCATTGTCATGATAACCCATGATATGCAATTGATGCTGGATTATTCAGACCGGGCCCTAGTCATGGTGGATGGGGAATTGATTGCAGATACTGATCCAGCTAGTCTGTTGAGCAATCCTGAGCTGTTAGTAAAAGCCAATCTAAAAGAAACTTCAATCTTCAACTTGGCCAAGAAATTAGATGTTGATCCACTTGCTTTAACGGCATTTTACAAAGAAAGGAGAGAAGGATGCAAGCAAAATTAATTGGTTACCAGCATAGAGATACTGTGATTCATCGCTTGTCAGGAGCTGGGAAACTTCTCTTTTTCATTCTCGTGTCATTGGCTGCTATGATTAGCTATGATACCAGATTGCTTGTTCTGATTGCTGTCTTTTCGGTCTTTCTCCTCTATTTGTCAGAAATCCGTTTTAAAGATGTTTCCTTTGTGGCCGTTTTTGCGACGGTATTTGCCGTTTTAAACGTCTTGATGGTCTATCTCTTTTCTCCCGAGTATGGGGTTGGACTTTACGGAGAGAGAAGTGTGATTTGGCAGGGAATTGGTGCCTATACCCTAACCAGCCAGGAGCTCTTTTATCTACTAAATTTGGCCATTAAGTATCTCTGCACCATTCCTCTGGCTATTATCTTTTTGATGACAACCCATCCTAGTCAATTTGCATCCAGTTTAAATCAAATTGGTGTGCCTTACAAGATTGCCTATTCTGTCAGCCTGACCTTGCGTTATATTCCAGATTTGCAGGAAGAATTCTTTACCATCAAGATGTCTCAGGAAGCGCGTGGGATGGAATTATCCAAGAAAGCTTCTCTTATGCAACGAATCAAAGGCAATCTGCGCATTATTACGCCCTTGATTTTTAGCTCGCTAGAACGCATTGATACCATTGCGACCGCCATGGAGCTTCGTCGCTTTGGGAAAGAGAAAAAACGTACTTGGTATAGTTATCAGGCCTTGAAAAAAGGAGACTATCTTACCTTGCTCTTGGCAACCTTATTTTTAGTAGCTAGTTTATTACTTATCTTTCAGAATCAGGGACGATTTTACAACCCTTGGAAATAGCTTGAAAAAATTGAAAAAATCAAGTCGTTTCTATTGACAATGATTCTGAAAGTGTTATACTAAGAAAGTAGTTTCGCTGATTTACTTCAAACCTGTTGTGAGGTAAGTTAACGATGCCTTAACCACGCTGTTTGCTGAGCTTGACTCCGGGCAGTGTGGCTATTTTTTTGCAATGGTGAAAGGAAGCAAGTCATGACAAATCACATTGTATTATTTGAACCTCAAATTCCACAAAATACAGGTAATATCGCGCGTACTTGCGCTGCGACCAATTCTCCCCTCCACATCATCAAGCCTATGGGCTTTCCTATCGATGACCGCAAGATGAAGCGAGCTGGGTTGGATTATTGGGATAAGCTAGAGATTAATTTTTATGATAGTTTGGAAGATTTCATGTCTCGTATGAAAGGAAAACTCTATCTGATTTCAAAATTCGCGGAAAAAGTCTATTCTGAGGTGGATTTATCGACTGATGAGGACCATTATTTTCTCTTTGGACGTGAAGACAAGGGCTTGCCTGAGGACTTTATGCGAGAACATCCTGAAAAAGCTCTCCGTATTCCTATGAATGATGAACATGTCCGTAGTCTCAATGTGTCTAATACAGTATGCATGATTGTTTACGAAGCCCTTCGTCAACAGAACTTTGCTGGTCTTGAGCTTGTTCATACCTATGAAGTGGATAAATTGAAATAAAAAATGAAAATGAACAAAATGCTTGCGCTTGCAAGCGTTTTTTGTTATGATAAAAGAGTCTTCAGGGCAGGGTGAGATTCCCGACCGGCGGTAAATTTGACTATCTATTTTAGTTTTCTCGTTGTTGTCTTGTCTCGATATACTGTAAGTATTATCTTCGACTGCGACACCTAGATAAATCTAAAATATCTTAGCTAAATAAGTCCGCGAGCGCAAGCTGATGTGGTGAGATTCCACAACCGACAGTATAGTCTGGATGGGAGAAGACGAAAGAATAGCTTTGTCTGTTCTGATAGATTTATAGTCGAATTGTAACCGCTTGCTTTAGTTTACTTTGATAAAGTGAGAGGGAACTTTTGGGATATAAAAAGTGAGAATAGATAGAGGAATCCTTTCTAACTTCTTCTGATTTTATAGAAAATTGGAGGAACCTGTTATGACAAACACACGTCGACTTTCGACCATTGCGATTCTATCAGCCATTTCATTTGTGCTGATGTACTTTGACTTTCCGCTTCTACCAGCGGCGTCCTTCCTCAAGATCGAATTTAGTATCTTGCCAGTCCTTGTGGGTCTGGTGGTCATGGATTTGCCTGCTGCTCTAGGAGTTCTCTTGCTTCGCTCACTCTTGAAATTACTTCTTAACAGTCAGGGAGTGAATACTTACATTGGTTTGCCGATGAATATCGTAGCTTTGGGAGTTTTTGTCCTCGTATTTGCTTTGATTTGGAAAAAGGAACGGACAACCCTTCGTTTCCTACTAGGCTCTCTAGCTGGAACTATTGGTTTGACCGTAGCTATGTTGGTTCTCAATTATGTTTACGCTGTTCCTTTGTACGCTAAGTTTGCTAACTTTGATATTGGAAAAATTTTGGGACTGTCCAACTACCTAATGACTATGGTATTGCCTTTTAACTTGATTGAGGGTGTAATCTTTTCCGTTTCATTCTGGTTGTTGTACGTTCTCTTGAAACCAACCTTAAAACATTATGAAAGATAAACAAACATTTTTAATGAAGGGCAGTTTTGCCCTTTTACTTTTCGTTATTCTTGGCTACATGGTCAAATTTTACCCTGAAACGCTGGTCGGTTTTGACCAACCGATTCAGACGGCCGTTCGAGGAGACTTGCCAGATTACTTGACTATTCTTTTTCGAGCCATCACACACTTGATTGATATTCCGGTGATTATCACTTGGGTGGTCATTACAGCCTTTGTCTTTTATCGTAAGAGATGGAAGATAGAAAGTTTCTTCATGCTGGGAAATCTGGCTTTGGCAGGTCTTTTAATCGTGACCTTTAAAAACATCTACCAGCGCCCACGACCAGCTATCTTACATCTGGTGGAGGAGAAGGGCTTTTCCTTCCCAAGTGGCCATTCTCTGGCTGTAACCTTGATGATTGGCTCTCTGATTGTCATTCTCAGTCAACGGATTAAAAATCCAGTCTGGAGAAAAATCGCGCAAATCGTCCTTGGGTTCTACCTAGTCAGTGTGCTGGTATCAAGAATCTATCTGGGAGTTCACTATCCATCAGACGTTCTTGCCAGTCTCTGTGTGGGCTTGGGAGTCCTGTTTATAGAATTTCCCTTCTATGACAAGCTCCGCTTCCAATGGCGATTTAAAGGCAAGCAGAAGTGAGTATTGAATTTGCTTGAGGAGAAAGAAATGAAAGTCAACATAAAAGCTCTCCATCCGACTCAACTATACTTATCAGAAAAGAAACTAGAAGGCATCCAGACACTTTATAAGTCGGCAGAAACAATCAATGTTGTTCCAATCAGTATTCTTGCCTTTGGAGATTGCTTGTTGATTACAGATGGGCATCACAGGGCTTATCAGGCTTTATTGGCAGGTCGGGATACGATTTCTGCTGAGTTTGATAGAGACGGCGGTAATGAACTATATCATCTCTATGCGCAAGTCTGCGAAGAAAGAAAAATTTATTCTGTTCTGGATTTAAAAAATCATATCTTACCTCAAGATGAGTATGAAGCAAAATGGTATAACTGGTGTGAGGGTTTTAATCAAGCAGCAACTCTCTTATTGAAAAGGAAAGCAGATGAAACAGACCCTACAAATAGATAATGCACTGCGTCTTGTTCCTTATTATAAGGTCAATCATTGTGAGGAAGCTTTTGCTTGGTATCAGGATGTGAACTTGGTTTACCTCGTAGATGGTGTGAAGAGACCTTACAGTCCAGCGACCCTGGAAGCTATGTATTCTTATTTGGATAAGCATGGAGAGCTTTTTTGGATTGAAGTCAAGGAGAAGGGAGAATGGTTTCCAATTGGGGATGTTACACTATCTCAGGATAATCTCCCCATTGTGATTGGGAATCCAGCTTACCAACATCGAGGGATTGGGAAAAAGGTTCTAAGTACTTTGATTGAATTGGCTCGAGTAAAAGGATGGAAAGAATTGAAAGTCAAGGAAATCTACACCTACAATCATGTTTCTAGGAGGTGTTTCAAGTCGCTTGGATTTGTGGAAGATGGAGCAACAGAAAAAGGAACGAGTTTTATACTGAAATTAGTCTAATCTAACTTGTTTTTTAACTCAAAATCTGATAAACTAAGTAGTAATTGAATAGAAATCTGCAAGACTAGTAACTCAAGGGAAGTATATCAGGGAGGAGAGCCGTGACTGCAAGCTCTCTATATGAAAGCTGGGTGAATTCACTTGCGCATGGATTTAGAAATGAAGGTCTGACTTGTCAGATGAAAACGGATGGTACCGCGTGTCAACGCTCCGAGTGGAGTTTTTGGCATGTGGTTTTCTTTTTATCTTATGAGAGACTGATGGAGGAAATATGTCAACTATTGAAGAACAATTAAAAGCGCTTCGTGAAGAAACGCTGGCTAGCTTGAAGCAGATTACTGCTGAAAATGAAAAAGAGATGCAAGACTTGCGTGTCTCTGTCCTTGGGAAAAAGGGTTCGCTTACTGAAATCCTCAAAGGGATGAAAGATGTCTCTGCTGAAATGCGTCCAATTATCGGGAAACACGTCAATGAAGCGCGCGATGTCTTGACAGCTGCTTTTGAAGAAACAGCTAAGCTCTTGGAAGAAAAGAAAGTCGCAGCTCAGCTAGCTAGCGAGAGTATCGATGTGACGCTTCCAGGCCGTCCAGTTGCTACTGGTCATCGTCATGTCCTCACGCAAACCAGTGAGGAAATCGAAGATATTTTCATTGGGATGGGGTACCAAGTTGTGGATGGTTTTGAAGTGGAGCAAGACTACTATAACTTTGAGCGTATGAACCTTCCCAAAGATCACCCAGCTCGCGATATGCAGGACACTTTCTATATCACAGAAGAGATCTTACTTCGTACCCACACGTCTCCAGTTCAGGCGCGTGCTATGGATGCACATGATTTCTCTAGAGGTCCTTTGAAAATGATCTCACCAGGGCGTGTCTTCCGTCGCGATACGGACGATGCGACCCACAGTCACCAATTCCACCAAATCGAAGGTTTGGTTGTTGGGAAAAATATCTCTATGGCAGACCTTCAAGGAACCCTTCAATTGATTGTTCAAAAAATGTTTGGTGAAGAGCGTCAAATTCGTTTGCGTCCATCTTATTTCCCATTCACAGAGCCATCTGTTGAGGTGGATGTTTCCTGCTTCAAGTGTGGTGGAGAAGGTTGTAACGTATGTAAGAAAACAGGTTGGATCGAAATCATGGGTGCCGGTATGGTTCACCCACGTGTCCTTGAAATGAGTGGTATCGATGCGACTGTTTATTCTGGCTTTGCCTTTGGTCTTGGTCAAGAGCGTGTAGCTATGCTCCGTTACGGAATCAACGATATCCGTGGATTCTACCAAGGAGATGTCCGCTTCTCAGAACAGTTTAAATAATGATTAGAAAAGTAGAAATGGCAGATGTTGAGGTGTTGGCTGAAATTGCCAAACAAACCTTTCGTGAAACATTTGCGCATGATAATACGGAAGAGCAGTTACGGGAATACTTTGAAGAGGCTTATAGTCTGAAAACTTTGTCAACTGAGTTGGAAAATCCAGATTCCGAAACCTATTTCATTATGCATGAAGAGGAGATAGCTGGTTTTCTCAAAGTCAACTGGGGAAGTGCTCAAACTGAGAGAGAATTAGAGGATGCTTTTGAAATTCAACGCCTCTATGTTCTACAAAAATTCCAAGGATTTGGACTAGGTAAGCAACTGTTTGAATTCGCTCTTGAACTTGCTACAAAAAATAGTTCTTCCTGGGCTTGGTTAGGTGTTTGGGAGCATAATACAAAAGCTCAAGCGTTTTATAACCGATATGGTTTTGAAAAATTTAGCCAACATCATTTTATGGTTGGTCAAAAAGTAGATACGGATTGGTTACTGAGAAAGAAATTAAGGTAAGAAGATGATTCTTCTATTGAAATGATAGGAAAGGAAAAGAACTAGAGTGGCAACTGTCATTCTGGAGAACTAAATTATGCTTGTATCTTATAAATGGTTAAAAGAATTGGTGGACATTGATGTGCCATCACAAGAGTTGGCTGAAAAAATGTCAACTACAGGGATCGAGGTAGAGGGTGTCGAATCACCAGCTGCTGGTCTCTCAAAAATTGTCGTCGGTGATGTCTTGTCTTGCGAAGATGTGCCAGAAACTCATCTCCATGTTTGTCAGGTTAACGTTGGCGAAGAAGAAGCCCGTCAAATCGTTTGTGGTGCCCCGAATGTGCGTGCTGGTATTAAGGTTATGGTGGCACTTCCGGGAGCTCGTATCGCTGACAACTACAAAATCAAAAAAGGGAAAATCCGTGGCTTAGAGTCACTTGGAATGATCTGTTCACTTGGTGAATTGGGAATTTCTGACTCAGTTGTGCCTAAGGAATTCGCAGATGGCATTCAAATCTTGCCAGAAAATGCCGTTCCTGGGGATGAAGTCTTCTCATATCTAGACTTGGATGATGAAATCATCGAACTTTCTATCACACCCAACCGTGCGGATGCCCTTTCTATGCGTGGGGTGGCTCACGAAGTAGCAGCTATCTATGATAAGGAAGTCAACTTTAAAGAATTTACTCTAACAGAAACAAATGAAAGTGCAGCAGATGCCCTTTCTGTAGGTATTGAAACAGACAAGGCACCTTACTATGCGGCCCGTATCTTGGACAATGTGACCATCGCACCAAGTCCACAGTGGTTGCAAAACCTCCTTATGAATGAAGGCATCCGTCCAATCAATAACGTAGTGGACGTGACCAACTACATCCTTCTCTACTTTGGTCAACCGATGCATGCCTTTGACCTGGATACCTTTGAAGGGACTGACATTCGTGTGCGTGAAGCGCGTGCTGGTGAAAAATTGGTGACCTTGGATGGTGAAGAACGTGACTTGGAAGTAAATGACTTAGTCATCACTGTCGCAGACAAGCCAGTGGCCCTTGCAGGTGTTATGGGTGGTCAAGAAACCGAAATCTCTGAAAAATCTAGTCGTGTTGTCCTTGAAGCTGCAGTCTTCAATGGTAAATCAATTCGTAAGACTAGTGGTCGCTTGAATCTTCGTTCGGAGTCATCTTCTCGCTTTGAAAAAGGCATCAATGTGGCAACAGTCAATGAAGCCCTTGATGCGGCGGCTAGCATGATTGCAGAACTTGCTGGTGCGACGGTTCGTAAGGGCATCGTTTCAGCAGGTGAGCTTGATACTTCTGATGTAGAAGTTTCTTCGACACTTGCAGACGTTAATCGCGTCCTCGGTACGGAGCTTTCATACACTGATGTCGAAGATGTCTTCCGTCGTCTTGGATTTGGTCTTTCTGGAAATGCAGAATCATTTACAGTCAGTGTCCCACGTCGTCGCTGGGATATCACCATTGAAGCAGACCTCTTTGAAGAAATCGCTCGTATCTATGGTTATGATCGCTTGCCAACCAGTCTTCCAAAAGACGATGGTACAGCAGGTGAATTGACTGTGACACAAACACTTCGTCGTCAAGTTCGTACGATTGCTGAAGGGGCAGGCTTGACAGAAATTATCACCTACGCTCTGACAACGCCTGAAAAAGCAGTTGAGTTTACAGCTCAACCAAGTAACCTTACAGAACTCATGTGGCCAATGACAGTGGATCGTTCTGTCCTACGTCAAAATATGATTTCAGGTATCCTTGATACCGTTGCCTATAACGTGGCTCGTAAGAATAAAAACTTGGCCCTTTACGAGATTGGAAAAGTCTTTGAACAAACAGGCAATCCAAAAGAAGAACTTCCAAATGAAATCAACAGCTTTGCCTTTGCCTTGACAGGATTGGTTGCTGAAAAAGATTTCCAAACAGCAGCAGTTCCAGTTGATTTCTTCTATGCTAAGGGAATCCTAGAAGCATTATTTACTCGCTTGGGATTAGAAGTGACCTATACAGCTACGGCTAAGATTGCAAGCCTCCACCCAGGACGTACAGCCGTGATTTCACTCGGTGACCAAGTTCTTGGTTTCCTTGGCCAAGTGCATCCAGTCACTGCTAAGGCCTACGATATTCCAGAAACGTATGTAGCGGAACTTAATCTTTCAGCCATCGAAGATGCGCTTCAACCAGTTGCTCCATTTGTGGAAATCACGAAATTCCCAGCAGTCAGCCGTGACGTTGCCCTTCTCCTCAAGGCAGAAGTGACTCACCAAGAAGTTGTAGATGCTATCCAAGCTGCCGGCGTGAAACGTTTGACAGATATCAAACTCTTTGACGTCTTCTCAGGCGAAAAATTGGGACTTGGTATGAAGTCAATGGCTTATAGCTTGACCTTCCAAAATCCAGAAGATAGCTTGACTGATGAAGAAGTCGCACGCTACATGGAAAAAATCCAAGCATCACTTGAAGAAAAAGTGAATGCAGAAGTGCGTTAACTCATCAATCCATCCTCCGGGGTGGATTTTTTCTTTTCACATAACAATTCAGGATCAAAAATGGACAGTTGAGGAGCGGAGGTGATAAATTAAGTTTTCTACTGTATAATGGATTTATCACTAATACTCTTCGAAAATCAAATTCAAACCACGTCAGCTTCGCCTTGCCGTACTCAAGTACAGCCTACGGCTAGCTTCCTAGTTTGCTCTTTGATTTTCATTGAGTATAAAAGTACTCCAGGCCATATTTTACATAGCAATCGTCTTCTAAAAATGGACAGAAATCATTGTAAAGGCTATCAAAAAGGAGTATAATGAGTGCAAGACATTTCGGAGGTGAAAGATGCTAGAAGTAAGAAGTCTAGAGAAAAGTTTTGGACCCAAGCAAGTTTTGTTTGGTATTGACTTTCAGGCACGACCAGGTCGTATTTTGGGACTAGTTGGGAAAAACGGTGCTGGGAAGACAACGATTTTCCACAGTATTTTGAAGTTTTTAGAATATCAGGGAGAAATCAGTCTGGATGGTCAGGATATTCGTCAGGAGACCTATGCTCGGATTGGTTATCTGCCTGAAGAACGCAGTCTTATGCCTAAATTGACAGTCCTTGAACAAGTTCGCTACTTGGCTACTCTAAAAGGCATGGATGCCAAGGAAGTCAAGGAAAAACTCCCTCAATGGATGAAGAGGTTGGAAGTGAAAGGGAAACTGACTGATAAAATCAAGAGTCTGTCAAAAGGAAATCAGCAGAAGATTCAGCTCATTATTACGCTGATTCATGAACCAGACTTGATTATCTTGGATGAGCCTTTCAGTGGTTTGGACCCAGTCAATACAGAATTGCTCAAACAAGTCATTTTTCAGGAAAAAGAGCGCGGAGCAACCATTATCTTCTCTGATCATGTTATGACTAATGTTGAGGAACTTTGTGACGATATTCTGATGATTCGAGATGGCCGTGTGGTCTTGCATGGACCGGTTCAGGATGTCCGCAATCAATACGGGAAAACGCGTCTCTTTGTTTCAAGTGAACGAAGTAAGGAAGAATTGGAAAGTCTTCCTCATGTCAAACAGGTGAGCTTGACCAAACAAGGCAGTTGGAAATTGATCTTGGAGGACGAGAGTGCCGGAAGAGAACTCTTCCCAATCTTGACCCAGGGGCAATATATCGCAACCTTTGACCAACAAGCGCCAACAATCGATGAAATCTTTAAACTAGAATCAGGGGTGGAAGTATGAGAAATATGTGGGTTGTAATCAAGGAAACCTATCTTCGACATGTCAAATCGTGGAGTTTCTTCTTTATGGTGATTTCACCGTTCCTCTTTTTAGGAATCTCTGTAGGAATTGCCTATCTCCAAGGTTCTTCAATGGCTAAAAATGATAAAGTGGCAGTAGTGACAACAGTGCCATCTGTAGCAGAAGGACTGAAGAATGTAAATGGTGTTAACTTTGACTATAAAGACGAAGCAAGTGCCAAAGAAGCGATTAAAGATGAAAAATTAAAAGGTTATCTGACTATTGACCAAGAGGATAGTGTCTTGAAGGCAGTTTATCATGGCGAAACGTCGCTTGAAAATGGAATTAAATTTGCAGTTACAGGTACACTCAATGAACTGCAAAATCAGCTTAATCGTTCAACTGCCTCCTTGTCTCAAGAGCAGGAAAAACGCTTAGCGCAGACAATTCAATTCACAGAAAAGATTGATGAAGCCAAGGAAAATAAAAAGTTTATTCAAACAATGGCAGCAGGCGCCTTAGGATTCTTTCTTTATATGATTCTGATTACCTATGCGGGTGTAACAGCTCAGGAAGTTGCCAGTGAAAAAGGCACCAAAATTATGGAAGTCGTCTTTTCTAGCATAAGGGCTAGTCACTATTTCTATGCACGGATGATGGCTCTGTTTCTGGTGATTTTGACGCATATCGGGATTTATGTTGTAGGTGGTCTGGCTGCCATTCTGCTCTTTAAAGATTTGCCATTCTTGGCTCAGTCTGGTATTTTGGATCACTTGGGAGATGCATTCTCACTGAACACATTGTTCTTTATTTTGGTCAGTCTCTTTATGTATGTAGTCTTGGCAGCCTTCCTAGGATCTATGGTTTCTCGTCCTGAAGACTCAGGAAAAGCCTTGTCGCCTTTGATGATTTTAATTATGGGTGGTTTTTTTGGAGTGACAGCTCTAGGTGCAGCTGGTGATAATCTCATCTTGAAGATTGGTTCTTATATTCCCTTTATTTCGACCTTCTTTATGCCATTTAGAACCATTAATGGCTATGCAGGGGGAGCAGAAGCGTGGATTTCACTTGCTATTACAGTGATTTTTGCGGTGGTAGCAACAGGATTTATCGGACGCATGTATGCTAGTCTCGTTCTGCAAACGGATGATTTAGGAATCTGGAAAACCTTTAAACGTGCCTTAGCTTATAAATAGAAGAGCCTCGCGAAAGCGAGGTTTTTTTAGAGATAAAAAGAGTGGAATTCAGAAAAATATTTTTCATATCTATTGACTTTTAGGGGTAAAATTTGGTATTATAGTAGGCGGTATTGTTTACCCCATTTGAAAGGCCCCGGAACCTTCCAAATACTTTTCGATGGGAAGGAACACCCATCACCGTAAACAAAAATCGAACTATATATAGGAGAAATCATGAACAAAACAACATTTATGGCTAAACCAGGCCAAGTTGAACGTAAATGGTACGTAGTTGACGCAACTGATGTACCACTTGGACGTCTTTCTGCAGTAGTTGCTAGCGTACTTCGCGGAAAAAACAAACCAACATTTACACCACACACTGATACAGGTGACTTTGTGATTGTTATCAATGCTGAAAAAGTTAAATTGACTGGTAAAAAAGCAACTGATAAAATCTACTACACTCACTCAAACCACCCAGGTGGATTGAAACAAATCTCTGCAGGTGAACTTCGTTCTAAAAATGCAGTACGTTTAATCGAGAAATCAGTTAAAGGTATGCTTCCACACAATACTCTTGGACGCGCTCAAGGTATGAAGTTGAAAGTATTTGTTGGAGCTGAGCACACTCACGCTGCACAACAACCAGAAGTTCTTGACATTTCAGGACTTATCTAAGGAAAGGAACAATAAAGTATGTCACAAGCACAATATGCAGGTACTGGACGTCGTAAAAACGCTGTTGCACGCGTTCGCCTTGTTCCAGGAACTGGTAAAATCACTGTTAACAAAAAAGATGTTGAAGAGTACATCCCACACGCTGACCTTCGTCTTGTCATCAACCAACCATTTGCAGTTACTTCAACTGCAGGTTCATACGACGTTTTCGTTAACGTTGTAGGTGGTGGATACGCTGGTCAATCAGGAGCTATCCGTCACGGTATCGCTCGTGCCCTTCTTCAAGTAGATCCAGACTTCCGCGATTCATTGAAACGCGCAGGACTTCTTACACGTGACTCACGTAAAGTTGAACGTAAGAAACCAGGTCTTAAGAAAGCTCGTAAAGCATCACAATTCTCAAAACGTTAATCAATACGATTATATCAACGTTTCAAAGCACTCAAAAGTTTACCTTATGGGTGCTTTTTTCGTGTTTTTTTGAAAAGTTTACCTCAAAGTTCACCTTATTTTTACCTTATTGTTTTAGAGACTTTAAAGCAAATTCACCAACTGCCATAGGAACTACATTAGAAGTATTGACATAAATCTGAGTTGTACCTGTATCGCTATGTGTTAGTGCTTCAGAAATAGCTTCTAAGCTCATTCCTGCTTGTTTAGCAAGTGTTGCTCCTGTATGGCGTAATTTATGAGGTGTAGCATATGTCAGTTCTTTATGTCGCTTTCTAATACTTTTCATTTTGTTGTTTAGATAGTCAGCATGTAAAGGCTTATTGATGTTTCCTTTTGTGTCGATATATGTAAAAACAAATTGTTCTGGATTACTGATGATGCCAAACTTTGCCAGTTCATATTTTTGTTGTTCTTTCCAAGAGGTAAGGAGTTGAAGTAAGTCATTAGAAATAGAGAAAATAGTTTTCTTATTTCCCTTAGTAGATTTTACTTGTCCATATCTATCTAAAGCTTGAATTAGCTGAATCTGCGATTTTGAAAAGTCTATATGTTTCCATTGGAGAGCATAGGTTTCAGATTTTCTATCGCCTAAGAAAAAAGTAAGATAAAATAGGACATAATCTTTAAGGGTTATTTTATCATTCTCTAAATCTTCTTGAAATGCTGAGAACCATTCTTGGAGTTGTTCATGAGTTAGATATAAATCTTCCTCTTTCTTTGACTCTGCAAGTTGAATCTTTTTAGTGGCCTTTATTCTTCTTAATATTTTTGCAACTTTATTAGCTTCTATATATTCAAGTTCTTCTGCCCAGTCAAAAATAGAAATTACATAGCTACGTAAAGATTTGAAGTTTGCATACTCATTAGCCTTAGACGTCATTAGATTTAGGATAACCTGCTTGTTTTGATTTAGAAACTGTATCGTATAGTTTCCAAGAAGTGGTAGTATATGTTTTTCAAAACAGGTTTTGGTATTAGCAACTGTTGACCTACTTGGTGGTTTAGAAGTAGATGTAGTTTGTCCTTCTTTATAAGATTCCCACCAGATATTGTTATAGAAGTCTGAGAAAAGAATATCTCCTTTTGCTAGTCCTGTAAATTCATTATCTTCTATTTGATTTAACTTGGTAAGCAAGTCTATCTCAGCTTGCCTTGCCTCCTTTCTTGTTTTGAATCTCTTATCGTAATAATTGCTATTGATAATTCCAAGTGGCATTCGTGCTTCAATTGGGATATAGACTTTTAAGCGATAAGTTCCGTTTTTTGTCTTACTGATAGTCATGATATTCTCCTTTATATCGAACCAGAAAATATCATGACCATTATAAAATAAAAATCTTGATTTTTCTAGTTGTTACCATTTAGCCAGCTGTCAATAGCGTCCTTGTGGAATCGAATTGTTTTTCCAATTTTGATTGATGGAAGCCCTCTTCGAATCCATGAATCAAGAGTATTGTTGGAAATTCCCAAATAGTCACAAGTCTGTTTTTTGTTCAAATAGGGGCAACTTAAAGGATTTTTTTCTATTTGTTGTTCAATTTCTTTTTGGATAAGGTTTGATAGCAATAGCTGAATCTGATGAATCTGTTCATCAGGAAGAATCACTTGCATTTATTACCCTACTTCTTATCTTGGTTCCTCATTGGATTGCATCGACGTGAATCCAAATACTTAGCAAAAAAGTAGGTGCGCTCAATGATAAGTCCAAGAAGTGGTGTGTGATTAGCTCGTGCATACCAGACGAGTTCTTCAAACTCTGTGAAGTCATTCTGCTCAATAATATCCACAACTTCATGCATGAAATCATCTGAGTTATTTTCTACAAGAAATTTATCGAGATTAAAACCACATCCAACTTCAATATCCTCTATATCATATTGACTTTTCTCCTTATTTTCGGCATGAATGAAGTAGTCAAAAAGTCCTTTGGGTGATTGTACGATTTCTACATGAGCAGGGCCATTCAACTTGTCTTTGATTAGCTCAGAAACTTGTTTATAACTTTTGAGAGAATCAAAGAAGAAAGCTCCGTGTTTGTGAGATTTTTTCAGTTCCCCAGTTTGTCGATTAATATCCTTATCGTGCCAAGGACTCAGGACGAAGGGGATGTGTAGTTCTTCAAGAACTTCAAGGTAGTCAGCAGGGGCACTTTCTTTGTAAAAAAGGAATGTCCACTTGCTAGAGCGTTGTTCTTTTGTCATTTTGATAAGCCTTTCTGATTACTGACTACAGGATAATTTGGGGTCGTAGTAACCCCAATTATCCTGTATAATGCTAGCAGGGGCTATCCGGCTACTGCTTAACGCAAGCCATAGCCCCTTTTTGTCGTTTTTTACCAACTAACCATAGTTTATTATGAATCCGATTAGGTGCTGAAAAGTAGTAGTCAGGATGTTGACTCGAAACCTCTTCTTTCAGTTGAGAGGTCACATCAGCTAAAATTTTTTGCCCCTGCTGGTCTCAAGGGACTTTGACAAAAACCGTCACATCATCTTTTCGTATGTTTACAACACTCTTATGTACACACTGATTAAAACTACTATTTATGGGATTGAAGGTAGTTATATTCTGATTGTCAATCGTTGTTATTTTTTCTGATTTCTCACGTTGCGTTAGAAACTGACGAAGTTTGAATGTAGAGTATATGGACTTAAAATAGTTGAATAGACTATCAAATCGAAATCGATTTAGAATTTCAAAGATTACAGAAACAACTAGTGTCAGTAGAAGGAAGGACATTGCTGTATAAGAATATTTGCTTCCTAAATATAAATAACCATTGATTTGGGAGAGCTTGAAAAAACTGAGAGGATTTAGTTTAAACTGATTTGATAGAAAATCCAAAGACCATCCTATAAATCCTGCTAAAAATGAAACTAGAATTAGATTGATATTGAGGTTGAATGTCCTCATGAAGTAAGATTTTTTCACTATTAAAGAATTCCTTTCTTTGTGTAATATGTTGGGCATAGTAGTGGAAGTACCTGATAAGGATGTTCGTTATCAATCACTTGAATCAGACCTGTTCCATGCCCAATAGGGATAACAATACCTTCTGGGTCGAGGTCGGGAAATAGAAATTGTGTCGTCTTCTTGTTAATGTTGCCAATCTGGATGAGGACATTAAGTTGTTCACGAACAGAAATGGGAATCGTAGTGTGGTCGAATATTTGTGAAACAAGTAACAAGTGAAGTTTTGTAGCACATCCGAGAAGTGCGATAGAAGATAGGAGTGAGAAAAACGATTCTTTAATCGTCTTATTGACTCCCTCAGATAATGCAAGAACTTCATCAATCACAATTGTCATATGGCTGAACTCATGACGTGGATTCTCGTATAGGATTGTTTGACGTTTGTGAATCAGTTCTAGACATTGACTTAATTTCTCGTTGATTTCTGATACAAAGTCGGACTTAGAGCGATTTTCAACGGGGTGAAGCACTGCAATTTGATGTTCACGAGCCCAACGACTAGGTGTGTCAAATTTTGGGTCTACTATAATTAAATCAGATTGATATTTGAGTACACTCAGTAAATAGGTGAGAGCATAAGATTTACCCGATCCACTGTTTCCACAGATTGCAATGTGATTGACCTTATCAAGATTAAGCATAAAATTTTCCATAATTGGAATTTGATTTTTGGGCAAACTTGTTGTATATCTATCAAGGTCAGGAATGACCAATCGTTTTGAAATTCCCACCTTCCACGGAAAGAAGAGTCCTCGCTGAACATGGATATCATCCGTTTTTATAGGGACAAAGTATGTTGTATTTTGCTTCAATAAAGTATAATGTGGGTATAGGGATGCGTTAGCAATCAAGAAAATTTTATTATAGAGTTCATCATCTAAAATATAGGCACAGGGAAGCCGTGGGATGAAGATGAAACCGTTTTCTTGAATGACAATGTTAAAACTGTTTGTATAACTTGTTTCGCCTTGCATCAAGGCTCCAAGAGCCATATTAAGGCTCTGGAGCAAGTATGATTGCAAGACGGCATCTGTTTTAGATACCATTATTTAACCTCCTTAATGCCATCAGCTTTAAAGTAAACGTTATAATGTACTTCAACAGCTTGAAGGTTATCGAATTGAATCAAGCTCATGAAATCAGGTAGCTTAATTTTGTCTTCAAACTTAACTTGGAACGGTTCGAGTCCTTCTTGGATGAAGGTTGCCTTGTAAGCGATGATTTCGCCAGTAGGCTTTCCATCCTCAAAGAGTTGCTGTGGTTCAAGTTCCGTACTCAAACTATGAATAGATTTTGTAGGATTCACATATTGTGATGCAGTTTCGACAGAGTATCCACCTTGTCTATGTTTTGTTTTAATTGTCATATTTAATTCCTCCGAATGGGTGTATAGATTGATGCCCGTTTTAAGTCGTGAGCGTGACCGTCTTAGCTAAGGACATTTTCATTTTAATCCGTATTGGGATATAAATATATAACTTGCTAAGTCACTATGATTAGAGTTGAGGAGGAAAGGTTTTTGAAATAGTTTCCTAAAAAACATGTTTCAAAATGTCTCTAAAAATGACTTGTTAGGGTATTTTTAAATTTTTAATGTATTAAATTTTTTTATGTCACTATTCATGGTATAATAGAATTGTTGAAAACATTTACAAGGAGATTATGGACTTGATACTATTAGCAACATGCAACAAGCAAAAATCAACAACTAACAAGGTAGTTTTAACCTCTTTTTCAGCATGTGAAAAAGCACCTTCTGTACGTAAAGGAGGTGATTTTTAATGCGTGAAGACTTTATCGAACGCCCTCGAAAAAATGAGAAAGAGGGTGCAATTGCCTATGTTCAAGAACTGCTAAAGCAGGCTCGTGAGGATAGACGAGGTGAGGATGTTGATAAGTTAGAAAATCTTGCCCGTCTACTTAATACCAAGAAGTATGGTCTCGTTTGGGAAGAACATGCTGAGTGGGTTAATGAGGAGATGAAGACCAAAATTCCTGTCTTTGTTGAAGATGAAAGCAAAAAGATTGTTGGGAGTCTGAACTCTGAAGATTATAACTTTCTGCTAGAGGGAGATAATCTACACAGTTTACATCTGCTTCAAAAGACTCATAGAGGTAAGATTGATATTATTTATATTGACCCGCCATACAACACTGGGAATAAGGATTTTAAATACAATGATGACTATGTAGACCAGGAAGATAGTTTTAGACATTCCAAATGGTTATCCTTCATGAAGAATCGTTTAGAAATTGCAAAAGAGTTACTAGATAAAAATGGATTGATTTTTATATCCATAGATGATTATGAATTGGCACAGCTTAAATTATTAGCTAATGAAATTTTTGGAGAAGAGCACTTCATTGCAAATATTGCAGTAGAAACAAGCAATGGTTTATTTGGTGTAAAGGCTAAACATATTAATAAAACTATCGTCAAATCAAAAGACTATGTTTTAGTATACGCTATGTCGCCAAGTAAAATACTTTTTTCACCATTGTATAGTCAAAGTAAAAAATTATTTGATACTCATTTTACATTTTACAAAGATGAAGAAATAGAAATGCCACTTTCCCAGTTTATTAGAGAAAATCAATTGTTTGTGAAGAGAAGCCAACAAATAGAAGTTCCGAACACAGTGCAAAATATACATCTTTTAATGTCTTATTTTGAAGATATTAATAAATTTATAATCGACAACGCTAAAAATATTTATCGTGCTAGAGATTATACTTTGAAATTGCCTGATGAAATTTTGGAAAAGTATAATAATGGCGAAAAAGTTAAAGTTAATGATATTTATATTTATCAAAACGAAAAAGGTTCGCCCATGTATCTATATCCATTTAGCAGACTTGTAAAAAACACTGATGATTATTTTTCCAAAGTTGCTAGTTCAGTAATAGTGGGAGACCTTTGGAAAGGCTTTAATGAAGATATGGGGAATGTTGGGAAAGAAGGAGGGGTTAAATTGTCAAATGGTAAAAAACCTCTTCGACTCATTAAAAATATACTAAAGATTTCCAACAAAAAAGATGCAATTGTCTTAGACTTTTTTGCGGGTTCAGGAACAACAGGTCATGCTGTTGAACAATTGAATAAAGAAGATGGTGGTAAACGCAAGTTTATTATTTGTACAAATAATGAAAATAATATTTGTGAAGAAATTACCTATAAACGTTTGACCAATATTCAGGAGGAACTACCACATAATTTAAAATATTTTAAGACAGATTTTGTTGTCAAGGAAGAATTCCCTAATGTCACTCTTGAATATGAGTTACTAAACTATGTGATACCTCTTGTTGAGTTGGAGTTTGGAGTAGATATTTCAAATCCAAAAGTACAGGTTATCTTGTCAGAAGACCAGCTGGATAAGATGGATGAAACGGATTTTATGGAGAATTCTACCCTATTTTTCCATCCTGAAATTTTCTTTGATGCTGAACAAGAAAGAATTCTTCGTGACAAGAACATCACGAAACAAGAAATTCCAAACTATTACTTCGGAAAGGACATATGGTCATGATTGAATTAAAGAATTTCCAACAAAAGCTAGTTGATAAGCTTTTGCAATTTATAGCGCCTGAGTATGGCGTTAATGAGATGGTTATTAAGTCACCAACAGGTTCAGGAAAAACAATTACACTTCTTGAATGGATGAATACTTATATCGAGAGTACCCATGACAACGTTGCTTTTGTATGGTTTACGCCTGGCGCGGGAGAACTTGAAGAGCAAAGTCAGGATAAAGCGAGAAACTTTTCGTCTATCCAGGAGCAGTCACTTGCTGACGCCCTTCGTCAAGGATTTGGCAAAGATACCGCAACTTTTATTAACTATGAATCGGTTGTAGGTAAAAAGAAAAATGCTATGTTGACGGACAGTGAGAGAGAAAATCTTGAAGACAAGATTGAAAAAGCCTTTGAATCGGGACGTCATTTTATTCTTGTTATTGACGAAGCGCATCGAAATGATACTAATAAAGCAAGAGATATTATTTCACGTTTTAAAGCTTCTAAAACAGTGAGGGTTTCAGCGACTATTGAAGACCCTAAGAATCCTGATAAAATAGAGTTCTATGAAGTTACCGAAGAGGAGGTTATTGAATCAGGACTGATTACAAAGTCAGTAGTTGTCAATGAAGGAATTGAAAAGTTTATAGATGCTAATCCTGATATCAGTAGAGAATTTGAATTGCTATTTGAAAGTGCTGAGCTAAAACGAAAAGAGATAGTAAAAGGGTACACTGAAAATAACATCACAGGTATTAATCCATTAGTGTTGGTTCAATTACCTGATAAATCTGAATCAGAACCCGAATTGGTCAGTCGCATTGAGGACTATATTCAAAATAAGTTACATAAGACATACGAAGACGGTAAACTAGGTATTTGGTTGGCAGACCAGAAACGAAATTATCTCAATGTTCAAGAGCTAGATAATGGGGTTGAATATCTTATTATAAAACAGGCTATTGCTACTGGATGGGATGCTCCTCGTGCTAAAATATTGATTAAGATACGTGAAAAAATGGGAGATACCTTTACCATTCAGACGATTGGTCGTATCCGTAGAATGCCTGAACCTATAAAAGGTCATTATGGAGTAGATGTTTTAGATAATTCCTACATTTATACCTTTGATAATGATTTTCTAAATGGTGCATATGGGCAGAAAGGGGTAGGAATCCCAACACCTATTTTAGAACGGAAGGATATTGCTAAAGATTTTAAATTAGTCAGTGAGAGAACTCTTGATTTACATGCAGGACAGGATGAAAAGGCCGTACGTGAAAATCTTTATCAGGGATTGGTTAGAGAATGGAATTTGACCAATGATGTTGATTTGAACAAGCAAAAACTAGAGAATCAAGGAATTCAATTTGGTAGCTCTATTGTGAATACTTATAAACAAGGGAGATTTGATACGCTTAAACATTCAGAAGGTTTGCAAGATAGGGAAAGAAAAGTTGAGGCAGATTATAATGCAAATCGACTGGATTTACTCCATGCTTATCATGAACTTGACCGTGTCACTCATTTGAAAGTAAGTCAGGTTGAAGCCTTATTAAGACGCTTCTTTATGGATGATAAAAGACCAAATAAACATAAGCTCTTAAAGCTAGAGGCGAACGAGTGGACAGCTTTTGTTTTGAATAATTGGCGAGAACTTCGTGAAGTGTTTAGACAAGTAGACATTTACCCAATAATCAGTATGGGACTTGTAGAAATTAAAGAAAATGATTTTTATATACCGATGAACGAACGTTATTTATACAATCCTAATCTGGAAAAAAATATTGTAGAAACAAATGTGTATGATGGATATGAGAGTAGGATTATCAAAGGTAGCGAAGCGGAGCGCTTATTTGAGGACTATATCGAGCAACATAAGGATGTAGTTGAGTTTGTTTATAAGAATGGTGATAAAGGAACTGAATATTTCTCGTTGGTTTATAATACGGCAAGTTCTTCTCATCATTTCTATCCTGATTACATTGTAAAAATGAAGAGTGGTGACACCTATATCATTGAAACCAAGGGTGGAGAGAATACCAAGGGTGAAGATAAAAATGTTGATGAGTATGCACCGTTGAAATATGAATCATTAAAAGTGTACCTTTATAAATATGGTTTAAAAGGAGCCTTTGTTCGTGATATCGCTGGAACTCTTCGATATTTAAACGAGGGTGAATGGAAAGATAATATGTCAGAATGGCATCCAATTGATGAATTGTTTGGACTTTAGGAGTAAATTTGATTTCTTTTACTAGTTATATTAAAAACACTTTCTACAATGATATTTATAAAGCAAGTGAAGAATACTTCTTAGAGCATCTTGAAGATTTAGGGGTCATCGACAATGATGATGACGAAGTTGAAGTCACAGATATTGAAGTGAAGAATGTCTATGCTGGAAAGCGTGAAGATGATGAAATTGACATAGATATTCTAACCAATGTCTATGCAACTGTTTTCGGGTATAACTATAATCGTGGTTCAGCTTATGAAAAAAATCGTTGGTTTCGTATATCATGTATTGGGAAACCTGATGCAGGAATTAAAAATTTTAGAGTTAGGAAGATTGATTCTTACGAAAAAGGAACTTATAGCATTTTTGAGAAACCTCTTTCGGATAAGCTTATTCCTCTTATTTGGAAAGATGATATGGATAAATTTGCTGAAGCGATATTGAAGAAATATGAACCAGATGCTTTACTGACCCCAACTAGAATTGAACCTGAAACTATAGTCCAACAAATGGGGCTACAACTAAAATATGAAAACATTACTAAAGATGCTTCTATTTTTGGTCAAGTCTATTTTCAAGATGTACCTGAAAAAGGAATTTCCTCAGGTACAATAGTCATAGAGGAAAAACTTCTTCAACTACGAAATATTGGAGTTGTAAGAAATACAATCCTTCATGAATGTGTTCATTGGGAACTGCATCGCTATGCTTTGGAATTGGCTCGAGTCAAAAAAGAAAAGTTATCAGTTTTATCTACTACTAGTAATGTCGGAACACAGAATTTGTCAGATATTCTAGGGTGGATGGAGTGGCATGCAGAATCAATCACTCCTAAAATATTGATTCCTAAAAAGATGTTTATTCAGAAAGCATGGGTAATACGAAAAAGATTGCTTGAATCGAGTCAAATACAAGATGAACTTGATATTGTTGAGAGATGGATTGATGAGTTAGCTTTTTTCTTCGGTGTACCACGTTCATCTGCTAAAGTTAGATTGGCAGAATGTGGATTTGATATAGTGAAGGGAGCATTTATCTATATTGATGATAAATATGTTCCAGCTCACAAATGGAAAGATGGTTATTTAGAAAATACTCAAACTTTTTCAATAAACTTAATTCAACTTGGTATGCAATTGTTAATACAACCAAACTTAAAAAGTTTTGTTGAAACTGGGGAGTTGATTTATGTAGAATCTCATCTTTGTATAAATGATAAAAAATATATCTCTTATGACCTTGCAGGCAATCCTTTTTTAACAGATTATGCAAGACATCATATGGAAGAATGTTGTGTAGTATTTGATATCATTTCAAAAACCCAATCAGGAAGCTCAACCGCTTTAACTTTACTACTTAATAGAGATGCAGATTCTGATATTCAATTCACTATTAGCTACTCTAAAGATAATAATGAGTGGGTTGAGAAAATTGATGCCCACGTAGCTGATACAATGGAAATCATGTTAAAACTGCAAGGATTAAATAATTTCGGTTCTGCTTTGACTGAGGTGATGAAATGGCGTGATGTTAGGAATCAGGAATTAGCTGATACGAGTTATCTAGGTTTGAAGGCAATCTCTAATTTAAGAAATGGGAAAACAGAACCTAAACTTGAAAGTGTTATTGCAATTTGTGTTGCAATGAAATTACCACCTGTTGGGTTGAACTATCGGGCAAAGTGCTTCGTTTAGGAAATGAAGAAGAATTTCTTTATGATTTATTTATTTGTTCAACAGGGAATTGGGATGCTGGAAAATATAATGCATTTTTAGTGGGCAAGGGATTCAAGGAACTTGTACATGATAGATATGAATAATCACTTGTCGTAATTAATGTAATGTTTGGAAAGGAGTTAAGCTACATGATAGACAGAAGTAATTATTTTCAAACTCTTATTAAGGATGTGATGGATAATTCCGAGTCGGAATATTGGGAGGATGCTGTTACAGAGTGGGAAATTGTAGATGTTGAAGAAGATGAGCGTTTGGAGGAGTCATGTATATGTGGTAAAGAGCATCTTCGTTACCTTTTTACCATTAAAAACCAACTGAATGGGAATGAGCTATACCCTATTGGTAGTTCCTGCATTAAGAAGTTTGAGCGTGATGATTTGAAACATCAAGTAGATGTTAAAGAGCAATTGTTTAAGTTATTGCATGCTGTAGAGGATAATCAGTATCTTCAGTTATCATCTGAATTTTTTAGCCGTAAACTATTACGATATTTATTGGATATCGGAGCGTTTGAACCAAATCAGTGGAATAACTTTAATCCTGAAAATGATTATAAGTTCATGCTTGATATGTTTAATAAGAGGACAAGAACTGATAAACAGAATAAGAAAGCGACAGCAATTATTCTTAATTCAATTAAGCCATTTCTTCAAATGGAATTAGCTGGTAAAATAAAAAAATAAATCCAAAAGACAGGTCATTTTTCGTCTTTTGGATTTCTAAGACAAATAAGGGAAACTTTTGATATTCTGGTTCGATTTATGCTTATTTTTTATGAAAGTTTACCTTATTTTGATGAAATTGATTGAAATTAATCGAAATTTTAATTTTTAAAAACTTATGAAAACGTTGATTTTAAAGCACTTTGAAATTAGATGAAATAGGTGGTGCCCCAACCAGGACTTAAGAAAGCTCGTAAAGCATCACAATTTAGTAAACGTTAATTCGAAAGAATTACTATACTTACAGAGAGCACCTTTCGGGGTGTTCTTTTTTATATTTTCATACTAAATTGGTGCAATTGACACAGTTGTTGCGACTTTAGTTGCTTACAAATGTGGCTGCAATCTGACAAAGTCAGTTGCCTCAAAACGTTAATCAATACGATTATATCAACGTTTACAGACATTCAAGAATTTTCTCTTGGATGTCTTTTTTTGTCTAAAAATAAAGAGTTCCCACTAAATTTCAATCATTTGTTTGTTAAATTTATTTTTTGGATTATTTTATCGAGAAGGAAAAATTTCTCATAATATGACTTTGCGAGCTCAGAGTCTGTATACAAACTTTGGAGGTGATTTGAATTTTGGGGAATCCCCACCCCCTTTAAATTAAGAGATGAAATTTATTTTTGATAAATTACTAATAAATACTGATAATACTTGAAAAATATTCGGTATGAGGATAAAATGTATACAAGATGAGTTATTTCTTTTTGAATATACGGAAGTAGCTTATCAATAAAAAGGAGATAATTATGAAATTAAAAGATAAGTTTAATGCAGCTGAACGTAGAAGAAAATTTAGTCTGAGAAAAGTTTCAGGGATTGGTGCAGTGTCTGCCGTTATTGGAATTATTAGCTTTTCTTCACTTCCTCTTGAAACAGTTCCAGCCGCTGAAACAGATATAACAGTAAACTATAAATATGCTACTACAGATGAGTTGACAGAAACAGAGAAAAAACTCATTGTAAACGAGTTACCAAAGGATCTTGTAGATGGTTCAGATCTGTTTGTTATCTATCGTAAAGATACTGCAAATAATACTTTACCAAATACTGGAAGTAATGTATTGCCCTTGGCTTCTATTATTGGAACAGGTCTATTGTTAGTTGCTTTTACCATAAAGAAAACTGGTAAAGCAGACAAGAAGATTGTTAAGAGTATTTTGTCTATCTCTTTGGTTGGAGGAGCTTTAACAGTAACAACTGTATCTGCTTTGACGGTTGCTACTTTGTTAAATTATAACCATACTGAAACAATAACAGCAGGTGCAACGTTCCCAGATGGTAAAGTGAAAATTTCTGGATATCAGTTTGTAGGTTACATTGATGGGAATGATGTAGTTACGAATCCAACTACTCCAGCAACTTCATTTCCATCACAGGGCAATCAAATTCAGGATACCATTGTTCCGACGGATGAACTTAAGAAAGATACTATTGATAGTAGCAGTAAAGCTACAGTGGCACCTATTAAACCACTAACCCAACCTCCGTCACAGGGCAATAAAATGCAGGATACTATTATTCCAACGGATAATCCTGAGAAAGATAATGTTCATTCTGACAGTAGATATAAAGTAGAGCCTATTAAACCAATAATTCCACCAAAAGAAGATAAACCAGTTAAGCCTGTAGACCCTAAAGTTATTGATAAAATTATCAAAGTGGATGACTCTGGGAACACTTTAGAAGATGTTACTGGTTATATAAAAATTAGTACGAGCCAACCTGTTGAAACACGAGAAGTTCAGGATGGTCAGCTAGTTATCATTCGAACTGTAACTGAAGTTTACAAGAAAGATACTGTATCGGAAGAAAAGACAACTACGGATCCTCTTAAAGGGACAAACATTGTTATTCCATCTACATTAGTGGAAATATTAGAGGAAGTTGTGGAAGATGAGACGCCGGTTACAACTACTCCAACTGCTACTTCAACTCCTGTTAAGCCAACGGTTGAAAAAAATGAGAAAATTGAAAATACAGGCACAGCATCTTCAACAGGATCATCAGTAGGAGAGGATAAAAAAGAAGAAATTACATCTCCAGTTGAGGCTTCAAGCTCTAGCTTGGAAACTATTGCAGAGCCTATAATAGCTAAAGCAAAAAAAGTTATTCGTACCTTGCGTACTACAGAAGACATTTCGTTTGAAGTGGTTGTTAAGAAGGATAGCTCTTTAGCCGAAGGTGAGACTAAGGTAGAAACAGAAGGGAAACTTGGGAAGAAAGTTTCTATTCAAAAGATTACCCTAGTGGATAACGTAGAGACTGTAAAGGAAACAATCTCAGAAACAAGAGAAGAACCTCAAAATAAAGTTCTTCTGATTGGAACGAAGAAAACGGCGACTCAACCTACTACTAGTAAGGTAGTACCAAGTGCGAGCTCAGCGGCAGCTCTTGCTACTGATTCTAAAGCGACAACACAAAAAACTCCTATCCCAGGTTACTATACAGTAGAGGTTACTGAATCTGAAAATAAAACAGTCATTACTGACCGTGAAAAAGTACGTGAGTTAGTAAAAGATAGAACACCATTGCTAAATCTTATAGCACCAGATGGAGAAAAGTTGGTGCAGGTTAAGACAGTAGAAGTCTATGATAATACAATTCTCGCAGGTCAGAGACAATTACAAAATATTCAAGCTAGTTATGTTACGGTAAATATTAAGAAAAAACGAGATCTAAGTAACAAAGAACAACAAACGGAATTAGTAATTACTAAAGAAATACCATTAATTACTAAAGTTTATCATATAGGTACAAAACCAAATGGTCTATCAAGAAAAGATGTAGTTGTTTCAGGACATGCATATGATAGTAAAAGTAATGCTATAGAAGAAAAATCTGTTTCAATTTATAAAGATAATGAACTAGTTGCAGAGACTAATACTGATTTTGATGGTTATATGTTTACTCATTTAATCACAAATCAATCGTATACCTTGAAATCTGATGACTTCGAAGCCAAAATTACTCCCCTACCTTATAGTGATCCAATAATTGAAAATATAAAAGGTCATTTTGAATTAGGAAGAAAATATTCAGATGATATGATTGACTACCATCTAAAAAGCAATGTAATTTATGTTAATGATGGTCAATATCAGAGCGAAATTGATGATGGGAAAAAAGTAATATTATCTAAAGAAATTGATGCTAGAGTAGGTGATGTTCTTATTATTCCTCCATCTAAGGTTTATGAGACTTCTAAAGCTATTAAGATCAATTCTATTAGCACTATTAATAATCAGTCAGTTATTGAATATAGTGTGCCATCATTATACGAGGTTGTACAGAATATCAATACAAAAGCTTGGTCGTCTAATATCAACCGTGCTACTTTTATTCCAGCTGAAGGAGTTACTGTAAAAAAAGCATCAAATACCGATCAAGGTCTATTTAGAAGTGTCTCTCTTGAAGGAACTCTTCCAACTGTATCAATTCCGTTACTTAGTAAGGACAATATAAAAGGAACGCTGTCATTTAATATTTCAGGTAAGGTTTGGTCAGATGCTGTAGATTTAAATTTTTGGCTTCCTAAAATAGATTTTATGAATTTTGATATCAATAAAGAATTGAGTTTTACCACAGAGGGTTCTTTAGAATTTAGTAAATCAAAAGATATAAAGAAGCTAGAGAGACCATTGGGTGAATTGATTTTACCTACACCGGTTACGGGAGTGACTGTACATATACCTATACATCTTAAGGTAACTGTTGAAGGGAAATTAAGTATTTCAATATCAAGTAAGTATTCTATTACCAATTCAATAAAATTAAAAAATTGGGTACCTGAATTTAATCGTACTGTCAATCATACAATGAAAGTGGGAGATGTAAAAGTCGAAGCTACAGTAAAAAGCGGTCCAGAAATAAAAGTAGAACCTAAAATATTAGGAATAGATACAGTTTCTGTTTCTGCTAATGCTGGGTTAGGAATAGAAGCTTCGTATTCAAAAACATTCTTATCCGTTGGGGAGAAAAAAGAAGATAAAACAAATCTAATTACTGGTAATAATGAAAAACTTATTACATCACCTATTTCTGTCAATGATAAAAAGATATCTATCGAAGAATATGGTTATCTAACTTTAAAGGCTGAACTAGAAATTTTGAAGCAAGCTAAAAAATTGGGATTAATTCGGGAAGACATGGCATTAAATGATGAACTAACCTTATTTGATGGTAAATTAAAATTTAGAAATTATGAGTTTGACTTAGGAAAGGATTATAGTAATGAGCTAGTTCATAATCCAGAGGTTATCTTCAAAAAACTAACTAAACTATTCATCTTTACTAGTGGTGCAGGAGGATGGTACACAGGAATGTCTATTTCCAAAGATGGTAGTGTCAAAGGAACTTATACTGATATGAATCGTGGAATTACTGGTTCAAATTATCCAAATGGTCAAATGTATATTTCTAAATTTACAGGTAAATTTAGAAATCTAGTTAAAGTTAATGATTATGAATACAAGATGACTTTAACTGATTTGGATTATCCTAAGGTGGGAGAAACAAAGATTGTTAATGGTGTGAAAATTGATACAACTGAACCTTATGGAATAGCAAATGCGAAATCCCCAGGAAAAGAGTTTATTCTTTATTTGCCAGGTCGTCCAGTTAAAGATTTACCACAAGAAGTTGGTGGTTGGATTTATGATTTCAAAAATCGTATGCCAGAGAAGTTAACGCGCGCAGTAATTTTTAATAAAGATAAAGGATGGGCATTTGAAGAAAGTAAAGAAAAAGAAGATTCTAATTCTACAATAGCTAGTGCTTTAACTCGAGCGGATGTATCTGCTATAATGAAGGGTAATACATCAAGTATTGAGGGGACTTGGACGAATAGTAAAGGGGAAACCATTACAATTAAGGATGGTAAAATTACTACTAGCGGTTTAGAACAAGTACCATTTGAAGTGAAAACATTTGTTCGGAAGAAAGAATTTCCAATGTTGAAGTTAAATACAGGTGAGGACAATCCTCATGGTGATCCTGCTTTTGTGTTAATTCCTGCTGGAGATTCGATAAATGTAGCAAATGATACATCTGATTCGACAAAGGATCGTTTAGTTCTTGGTTCAACAGTCGCACAAGCAACTGTTATTTCATCGGAAAACTATTTTTATAGATAATTTTTTATTCTCAATTAGGTACAACGAAGTGAAAAAATTAGTTTCATGACTAAGAAGTGAACCAGAATGAGTTTATCAAACTATTAAATAGAGAAACTAATATAAAAATGTTCAAAACTGACAATTAAAATGGTGTGAACTTTTTAGTAAAATCTAGCTCAATTCGTGTATTTTTAGGGTAAAATTCACACCATTTAACTGAAACTTATTCAAATTAGATGAAAAAATGTTTTCTGAAAATTTATGAAAACGTTGATTTTAAAGCACTTTGAAATTAGATGAAAAAGTGGTGCCCCAACCAGGTCTTAAGAAAGCTCGTAAAGCATCACAATTCTAAAAACGTTAATCGAACCGATTATATCAACGTTTACAGACATTCAAGAATTTACTCTTGGATGTCTTTTTGTTTCAAAACTCTAAAGTTCACCCTCTTTTGATTTTGAATGTATTCAAGAATGGAATGTTGATTGTTCGATAATATAATTTTAGTTTTACACATTAATAATTTTATAGATAAATATGTCTCTAATTTGCTAAATTAGTAACTGGATCTTTATTTGATATTTTTTAATTGAGGATAAAGCGGAAACTTATCCAATTAGATTTTTTCAGAAAATTTTCTAAAAGAAACAGGATTTGCTTGACATTTGTTTGAAAATTCTGTAAAATGAATTATTATATCGTTAAAGGAGAATATATATGGAAAAACAGAAAACATTTTTTGGCCATCCTATGGGCTTGTCCACCCTCTTCTTCACAGAGATGTGGGAACGCTTTTCTTACTATGGGATGCGAGCTATCCTACTTTACTATATGTACTATAGTGTGCAAGATGGTGGGTTGGGGATGGATAAGACCACAGCTGCATCGATTATGGCGATTTATGGCTCGCTGGTATTTTTGTCTTCGGTTGTCGGTGGTTTTGTCAGTGACCGTATTTTAGGAAGCCGTAAGACCGTCTTTTACGGTGGGATTCTGATTATGCTAGGGCATATTGCTTTGGCAACACCTTTTGGACAAGTGGCTCTCTATCTTTCTATTGCCTTGATTATCTTTGGTACTGGATTTTTAAAACCTAATATCTCAGATATGGTTGGGGGAATTTATGAGAAAGAGGATGATAGACGGGATGCAGGTTTTAGTATCTTTGTTTTTGGTATTAACTTAGGTGCCTTCGTTGCCCCTTATCTAGTGGGTTATCTAGGCCAGGAAGTCAATTTCCATCTAGGTTTCTCATTAGCTGCTGTTGGGATGTTCTTTGGTCTGGTGAAGTATGTTTTAGATGGGAAGAAATACCTGCCTGAATCAAGTCTTTACCCCACTGATCCACTTTCACAGAAGGAGCAGCAGACCTTGATTAAACGCTTGCTGATTACACTTGTCATGGTTATTCTGGTGGTTCTAGGTTTGGTCTTTACTCACCAATTTAACGTGGACATGATTGTTAATATCTTTACAGTGATTGCGGTAATCATTCCAATCTACTATTTCTTCAAAATTTTATCTAGTCAGAAAATAACTGCCACTGAGAGATCTCGAGTATTTGCCTACATTCCTCTATTTATCGCCGGAGTACTTTTCTGGTCTATTGAGGAGCAGGGTTCTGTTGTTCTTGCTCTATTTGCGGATGATCAGACTCGACTCTACTTTAATGTATTTGGGAATCAAATTCATTTCCCATCTAGCTTTTTCCAAAGTATCAATCCACTTTTCATTATGCTTTATGTGCCGATTTTTGCGTGGTTGTGGGGGAAAATGGGTAACAAGCAACCGTCCTCTTCTAAGAAATTTGCTTACGGTTTATTTGCGGCAGGTCTATCCTTCTTGTGGATGATGTTACCAGGGATGCTCTTTGGGACAGATGTTAAGGTTAGTCCTTTATGGTTGATTATGAGTTGGGCTATTGTGATTGTGGGGGAAATGTTGATTTCGCCTATTGGTCTATCAGTCACTACTAAGCTAGCACCAAAATCCTTCCAAGCACAAATGATGTCTATCTGGTTCTTGAGTAATGCTGCTGCCCAAGCTATCAATGCTCAAATTGTAAAATTTTATACAAGCGAAACTGAAGTCGCTTACTATGGAATTGTTGGAGGAATTACGATTGTATTCAGTATTATCTTATTCTTCTACGTTCCACGTATTGAAAAACTAATGTCTGGTATCAAATAGAGAAAAACTGGAATTGCCGTACGGATTTTAAAAGTTAGAGCAATTATTTATTCAAAGGATTTAGTTCTGTATTGTATAGGGCTAGGTCCTTTTAGTTTGATTAATACTCTTCGAAAATCAAATTCAAACCGCGTCAACGTCGCCTTGCCGTACTCAAGTACAGCCTGCGGCTAGTTTCCTAGTTTGCTCTTTGATTTTCATTGAGTATAAAACTCACGATGTTTCTGCTTTTCCTAGTGGACATTTGTCTACTTTTTTATATCAGTCAAAGTCAATCAAAAAATCTCACTATTCATTAGGCTAAAGGAGACCTAATCATAGCGAGATTGTGAAATTATAGTAGGGTTTGTATGGCCTCTTCAATTTGTTTGGGGTCTGTTTTTGAAGAGAAGCGCTCAAAGACCTGCCCATCTCGACCGATGAGAAACTTAGCGAAATTCCATTCAATTCGTTTTCCTAGTGGGCCAGATTTCTGGTCTTTTAGCCAAACATAGAGAGGGTCTGCTTCCTTACCGTTGACCTTGATCTTGGCAAAGCGTGGGAAAGTGGTTTGATAGTTTAGGCTACAGAAGTTATTGATATCCTCTGCGCTGCCGGGTGCTTGTCCCATAAACTGATTGCAAGGGAAGTCTAAAATCTCAAATCCCTGATCTTGATAGCGGTCATAGAGTTCTTGGAGTCCTTGGTACTGGGGCGTTAAACCACATCCAGTAGCAGTATTGACAACCAAGAGAACCTTACCACGATAGGCATCTAGGGGAGTTTCTTGATTGTCTTGGTTTAAGACTAAAAAATCGTAGATTGAGGTCATTGTTTGCTTTTCTCCTTCTGGTTGGTATGTTTAGGAGTTTTTTCCTCCTGTAGGGATAGAAAGCCGTAGGTCAGAGTTCCAAAAATGCTACCGATAATCAGGCCATACATCAGTAAAGGAACACTTTTATCGAATTGCATGAGTAACTTCACAAAATCTGAAAGTGACATCTGTTGAACGAAGACTTTATGAAAGATGAGTAGGATAAAGAGGCCAATCTGAAGACCGATAAACACCATCCAGCTTCGAAATTTGATTTGGGCTTTGCTGTAGGTTTTGAGGATGATTTCTGACTTATCATCTTTTTCCAGATGGAGTTCTTTGACGGATCTCTGGGTTTTTAAGGTAATGAAAAAAATGAGTCCAGAGTATACGTAGGGCATGGCATAGCGAACGGCTTCTATGAAGCGTCCAAATAACAGATAAAACAAGAAGAGGAAGAAGGAAGAATAAACAATTTGAACCATAGAACGGGCACAAGCCTTGTAGATAATCTCTTGTCGGCATTCATCAAAAGGGCCTTGGATATGAAAGAGATTTCGTAGTAGGCGAGTGGTTAAGTCTTCTTTTTTCATGCTAGTAACCTCCTAAATGAGCGGTTTTACTGATTTTCTTTTACGAATTGATAGAGATAAAAAAGATAAGTGATAGAAGAAAGGCTAGCGATAGTCAGCAGTAAATAATATTTCCAATCGCTTGAGATGAGCATCAGTTGTGGCAAAGATAGAATCATAAAGCATAGTGCTAAGTTGAGTATACGTGTTTTTGGGGAGTCAATCTTTAGATAAGTTAGTCCTTTGTTAAGTGCTAGAATAAAGACTAGCACGAGGAATGTCTCGTCGATTGGCAAGCTCCCTGAAATGATGATGAAGATGAACAGAGAACTGAACAAAAGATGATAGGTCAGTAAAGTTAGTAATGATTTCATAGGGGACCTCCTAATCATTATCTTGATCTTCCTTAGATTTTGCAATGCGATGGGAGACACCGCTCTGTATGGTCAATCCGAAGAATAAAGTTGCTACGATAGTTGTCACAAAATGTCCTGTATTTAAAAGAGAACTAATATAATTTTTACTATCATCCGTTAAGACATTAAGAAGTGGTATTCCAAACAACATGGCTAGTCCATAGATTAGACCTGCTTTCAGACCAGGATAACCTAACTGTTTCTTTTCTTTCTGGCTCAACATATCAGAATCGATGGCTGTGATACCCGTTTTCTTGGTTTGAGAAAGCACATAGAAAGCAGATATCATCGCAATGCCAAAGACCACAAGAGGATAGCCGATAGCGACAATTTGCGGGTATTTATAAGCGAGGACGAAAGGGATGAGATTCCCAAATATCATCAGATAAAAGAGGAAGATAAAGACTTGATTGCCAATACGATCAGCCTCGCGCCGTTTGTGTTCGTCAAGAGGACCAGAAATTCCGTAAGTGCGCTTGATGAGTTTTTCTGTAAAGGTTTCTTTTTTCATGAGTTGGCTCCTAATCATCCTGATCTTTCTTAGTTTTTGCAATGCGACGGGAGATGAGGAACTGTATGCTCGCTCCGAAGAAAATAGAACCGAGAATGCTTGATACACCATTTCTTATAGTGAGAAGAGACTGAAAATAGTCCTGACCTTCATCTGTGAGTATACCGAGAAGAGGAATTATAAAAAACATCCATAGACCAAAGAACAAACCTGCTTTCAGACCTGGGTAATGTAGTTGCTTACTTTCTTTCTCACTCAGCATATCTGGATCAATAGCTGTAATCCCTGTTTTTTTCATTTGGTAGGTAACATAGCCAGCAGCAATGAGGGCAATCACTAAAATCAGAGAAGGATAGATTAGAGCCACTTCTTGAGGGTATTTATAGGCCAGAAGGAGTGGAATAAGATTTCCGAAAATCATCAGATAAAAGAGGACGATAAAGACTTGGTTACCGATACGATCGGCCTCACGCCGTTTGTATTCGTCAAGGGGACCAGAAATACCGTATGTGCGTTTGATCAGTTTTTCAGTGAAGGTTTCTTTTTTCATGAGTTTGCTCCTTTTTTAAAAATCTTCCTCCCAAAAGAGACTGTTGAGGTCAGTTTGGAGGCTGCGGGCGAGATTGAGACAGAGTTCCAGGGTTGGATTGTACTTGTCGTTTTCAATCATGTTGATGGTTTGTCTCGAGACACCTATATCCTTGGCGAGCTCGAGCTGGGAAATGCCCAGTTCCTTGCGAAATTCTTTCACACGGTTCATCTGTTCTCCTTTCTGATTTGTGTCGTATATATTTGACTACATTATATTCTTCTATAGAGTGAATGTCAAGCATATTTGACATATTTCTTAAAGAAATCTTACTTGTTTTTGGCCTATTTGTCTGACTAGTGCAAGCTAGTCGGATTTGTGGTAAAATAGATAGGATATGACAAAAGAATTTCATCATGTAACGGTCTTACTCCATGAAACGATTGATATGCTCGACGTAAAGCCCGACGGTATCTATGTTGATGCGACTTTGGGTGGAGCAGGCCATAGCGAATATTTATTAAGTAAATTAAGTGAAAAAGGCCATCTCTATGCCTTTGACCAAGACCAGAATGCCATTGACAATGCGCAAAAACGCTTGGCACCCTACATTGAGAAGGGGATGGTGACTTTTATCAAGGATAACTTCCGTCATTTACAGGCACGTTTGCTCGAAGCTGGTGTTCAGGAAATTGATGGAATTTGTTATGACTTGGGAGTGTCTAGTCCTCAGCTGGACCAGCGTGAGCGTGGTTTTTCTTATAAAAAGGATGCGCCATTGGACATGCGGATGAATCAGGATGCTAGTCTGACAGCCTATGAAGTGGTAAACCACTATGACTATCATGACTTGGTTCGTATTTTCTTCAAGTATGGCGAGGACAAATTCTCTAAACAGATTGCGCGTAAGATTGAACAAGCACGTGAAGTGAAGCTAATTGAGACAACGACTGAGTTGGCTGAGATTATCAAGTCGGCTAAACCTGCCAAGGAACTCAAGAAAAAGGGCCATCCTGCTAAGCAGATTTTCCAGGCTATTCGAATTGAAGTTAACGATGAACTGGGGGCGGCAGATGAATCTATCCAGCAGGCTATGGAGATGTTGGCTCTAGATGGTAGAATCTCAGTGATTACCTTCCATTCGCTAGAAGACCGCTTGACCAAACAATTGTTCAAGGAAGCTTCAACGGTGGAAGTTCCTAAAGGCTTGCCTTTCATCCCAGATGATCTCAAGCCCAAGATGGAATTGGTGTCCCGAAAGCCAATCTTGCCAAGTGCAGAAGAATTAGAAGCCAATAACCGCTCGCACTCAGCTAAGTTGCGCGTGGCCAGAAAAATTCACAAGTAAGAGGAAAAAATGGTAGATAAAAAAGAAACAACCAGTCAATTCTTGCAGAGTCGTATAAAAAAATTCTCCCGTGTGGAGAAGGCTTTTTATCTTTCCATTGCGTTTACAGCTCTCGTTTTGGCGCTTAGTATTATCTTTATGCAGACTCGACTCCTACAAGTACAAAATGATTTGACAAAAATCAATGCGCAGATAGAGGAGAAGAAGACAGAGTTAGATGATGCCAAACAAGAGGTAAATGAATTGTTGAGGGCAGAACGCTTGAAAGAAATCGCAAATTCTAAGGACTTAAAATTGAATAACGAGAATATTCGATCAGCGGAGTAAGATATGAAGTGGACAAAAAGAATAACCCGATTTGCGATTAGAAACCGTAAATCTCCAGCAGAAAACCGTAAAATAGTAGGGAAGTACATCAGCTTGTTAGCTGTCGTACTTTTCGCCGTCTTTTTGGTCAATTTTGCTGTTATTATCGGGAGTGGTAGTAAATTTGGAACGGATCTAGTAAAAGAGGCTAAGAAAGTTCACCAAATAACCCGTACAGTCCCTGCCAAACGTGGGACTATTTATGACCGAAATGGAGTCCCGATTGCTGAGGATGCAACCTCCTATAATGTCTATGCTGTTATTGATAAAAAATACAAATCAGCAACGGGTAAAATTCTTTATGTAGAAGATGCCCAGTTTAATAAGGTAGCAGAGGTTTTCCATAAGTATCTGGATATGGACGAGGCTTATGTTAAAGAACAATTATCTCAACCGAATTTGACTCAAGTTTCTTTTGGTGCCAAAGGAAATGGGATTACCTATGCCAATATGATGGCTATTAAAAAGGATTTAAAAGATGCTAGTGTTGAAGGGATTGACTTTACAACTAGCCCAAACAGAAGCTATCCAAATGGACAATTTGCTTCTAGTTTTATTGGATTGGCCCAACTCCATGAAAATGAGGATGGTAGCAAGAGTTTGCTGGGAACTTCTGGGATGGAGAGTTCCTTGAATAGTATTCTTGCAGGGAAAGACGGTATTATTACCTATGAAAAAGATCGTCTGGGTAATATTGTCCCCGGAACTGAACAAGTGTCTCAGCAAACGGTAGATGGCAAGGATGTTTATACGACTATTTCTAGTACCCTTCAGTCCTTCATGGAAACACAGATGAATGCCTTTCAAGAAAAAGTAAAAGGCAAGTATATGACGGCTACCTTGCTCAGTGCTAAAACGGGGGAAATTCTTGCAACAACGCAGAGACCAACCTTTGATGCCGATACTAAGGAAGGACTTACCAAGGACTTTGTTTGGCGTGACATCCTCTATCAAAGTAACTATGAGCCAGGGTCAACCATGAAGGTCATGACGCTCGCTTCTGCTATTGATAATAACACTTTCCCAGGCGGAGAAGTTTTCAATAGTAGTGAGTTAAAAGTAGCAGATGCTACTATTCGAGATTGGGACGTCAATGAAGGATTGACTGGTGGAAGAATGATGACCTTTTCTCAAGGTTTCGCGCACTCAAGTAACGTTGGGATGACGCTTCTTGAGCAAAAGATGGGAGATGCTACCTGGCTGGATTATCTAAATCGCTTTAAATTTGGTGTTCCGACTCGGTTTGGTTTGACAGATGAGTATGCAGGCCAACTTCCGGCTGACAATATTGTCAATATTGCTCAGAGTTCATTTGGACAAGGGATTTCAGTGACCCAGACGCAAATGATTCGTGCCTTCACGGCTATTGCCAACGATGGAGTCATGCTAGAACCTAAATTTATCAGTGCCTTGTATGACCCAAATGACCAATCTGTTCGGAAATCTCAAAAAGAGATTGTAGGAAATCCTGTTTCCAAAGATGCAGCCAGTCTAACTCGAACCAACATGGTTTTGGTAGGAACGGATCCAGTTTATGGAACCATGCATAACCACAGCACAGGCAAGCCAACTGTAACTGTTCCTGGTCAAAATGTAGCTCTCAAGTCTGGTACAGCCCAGATTGCCGATGAGAAAAATGGAGGTTACTTGGTTGGTACGACCAATTACATTTTTTCAGCAGTATCGATGAACCCTGCTGAAAATCCTGATTTTATCCTCTATGTGACGGTTCAACAGCCTGAACATTATTCAGGTATCCAGTTGGGGGAATTTGCCAATCCTATCTTGGAAAGAGCAGTGGCCATGAAAGATTCTCTTAACCTCCAATCTACCGCTAAAACGTTAGATCAGGTAGCAAATCAAAGCGCTTATGCCATGCCTAGCATCAAGGATATTTCACCCGGTGATTTGGCAGAAGCCTTACGTCGCAATATTGTGCAACCAATCGTTGTAGGAACAGGAACAAAGATTAAAGAATCATCTGTAGAAGAAGGGACCAATCTTGCTCCTAACCAGCAAGTTCTCCTCTTATCTGATAAAGCAGAGGAAGTTCCGGATATGTATGGTTGGACAAAAGCAACCGCAGAAGCTTTTTCTAAGTGGTTAAATATAGAACTTGAATTTGAAGGTTCAGGCTCTACTGTGCAGAAGCAAGATGTTCGTGCTAATACAGCTATCAAGGGCATTAAAAAAATTACATTAACTTTAGGAGACTAATATGTTTATTTCCATCAGTGCTGGAATTGTGACATTTTTACTAACTTTGGTAGGAATTCCGGCCTTTATCCAATTTTATAGAAAGGCGCAAATTACAGGCCAGCAGATGCATGAGGATGTCAAACAGCACCAGGCAAAAGCTGGAACGCCAACTATGGGGGGACTTGTTTTCCTCATTGCTGCAGTTGTGGTGAGTTTCCTTGTTGCTCTTTTTTCAAAACAATTGACCAATAATGTGGGAATGATTTTGTTCATCTTGGTCCTTTATGGACTTGTCGGATTTTTAGATGACTTTCTCAAGGTCTTTCGTAAAATCAATGAGGGACTGAATCCTAAGCAAAAATTGGCACTTCAGCTCCTAGGAGGGGTCGTTTTCTACCTTTTCTATGAGCGCGGTGGCGATATGCTTTCAGTCTTTGGTTACCAAGTACATCTAGGGATTTTCTATATTCTTTTTGCTCTTTTCTGGCTAGTCGGTTTTTCAAACGCGGTCAACTTGACAGACGGAATTGATGGTCTGGCTAGTATTTCAGTCGTGATTAGTTTGTCTGCATATGGAGTTATTGCCTATGTGCAAGGTCAGATGGATATTCTTCTGGTGATTCTAGCCATGATTGGTGGTTTGCTCGGTTTCTTCGTCTTTAACTATAAGCCTGCCAAGGTCTTTATGGGGGATGTGGGAAGTTTAGCTCTTGGTGGAATGCTGGCAGCTATCTCTATGGCCCTCCACCAAGAATGGACTCTCTTGATTATCGGAATTGTTTATGTCTTTGAAACAACTTCAGTCATGCTGCAAGTAAGTTACTTCAAACTGACAGGTGGCAAACGTATTTTCCGTATGACACCTGTGCATCATCATTTTGAGCTTGGAGGATTGTCTGGTAAAGGAAATCCTTGGAGCGAGTGGAAGGTCGACTTCTTCTTTTGGGGAGTGGGACTTCTAGCAAGTCTCCTGACCCTAGCAATTTTATATTTGATGTAAGAATGGCACCCTGATGTTTCAGGGTGTTTTTGCTTTTTAAAAAATATTGGTCAATTAAAGTCAAAATCCTTGACCTTTTCTGACTAATGTAGTATATTATGAACGTAAGGTAAATGAAAGCCTTACTCGAACACTTATTTAAAGTCAAATAGAAAGAGGTGGGGTCTATGTTTAATCTAGAAATCTTCAGAAGTAAAGATAGTCTACTCCTACTTGAAAAAGAAAAACCAGAAGTAGTACCTAGAGTAGCGATTTAGCTAGTCTAAATTTTTTAAAATAAAGGTCAAAGATAGTCAATATCAGTAATCATAACTAAGTAAACAAAAAGAGGTAAAGAATATGAACAACAACTTTAATAACTTTAACAACATGGATGATCTATTTAACCAATTGATGGGTGGTATGCGAGGATATAGTTCTGAAAACCGTCGCTACTTGATTAATGGTCGTGAAGTGACACCTGAGGAATTTGCTCACTATCGTGCAACTGGTCAATTACCAGGAAATGCAGAAGTTGATGGACAAAAGCAACAACAGGCTTCAGGTATGAAACAAGACGGTGTCCTTGCTAAATTGGGTCGAAACTTGACAGCAGAAGCTCGTGAGGGCAAGTTGGATCCTGTTATCGGACGAAACAAGGAAATTCAAGAAACATCTGAAATCCTCTCACGTCGTACCAAGAACAATCCTGTACTTGTCGGAGATGCAGGTGTTGGTAAGACAGCCGTTGTCGAAGGTCTAGCACAAGCCATTGTGAACGGAGATGTTCCAGCTGCTATTAAGAACAAGGAAATCATTTCTATTGATATCTCAGGTCTTGAGGCTGGTACTCAATACCGTGGTAGCTTTGAAGAAAACGTTCAAAACTTAGTCAATGAGGTGAAAGAAGCAGGGAATATTATCCTCTTCTTTGATGAAATTCACCAAATCCTCGGTGCTGGTAGCACTGGTGGAGACAGTGGATCTAAAGGTCTTGCGGACATTCTCAAGCCGGCCCTCTCTCGTGGAGAATTGACCGTTATTGGAGCGACAACTCAAGACGAATACCGTAACACCATCTTGAAAAATGCAGCTCTTGCTCGTCGCTTTAACGAAGTCAAGGTCAATGCTCCTTCAGCGGAAGATACTTTTAAAATCCTTCAAGGAATTCGTGACCTCTATCAACAACACCACAATGTCATATTGCCAGACGAAGTCTTGAAAGCAGCGGTGGATTATTCTGTGCAATACATTCCTCAACGTAGCTTGCCAGATAAGGCTATTGACCTTGTCGATGTAACGGCTGCTCACTTGGCAGCTCAACATCCAGTAACAGATGTGCATGCTGTTGAACGTGAAATTGAGGCAGAAAAAGACAAGCAAGAAAAAGCAGTTGAGGCAGAAGATTTTGAAGCAGCTCTAAACTATAAAACACGTATCGCAGAATTGGAAAAGAAAATCGAAAACCACACAGAAGATATGAAAGTGACTGCAAGTGTCAACGATGTGGCTGAATCTGTAGAACGAATGACGGGTATCCCAGTGTCACAAATGGGAGCATCAGACATCGAACGTTTGAAAGATATGGCTCATCGTCTGCAAGACAAGGTGATCGGCCAAGATAAGGCAGTAGAAGCGGTAGCTCGCGCTATCCGTCGTAACCGTGCTGGTTTTGATGAAGGCAATCGCCCAATCGGTAGCTTCCTCTTTGTAGGACCAACTGGGGTCGGTAAGACAGAACTTGCTAAGCAATTGGCACTGGATATGTTTGGTACCAAGGATGCTATCATCCGTTTGGATATGTCAGAATATAGCGACCGCATAGCCGTTTCTAAGCTAATTGGTACAACAGCAGGATATGTGGGTTATGATGATAATAGCAATACCTTAACAGAACGTGTTCGTCGCAATCCATACTCTATCATTCTCTTGGATGAGATTGAAAAGGCTGATCCTCAAGTAATCACTCTTCTCCTCCAAGTATTGGATGATGGTCGTTTGACGGATGGTCAAGGAAATACAGTAAACTTCAAGAACACTGTCATTATTGCGACTTCAAATGCTGGATTTGGCTATGAAGCCAACTTGACAGAAGATGCGGATAAACCAGAATTGATGGACCGTTTGAAACCATTCTTCCGCCCAGAATTCCTTAACCGCTTCAACGCAGTTATCGAGTTCTCACACTTGACGAAGGAAGATCTTTCTAAGATTGTGGACTTGATGTTGGCTGAAGTTAACCAAACCTTGGCTAAGAAAGATATTGATTTGGTAGTCAGTCAAGTGGCTAAAGACTATATCACAGAAGAAGGCTATGACGAAGTCATGGGTGTTCGTCCACTCCGTCGTGTGGTTGAACAAGAAATTCGTGATAAGGTAACAGACTTCCACTTGGATCATCTAGATGCCAAACATTTGGAAGCAGACATGGAAGATGGCGTTTTGGTCATTCGTGAAAAAGCCTAAGATAGAATTTTGAGAATAAAAAGAAGGAACCAGCTGAAAAAACTGGTTCCTTTTTTGTGTTTAAATCACATGACGCTCAAAGGCATCATCTGAAATCCCTTGTTCTAGAATGAGTTTTGCCCATTCTTTAGCAGAAAAGAGGCTGTGATCCTTGTAGTTACCGCAAGATTCGATGGTTGTACCAGGGACGTCTTCCCAAGTAGTGGTTTCAGCGATTTCCTTGAGCGAATCCTTGATAACAGCTGCGATTTCAGCGCTGGTATGACGCCCCCACATAATCATGTGGAAACCTGTACGACAACCAAATGGTGAACAGTCAATCATGCCGTCAATGCGGGTACGGATGAGTTTTGCCAAGAGGTGTTCGATAGTGTGAAGGCCTGCAGTAGGGATAGAGTCTTCGTTTGGTTGCACCAAGCGAATATCATAATTGGAGATGATGTCTCCTTTTGGCCCTGTTTCTTCCCCAATCAAGCGAACATAAGGTGCTTTAACAATCGTGTGGTCAAGTTCAAAACTTTCAACAATAACTTCTTTTGGCATGGTAAATCCTTTCAGTTTTCTTCTTTCATTATAACATAAAGCCGGCTCCTGAGACAGAGAGAAAACCTCTCCGAGAGTGGAGAGGTTCAAATCTTTACTTACGATACAAACGGTCGTATTGGTAGTAAGGGTCAAAGGTAACGTTGATACCCAATTTGCGAAGGACATTCTTGTCTTCATCTGTCAAGATGATGGTTGAGTGGGCTTCGCTTCCTTTGAGGTTGCCAAGTTCTTCCATAGCACGAGCAGCATCAGGATTTTCTGTAGCTGTGATAGCCAGTGCAATCAAAATTTCATTTGAATGCAGGCGTGGATTGCGGCTACCTAGATGATCGATTTTAAGACCTTGGATTGGCTTGACAAGTTCAGGTTCGATTAGTTTTACTTCTTTAGCGATGTCAGCTGATTTCTTGATGGCGTTGATCAAGGCAGCGGCTGTAGGGCCAAAGAGTTCGGAGTTCTTACCAGTCACGATTTCCCCATTTGGTAATTCAAGGGCTAGAGCTGGTCCGCCAGTTTCTTCTGCTTTTTGACGCGCAACGACAGCAACCTTGCGGTCTGCAGGTGTGATACCGAGGTCGTTCATGAGAAGTTCAATCTTCTTGACCGCAGCTTCACCAACTTTTTCAGCTTTAAAATCAAGAACAGTTTGATAGTAGCGACGGATGATTTCTTGTTTAGAGGCTTCGATAGCAGCCTCGTCATCAGTAATAGCGAAACCAACCATGTTGACCCCCATGTCTGTCGGTGAAGCGTATGGAGATTCACCGAGAATACGTTCCAACATGCGCTTGAGCACTGGGAAGATTTCGATGTCACGGTTGTAGTTGACAGTGGTTTCTCCGTAGGTTTGGAGATGGAAGGGATCAATCATGTTGACATCATCAAGGTCTGCTGTAGCAGCCTCATAAGCCAAGTTGACTGGGTGATGAAGGGGAAGATTCCAAACTGGGAAGGTTTCAAATTTAGCGTAACCAGACTTGATACCATTGATTTGGTCGTGGTACATGTTTGACATACAAGTTGCCAATTTTCCAGAACCAGGTCCAGGAGCTGTTACGACAATCAAGTTGCGACTGGTCTTGATGTAGTCGTTTTTCCCCATACCTTCTGGGGAAATGATGTGATCCATATCCGTCGGATATCCTTTGATTGGATAATGAAGATAAGAATCAATCCCGTTTTTCTCAAGTTGGTTGCGGAAGGCATCTGCAGCTGGTTGGCCAGCGTACTGTGTGATGACCACTGAGCCGACAAAAATTCCCAATTCATTGAATTTGTCAATCAAGCGAAGAACTTCTTGGTCATAAGAAATGCCCAAGTCACCACGTGCTTTGGAATGCTCGATATTGCTAGCATTAATAGCAATCACTACCTCAACTTGCTCTTTCAATTCTTGTAAGAGCTTGATTTTGTTGTCAGGTTCATAACCAGGAAGGACACGAGCAGCGTGGAAATCTTCTAACATTTTACCACCAAACTCCAAGTAGAGCTTGCCGTCAAATTGATTAATGCGCTCCAAGATGTGGTCGCGCTGTAGATTCAAATATTGTTCAGAACTAAAAGCTTGTTTTTTCATTTTTTTACCTCTGACCTCTATTATAATAAAAAAATGGAAGTTAGGAAACTATGGAGTTAAAAAAGGAATCAAAAAGATTAGGCAAACGCTTGCACGAAATTCCCAAAAGCGCTATCATAGACTATAGATTATTAAAATAATGAGGTAAGAAGATGCAAGAAAAATGGTGGCACAATGCCGTAGTCTATCAAGTTTATCCCAAGAGTTTTATGGACAGCAACGGAGATGGAATTGGTGATTTGCCTGGAATTACTAGTAAGTTAGACTATCTAGCCAAGTTAGGAATTACAGCGATTTGGCTTTCTCCTGTTTATGACAGTCCTATGGATGATAATGGCTACGATATTGCTGATTATCAAGCAATTGCAACTATTTTCGGAACCATGGAGGATATGGACCAACTGATCGCGGAGGCTAAGAAGCGCGATATTCGTATCATCATGGACTTGGTGGTCAATCATACCTCGGATGAGCATGCTTGGTTTGTTGAAGCCTGTGAAAATCCTGACAGTCCTGAGCGAGACTACTATATCTGGCGTGATGAGCCAAATGATCTTGATTCTATCTTTAGTGGGTCTGCCTGGGAATACGATGAAAAGTCAGGTCAGTACTATCTCCACTTTTTCAGCAAGAAACAACCTGATCTCAACTGGGAAAATGAAAAACTGCGTCAGAAAATTTATGAGATGATGAACTTCTGGATTGATAAAGGCATTGGCGGTTTCCGTATGGATGTCATTGACATGATTGGCAAAATTCCTGACGAGAAAGTAGTCAATAATGGTCCCATGCTCCATCCCTATCTTAAGGAAATGAATCAGGCAACTTTTGGAGATAAGAATCTCTTGACAGTGGGAGAGACATGGGGAGCAACGCCAGAAATTGCTAAACTTTACTCTGATCCAAAGGGACAAGAATTGTCTATGGTCTTCCAGTTTGAGCATATCTGTCTTCAGTATCAGGAAGGGCAACCTAAATGGCACTATCAAAAAGAGCTAAACATCGCTAAGTTAAAAGAGATTTTCAACAAATGGCAGACTGAGTTAGGAGTTGAGGACGGTTGGAATTCTCTCTTCTGGAACAATCATGACCTCCCTCGTATTGTCTCTATCTGGGGAAATGACCAAGAATACCGTGAAAAATCTGCCAAAGCCTTTGCAATCTTGCTTCATCTCATGAGAGGGACACCTTATATCTACCAAGGTGAGGAGATTGGGATGACCAACTATCCGTTTGAAACGCTGGATCAAGTAGAAGATATTGAATCCCTCAACTATGCGCGTGAAGCTCTTGAAAAAGGCGTTCCGATGGAAGAAATAATGGACAGTATCCGTGTTATTGGACGTGACAATGCCCGTACTCCGATGCAATGGGATGAGAGTAAAAATGCTGGTTTCTCAACAGCTCAACCTTGGTTGGCAGTCAATCCAAACTATCAAGCCATCAACGTTCAAGAAACACTAGCAAATCCAGATTCTATTTTCTATACTTATCAAAAACTCGTTCAAATCCGTAAGGAGAACAGCTGGCTGATTCGAGCTGATTTTGAATTGCTTGATACGGCTGACAAGGTCTTTGCCTATATCCGAAAGGACGGGGACCGTCGCTTCCTAGTTGTGGCTAACTTGTCCAATGAAGAACAAGACTTGACAGTGGAAGGAAACGTCAAATCTGTCTTGATTGAAAACACCGTGGCTCAAGAAGTTTTTGAGAAACAAATCTTAGCTTCATGGGATGCTTTCTGTGTTGAATTACTATAAACATTTTTTACAGAAAAATTTAAAATGGAAACCGTATAAAAACAAGGGAGGACTGTATGAAAGACAGAAATCCTTTGTTTTTTTATGACTAAAGTTTATAAACTTTCATTCTAGAAATTCAATTAACTTTACAAATTCCCACTATTTTGGTAAAATAAACTTATGTTATAAAAACTAACATAAAGGAGAAAGAAGATGAATACAAAAAAGCGTGTCCTTAGTGCAGGCCTGACCTTTGCGGCTGCTTTGCTTTTAGCTGCTTGCGGACAATCAGGTTCGGATACAAAAACTTACTCATCAACCTTTAGTGGAAATCCAACTACATTTAACTATTTGTTAGACTACTACGCTGATAATACATCGATTATAACCAATCTAGTTGATGGCTTGCTTGAAAATGACAATCACGGAAATCTAGTTCCATCTTTGGCAGAAGACTGGTCTGTTTCAAGCGACGGTCTGACTTATACCTATAAATTGAGAAAAGATGCCAAATGGTTCACAGCTGACGGTGAAGAGTATGCCCCAGTCAAGGCACAGGATTTTGTGACAGGGATCAAGTACGCAGTGGACAATAAATCACAGGCCATTGACTTGATTCAAAATTCCATCAAGGGCTTGAATGATTATATTACAGGAGCGGATTCTGACTTTTCTAAGGTTGGGGTGAAAGCAATCGACGACCAGACTGTTGAGTATACTTTGGTACGCCCAGAGCCTTACTGGAATTCAAAAACAACCAACAGTATTCTTTTCCCGGTGAATGAAGAGTTTTTAAACTCAAAAGGGAAAGATTTTGGTACTCTATCTCCAGATAGTATTCTCTACAGCGGACCTTATTTGTTAAAAGATTTCACATCAAAATCATCAATCGAGTATGTGAAAAATCCGCATTACTACGATCATGACAAAGTATCGATTGAACACGTGAAATTGGCTTACTTTGATGGTTCAGACCAAGAATTGACTATCCGTAACTTTGAAAGTGGAGCTTATTCAATCGCTGGGGTTTATCCAAATAGTTCTAACTTTGCTAAGACCAAGGAAAAATATAAGGATAATATCGTCTATAGCTTGCAGGACAAGACTTCTTGGTACTTCAATTTTAACGTCAATCGTAAGGCCTACAACCACACATCTAAAACGACAGATGAACAAAAAAAATCAACTGAGACAGCTGTCTTGAACAAGAACTTCCGTCAAGCAGTGAACTTTGCCTTGGACCGCACAGCCTATTCTGCTCAGTCAAATGGGGAAGAAGCAGCTAGCAAGACCCTTCGTAACACCCTAGTACCTCCCACGTTTGTCCAAGTGGGAGACAAGACCTTTGGAGAAGTAGTTGCTTCTAAATTGGTCAACTATGGCACAGAATGGTCAGGTATTAACTTGGCAGATGCTCAGGATGCCTATTTCAACAAAGAAAAAGCCCAAGCAAAATTTGCGGAAGCTAAAAAAGAATTGACAAGTCAAGGTGTGACTTTCCCAATTCACTTGGATGTGGCTGTTGATCAAACAAGTAAAAATGCTGTGACAGGCATGAACTCTGTTAAGCAGACCCTTGAGTCAGTTTTAGGTGCTGATAACATTGTCATTGATGTTCAGCAACTTTCAACAGATGATTTTAATAACGTAGCCTTCTTGGCACCAACACCAGCTGATCGAGACTACGATTTGAACTTTGATGGTTGGGTAGGTGACTATCAAGATCCATCAACCTATCTCAATCCTTTCAATGCAGAGGATGGATTCTACCTCAAGATATTTGGTCTAGATGCTCAAGAAGATAAAGCTAAAATTGCTAGTCTGGGTCTTGATACCTACACCAAGATGCTCAAAGATGCAGATAGTGAAAATAAAGATGTTGTCAAACGCTATGAAAAATACGCTGAAGCACAGGCTTGGATGATTGACAATTCTCTGATCATGTCAGCTATGTCAAGTGGTGGAACAGCATCTGTAACCAAAGTAACGCCATTTACAAGAGGATATTCATTGGTCGGTATCAAGGGCGATGGCAATAACTATAAGTACATGAAACTGCAAAAAGATACTGTGACAACTAAACAGTTTGAAGAAGCTAAGACTAAATGGGAGCAAGAAAGCAAAAAAGCAATCGAAAAAGCTCAAAAAGAAGCAGAAAATCATGTTAAATAATGACGAGCAGTTCTATTGGATGATTTTTATAAAGTCGTCCTAATAGGGCTGTTTTTTGCTGTACAGGCTAGTAGTTGTCTAGCTATGTTGAATTGTAAATGAAATACTGTATTAATTTTGATGTTTTAATACTCAATGAAAATCAAAGAGTAACTGGGAATCTAGCTCAAACTACAGCTTTGATGAGGTGGTAGATAGAACTGACGAAGCCAGCTCAAAATACTGTTTTGAGGTTGCAGATGGACGCTGACGTGGTTTGAAGAGATTTTCGAAGAGTATAAGTGTTTATGATGTCCAAATAACCTATATCTAAGAATGTTTATAAACTCCGTAAATGTAGAATTTATCGTAAAAAAGTGATATAATGGTAACATTAAATGTATAGGTGTTAATCATGAGTAGACGTTTTAAAAAATCACGTTCACAGAAAGTGAAGCGAAGTGTTAATATAGTTTTGTTGACTATTTATTTATTGTTAGTTGGTTTTTTATTGTTCTTAATCTTTAAGTACAATATACTTGCTTTCAGGCACGTTAATATAGTGGTAGCAGTTTTTGCCTTGATAGTTGCTGTGATTGCCGCAATATTAATAATCTATAAAAAAGCAGAAAAGTTCACGATTTTCTTTTTGACACTAGCTGTTTTAGTGAGTTCAGTTTCTTTATTTACTCTGCAGCAATTTATAGGCTTTACAAGTCATATTAATGCAACTTCAAATTATTCAGAGTATTCTCTCAGTGTCGTCGTTTTAAAGGATAGTGATATCAATAATGTCACACAATTATCTAGTGTAACGGGACCAACAGGTACGGATAATGAGAATATTCAAAAGCTAATCGCTGATATTAAGACGAGTCAAAATAAGGAATTAACAGTCGAAGAAAGCAGCTCCTATCTTGCAGCCTATAAGAGTTTATTGGCTGGAGATACGAAAGCGATTATCTTAAACAGTGTCTTTGAAAACATTATCGAATCGGAATATCCTGACTATGCTTCAAAAATTAAGAAAATTTATACCAAAGAATTAACGAAGACGGTTGAAACTCCCAAAAATGTCAAAGGAGACAGTTTCAACGTTTATATCAGCGGAATTGATACTTATGGTCCGATCAGTTCGGTTTCTCGTTCGGATGTCAATATCATTATGACAGTTAATCGTGAAACTAAAAAGATTCTCTTGACAACAACCCCTCGTGATTCCTATGTTCCAATTTCAGATGGTGGCAACAACCAAAAAGATAAGTTGACCCATGCAGGGATTTATGGAGTAGATGCTTCCATTCATACACTGGAAAATCTCTACGGTATTGACCTGAACTATTATGCTCGTTTGAATTTCACCTCTTTCTTGAAGTTGATTGATCTTCTCGGTGGAGTTGATGTCTATAATGATCAGGAGTTTGATGCACATGCAAATAACGGAAAACATTACTCTGTAGGTACATTACATTTGGATTCGAAAGATGCCCTTGGATTTGTACGTGAACGCTATTCTCTGGCAGATGGGGACCGAGACCGTGGCCGCAATCAGCAAAAGGTGATTGTAGCTATTTTGCAAAAGTTAACCTCGACAGAAGCTTTGAAAAATTATGACAGTATTATAAAAGGGCTGCAAGATTCGATTCAAACCAATATGCCGCTTGAAACCATGATGAATTTGGTTAATGCCCAACTTGAGAGTGGTGGAACTTATAAGATCAATTCGCAAGATCTTAAAGGAACAGGGCGTATGGATTTGCCATCCTATGCCATGCCTGAGAGTAACCTTTACATGATGGAGATAAGTGATAGCAGTTTAGAGTCAGTCAAGGCTGCCATCAATGATGTGATGGAAGGAAAATAAGACAAAATGATTGATATTCATTCGCATATTGTATTTGGTGTGGATGATGGTCCTAAAACGAAGCAAGAAAGCAAGGCGCTTTTGACAGAAGCCTACAGGCAAGGGGTAAGGACTATTGTATCGACATCACATAGACGAAAAGGAATGTTTGAGACACCTGAGGAGACAATAGAGGCAAATTTCCAAGAAGTTAAGGAGATAGCCAGGGAAGTGGCTCCAGATTTGACCATTCTCTATGGAGCAGAAATTTATTATACTAGTGATATTCTTGAGAAACTAGAAGAGCAGGTGATCCCGAGTCTCAATGGAACGCGATATGCACTCATTGAGTTTAGCATGGCTACCCCTTATCGGGAAATCCATACTGCTTTGAGCAATGTTCTCATGCTGGGTATAACGCCTGTGATTGCTCATATTGAACGCTACCATGAATTAGAGAATAATGAAAAGCGTGTGAAAGAATTGATTGATATGGGCTGTTATACACAAATCAATAGTTCAAGTGTTTTAAAACCAAAGTTGTTTGGGGATAAATATAAATTTATGAAGAAAAGAGCTAGGTATTTTCTTGAACGTGATTTGGTTTATTTTGTTGCTAGTGATATGCACAATTTGGACAAACGCCCCCCTTATATGAAAGAAGCCTATGAACTTATCTCAAAACAATACGGTGAAAGAAGAGCGAGAGAATTATTTATTGAAAATCCTCGCTTCATCTTAGCTGATCAAATTATTTAGGAGTTGACATGAAAGAAAATAAAGAAATTACGATTGATGTTTTTCAATTGTTTAAAGTCCTTTGGAAGAAGAAAATCGCTATTATGCTAACTGCGATTGTAGCAGCTGTCATAGCTTTTGGTGTAAGTAGTTTTGTACTGACACCTGAGTATTCTAGTACGACACGTATTTATGTAGTCAATCGAAATCAATCGGAAAAAGCAGGGTTGACCAACCAGGATTTGCAGGCAGGTACCTATCTGGTAAAAGACTATAAGGAAATCATCCTCTCTCAAGATGTACTTGAGAAAGTCATTTCAAATCTTAAACTAGAGAGAACAGTTAGGGAATTAAGCAAGAAGATTCAGGTAACAGTGCCTGTGGATACTCGTATCGTATCAATTACTGTAAAAAATGCACAACCAGAAGAAGCTAGCCGTATCGCAAATGCTCTTCGTGAAGTGGCTGCTGAAAAAATAATTTCTGTAACTCGTGTATCTGATGTGACAACATTGGAAGAAGCAAGGCCGGCATTAAGCCCTTCATCACCTAATATTCGTCGTAATACTTTGCTAGCTTTTCTAGCAGGTGGAGTAGTGATGGTTGTTTCGGTTTTATTACTTGAGTTGTTGGATGATCGTGTTAAACGACCAGAAGACGTGGAAGAAGTAATGCAGATTGCACTTCTAGGGATTGTTCCAGATTTGAATAAGTTAAAATAAGGGAGAAAATATGCCAACATTAGCAATAGCACAAAAACGTTTAGATTTTGCGAAAAAAGCAGAAGAGCATTACAATGCTTTGCGAACAAATATTCAATTGAGTGGTGATAATCTGAAAGTTCTTTCCATCTCGTCTGTCAAACCTGGTGAGGGGAAATCGACAACATCAATAAATATTGCTTGGGCCTTTGCGCGTGCGGGCTATAAAACTTTATTGGTGGATGCAGATATTCGTAACTCTGTCATGTCAGGAGTCTTTAAATCAAGAGAAAAAATTACTGGCCTAACGGATTTTCTGGCAGGTACTACTGACCTTTCTCATGGACTTTGTGATACCAATGTTGAAAATTTATTTGTTATTCAGGCAGGACCTGTATCTCCAAACCCAACAGCACTTCTACAGAGTGAAAACTTTGCCACTATGATTGATACCTTGCGTAAGTATTTTGACTATGTCATTGTCGATACGGCACCGATTGGGATGGTCATTGATGCCGCTATCATTACACAGAAATGTGATGCTTCTATCTTGGTGACAGCAGCAGGAGAGACAAAACGACGTGATGTTTTAAAGGCCAAAGAACAGTTAGAACAAACAGGAACTCCATTTTTAGGTGTAGTTCTAAATAAATTTAACACAGAAGTTGAAAAATATGGAGCTTATGGAGTCTATGGTTCCTATGGAGTTTATGGGAAGAAATAATTAATTAAAAATGTATTTGATTTTTAAAAATATTTTAGATAGATTTTTGGCGTTTTTCCTATTTATTACCTTGATAATCATACCGATTATTCCTTTAACGATTCTGGCTATTTGGATAGAAGATCCAGGAGATGTTTTCTATTTACAAGATAGAGTTGGTTTAAATGGAAAAAAATTCAAAGTAATAAAGTTTCGGAGCATGTATAAAGATGCTGATCAGAGAATAAAGGAAAGTATTAATAGTGGTAAAATTGATCATCTAAATTTTAAAGAACATTCTCAAAGTATGACTACAAAAGTCGGTAAAGTGATACGTAAACTTTCAATTGATGAACTGCCTCAATTGTTGAATATTATAAAAGGCGACATGGCTATAGTGGGACCTCGTCCACTACAACAATTTGAGATTACGCATCATATTCTTACTAATAAAGAAATGGATAGTGCTTTAAAAATGTCTAAAAGATTGTCTGTGAAACCTGGTTTGCTTTGTTATTGGCAAGTAACGCCAAATAAGAATGACATGCCATTTGGAGACAGAATGGATCTAGATTTATTATATATTGATAATGTATCTTTAAAGACTGATTTCTTGCTTATTTTGAGGGGATTTTTTACAGTTTTAATGGGTAATAATAATTAATATGAAGAATATAAAAATATTAGTAGCAACACATAAAAATTATAAAATGCCTGCTGATACAAGTGTATATCTACCAATTCACGTAGGATGTGAGGGAAAGGAAAATTTAGGATTCCAAGGTGATAATGCTGGGGAAAACATTTCAACCTTAAATCCTTACTATTGTGAACTTACAGGTCTCTATTGGGCTTGGAGAAACTTAGACTGTGATTATCTTGGTTTGGTACATTATCGTCGATATTTTACTAAAATGACGAAAAAATATAATGAATCCATAAATATTGATGATGTAATCTTAAATAGACATGAAATTGAAGAACTATTAGAGAATTCAGAAATCATCGTTCCCAAAAGAAGAAAATATTATATTGAAACTCTCTATTCTCATTACGACCATACTTTTGATGGTACCCACTTGGATTTAGCTAGGACAATGATTGAAATGAAAAATCCAGAATATCTCCCAAGTTTTGAAAAGGTAATGAAGCAAAGAAGTGCTTACATGTTTAATATGTTCATCATGAAAAAAGAATTGGCAGACGATTATTTTTCTTGGCTATTTCCTATTTTGGATAGTATGTATGAAAGAATGGATTTATCAGGGTTAACTGATTTTGAAGCTAGATTGTTTGGAAGAGTAAGTGAACTGCTATTTAATGTATGGTTAGATAAAAATAATCTAAAGATTAAGGAAGTCTCTTTTATGTACATGGAAAAGGTTGACTTGTTTAAAAAAGGAATGTCATTTTTAATGGCTAAGTTTTTTGGAAAGAAATATGGACAGAGTTTTTAATACTCAATGAAAATCAAATTCAAACCACGTCAGCTTCACCTTGCCGTACTCAAGTACAGTCTGCGGCTAGCTTCCTAGTTTGCTCTTTGATTTTCATTGAGTATAAATTATGATTTTATTATTACTTACTTTTTTACTTTTTTAGTTTTTCCAGTTTTATCTTTGTTTTTAAGCATGGTAGGAATAGTAAACGACAGAAGGTTTTCGGTAACTTATTTAGTAATTACGTGTTTATTGATTTCTATAATAGCTTTGCGTTATATCCCTCATCCATTAGATGATGGAGCATTTCATTTTAGAGCAACACAAGTACTAACTAATTTTGATAGCATTATTTCAATGTTTCAAGCTTTTGAATCAGGATTTAGAGTTGGTAGATATGATTATGGTTCTGTTCCGGTATTTACTTCATTGATGTATTTGGTCAGAAATATTCATCATTATAGTTTACTTAGTTTTATTTCAGCGTTTGTGACATATTTTAGTTTTGGTTATAGTGTTGTTGATTTGTTTAAGTCCTGTAAAAACTACTCTAAGTTAACCTATATTCTGATTCTAATTACAGTTTTGTTATTAAATAACTATAGATACACCACTAGTGGCATGAGATTTTGTATGGCAATTTCTCTGATAATGTTAATTATGTATTTGGAGCCGAAATATAATTATACAAAGTATTGGGTGATGCTAGGGTACTTAGTTCAAATAAGTATTCATTCGGCTGTTGTTTATTTTGCTGCTCTGAGATTCATTTTTTTCTACCTAAAAAAGGTTACGGTAGGTAAAAGTTTACTTGTTTTATTAGGTTTTCCAATTATAATAAAATTAACACCAAAGTTTTCAGAATAGACGGGTATTAGTTTCCTTCAATCTTTTATTAGATAAATTGATATTTACTCTGATAACGCATCGTATTCAGAGCTCTTTAATACTACTCTAACAATGAGGTTGTATATTGGTGTGGTCCTAATGGTTTTATTTTTAATTCAATATTTTATTTTGAGTAGAACTATTAAAGGGATTGATGATTGGAAATTATCTTTTGTCAAGATGACTTATTATGTAACATTATTATCAATGGGATCTGTACCGTTTAGAAATATATATATGAAGGAATCTTTTTTACTCTTGCCAATGATTGTAATTTCTTCCTTTATATTGTTTAAATATCGAGCACAGTTGATAATCTTATAGAATCGTATATCACTTATGGATTAGAGATTAGTATTGTTGCAATAGCATTTATTACAGGTTTTTTCTATAATAAGAATTTTCCTTTTGAAGTTATTGACTATAGTAAAACGGATATCCTATTAAAGAACATTTATCAGTTCTTTTCAGATTTACCTGTTACATAATTATATTTTTTACTATTTATTATTATTTGGAGGATTGTATGGGATTATCTACGGTAACATTGTTTAAAAATTTAAAATTTTCAGACAGTAAATTTATTAAATTAGAAGGAGAGATACTACTTAAATATCAAGAGTATTTGATAAAAATCATGGAGGATATTGTAACAGTTTGTGAAGAAGAAGAACTGTATTATTCTCTTTCTGGAGGGAGTGCTTTAGGAGCATATCGACACAAAGGGTTTATCCCGTGGGATGATGATATGGATATTTTTATGCTAGGAAGTGAGCGGGAGATCTTTTTTCAAAAATTCAACCAGAAATTTTCTGATAAATATTGGATACATAATTCACATACGCCAAACTATGGTATGCCAATTGGTCGTATAAGACAAAAAGGAACAGTTTTTCGTGGTCGAGAGGATGTCGGAGTTGAGGAATGTGGATTTTTTATTGATATCTTTTGGTTGGAAAATGTCCCTAATTCGAAAATTTTGAGACAAATTCACGGTTTTCTATGTATGGGAATTGGATTGTTGCTATCGTGTAGAAATTTTTATAAAAACCGTGAGTTGATGTTGGAGATTATGAAGAAACAAAAAGAAGTGAGGCTTGTTTTTGGAATAAAACTTGTTTTAGGTTTTCTAACTAGTTTTATATCATTGAAACAATTTACACGACTTACGGAACGTATCTATTCATTGTGCAAGAATAATGAATCAAAATACCTTAGTGTTCCTTCAGGAAGGAAGCACTATTTTGGTGAAATGTTTTTAAGAGATGATATGCAGTTAACTAGAAAATTAAATTTTCAAGGACATGAGTGGAATGTTCCAAATAATGTTGAGAACTATTTAACTGTAATGTATGGTGATTATATGAAAATACCCGCAGTTGAAGATAGGGAATCACATATCATTTTAGAAATTTCCTTCCCTAGTGAGTAAATAGTGCTTTTATTTTCAATATGAAAGGAATTAGCTTAATGAAAAAAATAGCTTTAGTGAAATGGAGTATTGATAGAACAGATGGAGGACTGAAAGTAGCCACTAGTCTTGCTAATGAATTATCAGCTAGGTATGAAGTTCATCTTCTCTCGATGATTTCTACAGAAAAAAATTTCTTCTCGCTAAAACAGTCAGTTCGATATCAAAATTTATCAGTAAAGAAAATATCCATGAGTAAAAATTTTCTCAATGCGATCAAGTTATTGAGAAACTATTTGAAAGAACAAAGTATTGATATTGTTTTTGGAATTGGAATGAGTATGAATACAGTTGGTGTAGCAAGCACAATTGGGTTGAAAACAAAATTTGTTTCATGTGACCATACAAATTCTATAGTAGATATTGATACTAAATTTAAGAAAATACAAAGATATGTTGGAGCGAAATTTGCAGACAAGCTCATAACTCTTACGCAAGAAGATCGTGAAAATTATATAAACAGATACGGTATTCCTGAGGAAAAAAATTGCTATATCTATAATTGGAAAGAGGATCCTCTTTCGGATTTAACATATAACATAGACTCTACTAAAATAGTTACTGTAGGTCGTTTCGATTATCAAAAGGGCTATGATTATCTTGTTCAAGTTGCTAAGAAAGTACTGAAAGAAAAGACTGACTGGACTTGGGAAATTTATGGTTCTGGTAATCAAGATGAGGTAGATAAAATCAAGGATTTAATCATCAAAAATGATTTGCAAGATAAGTTAGTCATAAAAGGACTCGAAAAAAATCAGGATGTGATTTATGGAGATAAAGGAATTTATGTGATGACTTCTCGTTATGAAGGATTACCCTTGGTATTATTAGAGGCTCAACAATACAGTCTTCCTATTGTTAGCTTTAGGTGTCCAACTGGACCTGGTGAGATTGTTGAAGATGGAGTTAATGGCTATCTGGTTGAGTGTTACGATACGGGCAAGTTGAGTGAAAAATTGCTTGAACTGATGGAAGATGAAGTTTTGAGACGGTCTTTCTCAGAACACGCAAAAGACAATATGGATAAATTCGATAAGGATAAAATTCTCAAGCAGTGGATTGATTTAATTGAGGAAATGACAGGAGGGAATAATTTTGAAACCTAAAATGTTAATTTGTATAACTAGTTTAACAGGTGGAGGAGCTGAAAAATCACTTGTTAACTTTGTTCAAGAATTTGAAAGTATGTTTGAAATTAGCATTCTAGTATATACGGAAAAAAATAATTTTTATGGCTCAAAATTAAGTCATTTAAGGATTGATTATTTTATTAGAAAGAATACACCAGTTATTATTGAAAAAATAGTGAATAAGCTTGTTAAGTTATTGCCACCGTCATTTGTGAATAGATGGATTATACAGAGAAGTATTTTTAAAAATGAAAAATTTGATTATGAATTTGCATATATAGAAGGAAAACCAACAAAAATCATAGCGGGATCATCGAATGAAGATAGTTTAAAACTGGCTTATATCCATTGCGATTTCTCAAAAAATTGGTATTCAAAACGATCGTTTAAAAAGTATAAAGAAGAATTGACTTGTTATCAAAAGTTTAATTCAATCTTAGCTGTTTCTACTCCACAAAAAGAATCCTTTGAGGAGATTTTTCCAAAGACAAGTTTAGAAGTAATTCCTAACTTACTTAACATTGATGAAATAAAAAATTTAAGTAAAGAGGAAATAGAATTAGAGAATACTCCTTATTTTTGTGCGATAGGGAGATTGGAACTTGTTAAAAATTTTGAATTATTAATAAATGCTTTTCATTTATTTAGAAAAAAGTATTCACAATATCATTTAATTATTTTGGGAGATGGTAGTTTATATGATCATTTAAAGAATCAAATTAACAATCTAGGAGAGAGCCAATATATAAAATTATTAGGTTTTCAATCTAATCCATATAAATATATAAAGAATAGTGTGGGATTAATTCAAAGTTCAGTATCAGAGTCTTTTAGTTATGTATTAGCAGAAGCAGCTGTTTTAGGTATTCCGAGCATTTCAACAAAAACTCAGGGTTCCGAAGTTATGGCAGAATATTTCGAAGTAATCCAGGTAGAGCATACGAGTAACGAATTAGCAAAAGGGCTAGAGAAAGTTATTGCGAATAACTTTGCTAATGTTCATTTTAATTTTAATGAAGAAGCTTATTACAAATTTTTAGAGATATTTAAGAAAGGAAGTGGAAGTTTTGAAATTCGAAGAGAAATATAACACATTGTTCAATATAATTTTTTCTCTGTTAACAATATTGTATCTACTGAAATTTGTAAATATTGACAAAATTGATGGAATTTCTATTGTAATCCTTATATGTATATTATTCCTGTTTATGATGCATAGTCTTAAGTATGGAATAAATAGGTTAAAACTAACTTCCTTAATACTGTTTTTTTTAACATTTATTTTAAATCTTTTTAATGGTTTTACATTTCTAGAAATAACGTACTTCTTCTTATTATATACAATTATATTAAAAGATAATAAAAAATTTTTCAAAATACATTTTATTACACTTACAGTATTCGTCTTAACAATTATATTATTGTCCCATATTGGCTATATTAGTAATTTTGTGATATATAGGTCAAATGGTGGCATTAGGAATAGTTTAGGATTTGTACACCCGAATTCATTAGGATTAATGATCTATTCCTTAACCGTTTGTAGTTTAAATCTTTTTGAAATAAAAAGATTTAAATTCTTCTTCTATTTATTTTTATTATTGATAAATTTATGGATATTACAGTTAGCAGACTCCAGAACATCAGCATATATAAGTATTTTAGTAATTCTCTTTTGTTACTTTTTTGATAAAATGGGTAAGTTAAATAGACCGTTGAATAGTTTTTTTATTAATTTGGCTATTACAATGTCTGTTTTGTTTATAACTCTAATGTCAATTAATTTTGAAGCCAATAGTATTTTCCAATTCTTAAATAAATTGTTCACTAATCGAATTTTTAGTAGTTATGTATTTTTTAGAGAATATGGGGTTACTCTATTTGGCAAAAGAATTGATGGAATTGTCTCATTAGTTCAAGGAACAGTCATAATTGACAGTGGTTATATAGGCTTACTACTATCTAAAGGAATTGTTTTTTTTGTATTATTTTTGATATTTATTTTTTCTAGAATAAAAGAATACTCATTTACACTAAGAGAAAGTATACTACTGATTAGTGTATTTATTTCTCTAATGTTTGAGAGCTATGGTTACACCGTATTTCTATTTCCAATATTATTTTTTGATTATTTAGGAAAAAGGAAGGAAAGTATTAATGAATAAAATTACCGTATTTACACCAACTTTTAATAGAGGGTATTTAATGAATAAGTTGTTTCATTCATTAAACAGTCAAACAAATAAACATTTTGAATGGCTTATTGTAGATGATGGTTCAATAGATCAGACAGGTGAGCTTGTTGAAACATTTAAGGAACAGGCAGATTTTGAAATACGATATTTTTATCAACAAAATGGGGGTAAGCATAGAGCAATTAATCATGGTTTGGATTTAGCTAGAGGTGAGCTATTCTTCATCGTTGATTCCGATGATTCATTGACAGATGATGCTATTGAGAAAATTTTTAATAACTATTCTGGAATTGCTTTTGATAAAAGTTTTGCAGGTATAGTATTTAATAGAGGTTTCTCTAAAAAAAGAATAGTTGGAGAGACCTTTGAAGGAACATATATAGATTGTGACAATTTACATCGAGCTAAACATAATATTTTAGGAGATAAGGCAGAAGTATATCGAACAGATATTTTAAAGAGTATTAAGTTTCCAGTGGTAGATGGCGAAAACTTTATGAGTGAAGTTGTTTTATGGAATGAAGTTGCAAGAAGAGGTTATAAATTACGTTGGTTTAATGACATAATTTATTTTTGTGACTATTTAGAAGACGGATTAACCAAAAATAGTGAAAAAATTTTATTTAATAACCCAGTTGCACATCAAATGATGACCAAGGAATTGTTACAAATTGATTTTACATTAAAGAGAAAATTTGGGATGATTTATAACTATCATAAAATTAGAAACCAAAGCATTAAGCAAACTGCTATTAATCTTGAACAGCCTTTAATTTTAGTATATATGGTAGTAATGATGGCTAGAATTAGAAAAATTGTTAAGAGGGTGAAAAATGAGTAACTTATATTATATTCATGAAGAATTTGGTAGTGATTCAACAGCAGCTACAAAAGCACCAAATGATTTACAGAAAATATTTCAAGACTGTAAATTTAAACCACTAGTAACATTAAAAAAAAATAGTAAGATAGTAAGAATATTTGATTACGCGTTTAAACTTCTGTTGTGTCTTATTAGAATTAGAAGTAATGATATTGTGATATTTCAATTTCCTTTTGCTACTCATGGGAAACTAAAAAATTTTTTAATGAAATTACTACAATATAAAAAAGCTAAAATGATCTTTTTAATAAACGATTTAGAGTCATTAAGGTATTCGGGCAATAAAAAAAATCTAATTTCTAAGGAACAGTATGTTAAAAATGCTGATGTGATTATTTGTCATAACCAACGAATGAAGGAGTTCTTAATAGAAAATAAGATCGACAGTGAAAAAATAGTTGTACTCGGTATTTTTGATTATTTACTGGATAATTTTAATAAAGAAAAAGCATCTTTTGATAAAACAGTTGTAATTGCAGGGAATCTTTCACCCCAAAAAAGCGGTTATATAACTGAGTTATTAAAAAATGAAAATAGAATAAAATTTAATCTATATGGACCTAATTTTACTTCATCGACTAACAATAATGATTATGTATCATATAAAGGAAGTTTTTCGCCTGAAAAAATTCCTTTTGTACTTGAAGGTGATTTTGGATTAGTTTGGGATGGCGATTCTATATTAACTTGTTCAGGGATTACTGGGGAGTATTTAAAATACAATAATCCTCATAAAGTATCGTTATTTATAGCTTCAAAAATACCGCTTATTGTTTGGAAACAATCTGCCTTGAGTGATTTTGTTAAAAAAAATAATATTGGGATTGTAGTAGACGATTTAATAGAAATGCAAGAAATAATTAGTAATATGTCGGAAGAACAATATGTACTTTTAAAGGAAAATATTGAAAGATTATCTGAAAAAGTTAGAGAAGGATTTTACACAAGTAATGCTATCGATAAAAGTATAAAATTACTTAGAGAAGATAAGAATTAAATAGCTGTTAGAGGAAACTAAGATTGAAAAAAGAAGAATATAATTTTCTAAAAGTACTCACAATATTATTAGTAGTATTAGGACATAGCACATATTATATTATTAAGACGAATTTTGGTGGGATTGATTATCAGCACTATATAAATAACAATCATTCACTTATAGTCATAAGGGTTTTGAATGTATTAACAGAAATTATCTATTATTTCCATATGCCATTATTTATGGCTATATCTGGCGCATTTTTTAGAATTCAAGTTGAAAAGAATAAGTGGCAGAGTCTTTTCACTTTATTCAAAAATAAATTTAAAAGACTAATAATCCCCTTTATTGTTTTTACAATCTTATATACGCTTCCTGTAAAATATATTTCAAATTATTTTGAACAAACGAGTATTTTGAATGCCATTCTTGGGCAACTATTTTTATTTGGAAATACTCATCTGTGGTATTTATTTACATTGTTCATTATTTTTATAATTGCATACTTTGTCTTGAGAAGAGATACGGGAGTTGGAATATTACTATTCCTATTTGTACTTCATTTAATAAGTTATAAAATTAATGTTCCTTTAATAAAAAGTTCGTTTCAATTTTTATTTTATTTTGCGATTGGCTTTAAATTTGAACAAAAAAGGGAGGTATACAACCATTTATTGAATCATACCAAGAAATTTGTATATTTCCTCTTAATCGGATTTGTTTTGTTAATTTTCATGAATTTGGGTATTAAAAGATACTCAATTATTCTTTCAAAGGTATTTGTAGAAATTTTAGCAGTGTATGGGAGTTTAGTAACTTATACCATTGCTTATTATTTAACAATAAACACGAAATGGATGAATACCAGAATATACCAGCTTATTTTAGTCAATGGTCTAGGAATTTATATTTTTTCGGATACTCTTAATTATTTGATATTAAAGTGGGGCTTTATTGTTGCTGAGGATTTAATGATTACACCTCATGGAATTATTTTAATGGTAATTTTTCGATTTTTGGTAACATTAATTTTAAGCTTGCTGATTACTTTAGCATTTAAAAAACTACTTCCGAAGTATAAATGGTTAGTGAATTAAAAAATTTTATAGAGCGTAAAGGAGAAAAAATGGGTATTAAAAACTTTCTTAAAAAGAGTCATCTGACTAAAGGAATTTATCAACAATTACAAAGAAAAAAGAATCAATATCGCTTAGAAAAAAAATTTAAATATACAGGGAAATTTATTGATCGTAAAAAAGATAGTAAAGATTTATGTATCATATTAGCGGGGTATAAAGAATTTTTATATGACGATGTGCTAGGAAGAGTAAAGACATTTGCACCAGAAATAATGGATATTTGTGTCCTATCTTCTGGCATCTATTCAGAAAAATTAAACCAAATTTGTGAAGAAAATAATTGGTCGTATTTGAGTACGGAACAGAACAATATATCTTTAATTCAAAACGTAGCTATTAATCTACATCCTCAAGCACAATATATTTATAAAATTGATGAAGATATTTTTATTACAGAACATTATTTTGAAAATTTAAAAGAAGCATATATTTTTGCACAAGAAGGGGATTATGAACCCGGTGTGGTAGCACCACTCATTCCGGTTAATGGTTATGGACATAAAAGAATCTTACAAAAATTAGGCTTGGAAGATGTTTATTATGAAAAATTTGGAGAAAAATCGAAATATATAGCTGGACAGCCTCGTTTTATAGAGAGTAATCCCGAAGTAGCGAAGTTTTTCTGGGGCGATGGAGAAGTAATTCCTACCATAGATACATTGAATGCACAATTTTCAAAAGAAGAGAAAAAAGTGAATCCGTGTGCAATTCGCTTCAGTATCGGTGCAATTTTATTTGAGAGAAACTTATGGGAATTGATGGATCATTTTAATGTTGAGTTTGAGGGAGCTGGACTTGGAGTGGATGAAGTCCAAATTTGTAATTTTTGCATCTTAAATTCAAAACCATTGATGGTCAGTGAAAATGTGGTTGTGGGACATTTATCGTTTGGTCCTCAGAATAAGGCTATGTTCGAGTATTATAAAGAACATCGAGAAAAATTTTCTATTTAGATGAGGGATAATATGACAAGTTATAAAGTTAAATCCATCAGATATAATTTTATAATGAATTTTATTTTGACTGTTTCAAATTTCATCTTTCCGTTGTTAACTTTTCCCTATGTTTCTAGAGTACTTCAAGTTGAAGCGAATGGTACTGTAGCATATGTATCATCTATTGTATCTTATTTTATGATGATTGCTTCACTTGGTATTCCAACGTATGGCATACGTGCTGCAGCAAAAGTACGTGATGATAAAAGAAAATTATCTACCATTGTCCAAGAACTATTGATTATTAATGTAATTCTTGTATTTTTAGTACTCATTGCATATTTTATAATGTTGTTCACTTTACCATCAATGTACGTCTATAAAGAATTATTTTATATCAATGCAATAGGCATACTATTAAATGTCATAGGAGTTGGTTGGTTTTTTCAAGCAATTGAACAATATGATTATATTACTCTTAGATCGATTTTCTTCAGACTTTTATCATTAGCTATGATTTTCTTACTTATCCATAGTCCTGAGGATTATATTATGTATGCAGGAATTTCTGTTTTTGCTAGTGTGGGATCAAATATTTTAAATTTTAAACGATTATTTAAATATATATCATTTAAAAAGACAGAACCTTATCATTTTAAACCACATATAAAGCCTATTTTGATTTTATTTGCTCAGACATTGGTAGTGTCGATTTATACGAATCTTGATACCGTTATGCTAGGAAGTATGAAAGGAACATATGATGTGGGATTATATACTGCAGCAACAAAACTAAAGGGGATTCTCTTGAGTGTTGTTACTTCATTAGGAAATGTTTTGCTTCCAAGAATGTCCTACTATGCTAATAATCAAATGAAGGATCGGTTTTTGGAAATCATGACAAAAGCTTTGAACTTTACGTTATTCTTATCGCTTCCATTGTCAGTATTCTTTATTTCAGTATCAAAGGAAAGTATTTTGCTACTTGCTGGGGAGGGATATTTGGGTGCTGTTATAGGAATGCAATTTTTAATGTTTGCAGTTATTCCTAATGCACTTACGGGTGTATTAGGTATTCAAGTATTAACACCTTTAGAAAAAGAAAAGTACGTATTACTTTCAGTTACTTCAGGAGCGTTAATAGATTTACTACTAAACTTCATTTTAATTCCGGATTATGGTGTAAGTGGAGCAGCGTTTGCCACTATGATTGCTGAATTCGTTGTATTATGCGTTCAGATTTACTATACGAGAGATTTGCTATTAAAGAGTCTACATCAAATAGTTGGCATTAGATATCTATGCTCGGTAGGGGTGAGTACTATTGGAATTGTTCTTGTAAAGAAATTACAATTAAGCGATTTTTTGTTATTATGTGTGGAAGGAATCATTTTCTTTGGAAGTTACGGTGTGATTCTAGTGTTGTTAAAGGATAATTTCATTCTTGATTTTTTTAAAATTTTCTATAAGAAATTAAAGAAAATTTAACTAATTAATTTTGAAAATTTAATTTTAAAGGAGAAAAAATGTACGATTATCTTATTGTCGGAGCTGGATTGTCTGGAGCAATCTTCGCACACGAAGCTACAAAACGTGGTAAAAAGGTAAAAGTGATTGATAAACGCGATCACATTGGAGGGAACATCTACTGTGAAAATGTAGAAGGTATCAATGTTCATAAATATGGTGCCCATATCTTCCATACCTCGAACAAAAAAGTTTGGGACTATGTCAATCAATTTGCAGAGTTTAATAACTATATCAACTCACCTGTCGCAAACTATAAGGGAAGTCTTTATAATCTTCCTTTCAATATGAATACTTTCTATGCGATGTGGGGGACAAAAACTCCACAGGAAGTGAAAGATAAGATTGCTGAGCAGACAGCTGATATGAAGAATGTTGAGCCGAAAAATCTGGAAGAACAGGCTATTAAGCTGATTGGTCCAGATATCTATGAAAAATTGATCAAGGGCTATACTGAAAAGCAGTGGGGGCGCTCAGCAACAGACCTTCCACCATTTATCATCAAACGACTTCCAGTTCGTCTAACATTTGATAATAACTATTTTAATGATCGTTACCAAGGAATTCCTATTGGTGGTTATAATGTGATTATTGAAAACATGCTGAAAGACGTTGAAGTTGAGCTTGGTGTTGATTTCTTTGCTCACCGTGAAGAGCTAGAAGCATCAGCTGAAAAAGTTGTCTTCACAGGAATGATCGACCAGTATTTTGACTATAAGCACGGAGAGTTAGAATACCGTAGCCTCCGTTTTGAGCATGAGACTTTGGACGAGGAAAATTATCAAGGGAATGCTGTAGTGAACTATACAGAGCGTGAGATCCCTTATACTCGTATTATCGAACACAAGCATTTTGAATATGGAACGCAACCAAAGACAGTTATCACGCGTGAATATCCAGCCGACTGGAAGCGTGGGGACGAGCCCTACTATCCGATCAACGATGAGAAAAATAATACTATGTTTGCTAAGTACCAAGAAGAAGCAGAGCAGAATGATAAGGTTATCTTCTGTGGGCGCTTAGCTGATTATAAATACTACGACATGCATGTGGTGATTGAACGAGCGCTTGAGGTTGTGGAGAAAGAGTTTGAGAATGACAAAAAGTAGAATTAGTTGGATAGATTTTGGAAAAGGTTTTTCCATCTTTTTAGTCTTAGTAGGACATGTGTTGCTTGGACTGTATCAATCAGAAAAATTCCCCGCAGCAGACAACATACTATCATTGTTGGTAGCACAAGTTTATATATTTCATATACCAGTATTTTTTGCCCTATCAGGATACTTTTTCAAACCTATATCTGATTTGAAAGAGTTCTGGCAATATGTTAAAAAGAAGACGATTATTTTTGGCTTACCGTATATTTTCTATTCGATCATTCACTTTGGTCTTCAAAAAGTTGCAGGGGCATCTGTTCGTGTTCCTACAACCATGTCTGATTTGCTAAATATCTATAAAGATCCTCTTGGAGTCTCATGGTATTTATACATACTCTGGTCGATTTTGATAATCTATGGATTATTGTCTATTTTAGTCAAAAATCGTAGAATGTTATTTTTGATAAGTGTTTTTGCTTATTGTTTAACCCTATTTATTCGAACTGACATTTTTATTATTCAAAGAACATTAGTGTGGGGTATTTGTTTCTTTCTTGGCAGTGTATTGAGTGAAGTTCACTTTGATAAAATTAATTTGAAAAAAATTCTGTTTTTCTTTGTGCTATTTGATTTTATTTATATGTTCGCTTGGTTCTTGTTTTATGAAATTGATTCGAAGAAGGAACACGTAAACTATAGTAATCCGGGTTTGTGGGGAATTGCTTTTATTGTCTGTGTATTAGTTGCTTTTGCGATTTTTCCTAAAATGGAGAAACATTTTCCTAAAACTTTCCTATATTTCACTAAATACGGGAAAGATAGTTTAGGGATCTATATTCTTCATGCACCAATTTGTAGCATGATTCGGATTCTAATGTTGAAAGTGGGGATAAACTCAGTTTTTCTTCACGTTGTTGTTGGGATTGTCTTGGGTTGGTATTTATCCATACTGGCAACCAATGTATGGAAGAAAATTCCATTATTGAATATTGTTTTACTACCACAGAGATATATTAAACTAAAATAAAAATTCCGGCTCTTTGTCAACTGTAGTGGGTTGAAGAAAAGCTAAGATCTATAAAGGACAAATTTCGTCCTTTCTTTTGTTTACAGATGAATGCGTTTGTTGTAGTATCTGATTCGGGAACCTTACCAGAAGAAAGTAGTTTCTTTACTAGTCAAGGTTATCCTTTTCCTGCTGTATGTATTCGTACAAGTACAGAACGTCCTGAGTCCCTAGATAAGGCAGGATTTATTTTGGCAGGTATTGATGAAAATTCTCTTCTTCAAGCAGTTGAAACTGCTGTTAGCTTGGCAGAAGATGAGGATTTTGGATTACCGGTTCCAGATTATGTCGAGGAAAATGTCTCTACTAAAGTTGTTAAGATAATACAGAGCTATACAGGGATAGTGGATAAAATAGTTTGGCGGAAAAACTGAATTGTATATTTTTAATAAAATAATCAATTCTTAATAGAACAGGAATAAAATTGAACGAATTTGATAGAAATGGCTTCTTTGATAGTAGAGGGGATCGCTATTCTATCGGATTATGGCTTGTTTTTGCGCCTTACGTTTGATAGAATAAAGTAACGACACTTTAACAATTGAAGTGAGGTGAGAATAATGGCAGTAATTTTTAAAGATATACTTAAAGAGAAGGCTGAAGAAGAAAAACAACATATTTTATCTATTTTAAATTGTGAGTATGACTTATCTGATGATGTAAGTCGTAGCTCACGACGACTGAATGAGGAAAGTAAACGCTTGGAAGTGTTTGTTAAGGAGACGCACTCACTTGTCTAGTTCGTATTCTGTTAATTAATTGAAATCAATAAGTATCTCATTGTCATTTTTTTACGATGAGGAAGTTAGAGATTTTTAATGGAGCTCGGATTACTATGTAATTTAGCATTGAAAAACTAAGAAATGGTGAAATTATGCCTCTTACACAGTTATTTGAAACGTCCTTAGGAATTGATTTTTAATTGTATGCAAACAAAGTAGAATTCGCTTATTTCATGCTAAATGTAATATGAAGTAAGTGAATTTTTGTAGATAAAGAAGAGTTTTTCTGTATTTTTAGATAATAATATAAAAAAATGTGATGATTATTTTCCTTTTAGAGCAGTACACAATTAATAGTAATTGACTCTAAAACAACAAAGAAAGGTACCCCACTATGAAAGGTATTATTCTCGCGGGTGGTTCAGGAACTCGCTTGTATCCTTTGACTCGAGCTGCATCAAAACAACTGATGCCGGTTTATGATAAACCGATGATTTACTACCCGCTTTCAACATTGATGTTGGCTGGGATTAGAGATATTTTGATTATCTCAACTCCACAGGATTTGCATCGATTCAAAGAGCTTCTTCAAGATGGCTCTGAGTTTGGAATTCAATTGTCTTATGCAGAGCAACCGAGTCCAGATGGTTTGGCACAAGCTTTTATTATTGGTGAAGAATTTATTGGTGATGATAGCGTTGCTCTGATCTTAGGCGACAATATTTATCATGGGCCTGGCCTTTCTAAAATGCTACAAAAGGCAGCTAGTAAGGATTCAGGAGCAACTGTGTTTGGCTATCATGTGAAGGATCCAGAACGCTTTGGCGTTGTTGAGTTTGACAAGGATATGAACGCTATTTCTATCGAAGAAAAGCCAGAGTATCCTCGTTCCAATTATGCAGTTACAGGCCTCTATTTCTACGATAATGATGTAGTAGAAATTGCTAAAAATATTAAACCAAGCCTTCGTGGTGAATTGGAAATTACAGACGTTAACAAGGCTTACCTATATCGTGGAGATTTATCCGTTGAGGTTATGGGACGTGGCTTTGCTTGGTTGGATACTGGGACTCATGAAAGTTTATTAGAGGCTTCGCAGTACATTGAGACAGTGCAACGGATGCAAAATGTTCAGGTAGCAAACTTAGAAGAAATTGCTTACCGTATGGGCTATATCAGTCGCGAAGATGTATTGGCCTTAGCCCAACCACTTAAGAAAAATGAATACGGGCAGTATTTGCTCCGTTTGATTGGAGAAGCATAGATGACAGATAATTTTTTCGGTAAGACGCTTGCGGTTCGCAAGGTTGAGGCTATTCCAGGCATGTTGGAATTTGATATCCCTGTTCATGGCGATAATCGTGGTTGGTTTAAAGAAAATTTCCAAAAGGAAAAAATGCTCCCACTTGGATTTCCAGAGTCTTTCTTTGCAGAAGGAAAATTGCAAAACAATGTATCCTTCTCACGTAAAAATGTTCTCCGTGGCCTCCACGCAGAACCTTGGGATAAGTACATCTCTGTAGCAGATGGTGGGAAAGTTCTGGGTTCTTGGGTTGATCTACGCGAGGGTGAAACTTTCGGAAATACCTATCAAACAGTAATTGATGCAAGTAAGGGAATCTTTGTTCCTAGAGGTGTGGCCAATGGTTTTCAAGTCCTATCAGATACAGTTTCTTATAGTTATCTGGTCAATGACTACTGGGCTCTTGAACTTAAACCCAAGTATGCCTTTGTGAACTACGCTGATCCAAGCCTTGGTATTGAATGGGAAAATCTTGCAGAAGCAGAGGTTTCAGAAGCTGATAAAAATCATCCACTACTTAAGGATGTAAAACCTTTGAAAAAAGAGGATTTGTAAAATATGAAGTATTCGTTATTCGATATTAATCAGATTGAAAATTTAGAAATTAGAAGTTATTTTAGTGAAGTAATCAGTTGTTATGAGAATCATAATTACCGTGCCGCCATCCTTGTTCTATATACAGTTATACTTTATGATTTAACGTATAAACTCGAAGAATTACGAGATGAATATGAGGATTCAAATGCTAAGCAACTATTGGAAGAAGTTTATAAAAAAATAAATTCTTCTGGTGATAAGAGTTCATGGGAAAATTTTTTATTAGATGAATTATATAAGAGTACGGATTTCGAAATTGTTGATGATAATTTGTGGTCTACTATTCAAGCAGTAAAGTTAAAAAGAAATTTGAGTGCTCATCCGTCATTTGATAAAGAACAAAAAATTTATCAACCTACAAGAGAATTAACACTTGGATTTATAAAGGAAATTTATGAAACTTTACTAACTAAATCAGCACATTTTATGTCTCGTGGTCTTGAACGAGTTTTTGAATCTTTTAAACAAAAGAAATCGCATTTTAATATTCGTAATTTTTATGAGTATAGTAAAGATAATAATTATGAATATAATTACTTTTATAATCGTTTTTATTCACGAATGAGTATGCCACTAAAAAAGAAATTCTTTAAAAATGTTTGGGCGTTGACTTTTGAAAAGAATAATGAAGAGCTGGAAAATAATTTTTTAAATCTATTCGTTATAATCAAAGTTTTAGAACAAGATGAACAACTTTTCAAAGATTTTATTGAGGGTAAACTAAAGTCAGATAAGATTAAAGATATTATTGATTTAGATATTTCTATCAATAAATTTATCTTATTTTTAAACTTTTATCCAGATTATTACCAACATCTACACTCAGATGTTCAGGAAAGAATAGAGAAAAAGTTTAAAGAAATCAATCATTACCTCTATATCTGGTATACAAAGGAGAATATACCAGAGTACATAGAGATGACTATGGCTGATGATAATATAAAAGATTTATACAAAATATCGCCCGACCAAATTAAACTCTTCAATTTTATTTGTAAAGAAAAAGGAATTATTGAAGTATTTAATGAATTTTTATTAAAAATACTAGAAAAGTATGTTCCTAAATGGTCTGGATTTGATGACGCGAACATAATTATGAATAAATTTATTATACCTTATTTAAATGATTTCAAAGAAGAGGATTATTTTGAGTACGCTCGGATTAGAAAGGCGAACGATCAAATTTACTATAGAAATAGAGATTTGGAGGACAATAGTATTTTAATTAGTAAAATGCAAGAACAGGAATTAGACTATCATAAGTTTGAAGAATTATTAAAATTTAAGTAAAATAGACCGATTTAATTATTACCGTAATATTCTTTATAATAGAATATTATCTAACAAAGAAAGATTTAATATGACTGAATACAAAAATATTATCGTGACAGGTGGAGCTGGTTTTATCGGTTCTAACTTTGTTCATTATGTTTACGAGAACTTTCCAGATGTTCATGTGACAGTATTAGATAAGTTGACTTATGCTGGGAACCGCGCTAATATTGAAGAGATATTAGGTGATCGTGTTGAGTTAGTTGTTGGAGATATTGCAGATGCGGAGTTGGTAGATAAGTTGGCAGCTCAAGCGGATGCCATTGTGCACTATGCAGCGGAAAGTCACAATGACAATTCGCTCAATGATCCGTCACCATTTATCCATACCAACTTCATTGGAACCTATACTCTTTTGGAAGCTGCACGTAAATACGATCTTCGTTTCCATCATGTATCTACAGACGAAGTTTACGGGGATCTGCCTCTGCGTGAGGATTTGCCAGGTCATGGTGAGGGACCAGGTGAGAAATTTACTGCTGATACCAAATACAATCCAAGCTCTCCTTACTCATCAACTAAAGCTGCCTCAGACTTGATTGTTAAAGCCTGGGTGCGATCATTTGGTGTCAAGGCAACGATTTCCAACTGTTCAAACAACTATGGTCCTTACCAGCATATTGAGAAGTTCATTCCGCGCCAAATCACCAATATCTTGAGCGGTATCAAGCCAAAACTCTATGGTGAAGGTAAGAACGTTCGTGACTGGATTCATACAAATGACCATTCTTCAGGAGTTTGGACAATCTTAACAAAAGGCCAAATCGGAGAAACCTACTTGATTGGGGCTGATGGCGAGAAGAACAACAAGGAAGTTTTAGAACTTGTTCTTAAGGAAATGGGACAATCTGTTGACGCTTATGATCATGTAACTGACCGTGCAGGACATGACCTCCGCTATGCGATTGACGCAAGTAAGCTCCGTGATGAATTAGGTTGGAGACCAGAATTTACTAATTTTGAAGCAGGACTCAAAGAAACTATCAAATGGTACACGGATAACCAAGAATGGTGGCAAGCAGAGAAAGAAGCTGTTGAAGCAAATTATGCTAAAACTCAGGAGATTATCAAATTATAAAAAGCAGGAAATAACTGCTTTTTATTGCTATAGTGGAAAGAGTTACAGATTAGAAAGGTGTAGAGATGATTTTAATTACAGGAGCAAAAGGTCAATTAGGAACTGAACTTCGCTATTTATTGGATGAGAGTAATGAAGAATACGTGGCAGTTGATGTGGCTGAGATGGACATTACCAATGCAGAAATGGTTGAGAAAGTTTTTGAAGAAGTGAAACCAACTTTAGTCTACCACTGTGCAGCCTACACCGCTGTTGATGCAGCAGAGGATGAAGGGAAAGAATTGGACTTTGCCATCAATGTTACGGGGACAGAAAATGTCGCAAAAGCATCTAAAAAGCATGGTGCAACTCTAGTTTATATTTCTACCGACTATGTCTTTGATGGTAAGAAACCAGTTGGACAAGAGTGGGAAGTTGATGACCGACCAGATCCACAGACAGAGTATGGACGTACAAAGCGCATAGGAGAAGAGTTAGTCGAGAAGTATGTGTCTAATTTCTATATTATCCGTACGGCCTGGGTATTTGGAAATTATGGTAAAAACTTTGTTTTTACCATGCAAAATCTTGCGAAAACTCATAAGACATTAACAGTTGTAAATGACCAGCACGGTCGTCCGACTTGGACTCGTACCTTGGCTGAGTTCATGACCTACCTAGCTGAAAATCGTAAGGAATTTGGTTATTATCATTTGTCAAATGATGCGACAGAAGACACAACTTGGTATGATTTTGCAGTTGAAATTTTGAAAGATACAGATGTGGAAATTAAACCAGTAGATTCCAGTCAATTTCCAGCAAAAGCTAAACGTCCTCTAAACTCAACGATGAGCCTGGCTAAAGCTAAAGATACTGGATTTGTTATTCCAACTTGGCAAGATGCCTTGAAAGAATTTTATAAACAAGAAGTAAAAAGTGATATTAACTAATTTGAAGCCTAGTCGATAATGAACTCCCTAGGAAAATAATAGATATAATATTCTCATGACGACAGCTTTGCAATGTGTAAGAAATGAGTTAGATTAAACAAATCAAACTGCTTACGGAAATATGATTGATCATTCCTTGACTACCTAATGTAGTTGAGGTTTTTTGATATTATTCATATTTTTACAACCTTATTGTTTAAAAAATAATTTTCAAAAATTCTGAAAATTGTATTGCCAGGACTTGAAAAAGGGTCTATAATGAATAAAAAAACAAAGGAGAAGACTATGAAAACAAGAAAAGTATTGGCTCTTGCGGGAGTGACTTTATTAGCAGCGGGTGTTTTAGCTGCTTGTTCTGGGGGCTCAGGCGCTAAAGGTGAGCAGACCTTTGCCTTTACCTATGAAACCCACCCAGATAATCTCAACTACTTAACAACTGGTAAGGCAGCAACTGCTGACATTACTAGTAATGTGATTGATGGATTGCTTGAAAATGATAAATACGGGAACCTTATTCCCTCAATGGCAGAGGACTGGTCAGTTTCTAAGGATGGCTTGACCTACACTTATAAGATTCGTCAGGACGCCAAGTGGTACACATCTGAGGGGGAAGAGTATGCTCCTGTAAAGGCTCAGGACTTTGTGACAGGTCTTAAATATGCGACAGATAAGAAATCAGAAGCCCTTTACTTGGTACAAGATTCAATTAAAGGTTTGGACGCATATGCTAAAGGGGAAAATAAAGATTTCTCTCAAGTTGGGATTAAAGCCCTTGATGATCAAACAGTCCAATACACTTTGAACAAACCTGAAAGTTTTTGGAATTCTAAAACAACTATGGGTGTACTTGCGCCAGTCAATGAAGAGTTTTTGAATTCAAAAGGGGATGATTTTGCCAAAGCTACGGATCCAAGTAGTATCTTGTACAATGGTCCTTATTTGTTGAAATCTATTGTAACTAAATCTGCTGTTGAATTTGCGAAAAATCCTAACTACTGGGATAAGGACAATGTCCATATTGACAAAGTTAAATTGTCATTCTGGGATGGTCAAGATACTAGTAAACCTGCAGAAAACTTTAAAGACGGTAGCCTTTCAGCAGCTCGTCTCTATCCAACAAGTGCAAGTTTCGCAGAGCTTGAGAAAGAGATGAAGGACAATATTGTCTATACGCAACAAGACTCTACAACTTATGTAGTGGGGACAAACATCGACCGTCAGTCCTATAAATATACTTCTAAGACTAGTGAAGAACAAAAGACATCTACTAAAAAGGCTCTCTTAAACAAGGATTTCCGTCAGGCTATTGCCTTTGGATTTGACCGTACAGCCTATGCTTCTCAGTTGAATGGACAAACTGGAGCAAGCAAAATCTTACGTAATATCTTTGTTCCACCAACATTTGTTCAAGCAGATGGTAAAAACTTTGGCGACATGGTCAAAGAAAAATTGGTGACTTACGGGGATGAATGGAAGGATGTCAATCTTGCTGATGCACAAGATGGTCTTTACAATCCAGAGAAAGCCAAAGCTGAATTTGCTAAAGCCAAATCAGCCCTACAAGCTGAGGGAGTACAATTCCCAATTCACTTAGATATGCCTGTTGACCAAACAGCAACTACAAAAGTTCAGCGCGTCCAATCTATGAAACAATCCTTGGAAGCAACTTTAGGAACTGATAATGTCATTATTGATATCCAACAATTGCAAAAAGATGAAGTGCTTAATGTAACTTTATTTGCAGAAACAGCTGCTGGCGAAGATTGGGATATCTCAGATAACGTTGGTTGGTCTCCAGACTTCTCAGCCCCATCAACTTATCTTGATATCATCAAGCCTTCTGTAGGAGAAAATACAAGAACTTACCTAGGATTTGATTCAGGAAAAGACAATGAGGCGGCTAAGAAGGTTGGTCTCAATGATTATGATAAAATGGTCAATGAAGCAGGGGAAGAAACTACAGATGTTACAAAACGTTATAACAAGTATGCCGAAGCTCAAGCTTGGTTGACAGATAGTGCCCTAGTCATTCCAACGACATCTCGTACAGGGCGTCCAATCTTGTCTAAGATGGTACCATTTACGATACCGTTTGCACTAGCAGGAAACAAGGGGACAAGCGAACCGCTCCGATACAAATACTTGGAACTTCAAGACAAGGCAGTTACTGTGGATGAATACCAAAAGGCTCAAGATAAATGGATGAAAGAAAAAGAAGAATCCAATAAAAAAGCGCAAGAAGACCTTGCAAAACATGTCAAATAAAGCTAAGGGAGTTGGTTTGTAGCCGACTCCTTTATAATTCTTCGAAAATCTCTTCAAACCACGTCAGCTTCCAGCTGCAACCTCAAAACACTGTTTTGAGCAACCTGCGGCTAACTTTCCTAGTTTGCTTTTTGGTTTTCATTGAGTATTATAGTGAACTGAACCAAAAATAGTACATGATGTGGTATAATATTCTTATGGCATATTCAATAGATTTTCGTAAAAAAGTTCTCGCTTATTGTGAGCGAACAGGTAGTATAACAGAAGCATCACACCTTTTCCAAATTTCACGTAATACTATTTATGGCTGGTTAAAGCTAAAAGAGAAAACAGGAGAGCTAAACCATCAAGTAAAAGGAACAAAACCAAGAAAAGTTGATAGAGATAGACTCAAAAACTATCTTACTGACAATCCAGACGCTTATTTGACTGAGATAGCTACTGAATTCGGATGTCACCCAACTACCATTCACTATGCTCTTAAAGCTATGGGGTACACTCGAAAAAAAAGAACCACACCTACTATGAACAAGACCCAGAAAAAGTAGCCTTATTTCTTAAAAAATTTAATAGTTTAAAGCATTTAGCACCTGTTTATATTGATGAAACAGGATTCGATACTTATTTTCATCGAGAATATGGTCGCTCTTTAAAAGGTCAGTTAATAAGAGGTAAAGTGTCTGGAAGAAGATATCAGAGGATTTCTTTGGTTGCAGGGTTAACAAATGGTGAGTTAATTGCTCCAATGACTTACGAAGAAACAATGACGAGCAACTTTTTTGAAGCTTGGTTTCAGAAGTTTCTCTTACCAACCTTAAACAAACCATCAGTTATTATTATGGATAATGCAAGATTCCATAGAATGGGTAAGCTAGAACTCTTATGTGAAGAGTTTGGGCATAAACTTTTACCACTTCCTCCCTACTCACCTGAGTACAATCCTATTGAGAAAACATGGGCTCATATCAAAAAGCACCTCAAAAAGGTATTACCGAGTTGTAGTACTTTTTTCGAGGCTCTTTTGTCTTGTTCTTGTTTCAATTGACTATAGTTATCTTGTAAAAAAATCCTGAGAATTTCTAACTCTCAGGATTTTTTTTACTGTTGTGGTTGTTGTTGAAATTGAGGAGTTTGTGGTGCTTGTTGTATAGGCTGTCCTTGATTTGGATCAGTTACTGGAGCACTGTTGGGTTGTTGTCCTACTGTGGTGTTTGCCTGTGTAGTTGAACTTTCAGCTGTTGTAGAGGGGTTCTCTACTGCCTGTGTTTGTTGGGTAGAAGGTGTAGTCCAAGCATTCTTGGCACCGTTCAAAAAGACGAATTCACCACTTCTGTAGACTCCTTCAGGCATTGTCCAATCTCCAGGATGGTCGTTTTGAGAGAGGGAAGTCATCATCGCACGATAGACTTTGGCAGCAACTGTGAGACCATCACCTACAAGTGGTGTGAGACGATTGGTGTAGCCTGTCCATACAGCCATTGAATACTTACGTGTATAACCTACAAACATTTCATCAGGTGCTACAAACTGAGTCGTCTTGATATAGTTTTCGATTTCTTCATCTGTATAGTTCGAGGTACCTGTTTTACCAGCTTGAGGAAGCCAAGGTAGGTAGGCACCGCGACCAGTTCCGTAAGTCAAGACTGTTTTCATCATCTCTGTCATCATGTAAGCAGTCGTTTCTTTCATGGCTCTTGTGCCAGGGTCAGAAAATTCTTTTTCGCTACCATCGCTAAAGACAACCTTATTGATGTACATCGGTTTGTGGTAAATACCGCCATTTGCGAATGCGGCATAGGCAGTGGCCATTTTTTCACTACTTGCCCCGTATTGTTTACTAGATTCGGTAGTATTACTTGAAATAGCATTTGAGTAGTGAATACTTGGATAGTCGATTCCCAAACCGTTCAGGAAACTTTTGGCTCTATCTAAACCAACCTTGTTTAGTGTCTCAACGGCAGGTACGTTACGAGATTGTTGAAGGGCATATTGCAGAGTAATATTACCGAAATATGCTCGATCCCAGTTGTAGACAGGTGTGCTTGTTCCCGGATAGTTATAAGGAATATCATTAACCATAGTTGCAGTGGAATCATAAACACCGTATTCTATGGCAGGTGCATAATCGGTGATTGGTTTCATTGTTGAACCCCAGTCACGATTGGTTTCCACAGCTTGGTTGGTACCAAATGAAACGTTACTTGCTTGGTGACGAGCTCCAAGTTGGGCGATGACTTTACCATTTGAAACATCTACGACCGTGGATGCGACTTGCAAATCATCGTCAGGGTAAGAGACGTATTGATCGGAGTTGTAGATATCCCACAGATGTTTTTGAGCTTCTTGGTCTACATTTGTGTAAACATCCATCCCAGTAGTTAGAAGGTTATAGCCAGTTTCTTGTTCTACTTGGTCGATAACCTCTTTGAGATAATTGTCCATATATGCTGGATAGCTATTGACCGATTTCAAACTTTGGAGTCCATCAGTAATAGGGGTATTAATAGCCTTCTCATACTGTTCGGCAGAAATGTAGCCTTGACCTTTCATCTCTGAAAGTACCAAGTTACGACGGTCAAGGGCAGCTTCTGGATGAGAATAGGGATCGTATTGATTCGGAGCCTGTGGCATTCCTGCTAGTAGGGCAAGTTGAGGTAGTGATAGTTCTCTCAAATCTTTGCCATAATAGTTTTGGGCAGCCGTCTGCATTCCATAGTTTCCGTTAGACATGTAAACTTTATTCACATAGTAGGTCATAATTTCTTGTTTTGTGGCTTTTTGTTCTAATTGAACAGCCAACCAAGCTTCCTGGGCTTTACGTGAAATAGTCTGATCAGAAGTGGAAGTTGAGAAATAGGTCAACTTAATTAATTGTTGGGTAAGGGTTGATCCTCCCTGGAGGGAGTTGTTTTGTAAGTTACGTAAAAAAGCTCCTATAATTCGGATGGTATCGACACCGCGATGATCGAAAAAACGATGGTCTTCGATCGATACGATAGCCTTGACCAAATCAGTAGGAATTTCGTTGGCCTGAGCGTTTACTCGGCGTTCAGAGCCCAGATCGGCAATCAGTTCGTTTTTACTATCGAAAATCTTACTAGACGTGGTTGCGACTAATTTGCTCTCAGATAGGGCTGGGGCTTTGCTGACGTAATAGAGAAATATGCCTCCTCCCAGCATAACTGCTGTGATAAATAAAGTTAAGAAGCAGATACTCACATACTTAGCTATTCGCAGGATAGTTTGTTTGTTCATCTTGTTTTACCACCTAATAAATGTTCTTTGATAACATTGAGATAGGGAATTTGAGGGAAGGCACCAGCCTTGATTTCATATCCATATTCTCGAATATATCCAAGTGGCATTGATTTTTGTCCCTTATCTTGATGATAGAAGCGAATCAAATCGAATGCCGGCAATAAGTAGGTTTCTTGCAGAGAAGAAAAGTGAAGAAGGACAAAGCAGATTCCTTGTTGGGCAAGGACTTGTTCCATATGCTGAATCTGATGTGGATGGAAATTTTTCATCGGAATCGCACGTTTTTGTTTTGTTTCCTTGGCTTCAAAGTCGATGTAATATCCCTTATAAACGCCAGAATAGTCTGTCGTTGAAGCTTGTCGAAAATAGGCTTCAACAATCTTGGCACGACTTCGTTGTGGATAGTCCACTCGTACGATTTGAATAGGAGTTGGTTTCTTGTGTATAACAGCCAAGCCCTGAGACAAATAGTAGTCGTTGGTAGCATTAATCATCTTTTCAAAAGACATTCCTCGATTTGCGAAATTTTTGGGTTGAGAAAGAGATGTTTGTCTTTTTTGTGATGAAATTTTATGAGGATAGTTGACCATAATTCTCCTTATTGGTACAATAACATCACTCTATTATATCATAAATTTGCACAGAAAGGGTTAAAAATGACTACAGCTTTGGTTTTAGGCTATTCTGCTTTTGATTTGGGTTTGTTTTCTGACAAGGATCCTCGTCTTAAATTGATTAAAAAAGCGATACGTAGGGATTTAGAGGCTATGGCAACAGATGGGGTGACTTGGCTTGTATTTACAGGGACTTTGGGCTTTGAATATTGGGTTTTAGAGGTTGCTCAGGAGATGAAGACAGAGTACGATTTCCAGTTGGCCACCATTTTTGCTTTTGAAACTCATGGGGAAAATTGGAATGAAGGCAATCAGATGAAACTGAGTCGCTTTAAGCAGGTAGATTTTGTCAAATATGCCTATCCTCGCTATGAACACAAGGGGCAGTTAAGAGATTACCAGCAGTTTTTACTGGAAAATACGAACAGTTCCTATCTTTTTTATGATGAAGAAAATGAAACGAAACTAGCTTATTTTTACCAAAAGATGAAAAATCAAGAGGACTATTTTATAAAGAGATTAACATTTGATCAGCTAAATGAACTTGCTGAAAATTTTTCCGAAAATTGAAGCTTTGACCTTGATTTTTGTTTGCCTTTTTTTATATAATAATACTAGCAACCGAGAATGGAGAGAGACATGGCAAGTATTATTTTTTCAGCGAAAGATATTTTTGAACAAGAGTTTGGACGTGAAGTCCGAGGGTATAGCAAGGTAGAAGTTGATGAGTTTTTAGACGATGTCATTAAGGATTATGAAACCTATGCTGCCTTGGTCAAGTCACTTCGTCAGGAAATTGCGGATTTGAAGGAAGAACTAGCTCGTAAACCGAAACCTTCACCAGTTCAAGCAGAGCCTATTGAAGCGGCAACTACAAGTTCTATGACGAATTTTGATATTTTGAAACGCCTGAATCGTCTTGAAAAAGAAGTGTTTGGTAAACAAATTTTAGATAACTCAGATTTCTAAGTAGTTATTTGAGATGTGCAATTTTTGGATAATCGCGTGAGGAGAATTTCTTCTCATGAGGAAAGTCCATGCTAGCACAGGCTGTGATGCCTGTAGTGTTTGTGCTAGGCGAAACCATAAGCCTAGGGACGAGAAATCGTTACGGCAGTTGAAATGGCTAAGTCCTTGGATAGGCCAGAGTAGGCTTGAAAGTGCCACAGTGACGGAGTCTTTCTGGAAACGGAGAGAGTGGAACGCGGTAAACCCCTCAAGCTAGCAACCCAAATTTTGGTCGGGGCATGGAGTACGCGGAAACGAACGTAGTATTCTGACTGCTATCAGCTAGAGCTGTTAGTGGTAGACAGATGATTATCGAAGGAAGTGGTCCTAGTCACTTCTGGAACAAAACATGGCTTATAGAAAATTGCATATAGGTTGGGGCTGAGAAATTTTCTCAACCTCATTTTTTAAAGTGGACATATAGAAAGGTCTTACAAGACTGAAAATGAAAAAAGAATTTAATTTAATTGCAACTGTGGCAGCGGGTCTTGAGGCTGTCGTGGGACGAGAAGTGCGAGAGTTGGGTTACGATTGTCAGGTTGAAAATGGACGTGTTCGTTTTCAAGGAGACGTGAGAGCCATTATCGAGACCAACCTCTGGCTTCGAGCAGCAGACCGTATCAAGATTATCGTAGGAACTTTCCCAGCTAAGACTTTTGAAGAGCTGTTTCAGGGAGTTTTTGCCCTAGATTGGGAAAATTATTTACCGCTCGGGGCACGTTTCCCGATTTCAAAAGCCAAATGTGTTAAATCTAAGCTACACAATGAACCAAGTGTGCAGGCAATTTCAAAGAAGGCTGTTGTTAAGAAATTGCAGAAACACTATGCACGCCCAGAAGGAGTTCCTCTGATGGAGAATGGTCCGGAGTTCAAGATTGAGGTCTCTATTCTCAAAGATGTAGCAACTGTCATGATTGATACGACAGGATCCAGTCTCTTTAAACGTGGCTATCGTACAGAAAAAGGTGGGGCTCCTATCAAGGAAAATATGGCAGCAGCTATTTTGCAACTTTCTAACTGGTACCCAGACAAGCCTTTGATTGATCCGACCTGTGGTTCAGGAACTTTCTGTATCGAGGCCGTCATGATTGCTCGAAAGATGGCGCCTGGTCTTCGTCGCTCTTTTGCATTTGAGGAATGGAATTGGGTCAGCGATCGCTTGATTCAAGAAGTGCGTACAGAAGCGGCTAAGAAAGTGGATCGTGAGCTTGAACTAGATATTATGGGCTGTGATATCGATGCACGTATGGTGGAAATTGCCAAGGCCAATGCTCAGGCTGCAGGAGTTGCAGGTGATATTACCTTTAAGCAGATGCGCGTGCAGGATTTGCGTTCCGATAAAATCAATGGAGTGATCATCTCTAACCCGCCTTATGGTGAACGCTTGTCAGATGATGCAGGGGTTACCAAGCTTTATGCTGAGATGGGGCAAGTATTTGCACCTCTGAAAACTTGGAGCAAATTTATCCTAACTAGTGATGAAGCCTTTGAGACCAAGTATGGTAGTCAGGCAGATAAGAAACGTAAGTTGTACAATGGAACCTTAAAAGTTGATTTGTATCAATATTTTGGTCAGCGTGTCAAACGTCAAGCGTTAAAATAGAAAGGGATACTCATGAGTAAGAAAAGACGGAATCGTCATAAAAAAGAAAACCAAGAACCACGATTTGATTTTGATGAAGCAAAAGAGTTAACAGTTGGTCAAGCGATTCGTAAAAATGAAGAAGTGGAAGCAGGAGTCTTGCCTGGAGATTCTATCTTAGACAAGTATGTGAAGCAACATAAAGATGAAATTGAGGCAGATAAGTTTGCGACTCGCCAATACAAAAAAGAGGAGTTAGTCGAAACTCAGAGTCTGGATGATTTAATCCAAGAAGTGCGTGAAGCTGTAGAGGAGTCGGAAACCTCTTCAGAGGAAGTTCCATCTTCTGAAGCTATCTTACCTCCACTGTCTTTGGACGATGAGGATAAAGACTGGGATCCTATAGTGCTAGAGGATGAAAATTTAGCAGAAATGACTGAGGAAGTGGAAGAGGAGAACAATTTTTCTCGTCTGGATCAAGAGGACTCAGAAAAGAAAAGTAAAAAAGGCTTTGTTTTGACCGCTTTGGCGCTTGTATCAGTGATTATCTGTGTCAGTGCTTATTATGTCTATCGTCAAGTGAATCGCTCGACCAAGGAAATTCAAACTGCTCAATCAACTACAGCCAATCAATCAGATGTGGATGATTTTAATACACTTTATGATGCCTTCTACACAGATAGCAATAAAACAGCTTTGAAGAATAGCCAGTTTGATAAGTTGAGCCAACTCAAGACCTTGCTTGATAAGCTAGAAGGTAGTCGTGAACATACGCTTGCCAAATCTAAGTATGATAGTCTAGCAACGCAAATCAAGGCCATTCAAGATGTCAATGCTCAATTTGAGAAACCAGCTATTGTGGATGGTGTTCTGGATACCAATGCCAAAGCTAAATCGGATGCTAAATTTACAGAGATTAAAACAGGGAATACTGAGATTGACAAAGTGCTAGATAAGGCTATTAGCCTTGGTAAGAGCCAGCAAACAAGTGCTTCCAGCTCAAGTTCAAGTCAAACTAGCAGTTCAAGTTCTAGTCAAGCAAGTTCAAATTCTTCTACAGAGAGTAGTACAAGTAACACCAGTCCATCTTCAAGCGCCTCATCAAACAATTCAGTTTCTGCGCGTGATGATAGTCATGGCGGTCTATCAAGTTCTGGAGTTAACCTACAAAGAGCTTCAAGCCGTGTGCCGTTCAATCAATCTGCTATTGATGATAGTAACAACTCTGCTTGGGATTTCGCGGATGGCGTTTTGGAACAAATTCTAGCAACTTCACGTTCACGTGGCTACATCACTGGAAATCAGTACATCCTCGAACGTGTCAACATCGTTAATGGCAATGGTTATTACAACCTCTACAAGCCAGACGGAACCTATCTCTTTACCCTTAACTGTAAGACAGGCTACTTTGTTGGAAATGGTTCTGGACATGCGGATGCCTTGGACTATTAAGCAGTCGTTACAAAATTCTTTCTTTTCAAAAGTAAAAATGATAAAATAAAACAAATTAAACAAGAGGAGTGTCAAATGACAAAAGCTAACTTTGGTGTCGTAGGTATGGCCGTAATGGGTCGTAACCTTGCCCTTAATATTGAATCTCGTGGTTACACAGTTGCTATTTACAACCGTAGTAAAGAAAAAACTGAAGATGTAATTGCTTGCCATCCTGAAAAGAACTTTGTACCAAGCTATGACGTTGAAAGTTTTGTAAATTCAATCGAAAAACCTCGTCGTATCATGCTCATGGTTCAAGCTGGACCTGGTACAGATGCTACTATCCAAGCCCTTCTTCCACACCTTGATAAGGGTGATATCTTGATTGATGGAGGAAACACTTTCTACAAAGATACTATCCGTCGTAATGAAGAATTGGCAAACTCAGGTATCAACTTTATCGGTACTGGGGTTTCTGGTGGTGAAAAAGGAGCCCTTGAAGGTCCTTCTATCATGCCTGGTGGACAAAAAGAAGCCTACGAATTGGTTGCAGATGTTCTTGAAGAAATCTCAGCTAAAGCACCAGAAGATGGCAAACCATGTGTGACTTACATCGGTCCTGATGGAGCTGGTCACTATGTGAAAATGGTCCACAACGGTATCGAGTATGGTGATATGCAATTGATCGCAGAAAGCTATGACTTGATGCAACACTTGCTAGGCCTTTCTGCAGAAGATATGGCAGAAATCTTTACTGAGTGGAACAAGGGTGAATTGGACAGCTACTTGATTGAAATCACAGCTGATATCTTGAGCCGTAAAGACGATGAAGGCCAAGATGGACCAATCGTAGACTACATCCTTGATGCTGCAGGTAACAAGGGAACTGGTAAATGGACTAGCCAATCATCACTTGACCTTGGTGTGCCATTGTCACTCATCACTGAGTCAGTATTTGCACGATACATTTCAACTTACAAAGAAGAACGTGTGCATGCTAGCAAGGTTCTTCCAAAACCAGCTGCCTTCAAATTTGAAGGAGACAAGGCTGAGTTGATTGAAAAGATCCGTCAAGCCCTTTACTTCTCAAAAATCATTTCATACGCACAAGGTTTTGCTCAATTGCGTGTAGCTTCTAAAGAAAACAACTGGAACTTGCCATTTGCAGACATCGCATCTATCTGGCGTGATGGCTGTATCATCCGTTCTCGTTTCTTGCAAAAGATTACAGATGCTTACAACCGTGATGCAGACCTTGCTAACCTTCTTTTGGATGAATACTTCTTGGATGTTACTGCTAAGTACCAACAAGCAGTGCGTGATATCGTAGCTCTTGCTGTTCAAGCTGGTGTACCAGTGCCAACCTTCTCAGCAGCTATTACTTACTTTGATAGCTACCGTTCAGCTGACCTTCCAGCTAATTTGATCCAAGCGCAACGTGACTACTTTGGTGCCCACACTTACCAACGTAAAGACAAAGAAGGAACATTCCACTACTCTTGGTATGACGAAAAATAAGTAGGTCTGCCATGGGGAAACGGATTTTATTACTTGAGAAAGAACGAAATCTAGCTCATTTTTTAAGTTTGGAACTCCAAAAAGAGCAATACCGAGTTGATCAGGTTGAGGAGGGGCAAAAAGCCCTCTCCGTGGCTCTTCAGACAGACTATGACTTGATTTTATTGAATGCTCATCTGGGGGATATGACAGCCCAGGATTTTGCAGACAAGCTGAGTCGGTCTAAGCCAGCTTCAATCATCATGGTCTTGGACCATCGTGAAGAATTGCAAGACCAGCTTGAGACAATCCAACGCTTTGCCGTTTCTTACATCTATAAGCCAGTTATTATTGATAATTTGGTAGCTCGTATTTCAGCGATTTTCCGAGGTCGGGACTTTATCGACCAACACTGTAGTCAGATGAAGGTTCCAACGTCTTACCGCAATCTGCGTATGGATGTGGAACATCATACCGTTTATCGTGGCGAGGAGATGATTGCTCTAACGCGTCGTGAGTATGATCTTTTGGCTACTCTTATGGGAAGTAAGAAAGTGTTAACTCGTGAGCAGTTGTTGGAAAGTGTCTGGAAGTATGAAAGTGCGACCGAAACCAATATCGTGGATGTCTATATCCGTTATTTACGTAGCAAGCTTGATGTAAAAGGTCAGAAAAGCTACATTAAAACCGTTCGTGGTGTCGGTTATACCATGCAAGAATAGAAAAGCAGTTGCAGTTTTGTAACTGCTTTTTTGAGGGGGTTTCTATATATTGACATGCAGTTTGGTCTTTGCTATAATCAGTTATGGAGGATACGTCTAATGAAAATAATAAAAAAATTGATGCAAATCGCATTAGCAGTCTTTTTCTTCGGTTTGCTAGCAACAAGTGCAGTATTGGCGGATGATGCTGATTCAGAAGGTTGGAAATTTGTCCAAGAAAATGGTAGAACCTACTACAAGAAGGGGGAACTCAAAGAAACCTACTGGCGAGTGATTGATGGTAAGTACTATTATTTTGATTCTTTATCTGGAGAGATGGTTGTCGGCTGGCAATATATACCTGCTCCACACGAAGGGGTTACGATTGGTTCTTCTCTAAGGCAAGATATTGCTTTTAGACCAGATTGGTTTTACTTTGGTCAAGATGGGGTACTACAAGAATTTGTTGGTAAGCAAGTTTTAGAGGCAAAAACTGCTACCAATACCAACAAGCATCATGGGGAACAATATGATAGTCCAGCAGAGAAACGAGTCTATTATTTTGGAGACCAGCGTAGCTATCACACTTTAAAAACTGGTTGGGTTCATGATGAGGGACACTGGTATTATTTACAGGAGGATGGTAGCTTCGATGCTCGTATCGACAGTTTAACGGTTGGGGAGCTAGTGCGTGGCTGGACCAATGATAACTCAACTTGGTACTATCTAGATCCAACAACTGCTATAATGCAAACTGGTTGGAAACAACTTGGCAATAAGTGGTACTACCTCCGTTCATCAGGAGCTATGGCAACTGGTTGGTATCAAGATGGTTCAACTTGGTATTATTTAGATAATAAAAATGGTGATATGACGACAGGTTGGGTATATGTTGGTAACCGTTGGTACTACCTTCGTTCATCAGGAGCTATGACAACTGGTTGGTATCAAGATGGATCAACATGGTATTACTTAGATAATAAAAATGGTGATATGACGACAGGCTGGTTCCAGGTCAATGGCAAATGGTACTATGCTTACAGTTCAGGTGCTTTGGCAGTGAATACCACTGTAGATGGCTACTACGTCAACTATAATGGTGAATGGGTCCAATAATGAAAGAAGCGATTGTGAAGGAAACAATCGCTTTTTTTGTGAAAATATAATAAAATAGATAGGAGAAAATAAATACTTGTAGGAAAAAATAATACTCTTCGAAAATCAAATTCAAACCACGTCAGCGTCGCCTTACCGTACTCAAGTACAGCCTGCGGCTAGCTTCCTAGTTTGCTTTTTGATTTTCATTGAGTATGAGACGGCTTTTTCGTCTAGCAAAAGGAAAACATGACAAAAAAAGTGGGTGTCGGTCAGGCACATAGTAAGATTATTTTAATAGGGGAGCATGCGGTCGTTTATGGTTATCCTGCCATTTCCTTGCCCCTTTTGGAGGTGGAGGTGACTTGTAAGGTGGTACCTGCAGCGAGTCCTTGGCGTCTCTATGAGGAGGATACCTTGTCCATGGCAGTTTATGCTTCGCTGGAGTATTTGGATATCAAAGAAGCCTGCATTCGCTGTGAGATTGACTCGGCTATCCCTGAGAAGCGGGGAATGGGTTCGTCAGCTGCTATCAGCATAGCAGCTATTCGTGCGGTATTTGACTACTATCAAGCCGACCTGCCTCATGATGTACTAGAAATTTTGGTTAATCGGGCTGAGATGATTGCCCATATGAATCCTAGTGGTTTGGATGCTAAGACCTGTCTCAGTGACCAACCTATTCGCTTTATCAAGAACGTAGGATTTACAGAGCTTGAGATGAACTTATCCGCCTATTTGGTGATTGCAGATACAGGCGTTTATGGTCATACTCGTGAAGCCATCCAAGTGGTTCAAAACAAGGGTAAGGATGCCCTACCGTTTTTACATGCCTTGGGAGAATTGACCCAGCAGGCAGAGGATGCGATTTCACGAAAAGATGCTGAAGGATTGGGACAAATCCTCAGTCAAGCGCATTTGCATTTAAGAGAAATTGGTGTCAGTAGCCCTGAGGCAGACTCTTTGGTTGAAACGGCTCTTAGTTATGGTGCTTTAGGTGCCAAGATGAGCGGTGGTGGGCTTGGAGGCTGTATCATAGCCTTGGCAATCAATTTGACTCAAGCACAAGAACTAGCAGAAAGATTAGAAGAGAAAGGAGCTGTTCAGACATGGATAGAGAGCCTGTAACAGTACGTTCCTACGCAAATATTGCTATTATCAAATATTGGGGAAAGAAAAAAGAAAAAGAGATGGTGCCTGCTACTAGTAGTATCTCTCTGACTTTGGAAAATATGTATACGGAGACAACATTGTCGCCTTTACCGACGGATGCGACTGCTGACGCCTTTTATATCAATGGTCAGCTCCAAAATGAGGCTGAGCATGCCAAGATGAGTAAGATTATTGACCGCTACCGTCCAGATGGTGAGGGCTTTGTTCGTATTGACACTCAAAACAATATGCCTACGGCAGCAGGTCTATCCTCAAGTTCTAGCGGTTTATCCGCCTTGGTTAAGGCATGTAATGCTTATTTTCAGCTTGGATTGGATAGAAGTCAGTTAGCGCAGGGGGCTAAGTTTGCCTCAGGCTCTTCTTCTCGGAGTTTCTATGGACCACTAGGTGCTTGGGATAAGGATAGCGGGGAAATTTACCCTGTAGAGACAGACTTGAAACTAGCTATGATTATGTTGGTGCTAGAGGACAAGAAAAAACCAATTTCTAGCCGTGATGGGATGAAACTCTGTGTGGAAACTTCGACGACTTTTGATGACTGGGTGCATCAGTCTGAGAAGGACTATCAGGATATGCTGGTTTATCTCAAAGAGAATGATTTTGCAAAGGTTGGGGAATTAACGGAGAAAAATGCCCTTGCTATGCACGCTACGACAAAGACAGCATCACCAGCTTTTTCTTATCTGACGGATGCATCTTATGAAGCCATGGACTTTGTTCGCCAGCTTCGTGAGAAAGGAGAGGCCTGCTACTTTACTATGGATGCTGGTCCCAATGTCAAAGTTCTTTGTCAGGAGAAAGACTTGGAGCATTTATCTGAAATTTTCAGTCAGCGTTACCGCTTGATTGTGTCAAAAACAAAGGATTTGAGTCAAGATGATTGCTGTTAAAACTTGTGGAAAACTCTATTGGGCAGGTGAGTATGCTATTTTAGAGCCAGGGCAGTTAGCCTTGATAAAGGCTATTCCCATCTATATGAAGGGCGAGATTGCTTTTTCTGATAGTTACCGTATCTACTCAGATCTGTTTGATTTCGCAGTGAACTTGACGCCCAATCCTGCCTATAGCTTGATCCAAGAAACGATTGCTTTAGTGGAATATTTCCTGACTTATAGAGGTCAGGATTTAATCCCCTTTTCTCTAGAAATCCGTGGGAAAATGGAACGGGAAGGTAAAAAGTTTGGTCTGGGTTCTAGCGGTAGCGTCGTTGTCTTGGTCATCAAGGCCCTGCTGGCTCTGTATGATATTACGGTTGATCAGGAACTCTTGTTCAAGCTGGCCAGCGCTGTCTTGCTCAAGCGAGGTGACAATGGCTCTATGGGAGACCTTGCCTGTATCGTGGCAGAGGATTTGGTTCTCTACCAGTCGTTTGATCGCCAAAAGGTGGCTGCTTGGTTGCAAGAAGAAAACTTGGCGACAGTTTTGGAGCGTGATTGGGGCTTTTCCATCTTACAAGTGAACCCCACCCTAGAATGTGATTTCCTAGTTGGATGGACCAAGGAAGTAGCTGTGTCTAGTGATATGGTTCAGCAAATCAAGCAAAACATCAATCAGAATTTTTTAAGTTCCTCAAAAGAAACGGTGGCTACTTTGGTAGAAGCCTTGGAGCAGGGGAAAGCCGAAAAAGTTATCAAGCAAGTAGAAGTGGCCAGTCAACTTTTAGAAGGTTTGAGCTCAGACATTTACACGCCTTCGCTAAGACAACTGAAAGAATCCAGTCAAGATTTGCAAGCTGTTGCTAAGAGTAGTGGCGCTGGTGGTGGTGACTGTGGGATTGCCTTGAGTTTTGATATGCAATCAACTGAAACCTTAAAAAATCGTTGGGCCGATCTAGGGATTGAGCTCTTATACCAAGAAAGGATTGGACATGACGACAAATCGTAAGGACGAGCATATCCGCTATGCCCTTGAGCAGAAAAGTTCCTATAATAGCTTTGATGAGGTGGAGTTGATTCATTCTTCCTTACCTCTTTATGATTTAGATGAAATTGATCTGTCGACAGAGTTTGCTGGTCGAAAGTGGGATTTTCCTTTTTATATCAATGCCATGACAGGTGGAAGTGATAAAGGACGAGAAATCAATCAAAAACTAGCTCAGGTGGCGGAAGCCTGTGGGATTTTGTTCGTGACGGGATCTTATAGCGCAGCCCTCAAAGATCCAACAGATGATTCTTTTTCTGTCAAATCTAGCCATCCAAATCTCCTCATTGGAACCAATATTGGATTGGACAAGCCCGTTGAGTTAGGACTTCAGACTGTAGAAGCGATGAATCCTCTTCTCCTACAAATGCATGTCAATGTCATGCAGGAATTACTCATGCCCGAGGGAGAAAGAACGTTCAGAAGCTGGCAATCGCATCTGGCAGACTATAGCAAGCAAATCCCTGTTCCTATTGTCCTAAAGGAAGTAGGCTTCGGGATGGATGCCAAGACAATTGAGAGAGCCTATGAACTAGGGATTCGAATCTTTGACCTGTCAGGTCGTGGTGGTACTAGCTTTGCTTATATCGAAAATCGTCGCAGTGGTCAGCGTGATTACCTTAATCAATGGGGGCAGTCCACTATGCAATCCCTTCTCAATGCCCAAGAATGGAAAGACCAGGTCGAACTTTTGGTTAGTGGTGGTGTTCGGAATCCGCTGGATATGATTAAGTGTTTGGTCTTTGGTGCCAAGGCCGTGGGACTGTCTCGAACAGTTCTGGAATTGGTTGAAAGCTATACAGTTGAAGAAGTGATTGGCATTGTCCAAGGTTGGAAAGCAGATCTACGCTTGATTATGTGTGCCCTGAACTGTGCTACCATAGCAGGTTTGCAAAGTGTAGATTACATTCTTTATGGAAAATTAAAAGAAGCAAATGATCAGATGAAAAAGGCGTAACCACCGCCTTTTTTCCATCTTCAGACCGAGGTGACTTTTTTGAATTGTGATAAAATAGAAGGGAGAGGATGCACCTATGAGAAAATTTAAAATCTTTTTATTTATCGAAGCCTGTCTGTTGACGGGAGCTCTGATTTTGATGGTTTCAGAGCATTTTTCGCGTTTTCTGCTGATTTTATTCCTCTTTCTGCTTTTGATTCGTTATTACACTGGTAAAGAGGGAAATAACCTTCTTTTGGTTGTGGCAACCATTCTCTTCTTTTTCATCGTCATGCTCAATCCTTTTGTGATTTTAGCTATTTTTGTTGCGGTTATATACAGTCTCTTTCTTCTTTACCCGATGATGAATCAGGAAAAAGAGCAGACCAATTTGGTGTTTGAAGAGGTGGTGACGGTTAAGAAGGAGAAAAATCGTTGGTTTGGGAATCTCCATCATTTTTCAAGTTACCAGACTTGCCAATTTGATGATATCAATCTTTTTCGTCTTATGGGTAAAGACACTATTCATCTGGAGAGGGTGATTCTAACCAATCATGATAATGTTATTATCCTCAGAAAGATGGTAGGAACGACCAAAATCATTGTACCTGTAGATGTGGAAGTCAGTCTTAGCGTTAACTGTCTCTATGGTGATTTGACTTTTTTCAACCAGCCCAAGCGAGCCCTCCGCAATGAACACTATCATCAAGAAACAAGAGATTATCTCAAGAGTAACAAGAGTGTCAAGATTCTCTTGACCACTATGATTGGGGATGTGGAGGTGGTCAGAGGATGAAAAAACAAGCTTATGTTATCATTGCCATTACCTCCTTCCTGTTTGTCTTATTTCTCTCCCATAGCTTGCTGGAAATTCTTGATTTTGACTGGTCTATTTTCCTGCACGATGTCGAAAAAACAGAAAAATTTGTCTTTTTGTTGTTGGTATTCAGCATGTCCATGACCTGTCTCTTAGTCCTGTTTTGGCGAGGTGTCGAAGAGCTTTCTCTAAGAAAAATGCAGGCCAATCTCAAGCGTTTGTTGGCAGGGCAAGAAGTGATTCGGGTTGCAGACCCAGATTTGGACGCCAGTTTCAAGTCCTTGTATGGCAAACTTAACCTCTTGACAGAGGCTCTTCAAAAAGCTGAAAATCACAGTCTTACTCAAGAAGAGGAAATCATCGAGAAGGAACGAAAGCGAATTGCTCGAGATTTGCATGATACCGTCAGTCAGGAATTGTTTGCGGCCCACATGATTTTGTCAGGTGTCAGCCAGCAGGCTTTAAAACTGGATAGAGAAAAGATGCAGACCCAGTTGCAGAGTGTCACAGCCATCCTTGAAACAGCCCAGAAGGACTTGCGGGTCTTGCTCTTGCATTTGCGACCAGTGGAGTTGGAAGAGAAGAGTCTGGTTGAAGGAATCCAAATTCTCCTAAAAGAGCTTGAGGACAAGAGTGATCTCAAGGTTGCTTTCAAGCAAAATGTGACGAAATTGCCCAAGAAGATTGAGGAGCATATCTTCCGTATCCTGCAGGAGTTAATCAGCAATACCCTCCGTCATGCCCAGGCCTCTTGTCTGGATGTTTATCTCTATCAGACAGATGTTGAATTGCAACTGAAGGTAGTCGACAATGGGATTGGTTTCCAGTTGGGGAGTTTAGACGACTTGAGTTATGGACTCCGCAATATCAAGGAGCGGGTTGAAGATATGGCAGGGACGGTTCAGTTATTAACAGCTCCCAAGCAAGGGCTGGCAGTTGATATCCGTATTCCCCTGCTCGATAAGGAATGATGAAGGAGTAAAGATGAAAATTTTACTAGTGGACGATCATGAAATGGTCCGATTGGGCTTGAAAAGCTACTTTGACCTCCAAGACGATGTAGAAGTTGTAGGGGAAGCGGCTAATGGGGCTCAAGGCATTGACTTGGCCTTGGAATTGCGTCCAGATGTCATTGTCATGGATATTGTCATGCCTGAGATGAATGGGATTGACGCGACCTTGGCCATTCTCAAAGAATGGCCTGAAGCCAAGATTTTGATTGTGACCTCTTACTTGGACAATGAAAAAATCATGCCTGTCTTAAATGCAGGTGCTCGGGGCTATATGCTCAAGACTTCTAGTGCAGATGAATTGCTCCATGCTGTCCGTAAGGTAGCTGCTGGCGAGTTGGCCATTGAGCAAGAGGTCAGCAAGAAGGTCGAATACCACCGCAATCACATAGAACTACATGAGGACCTGACTGCGCGTGAGCGAGATGTTCTCCAACTGATTGCCAAGGGTTACGAAAATCAGCGCATCGCTGATGAACTTTTTATCTCTCTTAAGACGGTCAAGACCCACGTGTCCAACATTCTTGCCAAACTGGAGGTTAGCGATCGCACCCAGGCAGCGGTCTATGCCTTTCAGCACCATTTGGTGGGGCATGAGGAGTTTTAGATGAGTCTAACAGATTTACTTGAGGAGCTAGAAGCAGCAAAAGATCCTAAAAAAGCAGGGCCCATGCAGGCCTATATGCGCCATCAATTTTCCTTTCTAGGCGTTGCGGCGCCAGAAAGAAATAAACTCTATAAAAAATACTTTCCAGAAGCGAAAAAAACAAAGATTATCGATTGGGATTTTGTAGATACTTGCTGGGAAAAAGAGTCTAGAGAATACCAGTATGTGGCGGCCAATTATTTGAAAGCAATGCAGTCTTATCTAAAGGACAGCGATTTGCCTAAGCTAGAGCAGTTGGTTGTTACTAAGTCTTGGTGGGATACGGTGGATATCCTAGATCGCGTAGTAGGGAGTTTGGTATACAATAAGCCGGAACTAGAAAAAATAATCCTCCAATGGAGCCTGTCAGACAATATCTGGCTGAGACGGGTTGCTATTGACCACCAGTTGTTAAGAAAAGCGAAGACCAATGTTCAATTAATGGAAAAGATTCTGCTTCATAATTTGAATCAAACAGAATTCTTTATCAATAAAGCCATTGGATGGGCTCTGAGAGACTACTCTAAAACGAATCCAGTTTGGGTAGCATGCTTCATTGAGAAAAACAAGGAAAGAATGGCTGAGCTTAGTATCAAAGAAGCGAGCAAGTACCTCCCCCATCATTGAAAAGCGCAGTCATTACTTGAAAAAAGTCGCTCGTTTATGTTATAATAGACTGTATTTAAAAAATTTTAAGGAGAAATGACAGAATGTCTGTATCATTTGAAAACAAAGAAACAAACCGTGGTGTCTTGACTTTCACTATCTCTCAAGACCAAATCAAACCAGAATTGGACCGTGTCTTCAACTCAGTGAAGAAATCTCTTAATGTTCCAGGTTTCCGTAAAGGTCACCTTCCACGTCCTATCTTCGACAAAAAATTTGGTGAAGAGTCACTTTACCAAGACGTTATGAATGCTCTTTTACCAAACGCTTATGAAGCAGCTGTAAAAGAAGCTGGTCTTGAAGTGGTTGCTCAACCAAAAATTGACGTAACTTCAATGGAAAAAGGTCAAGACTGGGTTATCACTGCTGAAGTCGTTACAAAACCTGAAGTAAAATTGGGTGACTACAAAAACCTTGAAGTATCAGTTGATGTAGAAAAAGAAGTAACTGACGCTGACGTTGAAGAGCGTATCGAACGCGAACGCAACAACTTGGCTGAATTGATTATCAAAGAAGCTGCTGCTGAAAACGGCGACACTGTTGTCATCGACTTTGTTGGTTCTATCGACGGTGTTGAATTTGACGGCGGAAAAGGTGAAAACTTCTCACTTGGACTTGGTTCAGGTCAATTCATCCCTGGTTTCGAAGACCAATTGGTAGGTCACTCAGCTGGTGAAACTGTTGATGTTATCGTAACATTCCCAGAAGACTACCAAGCAGAAGACCTTGCAGGTAAAGAAGCTAAATTCGTAACAACTATCCACGAAGTAAAAGCTAAAGAAGTTCCAGCTCTTGACGATGAACTTGCAAAAGACATCGACGAAGAAGTTGAAACACTTGCTGAATTGAGAGAAAAATACCGCAAAGAATTGGCTGCTGCTAAAGAAGAAGCTTACAAAGATGCCGTTGAAGGTGCAGCAATCGATAAAGCTGTAGAAAATGCTGAAATCGTAGAACTTCCAGAAGAAATGATCCATGAAGAAGTTCACCGTTCAGTAAATGAATTCCTTGGAAACTTGCAACGTCAAGGTATCAACCCTGACATGTACTTCCAAATCACTGGAACTACTCAAGAAGACCTTCACAACCAATACCAAGCAGAAGCTGAGTCACGTACTAAGACTAACCTTGTTATCGAAGCAGTTGCTAAAGCTGAAGGATTTGACGCTTCAGAAGAAGAAATCCAAAAAGAAATTGAGCAATTGGCAACAGACTACAACATGGAAGTTGCTCAAGTACAAAGCTTGCTTTCAGCTGATATGTTGAAACACGATATCACAATCAAAAAAGCTGTTGAATTGATTACAAGCACAGCAACAGTTAAATAATCTTATACTCTTCGAAAATCAAATTCAAACCACGTCAGCGTCGTCTTACCGTACTCAAGTACAGCTTGCGGCTATCTTCCTAGTTTGCTCTTTGATTTTCATTGAGTATTAATAAACAAAAATCCCACCTGAATTGGTGGGTTTTCTGATGCACTATTTTCCAAAAATCTCTTTGAGGTCTGCATCTGTAATCCCAATCATAGCGGGGATGCTGGACCAGTTTTCCTCGGTGAGGATGTAGGATTGTTCAGAGTCACTTGATGTGGCAGTTTCAGAGAAGGCTTGTTTACTTTCTTCAATATTATTTTCAATTAAATCACTGAAGCGTTCAATCAGATAGGTCTTGCGAGCAGTCCCGATATGCTTGACTGCATAGTCAAAGGCCTGTAATTCGCCAAGAAGGATGAGCTTGCTCTTAGCCCGTGTAATAGCTGTGTAGATGAGATTTCGCTCCAGCATGCGCTTGCTAGCACTGGTGATGGGCAGGATGACAACAGGAAACTCACTTCCCTGAGACTTATGGATACTCATGGCATAGGCTAGTCGAATCTTGTACCATTCGTTACGTGGGTAGATGACCTCATTGCCGTCAAAATCAATGACAATTTCGTCTTGTTTCGATTCAGTATATTTGCCGGGAATCAGGTCTGTGATAGATCCCAAATCCCCATTAAAGACATTGATTTCAGCATCGTTGACCAAATGAATGACCTTGTCGCCCTTACGATAGTGACACTGGGGAGCCTCAAAACTGAGCTGGTCTTTTTGTGGTGGATTGAGGAGGTCTTGCATGAGCTGGTTGATGGCATCAATCCCTGCTGTCCCTCGGTACATGGGAGCCAGAACTTGGATATCACGGGCAGGAATGCCGCTTCTGAGGGCAGCACCTAAGATTTTCTCAATGGTGGCAGGAATATGGCCGCTAGCAATTTCAAAGTAGGAGCGGTCTGCTTTTTTCTGGGTGAAATCAGCTGGCAAGATACCCTGTCGAATCTGACTAGCTAGGGTGACGATGGTTGATTCTTCACTTTGTCGGTAAATTTTTTCCAAGCGAGTCTGAGGAATCAAAGGAATATGAAGCAGGTCCGCTAGAACCTGTCCGGGACTGACAGACGGTAGCTGGTCGCTGTCTCCCACGATGAGGATTTTACTGTTAGAAGAGATGTTGGAGAAGAGTTGATTGGCCAGCCAAGTATCGACCATAGAAAATTCGTCCACGATGATAAAATCGGCATCCAGGTAATCTTCCAGATGACTGGTATCATCGTCACCTGTCATTCCCAAATGGCGGTGTATGGTCGCGCTAGGCAAGCCTGTTAATTCATTCATACGCCGAGCTGCTCGGCCAGTTGGAGCAGCAAGAAGAATCGGCAGGTTGCTTTTTTTCCTGAAGTCGAGTCCTTCTAAAAGGGCATAAACAGCGATAATCCCATTGATAACAGTCGTCTTACCAGTACCGGGCCCACCTGTCAGGATAAAGACCTTGTTCTGGATAGCGTCACAGATCGCCTGTTTTTGAATGCTATCATACTCAATCCCCAGTTCTTGCTCGACAGTAGCGATATGTTTTTGAATGGTTTCCATATCTTGGCTCTTCTGTTTTCCTTTTTCAAGGATACGAACCAAGTGACTACGGATACCTTCCTCAGCAAAAAAGAGGCTATTGTCGAAGATTTTGGTATCAATCTGCTGAACCTTGTCTTCTTCAATGAGGTAGGAGAGTTCTTGGGCCACTTGGCTGGGATCTAGTTCCACAGGACGGGAAGACTCAAGGAGAGTAAGGGTTTGCTCAAGCAAATCTCGTGCTTCAACATAGGTATCCCCTGTTTCCATACAGGCCTGAAAAAGACTATGAACTAGACCAGCGCGGAAGCGTTCAGGAGCCTGACTTTCGATGCCTAGTTCTTCCGCTAGTTGGTCAGCAATGGTAAAGCCCAAACCCTTGATATCCTCAACCAGTTGGTAGGGATAATTTTCAACCACGTCAAGGGTTTCTTCCTTGTAAAAGTCTTGAATTTGAAAGGCTAATTTATTGGGAATGCCGTAGTTGGCTAGTTTGGCCAAAACCATCTCCGTTCCGTAGTTGAGACGAAGAGTGGAGACGAAAGCCTCGCGATTTTTGGCAGATAGTCCTGATATGCCTTCTAACTTTTCGGGGTGTTGCAGAATTTCGTCAATGGTATTGTCGCCATAGGTGTCCACGATTTTCTGAGCTGTCTTGAGACCAATTCCCTTGAAATGGCTACTTGAAAAGTACTTAACCAGCCCCTTGCTAGTTGGTTTTGCACGTTCATAACGGCTGATTTGCAGTTGTTCCCCATACTTGGAGTGCTGGACAATTTGTCCCCAAAAAGTATAGTCTTCTCCCTCAATCACATCAGACATAGTACCAGTGACAATGATTTCAAAATCATCAAAATCCTCTGCGTCCGTATCTTCGATTTCTAGGAGGAGGATGCGGTAAAAATTGCTGGGATTTTCAAAAATAATCCGTTCAATGGTTCCTGAAAAATAAACTTCCATAAAATTCCTTTGCATGAATAGGTGAGAGTTGGGGTTGTTTTTACTATAATTAATAAACGATCCCTTCTCACGATAGAAGAAGAGGCTGAGATTGTTGATTCTCGGCCTCTTCGATTTCTTAAAATGTTCCGATACGGGTGATTGGCCAGAAGCGGAATTTAGCTTCCCCTGTGATATCTTTTGCTTTAAAAGTACCTACGTGGCGGCTGTCGCTCGAAACCAAGCGGTCATCTCCGAGGAGAAGGTACTCTCCTTCTGGAACAGTAAAGCTAAAGTTGGTGTTGTAGTTGACATCAACTGTGAAGGCTTGAGCTTTTTGAGCGATGCTTCTAAAGAAAGTTCCTTTATTTCCTTCAAACCCCTTGCCTGAGTAGGTGCTTTGGAGTTTGTCGTCCTTAAAGCGTTTGATGTAATCTGCTAGATAAGGCTCATCTGTCTCTTTGTCATTGATGTAAAGTTTATCGTTTTCGTAACGGATAGTATCGCCAGGCATTCCAATCACGCGCTTGACGATGTCCTTATTACCATCTTCCTCATGGGCAACCACGATATCAAAACGGTCAATAGGAAGGTGCTTAACAACAAAGAGGATTTCGCCATCCGCTAGGGTAGGATCCATAGAATGGCCTTCTACGCGGACATTACTCCAAAAAAAGATACGACTTAAAGCTAGTAATGACAGAATTAGGAGGAACAATCCCCACTCTTTTAAGAAATTTTTAAATGAATTCATAACTTACCTTTCTAAGCGTTTTTTCGCTTTTTCAGTATTTTTAAAGTGCAGTTTGGCGCAGAAGCTGAGTCCCTGCATACCATAGGCCTGCAAAATCTGGCTAGCCACCTTGTCAGAAGCTGTACCAGCTCCACTTGGAAGCTGATAGCCCAGTTCTCGTCCTAGATTTTCAAGATTTTCCAGAAAGAGATCACGCGCGATGATAGAAGAAACTGCGACGGCCAAGTATTTGCCCTCAGCCTTTTCTTCTAAGCTGATAGGATTACTGAAACGATTGGCCTCTTGTGCCAAGTATTTGTCATAATTTTTAGCACTGGTAAAGGCATCAATCACAATTTTCTCAGGCTGAACACCTTTTTGAAGGAGGAGATAGATAGCCTGATTATGGAGGGCAACCTTAACCGAAACAGCGTTGTAGCGGTCTCCGATGACCTCATTGTACTTGCTTGGTGAGAGAAGCAGTGCCTGGTGCTGGATTTTTTCCTTGAGGATAGGGGCAATATGACGAATCTTTTGGTCGGTCAGAGTCTTAGAATCCCCCACACCGAGTTTTCGCAAGAAGTCATGCTGGTCCGGTGTGACAAAGGAAGCCACGACAGCCAGCCCACCAAAGTAGGAACCATTTCCCACCTCATCTGTCCCAATCAAAGGGAAATTTTGTCCCCTGTTTTCCTCTACAACTTGATAGCCAAAGAAACTAGCATATTTCTCAGCTCCTTCACCCTGAAGCAAGACCTTTCCAGAAGTATAGATAGAAGCCGTTGCTTGAGGTAGTCGCAAAAAGTAGCGAATATAGGGATTCTTGCTGGGAGCTAGACTAGTTTGGTAGTGTTCAAGAAAAGTCTGAATCTCCTTTTCACTTGGTGTGAGTGTTATACTTGCCATAGTTTCTATTGTACCACAAAAGCAGGCAAATTTGTAAAAACTGACAAAGTTAGCGAATTTTGGTATAATATCGTGAGGTGAATTTTATGGCAAATCTAAATCGATTCAAATTTACATTCGGAAAAAAATCATTAACCTTGACAAGCGAACATGATAACCTTTTTATGGAGGAAATCGCTAAGGTTGCGACAGAAAAATACCAAGCAATTAAAGAACAAATGCCTAGTGCAGATGATGAAACGATTGCTCTTTTGTTGGCAGTCAACTGTTTGTCAACGCAACTCAGCCGTGAGATTGAATTTGATGATAAGGAGCAAGAGTTAGAAGAACTCCGTCACAAGCTTGTGACATGCAAGCAAGAACAGAGCAAGATTGAGGATTCCTTATGATTTCACTCCTTCTTCTATTGGTCTTGGCTTGGGGATTTTATATCGGCTATCGGAGAGGCCTGCTCTTACAAGTTTATTACCTGATTTCAGCCATGGCTTCGGCTTTTGTGGCTGGCCAGTTTTACAAGGGGCTTGGAGAACAATTCCATTTACTGCTCCCTTATGCAAATCCGCAGGAAGGTCAGGGGACTTTCTTCTTCCCATCGGATCAACTCTTTCAGTTGGATAAGGTTTTTTATGCAGGTATTGGCTACTTGCTTGTATTTGGGATTGTCTATAGCATCGGTCGGTTGCTTGGTCTCTTGTTACACTTACTTCCTAGTAAAAAACTGGGTGGCAAGTTGTTCCAAGTTTCAGCAGGTATCTTGTCCATGTTGGTGACCTTATTTGTCTTGCAAATGGCCTTGACCATACTAGCAACGATTCCCATGGCAGCTATACAAAATCCTCTTGAAAAGAGTATCGTCGCAAAACACATCATCCAGAGTATACCAGTAACAACCAGTTGGCTCAAACAAATCTGGGTGACAAATTTAATCGGATAAAAAGGGCAGGATTTTTCCTAGCCCTTTGTTTACAGATTGACTAGAATCTATCAGAATGTAAAAAGCTAATACACCTAGACATTCAAAGACAAGGAAATAAAGATGAACAAGAAAATATTAGAAACATTAGAGTTCAATAAGGTCAAGGCCTTGTTTGAACCCCATTTGTTGACCGAGCAGGGCTTGGAGCAATTGAGACAGCTGGCTCCGACTGCCAAAGCAGATAAAATCAAACAGGCTTTTGCTGAGATGAAGGAAATGCAGGCTCTCTTTGTCGAGCAACCGCATTTTACCATTCTCGCAACCAAGGAAATTGCAGGAGTCTGCAAGCGCTTGGAGATGGGAGCGGACCTCAATATCGAGGAGTTCCTACTCTTGAAGCGCGTACTTCTGTCTAGCCGAGAACTGCAAAGTTTTTATGCCAATCTGGGAAATGTCAGCTTGGAAGAATTAGCCCTCTGGTTTGAGAAGTTACACGATTTTCCGCAATTACAAGGAAATCTTCAGGCCTTTAATGATGCAGGTTTCATTGAAAATTTCGCCAGTGAAGAATTGGCGCGAATCCGTCGAAAAATCCATGATAGCGAGAGTCAGGTACGCGACGTTTTACAAGATTTGCTCAAGCAAAAAGCGCAGATGTTGACGGAAGGGATTGTAGCTAGCAGAAATGGCCGTCAGGTTTTACCAGTCAAAAACACCTATCGCAATAAGATTGCAGGTGTTGTTCATGATATTTCTGCTAGTGGAAATACCGTCTATATTGAACCCCGTGAAGTGGTCAAACTGAGCGAAGAAATTGCCAGTTTACGAGCAGATGAGCGCTATGAAATGCTTCGAATACTCCAAGAAATTTCTGAACGTGTCCGCCCTCATGCGGCTGAGATCGCTAACGATGCTTGGATTATCGGCCATCTAGACTTGATTCGTGCCAAGGTCCGCTTTATCCAAGAAAGACAAGCAGTCGTGCCTCAGCTGTCAGAAAATCAAGAGATTCAACTGCTCCATGTCTGCCATCCTTTGGTCAAAAATGCCGTTGCAAATGATGTCCATTTTGGACAAGATTTAACAGCCATTGTCATTACAGGTCCCAATACAGGTGGTAAGACCATCATGCTTAAAACTCTGGGTTTGACGCAGGTTATGGCCCAGTCTGGTTTACCGATTTTAGCAGACAAGGGAAGTCGTGTTGGTATTTTTGAAGAAATCTTTGCTGATATTGGGGATGAGCAATCTATTGAGCAGAGCTTGTCTACCTTCTCTAGCCACATGACCAATATCGTGGATATTCTTGGCAAGGTTAATCAACATTCACTTCTACTCTTGGATGAGTTGGGGGCTGGTACAGATCCTCAAGAAGGAGCTGCCCTTGCCATGGCTATTCTAGAGGATCTTCGCCTACGTCAAGTCAAGACCATGGCGACGACCCACTATCCGGAACTCAAAGCTTATGGTATCGAGACAGCCTTTGTGCAAAATGCTAGCATGGAGTTTGATACTGCGACTCTTCGCCCGACCTATCGCTTTATGCAGGGCGTTCCTGGTCGAAGCAATGCCTTCGAAATCGCCAAACGTCTAGGACTATCTGAAGTCATCGTAGGAGATGCTAGTCAGCAAGTCGATCAGGACAATGATGTTAACCGTATCATTGAACAACTGGAAGAGCAGACGCTAGAGAGTCGCAAACGCTTGGACAATATCCGTGAGGTGGAGCAAGAAAATCTCAAGATGAACCGTGCTCTCAAAAAACTTTACAATGAGCTCAATCGTGAAAAGGAAACCGAGCTTAACAAGGCGCGTGAACAGGCTGCTGAGATTGTGGACATGGCCCTGAGTGAAAGTGATCAGATTCTTAAGAATCTCCATAGTAAATCTCAACTCAAACCCCATGAAATCATTGAAGCCAAGGCCAAGTTGAAAAAATTGGCTCCTGAAAAAGTGGACTTGTCTAAAAACAAGGTCCTTCAAAAGGCTAAGAAAAAGCGAGCTCCAAAGGTGGGAGATGATATCGTGGTTCTCAGTTATGGACAGCGTGGTACCTTGACCAGTCAACTTAAGGACGGCCGCTGGGAAGCCCAAGTTGGCTTGATCAAGATGACCTTGGAAGAAAAAGAATTTGACCTTGTTCAAGCCCAGCAAGAAAAGCAAGTCAAAAAGAAACAAGTCAATGTTGTGAAACGAACTTCTGGACGAGGACCTCAAGCTAGACTGGATCTTCGAGGCAAACGCTATGAAGAAGCCATGAATGAGCTAGATGCCTTTATCGACCAAGCCTTGCTTAACAATATGGCCCAAGTTGATATCATCCATGGTATCGGAACAGGTGTCATCCGTGAAGGAGTCACCAAATACCTACAAAGAAACAAACATGTCAAGACTTTTGGCTATGCCCCACAAAATGCAGGAGGCAGTGGTGCGACTATTGTGACTTTTAAAGGATAGAAGTATTCCGGGTTTTATACAGTAAAAACTGTTGAATTAAGTTTTACTAATAAACACATTGACAAAAGCCAACATTTTTTGTAAAATAAAAATCAATTAAATACCAACACCGAATGAAGTTTAATAGAAGTGGGGAATCGTTTGATTTTCCATGACTGTAAATGGACGGAACTCTGGAGAGACCGTAAAGGCACCGAAGGGGCAAGGCAGGCAACTGCTCAAACTCTCAGGTAAAAGGACAGAGCTATGATAGACAGCTTTTTAGCATTTATCTAAGCATTCCAGAGTACATGTATCTTGCATGTGCTCTTTCTTTTGGGGTTGAAAAGATAGGAGAATAGAATGTTAGAATTGCTTAAATCAATTGATGCTTTTGCTTGGGGACCACCCCTCTTGATTTTATTGGTCGGAACAGGAATTTACCTAACTGCTCGTTTGGGGCTTTTACAGGTTTTACGTCTGCCCAAGGCCTTCCAGCTTATTTTTACCAAGGATAAGGGGCATGGCGATGTATCCAGCTTTGCGGCACTGTGTACGGCCCTCGCAGCCACAGTTGGTACGGGAAATATTATCGGGGTGGCGACGGCTATCAAGGTCGGTGGCCCAGGAGCCCTCTTTTGGATGTGGGTGGCCGCTTTCTTTGGAATGGCTACCAAGTATGCGGAAGGACTCTTGGCGATCAAATACCGCACCAAGGACGACCATGGTGCAGTAGCGGGAGGGCCTATGCACTATATCCTTCTAGGGATGGGAGAAAAGTGGCGACCACTTGCCATCTTCTTTGCTCTGGCAGGTGTCTTAGTAGCTTTGTTAGGAATCGGAACCTTCACCCAAGTCAACTCGATTACAGAATCTATCCAAAATACAACGACTATTTCGCCAGCTATCACAGCTCTCGTTTTGTCTGTCTTAGTAGCAATTGCAGTCTTTGGCGGACTTAAGTCTATTTCAAAGGTTTCAACTACTGTTGTTCCTTTTATGGCTATCATCTATATTCTAGGAACTCTTACAGTTATTTTCTTTAATATCGGGAAACTCCCAGCTACAATCGCTTTAATCTTGACATCAGCCTTTAGTCCAGTTGCTGCGGTAGGTGGCTTTGCCGGTGCCAGCATTCGAATGGCTATTCAAAATGGTGTGGCGCGTGGTGTGTTTTCAAATGAGTCTGGTCTAGGTTCAGCTCCTATTGCAGCTGCGGCTGCTAAGACAAACGAACCAGTAGAGCAAGGTTTGATTTCCATGACAGGAACCTTTATTGATACCCTCATCATCTGTACTCTAACTGGTTTGACCATCTTGGTAACTGGGGTTTGGAGTGGTGATTTGAATGGGGTTGCTTTGACTCAGTCAGCCTTTTCAACGGTCTTTTCACACTTTGGGCCTGCCCTTTTGACCATCTTCCTTGTGCTCTTTGCCTTCACGACGATTTTAGGTTGGAACTACTACGGAGAACGCTGTTTCGAGTTCCTCTTTGGGGTTCGTTTTATCTGGCTTTACCGTGTGGTCTTTGTGCTCATGGTCTTGCTGGGAGGATTTATCGAGTTGGATATGGTTTGGATTATCGCAGATATCGTCAACGCCTTGATGGCTCTGCCAAACTTGATTGCCCTCTTAGTCTTGTCGCCAGTCGTCATTGCTGAGACTAAAAAGTATTTTGATAAATAATGGAATCACACACCGCGTGTGATTTTTTTACTTTCATAAAGAATTTTTATCAGTGCAATTTAAAATATATATTATACACGGTATAGAATCTGTGATAGACTAGGTTTCAACAAAATGAAAAGAGGTTTTATGATGACAACATTTACAATTCATACAGTAGAATCAGCCCCAGCAGAAGTGAAAGAAGTTCTTGAAACAGTAGAAAAAGATAACAATGGCTATATTCCCAACCTAATCGGTCTCTTGGCTAATGCTCCTACTGCACTAGAGGCTTACCGTACTGTCGGAGCTATCAACCGTCGCAACAGCCTGACACCTGTTGAACGTGAAGTGGTGCAAATCACGGCAGCCGTAACTAATGGTTGTGCTTTCTGCGTCGCAGGTCACACAGCCTTTTCAATCAAACAAATCCAAATGAATGATGACCTTCTTCAAGCCCTTCGTAATCGCACTCCGATTGAAACAGATCCTAAATTAGACACCCTAGCTAAGTTTACCTTGGCGGTTATCAATACCAAGGGTCGTGTTGGAGATGAAGCTTTGGCCGAGTTTCTAGAAGCTGGTTATAGCCAACAAAATGCCTTGGATGTGGTTCTTGGTGTCAGCCTAGCAAGCCTCTGTAACTATGCCAACAACCTAGCCAATACACCAATTAATCCAGAATTGCAACCTTATGCTTAATTCATATCTGAACAAAAAATGAAGTCTGAAATCAACGGACTTCGTTTTTTTAATCCCTCATTTAAGCGCTTTTATGCTATACTGAAATTAACATGATTATTGGAGGTTAGGATGAAAAAACTCCCCTTAGTATTTTCAGGTTGTTTGCTAGGTTTGGCAGGAGCTGGAAATCTCGTTTTAGATATGTTGCCAGTGCTGTCACATATACTGAGTCTGTCAGGTTTGATTTTGTGGATTTATTTTTTTATCTTTCATCTGCTTAATTGGGAAGAAACAAAGCAAGAATTGACCAAGCCCCCTCTTTTGTCAGGGATGGCGACCTTTCCCATGGCTGGAATGATTTTATCGACCTATGTCTTTCGTGTGTTCCCTCAGTTTCCTCTGGTAGCACAAGGAATCTGGTGGTTTTCATTTCTCTTGGATTTGGCCTTGATTGCTGGTTTCACTATCAAGTTTGCTTGTCCGGATCGGAGAGTTCATGCCACTCCTAGCTGGACGGTTCTCTATGTGGGGATAGCAGTAGCAGCCTTAACCTATCCTCTGGTAGGTATTATCGAGATTGCCTATGCGACCTTGAGTTTTGGTTTTCTCTTGACCTTCTATCTCTATCCCCTTATTTATAGCGATTTAAAGAAACATCCACTCCCTGTAGCCATGCTTGGACAGGAAGGAATCTACTGTGCTCCCTTCTCTCTACTCTTGGCTTCTCTAGTTCGAGTTGGAGGAGCCAGCCTACCGACTTGGCTCCTGATTGCCATGATTTTGGCGTCTCAATCCTTCTTTTTCTTTGTTTTAACTCGTCTGCCTAATATTTTAAAACAAGGCTTTCAACCAGCCTTCTCAGCCCTCACCTTCCCTACCATTATCACGGCTACCTCGCTTAAGATGGCTCAGGGAATCTTGAAACTTCCATTTCTGGATTATTTGGTATTGGTTGAAACAGTTATATGCCTAACTATTTTATTCTTTGTATTAGGCGCTTATCTGATTTGGTTACGAAAAAAGGTCTAGCTAGAAATAGCTAAACCTTATTTTTTATGGTTTGATAACTTCAGCTCCACCCATGTATGGACGAAGTGCTTCAGGGATTGTTACAGAACCATCTTCATTTTGATAGTTTTCAAGAATAGCAGCCACCGTACGTCCAACTGCAAGTCCAGAACCGTTCAAGGTGTGGAGCAATTTAACCTTGCCGTCTGCTTCATCACGGTAACGGATTTGGGCACGACGGGCTTGGAAATCTTCTGTGTTTGAACAGCTTGAGATTTCACGGTAAGTATTTTGCGCTGGAATCCAAACTTCCAAGTCGTAAGTCTTCGCAGCTGAGAAGCCCATATCTCCAGTAGAGAGGGCAACGACACGGTATGGAAGGTTGAGTTTTTGAAGGATGTTTTCAGCGTTGGCAGTCATTTTTTCCAATTCTTCGTAAGATTCCTCTGGTTTGGCAAATTTAACCATTTCAACCTTGTGGAATTGGTGCAGACGAATCAAGCCACGTGTATCACGACCAGCAGAACCAGCCTCAGAACGGAATGAAGGACTCATAGCAGTGAAGTAGATTGGCAGGTCTTTACCGTCAAGGATTTCATCACGGTAGTAGTTTGTTAGAGGAACTTCAGCTGTAGGAATAAGGACATAATTGCTGTCGCTGAGTTCAAAAGTATCTTCCTTGAATTTTGGATATTGACCAGTACCGAACATAGAGTCGTGGTTAACCATGTAAGGCGTGATGACTTCAGTATAGCCTTCTTTACCATGCTCATCCAACATAAAGTTGTAGATAGCACGTTCCAAACGAGCACCGAGACCTTTATAGAAGAGGAAGCGAGCTCCTGTTACCTTACCACCGCGTTCCCAGTCAAGGATACCAAGGTCTTCACCAAGATCCCAGTGAGCTTTAGGTTCGAAGTCAAATTCGCGTGGAGTACCCCAACGGCGAACTTCCACATTGTCATCTTCATCAGCCCCAACAGGAACACTGTCAGCTGGAATGTTTGGAAGAGTCGTTGTAAATTCTGTCAATTTAGCATCGATTTCTGCCAATTCAGCATCCAAAGCTTTGACTTCAGCTGATAGGTTTTGCATAGCAGCAATCTTGTCATCTGCATTTTCCTTGTTGCGTTTGGCTTGGGCAATCTCAGCAGAAACTGTGTTACGTTCTGCTTTGAGAGTTTCAACCTTGACCAAGATGTCACGACGTTTAGCATCGATTTCTTTCATCTCGTTTAAGACAGCAGCATCTACACCACGTGTAGCTAATTTTTCTGCGACAGCATCAAAGTCTGTACGAATACGTTTGATATCTAACATAAGAACTCCTTTATGAAAAAAGCACACCTGACAAAGCGTTGGAGTGGCAGGGCCACGGTTCCATCCAACTTCACAGGTGTGCACTTGATTGTGTATGTAATTTTGAATAACGGTAGAATTTCACCTATCCCTCCTATCTGCTCGCAGCACCCGCAGACTTTCTGAAAGAAGAAGATAAGCTACTTATCCGTTGTTATGATTATACTAAAGTTTCTACTTTTTTGCAAATAGATTTTTAAATTTTTGACTAATTGTCTGAATCAGGGTAGGAAGTTTGACGACCTTGTCATTGCCCAGTTTTTCGCGAGCAATTTTAAGAATGGCACCTGAATCTTTTGAAGCAAAGAGGAATTTTCCTCTGTCTGTAAAGACTTCGAAGTGACGACTGATTTTGCGACCAGTAACATTGGCTCCAATCTGATTGATATGGCTCCAGGGAATCTGGATAAATTGTTCAACGTTGACATCTGGGTAAAATTCCAGAGCCTGATCCCCAACAAGGAATTTCCCCACTTTCCCAGCTATAGAGAGGTAGGAGGTGCCTGTTGTATTGAGGAGCACTGTTTTGTTAAGAGATTGAGCCATGCTTAGTCTTCCTTACTTTCACCGAAAAAGGCATTGTATAGGGCTTTGATAGCTGATTTTTCTTGGTCTTTATGAACAACAAACATGATAGAAACCTCACTAGAACCTTGAGACATCATCTGGATGTTGATCTTGTTTTCAGATAGAGCACGTGTCGCAGTAGCAGTTACTCCGATGTGACTCTTCATCTTTTCTCCAACAATCATAATGATTGAAAGGTCGTGTTCGATTTCTGCATGATCTACTTCAGCCTTTTGCACCAACTGACGCAGGATTTCTTCTTCCTTGATAGGAGTTAGTTCGCGAGAACGGAGGATAATCGAAAGATCGTCGATACCTGTTGGCATATGTTCCCAACCGATATTAAGATCTTCAAGGATTTGAAGAACCTTGCGTCCAAATCCAACCTCACGGTTCATGAGGTATTTCGACATGTTGATGCTGACAAAGCCAGAGTCACCAGCAATTCCCACAACTGGGAACTTGTCACTACTATGTTTTAGAACGATACGAGTACCTGGATGGTCAGGGTTGTTGGTATTCTTAATGACAAGAGGGATTTTTCCACGGTAGGCAGGAAGAAGGGCTTCGTCATGAAGAACTGAGAATCCTGCATAGGCCAACTCACGCATTTCACGATAGGTCAACTCAGGGATAGAGTGTGGTTGGTGGATAATACCAGGGTGGGCTGCAAAGATACCATCAACGTCTGTAAAGTTTTCATAGAGGTCTGCCTTGACACCAGCAGCAATGATAGAACCAGTGATATCAGAACCTCCACGTGAGAAGGTACAGATTTGATTTTCCTTAGTAACACCAAAGAAACCAGGAATGACAAGGACTTCATTTGCATTTGTCAATTCTTCAATCTTGTCATAACTTGATGGAATGATGCGAGCGTGACCAGGTTCACTTGTGACCACAATACCAGCTTCTCTAGGGTGAACATAGCGTGCATCGAGACCATTTTGATTAAAGTAGGCAGCAATCAATTTAGCATTGTTATTTTCACCGGCTGCTAGGAAGGTATCATAGAGAAATTCATTTTCTTCAATAGGAAGAGTGGCCAAGGCACGGATGCTTTTAGAGATTTTTTCTAAAACAGCTGGTTTCAGTCCTAGTTCACTAACCATAGCAGCATAGCGGTCGATAATCCAGTTTTGGCTCTTGCTAATATCGTTACCAGCAACATAGTCGCGGTAGTATTTAATCAAGGCATCCGTTACCTTAGTATCTTCGGCATTGCGTTTCCCAGGTGCAGAAACAACTACAAAACGACGCTCTGGATCGCTTTTAACGATGTTTAAAACTTTTTCTAATTGACCAGCAGAGGCAAGAGAGCTACCTCCAAATTTAACAACTTTCATAAGAACTCCTAAAGTAAGTATTTTATACGATTATAGCAGAAAGAAAGCCTTTTTTCAATGAAGAAAATGAGATGCTTTCTAGGACAGAGCGAGTCTTTCTTATCGGCTGAGACACTTTCAGCTGATTTTTTCTTGCTTTCGAGTTTTAAAAAAGATATACTTTGATAATAAAATAATTTAAACTGCTTATAAAATAAAAAGGAGTCCTGATGGAACATATTATTTATCAGCTTGAAGAGGATTTGGCAATCCTTACCTTAAATCGTCCTGAGGTCGCAAATGGATTTCATATTCCTATGTGTGAGGAGATTTTGGAAGCTCTGACTCTGGCAGAGAAGGATCCAGCTGTGCATTTTATCTTAATTAATGCCAATGGGAAAGTATTCTCCGTTGGAGGAGATTTAGTAGAGATGAAGCGGGCAGTGGAAGAGGATGATATTCCTTCATTGACGAAAATCGCAGAATTGGTCAATACGATTTCTTATAAAATTAAGCAAATTGCAAAGCCTGTTTTGATGGAGGTTGATGGAGCTGTTGCAGGTGCCGCAGCCAATATAGCTGTTGCTGCAGATTTCTGTCTTGCAACGGATAAGGCTAAATTTATCCAAGCCTTTGTCGGCGTTGGTTTGGCTCCAGATGCAGGGGGGATTCATCTCTTGAGTCGTAGTATCGGTGTGACTCGTGCTGCTCAATTAGCCATGACAGGAGAAGCTTTAACAGCAGACAAAGCTTTAGAGTGGGGGCTGGTTTACCGTGTCTGTGAAGCTGATAAACTTGAAAAGACGAGAGAACAGCTTCTTAAAAAATTGAGACGTGGATCAGCTAATTCTTATGTAGCTATCAAGAAGTTGGTTTGGGAGAGCCAATTCAAAGATTGGCAAGATTATGCTGCTTTAGAATTGAACCTACAGAAATCCTTGGCCCAGACAGAAGATTTCAAAGAGGGAGTTCGGGCTCATTCGGAGAGAAGAAGACCGAAATTTACTGGAAAATAAGAAAATACTTGCACCATTCTTTGAAGTTTGATATAATTCTTTTGTCAAATGTTTTGATTGTGAAAGTTTTTTGAAAAGGAGGGAAAAGAGATTGGACTACCAACGAATTAATGAATATTTAACATCTATATTTAACAATGTCCTCGTTATCGAGGAAGTTAGCTTGAGGGGTAGTCGTTTCAAAGATATCTCCATCAAAGAAGTCCATACAATCGATGTAATTGGAAAATTCCCAGACGTGACGCCAAGTCAAGTGTCGAAAGAGTTGATGGTGACTCTTGGGACGGTTACGACGAGTTTGAATAATCTTGAACGCAAGGGTTACATTGAACGCATTCGCTCAGAGCAGGATCGTCGTGTGGTGCATCTGCATTTGACAAAGAAAGGTCGCTTGGTTCACAGACTTCATAAACGCTTCCATAAGACTATGGTCGAAAATATTATCGACGGTATGAGCAAGGAAGAAACTGAAGTTATGAGCAAAGGTTTGATTAAACTTTATCAATTTTTGGAGGATTTGAAATAATGGCTTTTGCAAAAATAAGCCAGGTTGCTCATTATGTGCCAGAGCAAGTGGTTACAAATCATGATTTGGCTCAGATTATGGATACCAATGATGAGTGGATTTCAAGTCGGACGGGAATACGACAAAGGCATATTTCAAGAACAGAATCTACTAGTGATTTGGCTACAGAAGTTGCCAAGAAACTGATGGAAAAAGCTGGAATCACAGGGGGAGAGCTGGATTTTATCATCCTAGCTACCATTACTCCAGATTCGATGATGCCCTCTACAGCTGCTCGTGTCCAAGCTAATATTGGTGCCAATAAGGCCTTTGCTTTTGACCTAACAGCTGCTTGTAGTGGATTTGTATTTGCTCTTTCAACTGCTGAAAAGTTTATCGCTTCTGGTCGCTTTCAAAAAGGCTTGGTGATTGGTAGTGAAACCCTCTCTAAAGCAGTCGATTGGTCAGACCGATCAACAGCTGTTTTGTTTGGAGATGGTGCTGGCGGAGTTTTGCTAGAAGCTAGCGAGCAAGAGCATTTCTTGGCTGAGAGTCTCAATAGCGATGGAAGTCGCAGCGAGTGTCTGACTTATGGACATTCAGGTCTACATTCTCCATTTTCAGATCAAGAAAATGCAGATTCATTTTTGAAGATGGATGGACGCGCAGTCTTTGATTTTGCCATTCGAGATGTAGCCAAGTCTATCAAACAGACTATTGATGAATCTCCTGTAGAGGCGACAGACTTGGATTATTTGCTACTTCATCAGGCCAATGACCGTATCTTGGATAAGATGGCTAGAAAAATCGGTGTCGACCGAGCTAAACTTCCAGCCAATATGATGGAATATGGCAATACTAGTGCAGCCAGTATCCCGATTTTACTTTCAGAGTGTGTAGAACAAGGTCTCATCCCTTTAGATGGTAGCCAGACTGTTCTTCTATCAGGCTTCGGTGGAGGCTTGACCTGGGGCACGCTCATTCTTACAATTTAGGTAATCATGTGGTGAACACATTGTTATAAAAAACTATTTATTTTAAAGGAGTCCTATCATGGCAGTATTTGAAAAAGTACAAGAAATTATCGTTGAAGAACTTGGAAAAGACGCATCAGAAGTAACACTTGAATCAACTTTTGATGACTTGGACGCAGATTCATTGGACTTGTTCCAAGTAATCTCAGAAATCGAAGATGCTTTTGATATCCAAATCGAAGCAGAAGATGACTTGAAAACAGTTGGTGACTTGGTTGCCTACGTTGAAGAGCAAACAAAATAAGCAGAATATAAGATAGAAGGAGTAGGGAAACCCGCTCCCTCTTGTTTAGGCAATAGTTTGATTTTCAAATTATGACAGTATCGAACTATTACGTAAGCAAGAAATGATGGAGGCACTATGAAAACGCGTATTACAGAATTATTGAACATTGATTATCCTATTTTCCAAGGAGGGATGGCTTGGGTTGCTGATGGTGATTTGGCAGGGGCTGTTTCCAAGGCTGGAGGACTAGGCATTATCGGCGGGGGAAATGCCCCTAAAGAAGTTGTCAAGGCTAATATTGATAAGATCAAATCATTGACGGATAAACCCTTTGGTGTCAACATCATGCTCTTGTCTCCCTTTGTGGAAGATATTGTGGATCTCGTTATCGAGGAAGGTGTTAAGGTGGTTACAACAGGAGCAGGAAATCCTGGTAAATACATGGAACGCTTCCATGAAGCTGGCATTACAGTGATTCCTGTTGTGCCAAGTGTGGCTCTAGCTAAACGTATGGAAAAAATCGGTGCGGACGCTATCATTGCAGAAGGAATGGAAGCTGGGGGGCATATCGGTAAATTAACAACTATGACCTTGGTGCGTCAGGTAGCTGCAGCTGTATCTATTCCTGTTATTGCTGCAGGAGGGATTGCAGATGGTGAAGGTGCTGCCGCTGGCTTTATGCTAGGTGCAGAGGCTGTTCAGGTTGGGACACGTTTTGTCGTTGCAAAAGAGTCTAATGCCCATCCGAATTATAAGGCCAAGATTTTAAAAGCGAGAGATATTGATACTACGATTTCAGCTCAACACTTTGGACATGCTGTTCGTGCTATTAAAAATCAGTTGACTCGTGATTTTGAAAAAGCTGAGAAAGATGCCTTTAAACAAGAAAATCCTGATTTGGAAATCTTTGAACAAATGGGAGCAGGTGCCCTAGCCAAAGCAGTTGTTCACGGAGATGTGGATGGCGGATCTGTCATGGCAGGTCAAATTGCGGGGCTTGTTTCCAAAGAAGAAACAGCTGAAGAAATACTAAAAGATTTGTACTACGGAGCTGCTAAGAAAATTCAAGAAGAAGCCTCTCGTTGGGCAGGAGTTGTAAGAAATGACTAAAACAGCCTTTTTATTTGCAGGCCAAGGTGCCCAGTATTTAGGGATGGGACGGGACCTTTATGATCAGTATCCGATTGTCAAAGAAACGATTGATCAAGCGAGTCAGGTTCTTGGTTATGATTTGCGTAATCTCATCGATACAGAAGAAGAAAAACTCAATCAGACCCGCTATACGCAACCAGCCATTTTAGCGACTTCAGTTGCTTTCTACCGTTTATTGCAAGAGAATGGCTATCAGCCTGATATGGTTGCTGGTTTGTCTCTTGGAGAATACTCTGCCTTGGTGGCCAGCGGTGCCTTGCATTTTGAAGATGCGGTTTCCTTGGTAGCCAAGCGTGGAGCCTATATGGAAGAAGCAGCTCCTGCTGGATCTGGCAAGATGGTGGCTGTTCTCAATACGCCAGTAGAGGTCATTGAGGAAGCCTGTCGAAAAGCTTCTGAACTTGGAGTGGTTACCCCAGCCAACTATAATACACCTGCACAAATCGTGATTGGTGGAGAAGTGGCTGCGGTTGACCGAGCTGTCGAACTCTTGCAGGAAGCTGGTGCCAAACGCTTGATTCCTCTCAAGGTTTCAGGTCCCTTTCATACCGCTCTCCTTGAGCCTGCTAGCCAGAAACTAGCTGAAACTCTAGCTCAGGTAAGTTTTTCAGATTTTACTTGTCCCCTAGTTGGCAATACAGAAGCTACTGTCATGCAAAAAGAAGATATTGCTCAACTTTTGACGCGTCAGGTCAAGGAACCAGTTCGTTTTTATGAAAGTATTGCAGTTATGCAAGAAGCAGGCGTAACCAACTTTATCGAGATCGGACCGGGGAAAGTCTTGTCAGGCTTTGTCAAAAAAATTGATAAGACAGCTAAACTAGCAACTGTTGAAGATCAGGCTAGCTTGGAAACCTTGCTAGAAAACAAGTAATCCCTTCTCCCATAAATACAGGAGGAAACAGGAGAAAAGAATGCAACTAAAAAATAAAAATATCTTTATTACAGGTTCGAGTCGAGGAATTGGTCTTGCCATCGCCCACAAGTTTGCTCAAGCAGGAGCTAATATCGTACTAAATAGTCGTGGGCCTATCTCTGAAGAATTACTCGTCGAGTTTTCAGACTACGGTGTCAAGGTAGTTCCTATGTCAGGAGACGTGTCAGATTTTGCAGACGCTAAGCGTATGGTTGAGGACGCTATTGCAGAGCTGGGTTCAGTAGATGTTTTGGTCAACAATGCAGGGATTACCCAAGATACCCTGATGCTCAAGATGACAGAAGCAGATTTTGAAAAAGTTCTCAAGGTTAACCTGACTGGCGCCTTTAACATGACACAATCAGTCTTGAAACCGATGATGAAAGCCAGAGAAGGTGCTATCATTAATATGTCTAGTGTTGTTGGTTTGATGGGAAATATTGGTCAAGCTAACTATGCAGCTTCTAAGGCTGGTTTGATTGGTTTTACCAAGTCTGTGGCGCGTGAAGTGGCCAATCGCAATATCAGGGTTAATGCTATCGCACCTGGAATGATTGAGTCCGATATGACAGCAGTCCTATCAGACAAGGTAAAAGATGTCATGTTGGCGCAAATTCCTATGAAAGAATTTGGGCAGGCAGAGCAGGTTGCAGATTTGACAGTATTTTTAGCAGGCCAAGATTATCTAACTGGTCAAGTGGTTGCCATTGATGGTGGCCTCAGTATGTAGCAGAAGCTAGAGGTAAAAAAGATGAAACTAAATCGTGTAGTAGTAACAGGTTATGGAGTGACATCTCCAATCGGAAATACACCAGAAGAATTTTGGAATAGTTTGACAAGTGGAAAAATCGGAATTGGTCCAATTACAAAATTTGATCATAGTGACTTTGATGTGCATAATGCAGCAGAAATCCAAGATTTTCCTTTTGATAAATACTTTGTAAAGAAAGATACCAATCGTTTTGATAACTATTCTTTGTATGCTTTGTATGCAGCCCAAGAGGCTGTCAACCACGCTAATCTGGATGTTGAGGATCTTGACAGGGATCGTTTTGGTGTTATCGTTGCCTCTGGTATTGGTGGAATCAAGGAAATTGAAGATCAAGTGCTTCGTCTCAACGAAAAAGGGCCAAAACGTGTGAAACCATTGACCCTTCCAAAGGCCTTGCCAAATATGGCTTCAGGGAATGTTGCCATGCGTTTTGGAGCAAACGGTGTTTGTAAATCCATCAATACTGCCTGCGCTTCATCAAATGACGCGATTGGAGATGCCTTCCGCTCGATTAAGTTTGGTTTCCAAGATGTTATGTTGGTAGGTGGTTCAGAAGCCTCTATCACGCCATTTGCTATTGCTGGTTTCCAAGCCCTAACTGCTCTCTCTACTACAGAGGATCCTACTCGTGCTTCTATCCCATTTGATAAGGACCGTAATGGTTTTGTCATGGGTGAGGGTTCTGGGATGTTGGTTCTTGAAAGTCTTGAACACGCCGAAAAACGTGGCGCTACTATCCTGGCTGAAGTGGTTGGTTACGGAAATACTTGTGATGCCTACCACATGACTTCACCACATCCAGAAGGTCAGGGAGCTATCAAGGCCATCAAACTGGCCTTGGAAGAAGCTGAGATTTCTCCAGAGCAAGTAGCTTATGTCAATGCTCACGGAACGTCAACTCCTGCTAATGAAAAAGGAGAAAGTGGTGCTATCGTGGCTGTTCTTGGTAAGGAAGTACCTGTATCATCAACTAAGTCTTTCACAGGACATTTGCTGGGAGCTGCAGGTGCAGTAGAAGCTATCGTCACAATCGAAGCTATGCGTCATAACTTTGTACCAATGACAGCTGGAACAAGTGAAGTATCAGATTATATCGAAGCCAATGTCGTTTATGGACAAGGCTTGGAGCAAGAAATTCCATACGCTATTTCAAATACCTTTGGTTTTGGTGGCCACAATGCCGTTCTTGCTTTCAAACGTTGGGAGAATAAATAAGTATGAATTTAAACGATATTAAAGACTTGATGGCTCAATTTGATCAGTCAAGTTTGAGAGAATTTTCTTATAAAAATGGGACGGATGAATTGCAGTTTAGCAAGAATGAAGCTAGACTTGTGCCTGAAGTTGCAGCTCAAATCGCTCCGGCGTCCGTTCTAGCAACACCAAGTCCAGCGGCTCCTACATCTGCTCTAGCAGAGACTGTAGCAGAAGAAGTTCCAGCTACAGCTGAAACGAGTGTAGTCGTTGAGGGAGATGTTGTAGAGAGTCCACTTGTTGGGGTGGCTTACTTGGCTGCTGGTCCAGATAAAACTGCCTTCGTTTCAGTTGGTGATAGTGTCAAAAAAGGCCAAACATTGGTGATTATCGAAGCCATGAAAGTCATGAATGAAATTCCAGCACCTAAGGATGGTGTGGTAACGGAAATTCTCGTTTCAAATGAAGAAATGGTTGAGTTTGGTAAAGGATTGGTACGTATCAAATGATCGATATTCAAGGAATCAAAGAAGCTCTGCCCCACCGTTATCCCATGCTCCTAGTGGACCGTGTCTTGGAAGTGAGCGAGGATACTATTGTTGCTATCAAAAATGTGACCATCAACGAGCCCTTCTTTAATGGTCATTTCCCTCAATATCCAGTTATGCCAGGTGTTCTGATCATGGAAGCATTGGCGCAGACAGCTGGTGTGTTGGAGTTGTCAAAACCTGAAAATAAAGGGAAACTAGTTTTTTACGCTGGTATGGACAAGGTTAAGTTTAAGAAGCAAGTTGTACCAGGCGACCAATTGGTTATGACAGCGACTTTTGTAAAACGTCGTGGTACCATTGCCGTGGTTGAAGCAAAGGCTGAAGTGGATGGCAAGCTTGCAGCCAGTGGTACACTTACCTTTGCAATTGGGAACTAAGGAGGTTCTCCATGTTTCGAAAAATTTTAATTGCCAATCGTGGTGAGATTGCAGTCCGTATTATCCGTGCGGCGCGTGAATTGGGCATTGCGACGGTAGCGGTTTATTCAACTGCCGATAAGGAAGCCCTTCATACGCTTTTGGCAGATGAAGCGGTTTGTATCGGCCCTGGCAAGGCAACTGAGTCTTATCTCAATATTAACGCGGTTCTATCAGCTGCAGTCTTGACTGAAGCAGAAGCTATTCACCCAGGTTTTGGATTTCTCAGTGAAAATTCCAAATTTGCAACCATGTGTGAAGAGGTTGGCATCAAGTTTATTGGTCCATCTGGTCATGTCATGGATATGATGGGAGACAAGATTAATGCGCGTGCTCAGATGATCAAAGCAGGTGTGCCTGTCATTCCAGGTTCAGATGGAGAAGTGCATAACTCTGAGGAAGCTTTGATTGTTGCTGAAAAAATTGGCTATCCAGTTATGCTCAAGGCTTCAGCAGGTGGTGGTGGTAAAGGGATTCGTAAGGTTGAAAAACCAGAAGACCTCGTTTCAGCCTTTGAAACTGCCTCTAGTGAAGCCAAGGCCAATTATGGAAATGGTGCCATGTACATAGAACGGGTTATCTATCCAGCTCGTCACATCGAGGTTCAAATCCTAGGAGATGAACATGGAAATGTAATCCACTTGGGGGAACGAGATTGCTCTCTTCAACGGAATAACCAAAAGGTTTTGGAAGAAAGCCCTTCGATCGCAATTGGGAAAACGCTACGCAATGAAATTGGTGTTGCGGCTGTTCGAGCGGCAGAGTCTGTTGGTTATGAGAATGCAGGAACCATTGAGTTTCTTCTTGATGAAGCCAGTGGCAATTTCTATTTCATGGAAATGAATACTCGTGTTCAGGTGGAACATCCGGTAACAGAGTTTGTTTCAGGTGTGGATATCGTTAAGGAACAAATTCGCATTGCAACGGGTCAGCCCCTGTCTGTTAAGCAAGAAGATATAGTCCTACGTGGCCATGCTATCGAATGTCGTATCAATGCAGAAAATCCAGCCTTCAACTTTGCCCCAAGTCCCGGTAAGATTACCAATCTCTATCTGCCAAGTGGAGGAGTTGGCTTGCGCGTGGATTCAGCAGTTTATCCAGGTTATACCATTCCGCCTTATTATGATAGTATGATTGCCAAAATCATCGTCCACGGTGAAAATCGTTTTGATGCCTTGATGAAAATGCAACGCGCCCTCTATGAACTAGAGATTGAAGGGGTGCAGACCAATGCAGATTTCCAGCTTGACCTCATTTCAGATCGCAATGTTATTGCTGGGGATTACGATACTTCCTTCTTGATGGAAACCTTCTTACCCAAATATCAAGAAAAAGAATAAAATGACTTCAAGAGTTTAAACCGAAAAGGGGAATCAATGGCTCTATTTAGTAAAAAAGATAAGTATATTCGAATCAATCCCAATCGTTCGGTTAGGGAAAAACCTCAAGCCAAGCCAGAGGTTCCAGATGAATTATTCTCCCAGTGTCCGGGTTGTAAGCATACCATCTATCAGAAGGATCTGGGAAGTGAGCGTATTTGTCCGCACTGTAGCTATACCTTTCGTATTTCTGCCCAAGAGCGCTTGGCTTTGACGATTGATATGGGAACCTTTAAGGAATTGTTTACAGGGATTGAAAGTAAGGATCCCTTGCATTTCCCTGGTTATCAAAAGAAACTGGCAACCATGCGTGAAAAAACAGGTCTGGATGAAGCCGTTGTGACAGGAACAGCTCTTATTAAAGGTCAGACTGTGGCTCTTGGGATTATGGATTCCAACTTTATCATGGCTTCTATGGGTACGGTTGTAGGTGAAAAAATTACTCGTTTGTTTGAGTATGCGACTGTCGAACAATTGCCAGTTGTCCTCTTCACAGCCTCTGGTGGGGCCCGTATGCAGGAAGGAATCATGAGTCTCATGCAGATGGCCAAGATCTCTGCAGCGGTTAAACGCCATTCAAATGCTGGGCTCTTTTACCTGACCATTTTAACAGATCCAACGACAGGTGGTGTGACAGCTTCTTTCGCTATGGAAGGCGATATCATTCTAGCTGAACCACAAAGTTTGGTTGGTTTTGCTGGGCGTCGTGTCATTGAAAATACGGTTCGTGAAAGCTTGCCTGAGGATTTCCAAAAGGCAGAATTCCTATTGGAACATGGTTTTGTGGATGCTATTGTCAAAAGAAGAGATTTGCCAGATACGATTGCTAGTCTAGTCAGATTGCACGGAGGGAGTCCTAGATGAATATTGCAAAAATAGTCAGAGAAGCGCGTGAGCAGAGTCGCTTGACAACATTGGACTTTGCGATAAGCATTTTTGATGAATTTATCCAATTACATGGTGACCGTTCTTTTCGTGATGATGGTGCAGTTGTTGGTGGTATCGGCTGGCTTGGAGACCAGGCTGTAACAGTGGTTGGCATCCAAAAAGGCAAGAGTTTACAAGACAACCTCAAACGGAATTTTGGACAGCCACATCCAGAAGGCTACCGCAAGGCTCTACGGTTGATGAAACAGGCTGAAAAGTTTGGCCGTCCAGTTGTGACCTTTATCAATACAGCAGGTGCCTATCCTGGCGTGGGAGCGGAAGAACGTGGGCAAGGAGAAGCTATTGCTCGCAATCTCATGGAAATGAGTGACCTAAAAGTTCCGATTATCGCTATCATTATTGGTGAAGGTGGTTCAGGTGGGGCTCTGGCATTAGCAGTAGCAGACCGTGTCTGGATGCTGGAAAATTCTATCTATGCCATTCTCAGTCCAGAAGGCTTTGCTTCCATTCTATGGAAGGACGGTAGTCGTGCCATGGAAGCGGCAGAATTGATGAAAATCACTTCTCATGAGCTGTTAGAAATGGACGTGGTAGACAAGGTGATTTCTGAAGCAGGACGTTCTAGTAAAGAACTGATTAAGACTGTTAAACAAGAACTCCAAACTGAGTTAGCTAGACTTTCACAAAAACCTCTAGAAGAGTTGTTGGAAGAGCGTTACCAACGATTTAGAAAATACTAATTCTTTAGAATATGTAAAAAACTAGAACTGGCAGTCAGTTCTAGTTTTTATGTGGATCTTACTCTATGTCGAGGACACAACAAAAGGTGCTTGGGGATACCAAACACCTTTTCGATTATTCATTTTCTTCAGTTACGAATTGACTAAGCAGTCCGTTGATAAAGCGGGCCGATTTTTGATCTGAAAAATTCTTGGCAAGTTCAATGGCTTCATTGACTGCTACTAGTTGAGGTGTATCAAATGAAGTGATTTCAAAGATACCCAAGCGTAGTAAGTTTTTTTCGACCAAGGTCAAGCGTTCAACTGTCCAGCCTGACTTGAGGTGCTGGTTGATTTGTTTATCCAACTCGTCTTTTTGAGCTTGCACACCAGAAACCAAGTTTAGAAGAAAGGCAGGGATTTGCACATCTTCATCTTCACGGTCATGCGTGTAGGCAAAGCGACAAGCTGTTTCCATATCTGTGTCGAATTCAAGGCTCATGAGAGCTTGAAAAGCGCATTTACGAAGTTCGCGTCTAGATTCTAATAATGGACTAGTCATTGAGGAAGTCCTCGTTAAATAGATCTTTCAACTCAGGTTTTGGTGTTTTATCTGGAACGATCCCTGCAACATGGATGTTGACAGCAGCAAGTTCCACATCAGCCATATCACGGACAGCATCTTTTACTGCTTTTTGAATAGCAAGAGCAACTTTTGGTACTTTCACACCGTACTCAAGGTAGAGATAGATGTCAGCAGTTAGCTCGTCATTGCTTTCTTTTAAGTAGACGCCACGACCAAGAGAGAGTTTTGATAGGGTATCAGATACGGATTTATTTGAAAATGAATGGACACCATCAACTTTAGCAGTTGCGATGGCAATGATTTTTTCAAGTACACGTGGAGCGATAACGATTTCGCCAAATTGTTCTTCAGTTCCCATAGAATGACCTCTTTCTAGAGATTAGGCACGAGAAACGTAAGTTCCTTCTGCAGTGTTGATGATCAATTTTTGTCCAGCTTCGATGAAGTCAGGAACGTTGACAACAAGTCCAGTTTCCATAGTTGCTGGTTTACCAGAACCTGTAACAGTAGCACCTTTGATAGATGGTTGTGTTTCAGCGACTGTCAATTCAACAGTAGTTGGTACAGTTACACCGATTACTTCAGTTCCGTAGAATTGGATTTTTACATCAGAGTTTTCAAGGATGTAAAGCAATTCATTTTCAACGTTTACGACTGGGATTTCGTATTGGTCGTAAGTTTCAGTGTTCATGAAGTAGGCAGTTTCATCCATTTTGTACAAGTATTGAGCTGGAACAGTTTCGATAATAGCTTGTTCGAATTTTTCTTCTGGACGGTAGCTTGTATCAAAAGTAGAACCAGTACGGACATCACGTAATTTCATACGCATGATTGTGTTCCCTTTACCTGGTTTGTGGTGGCTAGCTTCCAAAACGCGGATCAATTTTCCGTCTGCAGTTTCAAATGTCATACCAGCTTTCAATTTGCTTGCTTCAATCATGTTTTTACCTCTTTAATAAATATTATTACTCTTCATTTTACCATAAAATCTTCTGGAAATAAAGCCTAAATAGTTATTGGGAGATGGTTGGGGAGAAAAAGAATATTGCCTAGTCAGGTGGTGTGCTTGATGTGAAAGAGCATCCATCACGTTTTTTATTATATTCAAAAGGCCGAAGTGACCTTGCTCCGACCTGATTGTATTGTCTTAAAAAGATTGATTTTTTATTTTGGTTCTACCAAAATCTTGATTTGTGACTTGTCTTGAGTTAATTCGATAAAGCCTTCTTCTACGATATTTTCCAATTTAATTTTCTTAGTAACCAATTTTTCAGCAGAGAAGTAGCCTTGTTCCATCAAATCTAATACTTTAGGGAAGATGTGACGATAAGCAATAATTCCTTTTAGTGTCTTTTCTTGGATAGCAAATTCATTTGGATTGATATTAGCTTCTCGTTCCCAGATAGAGACAACCATACACTCACCTGCCTTATGTACAGCAGCTAGAGCCTGTCCCAAAACAACTGGTACACCAGTTACTTCATAAGAAACGTCTGCACCACCATTTGTCAAACGATGGACAGCTTCAACAACTGTTTCTCCTTCTTGTGGACGTACAACGATAGCTCCTAATTCCTCTGCTTTGGCTTGGCGTTCTGGTGATAATTCAACGGCATAAATCTTAGAAGCACCAGCTGCACGAAGAGCTTCTACAATTAACAGACCAATTGGACCTAAACCAAAGACAACAGCTGTGTCACCGGCCTTCAAAGAAGATTGACGAACAGCATAGACTGCAACAGCAGCGGGCTCGGTGAGGGCAGCTTGCTCATAGCTCAAGCTATCTGGAATAACATGTACTAAGTCGCCATCTAAAACACAATATTTGGCAAATCCACCGTCTGCAGCCAAACCAATAAAGTTAAGGTTTGGATCCAAGTTATAATCACCAACTAAGTTATTCTTAGCTAGAATTGGTTCTACAGCAACACGATCACCCACTTTAACACGAGTAACATCGCTTCCGACTTCTACGATTTCACCAGAAAACTCATGTCCTAGTGTTACCGGTGCTTTTTGACCAGAATAGACGTGCTCATCTGTTGGGATAAAGATAGGGCCATCTAAAAATTCGTGGAGGTCGGTACCACAAATTCCTGTGAACTTAACTGCAACTTTTACTTGGTGCGGAAGTACTTCAGGAACTTCTACTTCTTGAATACGAACATCTTTCGCTGCATGCCAGCGAGCTGCTTTCATTGTAGCCATATGAATAACTCCTTAGTGTTGCGATTTTAGTTTTCTTTTTTGGAAACTTTACATGCAATATTGTAAACGCTTTCTATTTGTTTGTCAAGAAAAAAACCAACCTCAGGGCTGGTTTCTTTTACATATTAATCTTCTTTCAACTTGGCCAATTCCTGTGCAAGAAGTTTAAGGGCAACTTGTGGGTTGGCTTGGCCTTTGGTTGCTTTCATGAGGAAGCCTGTGAAGGCCTTGTCTGCGTTGCGTTTGCCTGACTTGAAGTCGGCAACGGCTGCTTCATTATCCGCAAAGACTTGGTGGATGATTGGAATCAAGACAGCTGGATCTGAGATTTGAACCATGCCTGCTTTTTCAACGTATTCACGCGCGCCACCACCATTTTTAGCCAGGTGGACAAAGACTTTCTTGGCAATCTTAGATGAAATAGTACCGTCTTCGATGATGGCAATCATTTCAACCAAGTTTTCTGGTGTCAATTCGATTTGTTCCAGTGTCTTGCCTTCAGCGTTCAAGAACTGAGCGACTTCACCTTGGAGCCAGTTAGAGACTTGTTTAGCATCGCTACCGAGGGCAACAGCTTTCTCAAAGAAGTCAGAAGTGACTTTGTTTGCAGTCAATTGGCTAGCATCGTAGTCTGACAAGCCAAGGTCAGCCACGTAGCGTGCACGGCGTTCTTTTGGAAACTCTGGCAATTCAGTCCGCATTTCCTCAATCCACTCGTCTGAGATTTCAAAGAGAGGTAGGTCTGGTTCTGGGAAGTAGCGATAGTCTGCAGCACCTTCCTTGACACGCATGAGAATGGTTGCCTTGTTGGCTTCATCGTAACGGCGTGTTTCTTGGCGGATTTGACCACCTGATCGAAGGATTTCAGCTTGACGTTGAACTTCGTATTCAAGACCCTTACGGACATTTGAGAAGGAATTGAGGTTCTTCAACTCTGTCTTGGTACCGAATTTTTCTTGACCATAAGGACGAAGAGAAATGTTGGCATCCACACGCATCGAACCTTCTTCCATCTTAACGTCAGAAATGCCAGCATACTGGATAACTTCCTTGAGGGCTGTTAGATAAGCATAGGCTTCTTCTGGCGAGCGCATGTCGGCTTCAGAGACAATCTCAATCAAAGGCACCCCTTGGCGGTTGAGGTCAACGTAAGAGTAGCCATCTGTACCGTGGGTGTTCTTACCAGCGTCTTCCTCTAGGTGGGCACGCTCGATACCGATTTTCTTAGTCGTACCGTCTTCTAGCTCCACTTCAATCCAACCGTTGTAGCCAATTGGCTCATCAAACTGAGAAATTTGGTAGGCTTTGGGATTATCAGGGTAGAAGTAGTTTTTGCGGTCAAAGTGCATCTTCTTGTGGATGTCCATGTTGAGGGCAAGAGCAGCCTTGATACCAGCATCGACAACACCTTTATTGAGAACAGGAAGTACTCCTGGGAAAGACCAGTCAATTACGTTAGTGTTAGCATTTTGGTCATTTCCAAAGTGGGCAGAAGTAGGTGAGAAGATTTTTGAATTGGTGTTGAGCTCTACGTGGACTTCAAGTCCAATGACTGTTTCAAAGTTCATTAGTTGTCACCTCCAAAAATCACGGGTTGTTGTTTGTGGTAGTCTGTTGTTGCTTCAAAAGCAGCAGCAGCTTGGTAAATGGTTTCCTCTGAGTATTTAGGACCAATCAATTGGAGCCCGACAGGTAGACCTTGAGAGAATCCAGCAGGAATCGAAATTCCTGGTAGTCCAGCCAAGTTGACAGGAATTGTCAAAAGGTCAGCCAAGTACATGGCAACTGGGTCATGGTTGAGTGAGTCCAAGTCATAGGCAATGCTTGGAGCAGTTGGGCCCAAAATCAAGTCGTAATCCGCAAAGACGTTTTCGAAATCTTGGATGATGAGGGTACGGACTTGTCCAGCTTTTTTGTAGTAGGCATCGTAGTAACCTGATGAAAGACTGAAAGTACCTAGCATGATACGACGTTTCACTTCTTCACCGAAACCTTGGCTACGGCTGTTTACATAGATTTCATCAAGATTAGTCGCATCCTCTGCGCGGTAGCCGTAACGGATGCCATCAAAACGTTGCAAGTTTGATGAGGCTTCTGATGAAGCGATAATGTAGTAAACGGCAACACCGTATTTAGAGTGAGGAAGACTAACTTCTTCGACAATGGCACCAAGTTTTTCAAAGTGTTTAGCTGCGTTCAGAATAGTTTCCTTCACCTCTGGGTCAATCCCTTCACCAAGGTATTCCTTAGGCAAAGCAATTTTCATGCCCTTGATGTCTTGACCGATTTTTGAAGTAAAGTCAGCAATGCGGACAGGAGCAGAAGTAGAGTCTTTGGCATCTTCGCTGGCAATAGCGTTAAGCAAGAGGGCATTTTCCTTAACAGTAGGAGCAAAAGGGCCAATCTGGTCTAATGAGCTACCGAAGGCAATGAGACCGAAACGTGAAACCGTTCCGTAGGTTGGTTTGAGACCAACAATCCCGTTGAAGGCGGCAGGTTGGCGGATAGAACCACCGGTATCAGAACCAAGTGACAAGCGGACTTGACCAGAAGCTACAGCTGCGGCAGAACCACTTGAAGAACCCCCAGGAACCTTGCTATGGTCCCAAGCATTTTTAGTGGCACCGTAGTGAGAAGTCTCACCTGAACCACCCATGGCAAATTCGTCCATGTTAGTTTTCCCTACGACAATCATGCCTTTGGCTTTTGCATTGGAAACGGCTGTCGCATCAAAGATAGGCTCGTAGTTGTAGAGCATTTTTGAGGCAGCAGTTGTCAGAATACCGTCTGTAGAGATATTATCTTTAACAGCAAGCGGAATTCCTGAAAGGACATTATCAGCGTCAATTCCAGCTTCATCAATAGCCTTAGCTTGCGCAAGGGCTTGCTCCTCAGCGATTGTGACGAAAGCGTTGATAGCTGTCTCGCGAGATTGGATATCTTCAAGCGTTGCTTGGGTTAATTCAGTTGCAGAAATTTCCTTAGAGACAAGGAGATTGTGCAACTCTTCAATGGTTTTATTGTTAAAAGTCATTAGGCATCTCCTCCATCGTCTAGGATAGCTGGTACCTTGATATAGTAGTTGTCTTTTTCAGGTACGTTTTTAAACAAGCGATCACGGTCTGTTCCTTCTTCGGCCACATCAGGGCGGAGTACGGTCTTACGGTCAGCCATAGTTGTAGTAGGTGCGACACCGGTTGTGTCAACTTCGTCCAGCAATTCAACCATGTCAACAATCTTAGACAAGGTGGTCGCAAAGGCAGCAGTTTCTTCTTCAGAGAATCTTAATTTTGAAAGATTGGCAACGTGTGTTACCTCTTCTTGCGTAATTTTCATCTTGCATCCTTTCGTGAAATGATGATTTTTAGTCTGTTCTATTTTACCATATTTTCCTATAAATAAGGGAGGGAAAGGTGAAAAAAGACAAGTGGAGGATGGAGATTGGTTTTTTGAAAGAGACAAAAAAATAGCCGTCCTAACTTTGGCGAGTTAACGAGCTATTTTTTAGTTATGTAATTACAGCCACCGTCTTAAACGGCTCTGTGGGGTGTTGTTGACGCAACACCTTTTTCTATATTTATTGTAACATTTATTTGGAAAATTGCAAGGGGAATTGTTCTACTTTAGCAGTGTCTAACATAAAATAGAAATTGAAAAAAATGCTAAAATCCGATATAATGAAGTGTTGAAAGGAATGGTAAAATCCAATGTAGAAATCATTCTTAGCTATTGAACCAAGAAAAATAGAGAATCAAAGAAAGAGAACTTATGAATATTCAAGAAGAAATTAAGAAACGTCGTACCTTTGCCATCATCTCTCACCCGGACGCGGGGAAAACTACCATTACTGAGCAGTTGCTCTACTTTGGGGGCGAGATTCGTGAGGCTGGTACGGTTAAAGGAAAGAAAACAGGAACTTTTGCCAAGTCTGACTGGATGGATATCGAGAAGCAACGTGGGATTTCGGTTACTTCATCTGTTATGCAATTTGACTACGATGGCAAGCGCGTGAATATCCTAGATACACCAGGGCACGAGGACTTCTCTGAAGATACCTATCGTACCTTGATGGCGGTGGATGCTGCGGTCATGGTTGTGGACTCTGCCAAGGGTATTGAGGCCCAAACTAAGAAATTGTTTGAAGTTGTCAAACACCGTGGTATTCCTGTCTTTACCTTTATGAACAAGCTAGACCGTGACGGTCGTGAGCCACTAGACCTTTTGCAAGAATTGGAAGAAGTCTTGGGCATTGCTAGCTATCCGATGAACTGGCCGATTGGGATGGGGAAAGCTTTTGAAGGCTTGTATGATCTCTATAACCAACGCTTGGAGCTCTATAAAGGGGATGAGCGTTTTGCTAGTTTGGAAGATGGAGATAAACTCTTTGGCAGCAATCCTTTCTACGAGCAAGTTAAAGATGATATTGAGCTTTTAAATGAAGCTGGAAATGAGTTTTCAGAGGAAGCAATCCTTGCTGGAGAATTGACACCTGTCTTCTTCGGTTCGGCTCTTACTAACTTTGGTGTGCAGACCTTCCTTGAAACTTTCCTCAAGTTTGCTCCAGAACCACATGGACACAAGAAAACAGATGGCGAAATTGTGGATCCTTATGACAAGGATTTCTCAGGATTTGTCTTTAAAATCCAAGCCAACATGGACCCTCGTCACCGTGACCGTATTGCCTTTGTCCGTATCGTATCAGGTGAATTTGAGCGTGGCATGAGCGTCAATCTGCCTCGTACTGGTAAGGGTGCTAAACTGTCGAATGTGACTCAGTTTATGGCGGAAAGTCGTGAGAATGTGACCAATGCCGTGGCAGGTGATATTATCGGGGTTTACGATACCGGTACTTATCAAGTTGGGGATACCTTGACGGTTGGAAAAAACAAGTTTGAATTTGAACCCCTGCCAACCTTTACTCCTGAAATTTTCATGAAAGTTTCGGCTAAGAACGTCATGAAGCAAAAATCCTTCCACAAGGGGATTGAGCAATTGGTGCAAGAGGGAGCCATTCAGCTTTATAAGAATTACCAAACAGGTGAGTACATGCTAGGAGCTGTTGGTCAACTTCAGTTTGAAGTCTTTAAGCACCGTATGGAAGGCGAGTACAACGCAGAAGTGGTCATGAGCCCAATGGGTAAAAAGACCGTTCGCTGGATTAAACCAGAGGACTTGGATGAACGGATGTCATCAAGCCGCAATATCTTGGCCAAAGATCGTTTCGACCAGCCAGTCTTCCTCTTTGAAAATGACTTTGCCCTCCGTTGGTTTGCGGACAAGTATCCAGATGTAGAGTTGGAGGAGAAGATGTAAATCGTTACAAATGACTAGCAACATAAAGTTGCTGTCATTTGACGGTAACCGCTATGGCGGTCTACCTAAACGCTTCACTAGGAAAAATCCACGAATATTATCGATTCGTGGATTTTTCCGTCGTAAAGGCAAGGAAGCAAAGTGTATGACTGTCTTATTAACTGAGTTTTATAAATGTAATCGATTTGCCAAACTCCGTGTCGTAGTTCAGTAAATTTATTTGATTGTGTAACAATCTGAGTAACTAACGCTAAGTTTCTATGGAACTTGGCTAGGCGCTCCACTAGTAAAGTTTTACGAATATTGTCGATTCGTAAAACTTTACGTCGTAACGATTAGATAGTGTATGACCTAACTGCCTAACTAACTACATTTGGCAAATAGAATTGGTTTACCAAACTCCGTGTCGTGGTGTAATAATCAGTCTACCTAAACGCTTTGCTAGGCAGAGTCCGCGAATGATATCGCTTCGTAAAACTTTCCGTCGTGACGGGTAGAAAGTGGCCTAGCTAACTGCCTCACTAACTTCGTGTAGTAATGTAAACATGGGTAAGCGTTGTGTAATTTTATCTACACGCCATTAATAAGCAAAGTCCAGGAATGCTATCAATTCTTGGGCTTTTTTACGTGGAATTTTTTTGTAAGAGTTAGTAGGTCGAGCTATTTGCATTACGAAAGTGCAACCTTGTTGCTTGTCGGTCTGCTCAAAAAATATCCGAGTAAACTATATACTTTGAAATTTACTATCTCTTAATTATAATGAAAACAGCGAAGAGTTCCTTGAATAACATACAATATATATGTCTATGCGAAGAAAAATGATGCTCTTTTTGATTTTAGATAAGCATCACGCATTCGTCTGCAAAAATAATGGATTTCTCTTTTTTATAGCCCGGTCAATGAGGGATTCAGTTGTCTAGTATATTAATTTTGTTTATCAATGGGGAATCCATACAAAACAAATCAGAAAATGCTTTTTTTTTTTAGCAAAAATACTAAAAAATAAGTTGACTTAACATAGTAATTTGTGTATAATAGGAAACGATTGCATTAAGCTAACTACTGTAGCACTTTTTTGGAGGAAAAAAATAAATGTTTTTCAGACGTCAAAAGGGTCAATATCGCGAAACTGATCGTGTGACTCGATACAAACTGGTAAAATCCGGTAAGCATTGGTTGAGAGCCTCAACTTCTCTTTTTGGCTTATTCAAGGTTTTGTGTGGTGGTGTAGATACTACCCAAGTTATGACTGAAGTAGTAGAAAACCAAACTAATCAAACGATTACAGGTTTTGATATTATAAGAGGTATTGCAGCTACAGGTGCCGTATTAGGTGGGGCTGTTGCTACTCAGACAAAAGTTTTTGCAAACGAAGTGGTAGCTCTTGAAAAAACGTTAGATAGTTCAGATGCTCTAGCAACGCATGATACAGTTGTCCTTGGTACAACTGCAAAAGTGGATGCGGAGAATTCGGCAAGTCTGTCTAATTCAGTAAGCGAAAGTGTATCTACTTCAGAATCAGTATCCACTAGTCTATCAGCTAGCGCTAGCACTTCTGCAAGTATGTCAACAAGTGCCTCAGAAAGCGCATCAACTTCGGCTAGCGTCTCAGCAAGTACTTCTGTAAGCTCTAGTCAGTCGATGGTGGCGTCAGGTAATAGTGCACTTTCTACTACTGCTTCTGAGACTTCTGGAAAAGCAGAGTCTGTGTCAAAAGAAAGTCAGTTGGCTAAAGAAGGGTTATCTGCCTCTAAGCTAGGTGCTCCTGTATTGGAATCAACTAAATTGGAAAAAGGTTTGGTTGATACGAATGCAGAAATAAGTAGTTTGGCGGGAGTAACTGCTGGTGCCATAGCAACATCGGAAGTTTCAGCTAAACAACAGGATGAAAATCGTAAGAAGTTAACCAAACTTTCAGCTGAAATGGGTGAGTACCTAGCAAAAGCGGTCGGTCTACCGAATAGTGATGCAGCCATAGCGAAAGTGAATGCTGCGGTGACTGCTATCGAGACAGCTCTTGCTAATCCTAAGGCAGATTTGACCGAAACTGTAAAACTAGCGACCTCTGCTCGTAACTCGATTGCTAATGCTGTATTGCGTAGCAGATCGGGGGCTAGAGATGCGCGTAATGGAGAAAACCTACAGGACGGCAGTGGTTTTAGAGCTTTTGGACCAGTTCGTAAAAATTTAATTTCTACAGTTTCCGCCTCTGATTATGATCCTCAAACTAAAATTGCTAGATGGACTATCAACCTGAATGCATGGAGTCCGCTTCATAATATCGGTGTTAAGGTGGCAGAAGGTAAAGGGGTTCATATTCAAAGTGCCACTTTTAATGGTGTTTCAATGGGTGAACCTCACCGAAGTGGCTCGGAGGTTACATTTAATTACAGACATGCATCGGGGGCGCGTGGTAATTTAGACGGTACGGTAGTTGTTAGCGCTAAACTTGATGACAATAGCAATGGTTCAGGAACTCGAATACAAGTAGGGACAAGTTCAGCACCGATTTCTGAAAATACTGACGGAAATTACTCGGAAGTTCATTCTGTATCTGTATCGACTGGTCAAGGTGGAAGGGTTCGAGGTCCCCAATCAAGGGCGGTTTCGAATGCACCAACTATAACAGCTGATAACGAGAATATGACGGTATACAATGATGATAAAATTGAAAATGTTATCCGAATATCCAGAGGGCATTCTAGAACTAGTATAAACTTATGGGATAAGACAGCTGCTGACCCTATCCCTGGTGTGGATGTTGTAGGCCGTAATAAAGGTGTTCGTGGTTATTACGATAATATAACAGCTGCGCTTTTAGGAACTGTTGGGAACGGAACGGCTTCTGCGACAGTTGGGAAAACCTATTCTTATCAAATTGGTGCAACGAGTCCTAACCCTAACGCAGAAGGGACATATAAGACTATAACTATCACAGTCAAAGGATTTAATGACCGACAAGATCCTGCGAAAGGTGCTAGTGTTGCAGTTAATGATCCGACAAATCTGAGTCAGGCGGAAAAAGACCAAGTCTTGGCTAATTTTAAAGCGGCCAATGCAAACGTTCTCTCAAGTACAGACTACAAAAAAGGAAATCAAGAAGGTTCCATCAGTGTAGCTAATAATGGAGATGTTACTATTACTTATCGTGATAGAACAACGGATAAAGTCACAAATAATGTTAAGTATGGTGTGGAGAAGACAACAGACCACTTCTATGCAGTAAGCAATGAGTCGGTGTCTAGTGTGAATCCAAGCAGTCTTGTGCGCCCAGTTGGCGGAGTGGCGAACTTCCCTAAGGGAACAACAGTTGCATGGAAACAAGGTCAAGCCCCTACAATGGCAGTAGGGACTCGGACTGCAACAGTAACTGTAACTCATCCAGATAAAACTACCACGGATTTAACATACAATTATACGGTTTATCCAAAGATTGAAGCTCAAAGTGCCAATGGGGTTACTGGAAAGTTCTTTGCATTTAAAGGAACGCAAGGATCAGACCTTAGTAAAGCAGAAGGAGGAGGCTGGGCTAACAACTATGGTAGAGATACGTTTGTATATACCAATAGTAAATCGCTTCCTTCAGGGACTAAGTGGTCCTATAAGTATCAATTAAATGGGACAGGTCCAGAGAAAACAACTGATATTACTAAAAATGGAACACCGACTTTTGGTGATGTGTGGTATACAACCAAGGAGAATTCAAGTTGGCCGGATCCTGTAAGTCACAAGACGACCTATACTGTGACAGCTGTCTATCCAACAGGTCGCTTAGGAGCTGCATCAGCTAACGACCCAGCTCTTACAAGTGAAACAAGCTTTGAGTATACGGTAGTTGATCCGGTAGCTAAGAAAGTTTATGAGACAACAGTCGGGAAAACAGATTCTTTGGAGGGTATTATTAATAACCCGGGCAACGCGATAAAAGACTCTGCTTCAGTACCGATGCCTAGTGGTCCAGAGCCAGCTACTACAACAACTTACGCTTGGGAAACAACTCCAAGTGTTGCTAATCCAGGTATCTATACCCATAAGGTCAATGTTACTTTACCAAAAGGAGCTCTAACTAAAGACAATACAACTGCAAAAGTTCCTGTAACCATCAAAGTTAGACCAAACCCACCACAAATCGCAGATGATCAAGTAACGAATACAGGTGGTCTTCCAAACCGTAGTATTACTGTGACAAATGTGACACCAGGTGCAACAGTAACCTTGACAATCGGTGATAAGACATTCACTAAGGAAGCTGGACCTAACGATACAAGACTGACCTTCACGCCAAAAGATCTCGAAAAGGCTTACAATGCTAATAATGGCTTGTTGCCTACAGGCGATGTAACGGTTAAACAAGAGAAAGTTGTAACGACTCCTGCTGGAGGCACAGAGACTCTTACTTCTGACCTAACTTCTACGAGTATTACTAAAGAAAATGTAGCACCAACTGTTACTTACACTGTTAAGGTTAATGGAAAGACACCGGAAAAAGATGGCGCAGGACGCTATAAATTCTATGCTGGGGATCAAATTGAAGTAACCTTTACAGGTAAAGATAATAGCGGTAAACTTGCTTCGTTGAAAATGCGAGGAAATGGTAAGGATTTAACAGATTTCTTTGAGGGTAGAGGTGAATGGGGTAGTGGTAAAATTTCAAATATTACTACAACGACAAGCACTGATCGTACGACCGTTACTGTGACAGCTACTGCAAATAGTAATCTTACTTATAAAGATACTAATAACTGGTCTCGTCAGGTTGAGGCTATTGACCCAAGTGGAAACCCTACTTCTGAAAACTTTGGAATCCAGCAGGATAAATTGGAAAACTTATTCAAGAAACCGGCAATCGCTGTTACTGAAGTGAAGAATAAGAATGCTTTAACGGATGCTGATAAAGAAAAAGTTAAAGAAGAAATTAGAAAAGCTCATGATAAGGTGATTCCAAACGGTCGCGATCGTATTTCAAGTATTGAAGTGGCTCCTAATGGTGTTGCAACGGTCTACTATAAGGATAATGCTAGAGTAGCGTCTGGTAGTCAACCATATGCACCAACTGTTTATAAGCAAGATGAAACGGTTTCTGACAAAGTATATAAATCAACCTCAGCGTCAACAAGTGCAGTAGCCTCTACCTCAGCAAGCACAAGTGCTGTAGCGTCTACTTCAGCTTCAACAAGTGCTGTAGCCTCTACGTCAGCAAGCACAAGCGCAGTAGCGTCTACCTCAGCGTCAACAAGTGCGGTAGCGTCTACCTCAGCGTCAACAAGCGCAGTAGCGTCTACCTCAGCGTCAACAAGTGCGGTAGCGTCTACCTCAGCGTCAACAAGCGCCGTAGCCTCTACCTCAGCAAGCACAAGTGCCGTAGCGTCTACGTCAGCTTCAACAAGTGCGGTAGCATCAACCTCAGCAAGCACAAGCGCAGTAGCGTCTACTTCAGCTTCAACAAGTGCGGTAGCATCAACATCAGCCAGCACAAGCGCTGTAGCATCTACTTCAGCTTCAACAAGCGCTGTAGCCTCTACGTCAGCATCAACAAGTGCGGTAGCGTCTACTTCAGCAAGCACAAGCGCAGTAGCGTCTACTTCAGCCTCAACAAGTGCGGTAGCCTCTACTTCAGCAAGCACAAGTGCGGTAGCATCAACCTCAGCCAGCACAAGCGCTGTAGCGTCTACGTCAGCGTCAACAAGTGCAGTAGCGTCTACTTCAGCCTCAACAAGTGCCGTAGCGTCTACCTCAGCATCAACCAGTGCTGTAGCGTCGACATCAGCAAGCACAAGTGCAGTAGCGTCAACCTCAGCGTCAACAAGTGCGGTAGCATCAACATCAGCAAGTACAAGCGCTGTAGCATCAACATCAGCAAGTACTAGTGCTGTAGCGTCTACTTCAGCAAGCACAAGCGCAGTAGCGTCTACTTCAGCAAGCACAAGCGCTGTAGCGTCTACCTCAGCGTCAACCAGTGCTGTAGCGTCTACTTCAGCTTCAACAAGCGCCGTAGCGTCTACCTCAGCAAGCACAAGTGCTGTAGCCTCTACCTCAGCGTCAACAAGTGCCGTAGCGTCTACCTCAGCATCAACAAGTGCTGTAGCCTCTACCTCAGCGTCAACAAGTGCCGTAGCGTCTACCTCAGCAAGCACAAGCGCTGTAGCGTCTACCTCAGCAAGCACAAGCGCTGTAGCGTCTACCTCAGCAAGCACAAGCGCTGTAGCGTCTACATCAGCATCAACAAGTGCGGTAGCGTCTACCTCAGCAAGCACAAGCGCAGTAGCGTCTACATCAGCATCAACAAGTGCAGTAGCGTCTACATCAGCATCAACAAGTGCAGTAGCCTCTACCTCAGCAAGCACAAGCGCTGTAGCCTCTACCTCAGCATCAACAAGTGCCGTAGCGTCTACATCAGCATCAACAAGTGCGGTAGCTTCTACATCAGCATCAACAAGTGCAGTAGCATCTACATCAGCAAGTACTAGTGCGGTAGCCTCTACATCAGCAAGCACAAGCGCTGTAGCGTCTACCTCAGCAAGCACAAGCGCTGTAGCATCTACATCAGCAAGTACTAGTGCGGTAGCCTCTACCTCAGCATCAACAAGTGCGGTAGCATCTACCTCAGCGTCAACAAGTGCAGTAGCATCTACCTCAGCATCAACAAGTGCGGTAGCTTCTACATCAGCATCAACAAGTGCCGTAGCGTCTACCTCAGCGTCAACAAGTGCAGTAGCATCTACCTCAGCATCAACAAGTGCAGTAGCATCTACCTCAGCATCAACAAGTGCCGTAGCGTCTACATCAGCAAGCACAAGCGCTGTAGCGTCTACCTCAGCATCAACAAGTGCTGTAGCGTCTACATCAGCAAGCACAAGCGCTGTAGCATCTACCTCAGCATCAACAAGTGCAGTAGCATCTACCTCAGCGTCAACAAGTGCAGTAGCATCTACCTCAGCATCAACAAGTGCAGTAGCATCTACCTCAGCATCAACAAGTGCGGTAGCCTCTACCTCAGCATCAACAAGTGCGGTAGCATCTACCTCAGCGTCAACAAGTGCCGTAGCATCTACCTCAGCATCAACAAGTGCGGTAGCTTCTACATCAGCATCAACAAGTGCCGTAGCGTCTACCTCAGCGTCAACAAGTGCAGTAGCATCTACCTCAGCATCAACAAGTGCAGTAGCATCTACCTCAGCATCAAC
>CAJNBS010000002.1 GCA_905221065.1 bacterium
AGTACTAGCGCTGTAGCCTCTACTTCAGCAAGTACTAGCGCTGTAGCGTCTACTTCAGCATCAACAAGTGCGGTAGCGTCTACATCGGCGTCAACAAGTGCCGTAGCGTCTACTTCAGCAAGTACAAGCGCGGTAGCGTCTACCTCAGCAAGTACAAGCGCGGTAGCGTCTACGTCAGCGTCAACAAGTGCGGTAGCGTCTACGTCAGCGTCAACAAGTGCGGTAGCGTCTACCTCAGCAAGTACAAGCGCTGTAGCCTCTACTTCAGCAAGTACAAGCGCGGTAGCGTCTACTTCAGCATCAACAAGTGCGGTAGCCTCTACCTCAGCAAGCACAAGTGCGGTAGCATCAACCTCAGCAAGCACAAGCGCTGTAGCGTCTACCTCAGCATCAACAAGTGCTGTAGCGTCTACGTCAGCATCAACAAGCGCTGTAGCGTCAACGTCAGCAAGCACAAGCGCTGTAGCGTCTACTTCAGCTTCAACAAGTGCGGTAGCCTCTACATCAGCAAGCACAAGTGCAGTAGCCTCTGCATCAGCAAGCACAAGTGCAGTAGCATCTACCTCAGCAAGTACTAGCGCCGTAGCGTCTACGTCAGCGTCAACAAGTGCTGTAGCGTCTACCTCAGCATCAACAAGCGCTGTAGCGTCTACTTCAGCAAGCACAAGCGCTGTAGCGTCTACTTCAGCAAGTACTAGCGCTGTAGCGTCTACCTCAGCAAGCACAAGCGCAGTAGCGTCTACGTCAGCATCAACAAGTGCGGTAGCGTCTACCTCAGCGTCAACAAGTGCAGTAGCATCTACTTCAGCAAGTACTAGCGCCGTAGCGTCTACTTCAGCGTCAACAAGTGCTGTAGCATCAACATCAGCAAGCACAAGTGCGGTAGCGTCTACCTCAGCAAGTACTAGCGCCGTAGCGTCTACGTCAGCAAGTACTAGCGCCGTAGCGTCAACCTCAGCAAGCACAAGTGCAGTAGCATCAACCTCAGCAAGCACAAGTGCTGTAGCATCAACCTCAGCAAGCACAAGTGCCGTAGCGTCTACCTCAGCAAGTACTAGCGCCGTAGCGTCAACCTCAGCATCAACAAGTGCGGTAGCGTCTACCTCAGCATCAACAAGTGCAGTAGCATCTACTTCAGCAAGTACAAGCGCTGTAGCGTCTACTTCAGCCTCAACAAGTGCGGTAGCGTCTACCTCAGCAAGTACTAGCGCTGTAGCGTCTACTTCAGCAAGCACAAGTGCGGTAGCGTCTACCTCAGCAAGCACAAGCGCTGTAGCCTCTACCTCAGCGTCAACAAGTGCGGTAGCGTCTACCTCAGCGTCAACAAGTGCAGTAGCGTCCACTTCAGCAAGTACTAGTGCCGTAGCGTCTACCTCAGCCTCAACAAGTGCCGTAGCGTCTACCTCAGCAAGTACTAGTGCTGTAGCGTCTACTTCAGCTTCAACAAGCGCTGTAGCCTCTACTTCAGCTTCAACAAGTGCAGTAGCATCAACCTCAGCAAGTACTAGTGCCGTAGCGTCTACCTCAGCTTCAACAAGCGCTGTAGCGTCTACTTCAGCCTCAACAAGTGCCGTAGCGTCTACCTCAGCCTCAACAAGTGCGGTAGCGTCTACCTCAGCTTCAACAAGTGCGGTAGCGTCTACCTCAGCCTCAACAAGTGCGGTAGCGTCTACCTCAGCCTCAACAAGTGCCGTAGCGTCTACCTCAGCGTCGACAAGTGCCGTAGCGTCTACCTCAGCCTCAACAAGTGCGGTAGCGTCTACGTCAGCAAGCACAAGTGCTGTAGCATCAACATCAGCAAGTACTAGCGCTGTAGCGTCTACCTCAGCTTCAACAAGTGCAGTAGCATCTACGTCAGCAAGCACAAGCGCTGTAGCATCAACCTCAGCCTCAACAAGTGCGGTAGCGTCTACTTCAGCAAGCACAAGTGCGGTAGCGTCTACTTCAGCAAGCACAAGCGCTGTAGCGTCTACCTCAGCGTCGACAAGTGCCGTAGCGTCTACCTCAGCTTCAACAAGCGCAGTAGCGTCTACCTCAGCGTCGACAAGTGCCGTAGCGTCAACATCAGCCAGCACAAGTGCCGTAGCGTCTACTTCAGCATCAACAAGTGCAGTAGCATCTACGTCAGCAAGCACAAGTGCAGTAGCGTCTACGTCAGCAAGTACAAGCGCTGTAGCGTCTACTTCAGCATCAACAAGTGCGGTAGCCTCTACCTCAGCAAGCACAAGCGCGGTAGCGTCTACGTCAGCGTCAACAAGTGCCGTAGCATCTACCTCAGCAAGTACAAGCGCTGTAGCGTCTACGTCAGCAAGCACAAGTGCGGTAGCCTCAACCTCAGCAAGCACAAGCGCTGTAGCGTCTACCTCAGCAAGCACAAGTGCTGTAGCGTCTACCTCAGCAAGTACAAGTGCTGTAGCGTCTACGTCAGCAAGTACTAGCGCTGTAGCGTCTACCTCAGCAAGTCAATCGACTTCAACAAGTATGTCAGTTCCGGATAGTACTGATAAACCAGACTTTAGTTTGAGTGATAGTGCTTCGCAGTCAGCAAGTCTAAGCACGTCAGTCTCAACATCGGTATCTATGTCTATTTCAACAAGTACATCAGTCTCAGAATCAGTTTCAACAAGTGCAAGCACACCAGTCTCTGAGTCTGAGTCAACAAGTGCATCTGCATCAATAGACACAGTATCTTCTGAAACACCATCAGAATCAGCAGGTAAGTCAAGACAGCAATTGCCAAATACAGGTACAGAAGCTTCCAAATCATCTGTACTCCTTGGAGCTTTGGCAGCCGTGACTGGTCTAGGTATGTTTGCGAAACGCCGTAAACGTGATGACGAAGAATAATCGGATTAAAAATACATAGAAAGTATTATTATCTCGATTTATGAAGAATCCCTTGGATGAAAACTCATCCAGGGGATTTTTTGCATTATTTCGTCATAAATGTCCACTAATGATCTATATAGTGGATTGAAATAAGATATGAACAGAGAGCTTAGGAAAGTCAAATTAATTTCTAGAAATGTTTTAGAATCCATAGCGTACTATATTAGATTCAATCTAATATAGTTGTATTCGCATTTTTCTCGTACGATTGTAGACTATGGCAAACAAGACTTTATACTCAATGAAAATCAAAGAGCAAACTAGGAAACTAGCCGCAGGTTGCTCAAAACACTGTTTTGAGGTTATAGATAAGACTAACGAAGTCAGTCACATATATATATACGGCAAGGCGACGTTGACGCGGTTTAAATTTGATTTTCGAAGAGTATTAAGACTTCTTTTTGCATGTGGATTAATATCCTTGAAGAAATAAAACTCCATCGGTATGGCTTTGAATCGTATATGATTATCCTTCCAATTCGTTAATTGTATGTAAATTTATTAAATTTCAATTCTGGGATAGCCTGGATATTTCTATGTAAGTTACTTTTATTATAAGAGTATTTGTGGTAAGATGTATATAATAAGAGAACACTATATAGTCTCTCTATATGAAGGGTAAATAACACTAAATTTGTATAAAAGTTTTCGTTAGATGACTACTTATTCATGTTGTAGGCATACTGATAGATATAGTCAATTTAGTTGGAAGGGGAAAGTTTTAATTGATATCTGGAAAATTTTGTTTATTTTCACATAAAAATAAGCAACACCAACGTTATTTCCAATTCTTACCTGATGGTCAGATTAGAGATATTGGTGGAACAGGTCATGATAATGAGCGTTTTTGGAAATTAGAAGATCATAAACTTAAATTATATTCTAAGTCAGAGCAACTAACAGCAGTTTTTGAGTGTTGCTATGAAGAAGTAGGCCATTCCTACTGGGAAGGATTACATTAGGAAATTATTCCCTTGGAAATACGAATATATGATTCACGTTCGGATTTATTTGATTACCTGACAAAATATACTAGTCGCTATTTGATTGATTACGGAGCTTTAATAATAGGGAAACATACGTATGGCATTCCTCAATTAATTGACTATGATCACGGAGGTCAGGTTATAATTGGTGATTATTGTTCTATTGGGCATAATGTTCAATTTATCACTGCAAATCATGATTAAGAGTTGATTACAACTTATCCATTCAAGAGTTTAGAGGTGTTTTACACGGATGATCCTCTGCAGATGACTGATGATCATATTTTGAAAAGTCCAACTCGAGTTGGTAATGATGTCTGGATTGGAAATAATGCGCAAATCATGGCTGGGGTAACTATTGGAGATGGTGCAGTCATAGCAGCAGGTGCTCTAGTGACAAAGGATGTAGAACCATATGCTGTTGTAGGAGGGAATCCAGCTAAAATGATTCGTTATCGTATAGCAGATCCTATATTTCGTGAACAAATGTTAGCAAATTGCGTGGTGGAATTGGCCGGAAGACATTATTTCTGAACGATTGGATAAAATCATGAGTAAGGATATATCAGGATTTATAAAAGAATATTTACCAAATGATGGGGAAGTTAAACATGATTAATCTGTTCTCAGAAATATTAGAATTGATTTAGAATATATCTTAAAAGATACGCACTGTACTGAGAACGACTTTGTTTTTTATATATTGCATCAGAAAAGGAGTATATTATTAAAATTATGGAAAAAATAAGTGTCATTGTTCCTGTTTACATGTCAGAACTATATCTTGAAAAATGCTTGGATAGTATCGTTCAACAAACCTATCAAAATCTTGAAATTATTTTGATTAATGATGGCTCAACAGATGGTTCAGCAACAATCTGTCAACGTTATCAAAATCAAGATGCACGTGTCAAAGTCTATCATAAAAGAAATGGTGGAGTTTCTTCTAGCCGCAATCGTGCCTTGGAAGTGGTAACTGGGGATTATATCGTTTTTGTAGATAATGATGACTGGTTGGAGTTGGATCATATCCAAAATCTTTATGATTTATTGAAAAAAACAGATGCAGATATTGCAATCGGAAACTTTACTCAATTTCAGGAGGAACAAAATAGCTTTTTACTTCATGTAGGAAGAGATGATTATTTTGAACAGACCTATACGCCATTTGAATGGTTTTACCATCAATACGATGGTGAGTATAATTTTAGTCAATGCTTCACAGTTCCGTGGGCGAAGTTATACAAGACAGAGCTGTTTAAGGATATTGTATATCCAACAGATAAAAGTGTAGAGGATGATTACACAACTTATAAAGTTTATCTTCAGGCAGATAAAATTGCTTTTATGAATAAGGCTATCTATATCCATAGAAAACGTTCTACAAGTGTTACAAGGACAGTCAATCTTGCAGACGTATATCCCTTAAAGAGTATTGAAGAACGTATGACTATTCTACAATTAATTGGAGCTCCTCAGGAGTTATTAGATAGAGAAATTCAAGCTTATAAATGGCGATTATCTATTCATGAAGAAGAAACTCTTAAACATGGAGACGTGGAATCTTATCAACAAATTTTGGTCAAAAAAGCAATTGCAGCTAAATATTTTGAAGGTTAGTCAAACACATTTTATAAATTGATTTTTCTCTATTTTTAGATAGAAAAAGTGGCCTATACTCAAAAATTAGAATGTTATCTAAATTTTGATGTAGGTTGCTTTTTTACGTTTGTCAGATAGCTATTCTAAAATAATAAGATTCTTTATATTAATAGATTCTTAAAAGATGCTTGATATGCGGACAGATGAGTCATTTCTTTGGATGAAGTGAATTAAAAATGTATCTTTAGGATTGATCATTAGAAAATGTGATCACATAATTGCAGTAAGATTGCAATGCTGAATATTTCAAATTATTTTCCTTTTGTTTTTGCATAATTATTCGATTTGAAATGTGATTATAATTTAGTATTGTAAGAACGTTATTGTCAATGAAATAAACATATTTTTTTAATTTGAAATTCCTTAATAGCTTAAAAAATAGCATAAAAAATGTTATAATAGTAGGAAAGGAGAACGGCTACATGACTGAAAAAATTACGGTAATAGTACCAGTTTATAATGTTGAACTTTATCTAGAAAAATGTTTGGATAGTTTGATTGATCAAACTTATAAAAATCTTGAGATTATTGTAATCAATGATGGTTCTACAGATAATTCGGGCGAAATTTGTCAAGAGTATGCGCAAAAAGATAATCGAATTGTTTATATTGAAAAAGAAAATGGTGGTCAGTCTGAAGCAAGAAATATGGGATTGGATCGAATGACAGGATCTTATGTGACCTTTGTTGATTCAGATGACTGGGTTGAGTTAGATTATGTAGAAACCCTATATAAAAAAATAACGGAGTATCAGGCTGATATTGCGGTTGGAAATTATTATTCTTTTAATGAAGCTGAGGGAATGTACTACTTTTATATATTTGGAGATTCCTATTATGAGAAAGTTTATGATAATGTCTCTGTCTTTGAAAACTTGTATGAGTCTCAGTATATGAAGAGTTTCGCTTTGATATCTGTTGGGGGAAAACTTTATAAGTCAGACTTGGTTAAACAATTACGTTTTGATATAGGCAAGCTAGGAGAAGATGGTTATCTCAATCAAAAGATTTACTTACTTGCTGAGAAGACTATTTATTTGAATAAAGGATTATATGCCTATCGCCAAAGAGAAGGAAGCAGTTCTAGAATTTGGACAGAAAAGTGGATGCATGCCTTAGTTGATGCTATGTCTGAGCGTATTACACTACTAGCTAATATGGGTTATCCACTTGAGAAGCACTTGGCAGTTTATCGTCAGATGTTGGAGGTCAGTCTCGCAAACGGTCAAGCTAGCGGCTTATCTGATACAGCAACATATAAAGAGTTTGAAATGAAAAGAACTCTTTTAAATCAGTTATCGATACAAGAGTCAAGCGAAAAGAAAGCCATTGTACTAGCAGCAAACTATGCCTATGTTGAGCAGGTCATGACGACTATTAAATCTATTTGCTATCACAATCGCTCAATTCGTTTCTATTTGATTAATAGTGATTTTCCAAATGAGTGGATTAAGCAATTAAATAAGCGATTAGAAAAGTTTGATTCAGAAATTATCAATTGCCGGGTTACGTCTGAGCAAATTTCGCGTTATAAAACTGATATTAGTTACACTGTTTTTTTACGTTATTTTGTGGCTGATTTCGTGAAAGAAGACAAAGCTCTATATTTAGACTGCGATTTAGTGGTAACGAAAAATTTGGATAACTTGTTTGAAACAGATTTGCAAGACTATCCATTAGCAGCTGTTCGAGATTATGGAGGAAGAGTATACTATGGCAGGGAAATGTTCAATGCGGGTGTTTTACTAATCAACAATCGTTTGTGGAAACAAGAGAATATGTCCCAACGCTTGATAGATTTGACAAATGAGTGGCACGATAAGGTGGATCAAGCGGATCAAAGTATTTTAAATATGCTCTTTGAAAATAAATGGATAGAGATGGAATTTGATAATAACCATGTTGTGACTCATAAGCAATTCACAGACTATGAGTTACCAGCAGGTCAAGATTATCCTGGTATTATCCACTATCTCTCACATAGAAAGCCGTGGAAAGATTTGGCAGCGCAAACCTATCGTGATGTTTGGTGGTATTACCATAACCTAGAATGGACAGAATTGGGCCAAAATTATCATTTACATCCGTTACAAAAGTCTCATATCTATCCTACAAAAGAACCTTTCACTTGTTTAATATATACTGCTTCAGATCAAATTGAGCAGCTGGAAACACTAATAGTGGCTTTACCAGAAGTGCAATTTAAGATTGCAGCAAGAGTAATCGTTAGTGAGAATCTTTCTAGATTTGTTGTGTATCCAAACGTTACTGTTTATTCTGGAACAGTGTCTTTAGAGGAATTGGATAGAGAATTGGTAGAAACTTGTCAGCTTCTTTTAGATATCAACTATGGTGAGAAGGAAGTAGAGATATTAGAGCAATTTATTTCCCAAAATAAACCAATTTTAGCCTTTGAAAATACTAAATCGTATGAAGCGAATCAAGAGATGTATCAGATTGATCAAGTTTCAGAAATGATAGAGAGAATAAGAGAGTTAAATAGATGAGGAAAAATACTGTGCGAGGTGATGCACTAATCTTAACTGTAAGTGATCAGATTGAACAATTAGAATACATTTTGGAAAACTTACCAGATATTTGTTTTCATATTGCAGCTCCTGTACAGTTTTCTGAAAAGATAAAAGTACTGGAGTCTAAATATAATGTCCGTCTCGTGACAGTTACGACTGATCAGCAAATTGATTTTCTAGTGAATATGTGTGATTTCCTACTAGATATCAATCACTTTCAAGAAGTAGATGCTATTGTATCAAGGTTTGTTCAGATTGGGAAACCTGTCTTTGCATTTGACAATACAGTACATGGAAATCAGGGGCAGGAAGTTTTTCTATCAAGTACACCAGATAAATTGGTTTCTAGAGTGGGAGAGTATCTGAATGAAGTCAGACTAGGCACCAATCATCAAGAAAATATCATCCAAGATGGAAATTGGAATGTATTTCAAATTGATAGTAAAGCTAGTCTAATTGTGGGAAACAATGTCATTTGTAGAAATTTTGAGAATTTCCATGTCTCTTCTGGTAAGGTAATACTGCATGATGGTGTTTTTATCAATAACTCTTGTAGTTTTAACTGTATGGAAAGAATTGAAATCGGTTCTGGAACTATGATGGGAGAGGGCGTTCGTTTCTATGATCACGACCATATTTATACTACTGAAACAATCGAAAAATGGCAGTGGACTACAGCGCCAATAAGAGTTGGAAGAGATTGCTGGATAGGAAGTAATGTCACAATTTTAAAAGGAGTGACTATTGGTGATAACACCATTATAGGTGCAGGATGCTTAGTACGGAAAGATATCCCGGCTAATAGTGTAGTTTATAATGATGGGAATCTTATTGTAAAAGAAAGAGGATAATTTGGAGCTATGGATACAAAAAAAGCGATCGTTTTAGGAGCAGATAATAATTATCGTGACAAGTTGGAAACGACTATTAAATCTATTTGTTATCATAATAAAGATTTGAAATTTTATATTTTTAACGAAGATATTCCCAAAGAGTGGTTCTGTCTCATGGAAAAGAAATTGGGGAAAATAAACTGTGAAATTTTAAATATAAGGATTGATGCAGAAAAAGTAAAACACTTTTCTACTCCTGATAAGCATATTAGATATATGACCTATTTTCGCTATTTTATTCCTGAAATTGTAGAGGAAAGTAGGGCTCTATACTTAGATTGTGATATGATTGTTCACAAATCCTTGGATATGTTATTTGAAATGTCTTTTGATGAAAATTATATTCTAGCTGTTAGGGACTCATGGGATGTAAATTCTTTCAATGCGGGAATGATGGTTGTTAATGTTGATAAATGGGTGTCAGAAAATATTTGTCAGCAATTGCTAGATTTAACTCATGAAAAACACCAAGAAGTATATGGAGATCAAGGGGTTTTAAATTTATTATTTAAAGATAAATGGAAAGAGTTAACTCCCTATTTTGATTTTATGGTTGGGCTAGATGCAGAAATTTTTTATGAAAAAAGACCAGATTGGTTTTTACAGAAATGGGATGTGTCATATGAGCCGGCTATTATCCATTTTGAAGGAATGCATAAACCATGGAATCATTCGATAAAAACAAGATATCGAGAATTGTGGTGGTTTTACAATGGTTTGGATTGGCAAACTATTTTGTTAGAAAAGGATACAAAACCGACATCGTTTAGTGATATTGCGATAGTTAGTTTATTTCATACAGCTATTTTTACAGATACGCAAGAGTTGGAACATATAGAATATTTAGTAGAAAAACTTCCGAATGTCCATTTTCATATTTTTGCTCATAGTTATTTTGGATCGAGAGTATTAAATTTAGAAGTTTTTAAGAACGTATCACTTTATCCTAATTATACTTCGTATCAATCTCAAGAAATTCTGAGTAAGTTAGATTTTTATTTAGATATTAATCATTATCAGGAAATAGATAACATTCTTTCAGTGGTTGAACAGTTATCAAAACCAATATTTGCGTTTGAAAATACTAGCCATGATGCGAATAATCGAAGCCATATATTTTCTTCGGCAGAGCCGGAGAAAATGGTAGAGTCTATTAGACAATTCTTAGGAGAATAGTTGAATTACTTATGAATGAATTAATTAGTATCATAGTCCCTATCTACAATGTTGAAAATTATTTGAGACAGTGCCTAGATAGTATTATGAGTCAGACTTATCAAAATTTCGAGTGTTTACTAATAAACGATGGATCGCCAGATAATTCTGTGGATATTTGTAGAGAGTATGTTGAGAAGGATTTTCGTTTCAAATATTTTGAAAAGGAAAATGGTGGGGTATCCTCTGCACGAAACCTGGGAATTGAACATTCTATTCTAAAGGAGAATATGTCACTTTTATTGATTCGGATGATTGGGTAGATTCTGATTATTTGGAAGTTTTATATACGACTCTTTTAGAAGAAGGAGCAGATATAACTGTTTCGACATATAAACAATTTAATATAAAAGATAATTGTTTCTACCTTCATGCTTTTCAAAGAGGATATGATAAAAAGACATTTACAGTTCAAGAATTGATTGATAATTTGCAGTTGTTGTCTTCTTTTGATCATTCTTACGTTTATCCTAGTAGTAAACTGGTTAGAAGAATACACCTGAAGACTATTCGTTTCAACGAAAACCCCACCTTAGGTGAAGATATGGAATTTTGGTATAAACTATATCTAATTTCTGATAAAATTGTATATGTAAACAAAGATACTTACATTTATCGAACTAGTAACGATGAATACAAACACTTTGAATTAGAAAAAATTAGGAGTGATATTCAACATCGATTGAATTTTATTGCATTTTTAACTGCTAGAAAGTTGGAAGTTAGTTCGTATGTAGATGATTGTGTATTGTATCTTCACGATCTAGTCGACAAGATGAAATTAGAGGGATTGGAATTTACTCAAACTGCAAGATGGTTGCAAGAGGTACTATTTCTACTAGAAGGATAATACGTTAGTCTGTAGGTAAATAAAAAGTATTTGTAGATGATGAGAGGATTGTTTAAAATCAAGAACTAGGAAAAAAAGATATGATAGAAAGTGAAGAGAAATGAAGCTACATATTACCAATCTATATGGAATGGCTAGAGAAAGTACAGCAACTATTGCTCAAAATGCTGTTCAAAAAATTGCCACTCAATTAGGATTTAGAGAGTTAGGGATTTATTTTTACCATGCCTCATCTGAAACTGTAGAAGAGAGAAGTAGAAGATTAGACGGGATTCTAGCAAGTGTTTCGATAGGAGATGTTGTTGTTTTTCAAACACCTACTTGGAATGGTCTAGAGTTTGAAAGAGAATTTTTAAGTAAGTTGAAACTTCTCAATGTGAAAATCATAGTATTTGTCCATGATGTGATTCCCTTGATGTTTAAAGCAAATGAATTTTTGATGCAGGATTATATCAATCTTTACAACATGGCGGATAGCATCATTTTACCATCAGAAGCTATGAAAGAGAAACTGCTTCAAAATGGCCTGAATGTTAAAAAAATTATTTTTCAAAGAATGTGGGATCATCCTCATGATTTGGACTTACATGAACCTATATTTAAAAAAGAAATCTATTTTGCAGGAAATTTAAGCCGTTTCCCAGAATTAAAAAACTGGGAGGGGACAGTTCCGCTAACTGTATTTTCAAATGAAGAACAACTTTCTTTATCAAATCAAGTTCATATTGCGGGTTGGAAGACTGATGAAGAAATGCTCTTAGAGTTATCAAAAGGTGGATTTGGATTGGTTTGGACTACACATCAAAATGAGGAACAAAATATAGATTATTACAGTATGAATGTTTCTTATAAGTTGAGTACTTATTTAGCGGCAGGTATCCCTGTCATTATTCCTGCTACCTTGTCTAACTCAGACTTTATAGTAGAGCAAGGATTGGGCTTTGTAGTTGATAACTTAGAGGAAGCAAGCCATTTGGTGGAACAACTATCAGAAGAAGCCTATCTTCAAATGTGTAGTAGAGTACGTTATTTTTCCTTTTTACTAAGTCAAGGTTTTTATGCAAAACAGTTCTTATTGCAAGCAGTTTTTGAATTAGGAATTCGTAACAATCAAACATCACAAGGTATTCGACTATTGACAGTTACAAATAGTCAGGATTTGGAACAAATTGAATACCTAGTAGAACAACTTCCTGAGTGTGATTTTAGCATTGCTGCTAGAACTCTTATGGGACCACGTTTGACAAATTTGGCTGAGAAAGAAAATGTCTATCTATATCCGGCCTCAGATTCAGAAAAGATTGACAAACTACTAGATAAGACGGATTTGTATTTGGATATCAACTATGGTGGGGAAGTAGATGGTGTATTTAATGGTTTAGTAGAAAAAAATATTCCTAGTTTTGCCTTTTATAAAACACAAAATGGAGAAAAAGGACAGTATCTCTTTTCTATCAAAAACGTTGATGCTATGGTAGCTGCAATTAGGAATTATGCTGAAACAAAACAATTGCCCAATAAACCATTTGATTTTGAAGTGCAGACCATAGATGAAACGCTGGATTATATTCTGGAGCATCAATCTTCAATAGCTCGCTTTGGTGATGGCGAGGCTGCAATTATGTTAGGTCAATCTATTAATTATCAGAAATCTGATCCTAAACTTGCAGAAGAATTGAAATTTATTTTTAATCAAGAAAGTAGTCCTACATTAGTCATTGGTTTACAAGAGGGGTTAAAAAATCGTTTCTCTTTTGTTCCAGATGCCTTGGCATTTTGGAGACAATATTTAGAGGATTATGAGGAATTTTATCTAGAGTATTGTAAAAATTCTTGGTACGGTTCAACTTTTATTTCCAGACCTTATATTGATTTTTTAGATAAATCAAAAGCAAAATCTCAATTTGAAAAGTTGAAAAAACTATGGGAAGGAAGAGACATCCTTATCGTAGAAGGCTATGCTTCTAGATCTGGGGTAGGAAATGATTTATTTGATGGAGCTAATAGTATCAAGCGAATTATTTGTCCATCTCGACATGCCTATGATAAGAAAGATGAGATAATGGAAGAAATACTGAACCATGCTGATGGACGTTTAGTTTTGTTAATGCTAGGTCCTACAGCTAAGGTTTTAGCCTATCAACTTGCAAATAAGGGTATGCAGGCAATTGATATCGGACATGTCGATTCTGAGTATGAGTGGATGCAGATGGGGGCTGAAAATAAGGTTTTATTACACAACAAGCATACTGCAGAGTTTAATCTAGATACAGAAATAGAATTAGCAGATGATGAAGCATATTTGAGTCAGATTATTGTAGACTTGAGTGCAGAATAGTATTAATCATGGGATTTCGGAGGAGAAATGACATCAGATAGAATTGCAATCGTTTTGATTGCTGATCAAGCTTATACAGAACAATTGACTGTGACCATGAAATCCATCATGTATCACAATAAATCAGTCGATTTTTATATCATCAATCAAGGTATTATGCCAGACTGGTTTAGAAAAATGAGACGTATAGTGAGAAATTTGGGAGGGGAACTTTACAATATTCCCTTTGATATGGGATTGATTTCAGCTGAGTGGAGAACACAAAATCACATTAGTCCGATTGCCTATGCTAAGTATTTTATTCCTCGCCTTATTGATAGGGAGAGAGTGCTTTATCTAGATACAGATGTTATTGTTAATGGCAGTTTAACCTCTTTTTTCTTAACAGATTTAAAAGGCTTTCCAGTAGCAGCTGTACGTGATGTGGATGGTAGTTTTAATACCGGTGTCATGCTTATTGATAATCTACAATGGAAGGATTTATCTGTTTCGGATAAATGTTTAGAGTTATCTGAAGGTGAGAAAAGTAAACATTTTAACGGAGATCAAACGATATTGAACTCTGTTTTTCAGGATAATTGGTTGGAGTTGGATAAGCGATTTAATGTTCAGGTAGGTTATGATTTGGTTGCTTTTTATAATCATTGGACAGAACATTTTAATCTAGAGGATGAACCACTTGTGATTCATTATACAACTAATAGAAAACCATGGAATAGTTCAGTTTCTTATAGATTTCGCGAAAAATGGTGGGAATTTTATAATTTAGAGCTTTCTCAACTATTAGCCCATCATCTAGGTGAATTTTCTTTACAAAAAGAAAAGCAAGGATTAGATTTCTTTACATTAACATCAACAGAACGATTTGAGGGAATTGAACATTTAGCAAATATCTTTCCAGAACATCGTTTTCATATAGCTGCCTATACGGAGTTCGGATCTCGGTTAAGCGCATTGGGCCAAAGAGATAATATTTATTTACATCCTGAGTGTATCTCTGCTAGTCTTGATCAATTATTAGAAAATATGGACGCTTATCTCAATATCAACTATGGAGATATAAATGAGATAATTTTGGAAAGAATGAGTGAAATGAATAAACCTATTTTTTCATTTTATGCAACTCATAAAGGAAATGTGCCTCAATATCTTTTCCTGAGACAGGATCAGAGAAAAATGGATGATGCTATTAGTTTGTTCTCCGAAATTGGGGCAGCTAGATTTAATCAAGAATTTAAACAAGAAGAATTATTTGATATTTCGGTCATGTCTATAGATGAAACCTTGGATGAACTTTTGAAAACGGAGAAATCGCTCATTCGTTTTGGTGACGGAGAGTTTAATATTATGAATGGCTACAGCATCGCTTTTCAAGAATATAACGAAGAGTTAGCGAGAGGTATGAAAGAAATCTTACTGACAGCAAATCAAGAAGAATTGCTACTTTGTATGCCAGAAGTATTTAAAGCTTTCAAGGGAGAATTTCCCCTAGATTATAATTCGGAAACTTTTTGGAAAAAAGAATTAGATCGCTACGCAGACTTTTTTAAAGAGTATTGTCAATCTAAAACATATGGTTCAGCCTTTATTTCTAGACCGTATATCTATAGTAAAGATCGGACTCGTGCTTTTGATCAATTTGAAAAAATGAAACAATTGTTCGAAGGGGAAGACCTACTAATTGTAGAAGGAACGACTTCACGGTCAGGTGTTGGGAATGATTTGTTTGATAAAGCAAATTCAATTAAGCGTATTATTTGTCCCTCTCATAATGCTTTTTCTAAAATCAAGGAAATTAGAGAAAAGATCTTAGAGCATTCAGAAGGACGATTGATTTTATTGATGTTGGGGCCAACTGCTAAGGTACTAGCTTACCAATTAACTCAACAAGGATATCGTGCTTTAGATCTTGGTCATATTGATTCAGAGTATGAATGGATGCAAATGAAGGCTGAAACAAAGGTTCAATTAAAACATAAACATACTGCTGAATTTAATTTTGACCAGGGAATTGAATTTGTAGAGGATGAAGACTATAATAGTCAAATTGTTGTAGATTTGTCTAAGTAGAAAGGTGTAAATATATGGATTTTCCATTAATATCAATTGTTATCCCTGTCTACAATGTTGAAGCTTATATAGAACATTGTATTCATAATATTTTATCGCAGACCTATAGGAATTTAGAAGTTATTATTGTGAATGATGGTAGTCCAGATGACAGTATAAAGATTGCAAAAGAGTTAACAAAAGATGATCCGCGTTTTATCTATATTGATAAGGAAAATGGTGGACAGTCGGATGCACGTAATGTGGGTTTGGATTGTGCTAGTGGAGATTATATCTTTTTCTGTGATCCAGATGACTTTATGTTCAAAAAAACTATCGAAAACTTGTACTATTCAAGTGCTTTGACAAACGCCGATATTGTTGTAGGGTCATTTTGTCGATTTGATGAGGGGATGTTTTATTTTTATCCATTCCCAAAAGAAGAACTATTGCATCCAGTGAGCTCTAAGGAAGCCATTATGGGAATGGATGATAAGGAAGATTATACTCTTCTTCGTTATTCGGCTGTATGGGGTAAGTTATTTAAAAAGAATTTGTTTGAGACCATTCGTTTTCCTAAAGGAAAATATGCAGAAGATCAATTTATCATGTGGAAATTATATCTTGCAAGTAAAGTGATTGTTCGTTATCAGTCAGATGTCTATGCCTATAGAGTGAATTACAAGGGATTGACGCAAAACTATAGTCTATCTCACTTGGATTTTATTGAGGCGATTGAGGAGCGTATTCATACCTTAATGGAGATGCCAGAATTAGATTATCCTATGGAATTGGCACTTAATCAGTATAAATTTGCTATGAAGAGAAATCTTTCTATGTTGGAAGGGAAAGGTTTTATTAAAGAAGAAGCAGAATTACGAGAAAAAGTGGAATATGCTGATAAAGGGGAGTACCTATTTTTAAAAAATATTAGAGAGTAAGATATGGAAAATCAATTAATTAGTGTTATTGTACCAATATATAATGTTGAAAACTATCTTCGACAATGTTTAGATAGCATTCTAGAGCAGACATTTCATAATATAGAGATTCTTCTTGTGAATGACGGTTCTACTGATGGTTCAGGCCAGATTTGTCAAGAGTATTTAGAAAAAGATTCTCGTATTCGATACTTTGAAAAGGGAAATGGGGGATTATCTGATGCTCGTAATTACGGTATAGAACGTGCTCGGGGGGAATATATAACTTTTATTGATTCGGATGATTGGGTGACTAATACTTATATTGAAGAACTATATAGTAAACTTCAACAATATAATGCAGATATTTCTATAAGTAACTATTTTTGTTTTCAGGAAAGTAATGCAACATTTTATAAACATGTTTTTGAACCGTGGGAAAAGGAATATGATAGTAAGTATCTATTAGAACATTATTTTGATATTCAAGGCGGAGATTTTTTCTTATCCACAGCTTGGGGAAAATTGTATAAAAGATATTTATTTGAGCACTTGCGTTTCGCAAAAGGGATGACGTCAGAGGATGCAGCTTTGACTTATAAAGTTTATGACCTTGCAGATAAGATTGTGTATTTTCATAAAGATAGTTATTGTTATAGACAACGTAAAGGCAGTATTTCAAATTGTCCAACAATTAATAGTATTGAGGATTCGATTAGATTGAGTTTAGAAAGAATTGTTTTGTTATCGTTAAAAGGATATGAAACTTCTAGCTATTTAAAACATTTTCAAGAATTATTGGAATTAAATGAGTATAATATGCGAGCTGCTTGGGGGATGGCGGATACAGAAACGTATAGACGAATTAAAGAAAACCTGACAATGATTTCTTCAAAGAAAAAATAGAAAACGAAAGGATATAGGATGAGTGCAATTCTAATAAGTATTATAGTACCAGTGTACAATGCAGAACCTTACCTTCGAAAATGTTTGGACAGTGTTTTGGGACAGATCTTTACAAATTTTGAAGTAGTTCTAGTAAATGATGGGTCAACGGATAATTCAGGATTTATTTGTCAAGAATATGCAAGATTAGATAGCCGGTTCAAATATTTTGAAAAAGAAAATGGTGGTGTATCTGATGCGCGAAATTCTGGATTAGATTTAGCTCGAGGAGACTATGTTACATTTCTCGATGCGGATGATTTTCTCTTTGAAGACCATCTTGAAAAACTTTATATAGCTACTACCTTAAGTGATGCAGATATTATGATAGGAGGCTATAGTCGTTTTGATGGTTCTGATTTTTATTTCTATAAAGACCACTTTAAAAGAGATTCATTGGTGTCATTGGCAAGTACTCAGGCCATTCAATTTTTAGATTCTATTCTTGATATTCAGTTTTTTAATTTTTCAACAGCTTGTGGTAAATTATTTAAGCGAACACTATTTAAGGAGTTACGCTTTCCTTTGGGGCAATATGCAGAAAATCAGTTTATCATGTGGAAATTATATTTGAATGCGGAAAGCATATATGCCTTTAACGGAGATTCATATGTTTACCGTTCTAATAATGAAGGTTTGTCAAGTGGATTTTCTGTAGAGCATCTTAACTATATTGATGCTTTAGAAGAACGAATAAAATCAACCAAAGATTTAGAAGGGATTGATATCAGTCTTACTTTCAATATGTATCGCAATGTATTGAAGAGAATATTGGAGCAATTGGAAGAACATGACTATATTGATGAGGCAAAGGAAGTACGTGAAAAATTAGAATTGGCTGAACAAGGACAATATCCATTTTTGACAGATGAAGTAGAAAATGGTGGAGAACTAGTTAGTATTATAGTCCCAATCTATAATGTCGAAAATTATCTTCGAATGTGTTTGGATAGTATTGAACATCAAACCTATTCAAATATAGAAGTTTTACTGATAAATGATGGTTCTCTAGATTCATCTGGAGAGATTTGCCAAGAATATGTTGCTAGAGATAGTAGATTCCGATATTTTGAAAAGGAAAATGGAGGACTATCTGATGCACGAAATTATGGTATAGATCGTTCAAAAGGGGAATTCCTTACCTTCATAGACTCAGATGATTGGATTGAACCAACATATGTTGAAGATATGTATCAAGCCGCTCTAAACAATAATTCTGAAATCGTGATTTCAAACTATAAACGATTCGATGTTAAAGAGAATCACTATTTAATTCATGTAGGGGATAACTATTATGAAGAAACATATGAAGGGAAAGAGTTAATTAATCGACTCCCTTTATTAGAACGACGTGATTATTCTTTTGTAACGAGTTGGGGAATTCTTTTTAGTAGAAAGTTATTTGATAATATTAGGTTTCCCAAAGGTAAACTTACAGAAGATAGCCGAACAAATTATAAATTATTTGCGAAATCATCTCGTAGCACTTATATCAATAAATCTTTATATATGTATAGGGTCGGTAGAGAAGGAAGCATTATTAATACAGTAACTGAAAAGTTATTAATAGACAAGTTAGAGTGTGTATTAGAACGTTTGGCCATCTATACCATAAAGGGATGGAATAGTTTTGACGAAAAGGAAAACACTTTAGGATATATAAAACAGGGATGGGAAGCAGCAAAAGAAGCTGGTCTACAAGACACTGAAATTTTCAGGAGATATACAGAAATATTAGAACTCATGGATAATAATTAAAAGAATTAAGGATATCCAATGAGTTGATAGTGTATAAAAAATAATCTATTTTATTCACTAAAGTATCCCTTCTCCGTTATCTCACTAAGGGAGTTAGAAGCAGATTTTTTCTGCTTTTTTTGTTATAATAGTAACGTAAAAATTAACAAAAAATCATAGAATACCTGATTATAAATTACTCAGTAGAAATAGACTAGCAACGAGTTTTAGAGAGTAGGAGTAAACATGAAAAATATTTTTTCATCTATCACAGTTAAAAAAGGACTAGCAACATTATTTCTTGTATTCATATTTATATTAGGAAGTAGGTTGACCCTTCCTTTTGTAGATATGAATAATAGGGAATTTTTAGGAGGAACTGCTGCTTACTTAGCTTTTTCCACAGCAATGACAGGTGGAAATTTGAGAAGTTTATCCTTGTTTTCAGTAGGATTATCTCCCTGGATGTCTTCGATGATTTTATGGCAGATGCTTTCTTTTTCAAAAAAATTAAATCTAGCATCCGGAGCTATTGAAATACAAAATAGAAGGCAGATGTACTTGGCCTTGTTTATTGCTTTGATTCAGGCATTAGCTATTTCGTTAAATCTCCCAATTCAGTCCAATGTACCTAAAATGTTGGTTATCGTCCTTAATACCTGCCTTTTGATAGCGGGTGCTTTTTTCTTGGTGTGGTTATCAGACATCAATGCAACTGTTGGTATCGGTGGACCTATGATTATTTTATTGATTGGAATGATTTTAAACATTCCTCAAGACATGATTGAAACGTTTCGAACTGTTCCTATACCTCTTTTTGTTTTAATTGGTTTGATTGTTATGGGAATTGTATTTACTTATCTAGTAGCCCTCCTGTATCGTGCTCGTTATCGTATAGCAGTTCATAAGATTGGTCTGCATAATCGTTTTAAGAGATATTCTTATTTTGAGATTATGCTTAATCCTGCTGGAGGGATGCCTTTTATGTATGTGGTGACTTCTTTGAGTTTACCAACGTATATGTTATTATTGTTGCAGACTATTTTTCCGGAAAATCTACTTTTTACTGAAATTTCATCTCAGTATACAATGGGTAAACCATTGTGGATTTATATGTATATGATTATTCTTTTTATTTTTAGTATAGCCTTTGCTTTCGTAAATATGAGTGGGGAACAAATTTCAAATCGAATGAAGAAATCAGGAGAATATATTTACGGAGTCTATCCGGGTGAAGAAACGAGTCGTTTCATCAATCGATTGGTTTTTAGGTTTTCTCTTATTGGTGCTGTTTTTAATGTAGTAATGGCAGGAGGACCTATGTTATTTGTATTGGTTGATGAGAAACTACTTAGAGTAGCAATGATTCCTGGTTTGTTTATGATGTTCGGAGGTATGATTTTTACAGTCAGAGATGAAGTGAAAGCTCTGAGATTAAACGAAACTTATAAACCATTGATTTAGGAGGGTGTCATGTATTATTTTATTCCAGCTTGGTATGGTTCAGAACGTCAGTGGCATGCTGATTTGACTCCATGGTATTATTCTCACTTTAAACTTGAATTTGATGATACTTTCAATCAAATTAGGCTATTTCAAAGACAAGGGCTACCGTCTAGATTATTAGTATTAGCATATCAGCCCCATTTACGTTATTTTTTACATAGACACGGTGTCTTAGAGACAGAAGTCTATTCTATCTTTGATGACATGCAAGACTTCCATGATATACACACCCAGGCCCTTAATATAAGAGATATAGAGTGGGATAGTGATTGTCAATTTCTATATAGTCCATTTGCAATAGTAGTTCAAAAAAATGGTAAAAAGTATGCCAAGGTAGAACATGGTGTAGAAGGCTTTATTACTGAGATCCAATATTTTGATTTCGATGGACAGAACAGTAAGAATTATATCATGGATGATCGTGGATTTGTATCAAGTGTCATTTATTTTGATAATGGACAGCCTAACTATCAAGACTACTTGGATCCTAAAGGTATCTGGAGATTTAGGGAACATTTAAATGAGGGAGGACGAGTAGAGGTAAATCCAATATTCGGTTACCGTTTTAAAAAGTGTCACTACACTGATATGAGTCAACTAATTGCAGAATATTTTGATAAGTATCTACAAAAGCAAAAGAAAAAACAGGATATTTTCATCATTCCTTCTCATCCCCATCATGACCAATTTGTCTTAAATTGCTTACCGAGTGATAATGCTAAAATTTTGAGTCTTTTCATTAATCGGAATTCTCAAGCTAGTTTTAAAGACTTAGCTCCATCATTTGAACGGGTAGATGTAGTCTTAGTGGATAGAGAGGATAGTTTACAACTTTTGCAGGAACTATATCCTGAACTTTCTAATAAATTTTATCATCTTTCTCCTTTTGATACACGTTTACGTCTGGGGCGAAGTCAAACAAGAAAAGAGTCTATTATTTACTATCAACTTGATTTCAACGAAGAAATTGATAGGGAAGCATTGACTCAAGTTTTGTTATTTATTTCAGAAACTAAAAATACAGAAATCATTTTCTGTGCTTTCTCTGCTAGTCAGGAACAAATGGAAGAGGTGGAGGCTCTTGTTCATGAAATTATTCAAGAGAAAATTCATACTGATAGCTTAGAAAAAGGAATAGACTATGGAGATGCGGAAAATCCTTTAGAAGAAAATCAAGAGCAGGAACTACGTTTTCAATTTGTCAATATGAATGATGAGTTGGATTTGATTAAGACATTAGAGTTTGTTCGTTTGATTGTGGATCTTAATAAACAACCTCATCTCTATACTCAAATAGCAGGTATTAGTGCAGGCATTCCTCAGATTAATCGGGTTGAAACCGTTTATGTAGAACATTTGAAAAATGGCTATTTACTTTCAGATGTGACAGAGTTTTCAATGGCTGCACATTACTATATAGATAGATTAAAAGAATGGAACCAGGCCTTGATTTACTCTATTGATAAAATCAAAGAACATACTGGACAACGATTCTTAGATAAGTTGCATCACTGGCTTGAGGAGGTTACAGATGTCAAAGGATTATAAAATCCTACAGATAGGGATTGATAATTGGGCCCATCATTATGAAATTCCTGAAAATATGGATTGGTATTATTTCTGTCCCAACTCACCGCTAGCCCTCCGTAAAATGATGGAAATGGATAGCATCACAAAATTTCATGCAATTTTGGTAGAGGATGGTCAGTATTTATCTGATTTACTGCCTTTTATTCATCATATTGAACCTTATACTCTTTTTTATAATCAAGATTTTAAGATGGTAAATTCATCTGTTCTTGATTTATTAAAGAAACGGTGTGCTCAAGCTATAGACTTTTCAGATCCTCAGCAATTGGTGAAAGATTTATCAACTTCTCTATTTAGTAGAGGTTACGGTGATAAATTATTTCCATCAACGATACAAATTCATCCCTCTTTTGAAGGTTCTGTTTCCTATCAAGGATTTGAACATGTGGTTTTAGAAGGGAATTTTGGAGATGATTTCCAACAATTTGCCTACTGGCCAGACAATTTTATAGTTTATAAAAACTTGCCTATTGAATTGTGGTTAGAATTTGAAAAAAAAGGAAACTGTGAATTCCGTTTTGTTATCCGTAAGATATGGGCTGGTGCTGTTGATAATTTCTTCGAGGAAGAAGTTTATAGTGAAGCTGATCTTCAGAAAGCTATTCTCATTGACAATAAAGAGGTAGATTTTTTTATAACGGTATCTGCAGAGGCTCGTGGCCGTGGAAACTTGAAGCTAGGCAATCTGCACCAACGTTGGAGTCGTAAACAGTTTGGTAAATTTTTCCTCGGAGGAAATATTTTACATGATAAAATTCGCGATGAAATTAATTATTTCTTCCATCCAGGAGATTTCAAGCCCCCCCTTGCAGTCTATTTTGCAGGGTATCGTCCTGCTGAAGGATTCGAAGGATATCTTATGATGAAAAATCTCGGTTGCCCTTTTCTCTTATTTTCGGATCCTAGGTTAGAAGGGGGAGCTTTTTACCTCGGTAGTGAAGAATTAGAGAATAAGATCAAGGAAACTATTCAATATTATTTGGATTATCTTGGTTTGACATCTAAAGATTTGATTTTATCTGGCCTTTCTATGGGAACATTTCCAGCTCTTTACTATGGTGCTTTCTTTGAACCGAAAGCTGTCATTGTAGGTAAACCGCTTGCTAATCTTGGAACAATTGCTCGCAGAGGTCGTTTAGAATCCCCTGGAGTATTTAAGACAGGGTTTGATGTTTTGAGGCATCAAACAGGAGATGTCAGTGACAAACATATGTTAGAATTAGATCAGCGATTTTGGAATGTTTTTAAACAAGCTAATTTTTCAAATACGATTTTTGGTTTGTCCTATATGAAAGATGAAGATATGGATAGTCATGCCTATGAACAATTAGTAACGTATCTATGCAACACTGGTGCAAAAATTCTTTCCAAGGGAACATCTGGACGACACAATGATGATACTGCTACAAATGTGGCTTGGTTTTTGCATTTTTATAGTATGGTATTGGACTCAGAGTTTGGAAGAGGTGACAAATGATTATCAATCAAAGAGAAAATATCACTTGGGGAGAAGTAAAGGGAACATTTATGTATGGTAGTAAGGTGACCTATCACGAAGATAAACATATTAGTCTATATAATCCCTTGGTGCCATCAGGAGAAATCTTAAAAACATGGTTTTCTAGTGTGAACTATCAATCCTTTAGAACTCAGCCCAGTCTTCCCTTACTTAAAAGAAAACAGGATTATCAATTATGTATGGATTTTGAATGCCATCCTACAAATGGAGTCTATATAAAGATTATCTTTTTTGATAGATATGGAGATGTGATTGAAGAGAAAATTGAAAAAATGAAAGTCTTTGATTTTACCTATCCTGATGATACCTATACCTACCAAGTCTCCCTTCTAAGTGCTGGTTTTGAGTTCTTAGACTTTTATTCTTTTTCTATTAAGGAGATGAATCGTGTTTAAAGGTTTTTATCAAGATTTCCAACTTCGGAAAGTTAAAAGGATTTTAAGAAAGATTAATGCCCTTAAAGGAAAGATGGAGTCTCTATCAGACCAAGAACTAGCGGCAAAAACAGTGGAGTTTCGCCAACGTCTTGCTGATGGAGCAACTCTCGATGACCTATTGGTAGAAGCTTTTGCAGTTGTTCGTGAAGCGGATAAACGCGTATTGGGAATGTTCCCTTATGATGTCCAGGTCATGGGTGGAATCGTTATTCATCAAGGAAATGTTGCTGAGATGAATACAGGTGAGGGGAAAACCTTGACGGCCACTATGCCTGTTTATCTCAATGCCCTGACAGGTAAAGGTACCATGCTGATTACTACCAATGATTATCTAGCTAAACGCGATGCTGAGGAGATGGGACAAGTATACCGTTTCTTAGGATTGACAATTGGTGTGCCTTTTACGGATGATCCTCAAAAAGAATTTACTTCCAAAGAGAAAAAAATCACATACGCATCGGATATTATTTATACAACTAATAGTCATTTGGGTTTTGATTATTTGAATGATAATCTTGCCTCAAATGAGGAAGGTAAATTTTTACGCCCTTTTGATTATGTCATTATTGACGAGATTGATGATATTCTATTGGATAGCGCTCAGACCCCGCTTATCATTGCAGGCGCTCCTCGGGTTCAGTCTAATCACTACGGTATTATTGACACGCTTGTAACGACCTTGGTTGAAGGTGAGGATTATATTTTTAAAGAGGAAAAAGATGAAGTTTGGTTGACCACTAAAGGTGCTAAAGCTGCTGAAAGTTTTTTAGGGATTGACCATTTTTATCAGGAGGAGAATGCAACCTTTGCTCGTCATTTGGTTTATGCGATTCGAGCCCATAAGCTTTATACAAAAGACAAGGACTATGTCATTCGTGGTAATGAAATGGTATTAGTAGATAAAGGAACAGGGCGTTTGTTGGAACAAACTAAACTTCAAGGAGGTCTCCATCAGGCAATTGAAGCCAAGGAGCATGTCAAATTATCTCCAGAAACACGAGCTATGGCTTCTATCACCTATCAGAGCCTTTTTAAGATGTTCAATAAGGTTTCTGGAATGACAGGGACAGGTAAAGTTGCAGAAAAAGAACTTCTGGAAACTTACAATATGTCGGTAGTACGCATTCCAACTAATCGTCCTAGACAACGGATTGACTATCCAGATAATCTATATGTCACTTTACCTGAAAAAGTGTATGCTTCTTTGGAGTACATCAAAGAATACCATGCTAAGGGAAATCCCCTACTTGTTTTTGTAGGCTCAGTTGAAATGTCTCAACTCTATTCGTCTCTCTTGCTTCGAGAGGGAATAGCCCATAATGTTTTAAATGCTAATAATGCTGCGCGTGAGGCTCAGATTATCTCCGAGTCAGGTCAGATGGGAGCTGTGACAGTGGCTACCTCTATGGCAGGACGTGGTACGGATATCAAGCTTGGTAAAGGAGTCGCAGAGCTTGGGGGCTTGATTGTCATTGGAACTGAGCGGATGGAAAGTCAGCGGATCGACCTACAAATTCGTGGACGTTCTGGTCGTCAGGGAGATCCTGGTATGAGTAAGTTTTTTGTATCTTTGGAGGACGATGTTATCAAGAAATTTGGTCCATCTTGGGTTCATAAAAAGTACAAAGACTATCAGGTTCAAGATATGACTCAACCAGAAGTATTGAACGGTCGTAAATACAGAAGGCTAGTCGAAAAGGCTCAGCATGCTAGTGATAGTGCTGGACGTTCGGCACGTCGTCAGACTCTAGAATATGCTGAAAGTATGAATATTCAACGGGATATGATTTACAAGGAGCGTAATCGTCTAATAGATGGTTCTCGTGACTTAGAGGATGTTGTTGAGGGAATTATTGCTAGTTACATAGATCAAGTGACTTCTTCAGAATATGAAAGTCGAGAGTTACTCTTCCACTTTATCGTGACCAATATTAGTTTTCATATTAAAGAGGTTCCAGATCATATAGATGTGACTGACCAGACGGCAGTTCGTAGCTTTATGAAGCAGGTGATTGATAAAGAACTTTCTGAAAAGAAAGAATTACTTAATCAACATGGCTTATATGAACAGTTTTTACGACTTTCTATGCTCAAGGCTATTGATGACAACTGGGTAGAGCAGGTAGACTATCTACAACAGTTATCTATGGCTATCGGTGGTCAATCTAATAGTCAGAAAAATCCAATCGTAGAGTACTATCAAGAAGCCTATGCGGGCTTCGAAGCTATGAAAGAACAAATCCGTGCGGATATGGTTCGTAATCTCCTGATGGGCTTGGTTGAAGTCACTCCTAAGGGTGAGATTATGACTCATTTCCCATAAAAAGAGGAAAATATGACAATTTACAATATAAATTTAGGACTTGGATGGGCTAGTAGCGGTGTTGAATACGCACAAGCCTATCGTGCTGGTGTTTTTCGGAAATTAAATCTGTCCTCTAATTTTATCTTTACTGATATGATTTTAGCCGATAATATTCAGCACTTAACAGCCAATATTGGTTTTGATGACAATCAGGTTATCTGGCTTTATAATCATTTTACAGATATCAAGATTGCGCCGACTAGCGTGACAGTGGATGATGTCTTGGCTTACTTTGGTGGTGAAGAAAGTCACAGAGAAAAAAATGGCAAGGTTTTACGTGTCTTCTTTTCTGACCAAGATAAGTTTGTTACCTGTTATTTGGTGGATGAGAACAAGGACTTGGTTCAACATGCAGAGTATGTTTTTAAAGGAAAACTGATTCGTAAGGATTACTTTTCTTATACGCGTTATTGTACCGAATACTTTGCTCCCAAGGACAATGTTGCAGTCCTATACCAAAGAACTTTCTATAATGAAGACGGAACTCCAGCCTATGATATCTTGATGAATCAAGGGAAGGAAGAAGTTTATCGTTTCAAGGATAAGATTTTTTATGGGAAGCAAGACTTTATGCGTGCCTTTATGAAATCCTTGAATTTGAACAAGTCTGATTTGGTCATTCTTGATAGAGAGACAGGCATTGGACAGGTTGTTTTTGAGGAAGCACAGGCGGCTCATCTGGCGGTAGTTGTTCATGCGGAGCATTATAGTGAAAATGCTACAAACGAGGATTATATCCTTTGGAATAACTATTACGACTATCAGTTTACCAATGCAGATAAGGTTGATTTCTTTATTGTATCCACTGATAGACAGAGAGAAGTTCTGCAAGAGCAATTTGCCAAATACACTCAGCATCAACCAAAGATTGTTACTATTCCTGTAGGAAGTATTGATGCATTAACTGAGTCAAGTCAAGGACGTAAGCCCTTTTCATTGATTACGGCTTCACGTCTTGCCAAAGAAAAACATATCGACTGGTTGGTCAAGGCGGTCATTGAGGCTCATAAGGAAATCCCTGAATTAACCTTTGATATTTATGGTAGCGGTGGAGAGGATTCTCTGCTTAGAGACATTATTGCAAATCATCAGGCTGAGAATTATATCCAGCTCAAGGGGCATGCGGAACTTTCGCAGATTTATAGCCAGTATGAGGTCTACTTGACAGCTTCTACCAGTGAAGGATTTGGTTTGACCTTGATGGAAGCTATTGGTTCAGGTTTACCACTAATCGGTTTTGATGTGCCTTATGGCAATCAGACCTTTATAGAAGATGGGAAAAATGGTTATTTGATTCCAAGTTCATCAGACCACGTAGAAGACCAAATCAAGCAAGCTTACGCAGCTAAGATTTGTCAATTGTATCAAGAAAATCGTTTGGAAGCTATGCGGGCCCATTCTTACCAGATTGCAGAAAGCTTCTTAACCAAAGAAATTTTAGAAAAGTGGAAGAAAACAGTAGAGGAGGTGCTCCATGATTGAACTTTATGATCGTTACAGTCAAGAAAGTCGAGATTTACATGAAAGTCTAGTGGCTACTGGTCTTTCTCAACTTGGAGTGGTCATCGATGCAGATGGTTTTCTGCCTGATGGTCTGGTTTCTCCTTTTACCTATTATCTAGGCTACGAGGATGGAAAACCTCTCTATTTTAACCAAGTCCCTGTTCCAGCTTTTTGGGAAATTTCAGGAAATAATCAGTCTGCTCGTATTGAGGATATGATGCAGGAGAGGGCTATCATTCATTATGCAGATGGTTTGCAGGCTCGCTTGGTCAAGCAGGTTGATTGGAAAGATTTAGAGGGTAAAGTACGTCAGGTTGACCACTATAATCGCTTTGGAGCTTGTTTTGCTACAACGACCTATAGTGCAGATGGTGAGCCGATTATGACAGTTTACCAAGATGTCAATGATCAACAAGTTTTACTTGAAAATCATGTGACGGGTGATATCTTATTGACTTTGCCAGGTCAGCCCATGCGTTACTTTGCAAATAAGGTTGAATTTATCACCTTCTTTTTGCAAGATTTAGAAATTGATACAAATCAGCTTATCTTTAATACTCTAGCGACTCCTTTCTTGGTTTCCTTCCATCATCCAGATAAGTCTGGCTCAGATGTCTTGGTTTGGCAGGAACCTCTCTATGATGCTATTCCAGGCAATATGCAGTTGATTTTGGAGAGTGATAATGTGCGTACTAAGAAAATCATCATTCCAAATAAGGCGACTTATGAGCGCGCTTTAGAGTTGACTGACGAGAAATACCATAATCAGTTTGTCCACTTGGGTTATCATTACCAGTTTAAACGTGATAATTTCTTAAGACGAGATGCCTTAATCTTGACCAATTCCGATCAGATTGAGCAAGTAGAAGCAATCGTAGAAGCCTTGCCTGATGTTACCTTCCGTATTGCAGCGGTGACAGAGATGTCTTCTAAACTCTTAGATATGCTTCGCTATCCTAATGTGGTTCTTTACCAGAACGCTAGTCCACAGAAGATTCAGGAGCTGTATCAATTGTCGGATATTTACTTGGATATAAACCACAGTAATGAGTTGCTACAGGCAGTGCGTCAGGCCTTTGAGCACAATCTCTTGATTCTTGGATTTAATCAGACTGTGCACAATAGACTTTATATCGCTCCTGAACATCTATTTGAAAGTAGTGAAGTTGCTGCTTTGGTTGAGACTATTAAACTGGCCCTTTCAGATGTTGAACAAATGCGTCAGGCACTTGGCAAACAAGGCCAACATGCAAATTATGTTGATTTGGTACGATATCAGGAAACCATGCAAACTGTTTTAGGAGGCTAACATGTCAGAGGAAGATTTATTTTACAAAGACGTTGAAGGTCGCATGGAAGAGTTGAAACAAAAACCTATCAAGAAGGAAAAAGAAACCCGAGGGGAAAAGATTAGTAAGATTTTTTCACTCTTACTGGGCTTGATGATTCTGATTGGTTTGCTCTTTACTTTGCTAGGGATTTTGAGGTAGGCCTATGATTGAAATACTGATTGTTTTAGCTATTGTCCTATCTATTACTTTGATTGTATTGGTAACCATACAACCCCGTCAAAATCAACTATTTTCAATGGATGCGACTAGTAATATTGGTAAGCCGAGTTACTGGCAGAGTAACACCTTGGTAAAGATTCTCACTTTATTGGTGAGTTTGGCTTTATTCGTTTTACTATTAACCTTTATGGTACTAACTTACAAATAAAAAAATTTCACAATATATAACATATATTTTCACAGACGAGGGTCTAGATACTAATTTTATATTTGTGCAAATAATTAGTGGAGAATAAATTAGAAATTTAGATGCAATTTTAAAAAAAGTTGACTGGAGTTGAATCCATGTTTCTATGCGAAGCAAATAGCGTCTTGAAGAGACATTATCTTATCAGGATTTCTTATTTCTGTAAGACCTTGTAATCTTGGATTATAACTCTCCTATTTTAGAAGTACATAGTAGATGGCAACTAATAATCTGCGACAGATAGCGATGATAGCTTTTCGATGCCCCGGTCGTTTCTTGAGTTTGAGATATTTATTTCGTAATTCAGGGCGCTTCTCTGATTTAACCACGGCGTTAGCTATTTGAACAAGAAAAGGTTTGAGATAGTGACCACCTTTCGAAATACAAGTAGAAAATTGCCTTACTGCACTTTCATTGTTGGCAGGAACTAATCCAGACCAAGAACAGAGTTTACCCTCAGTGTTAAAAACAGTCATATCAGCTCCGGTTTCAGAGATAATTCTGAGGGCAGATAGTTCCTCTTTGAAACCAGGAACGGTTTGGATTAGCTTGACATATTCTTGGTATTCTTGTCCGAGCTTCCGAATCATGGTTTCTAAATCTTCTTTACAGACGGCAAGTGCATCATAGTGTTCCTTGATGATTCTGATTTTCTCAGCTTGTTCAGGTGTCACATCCCCCTCAATAGCGATTTTCAAGTCTTGCACCTTATCCTTCAAACTGTTCAATGTTTGGTTTCTCCTCTTGATTGTCAAGGATGCTCTGAATAATAGCCTGAGCACTTTTTTCAAAGGGTGCTTTCTTCACTAAATTTGAGTCTGCTTATCTCTTGACCATTCTTTCTTTTCACAAACGAGTTGTTTATTCAATTATAAGTTTACATGCTCATATCACAGTTAGTTGTGATTGATGGAAAGAATGACACTTATAATAATGCGAGGTGGTGGCTGTACCATTCACTTATTCATCTCCATTTGATTTGTAGTAGTGATAGGTACATACATTTCTATTATAGATTAAAACAAAGAGCACAACACTTTTTTATTCTTTGTTGTGCTTTGAGTGAAACGAAAGGAATAAATTATAAATATGACTGAATTGATTAGTGTTATAGTTCCTATATACAATACGGAGAAATATTTAGTAGAGTGTATTGAAAGTATTAGGGAACAAACTTATTCTAATATTGAAATTATCTTAGTAGATGATGGTTCTACAGATGCTTCAATTGAAATCTGTGATGAATTTTCCAAAAAAGATTCTCGGGTTCGAGTATTTCATAAAGAAAATGAGGGATCAGCAGTTGCGAAAAATTTTGGGATTAAACAGTCTAAAGGAGAATATATTATTTTAGTAGATTCAGATGATATTGTCAGTGATAAAATGATTGAAGTTCTATATACTCATATAAAAGAGAGGAATGCAGATATAGCTATTGGTAATTATTATATTTACGACGAAAGTGACAAAAATTTTTATTTTTATGTAACAGATAAAGATTTTTCTGTAGAAGAACTGGCTATACAAGAAATTATGAATCGTCAAGCAGGTGATTGGCGATTCAATAGTTCTGCCTTTATATTACCGACATTTAAACTAATAAAAAAAGAATTATTCAAGGAAGTTCAATTTTCAAATGGTCGTCGTTTCGATGATGAAGCGACCATGCATCGATTTTATCTTTTAGCCTCTAAAATTATCTTTATAAATGATAACCTCTATCGCTATAGACAGCGTTCAGGTAGTATTATGAGGTCTAAATTTGATCTTTCTTGGGCAAGAGATTTAGTTGAAGTATTTTCCAAGAAAATATCAGATCTTGTTTTAGCTGGATTAGACATCTCAGTTATGCGCATTCGATTTGTCAATCTATTAAAAGATTATAAGCAAACTTTGGAATTCCATCAATTAACAGATACTGAGGAATATAAAGATATTTGTTTCCGATTAAATATATTTTTTGAGGCAGAAAGAAGAAATAGTGATAGTTAAAATTAGAGTAGAGTGATTATTATGTAAGCGCGTCATAATAATCACTCTACTCTAATTCCCAAATTCCCAGTATACTAGATAAAAATAGTTATCAGCAGTAAGGTATTGTACTATGGTGATTCAACTAAGTGATTAGATCAAGTTCATATTTTTTGTTTTTAGACAGATATGAGGGAAGGGATGTACTTATTAGCCTATTTAGTTATAGTTGCTTAGTTTTAAATAAGAATATTATAATAAAGCTATGGCATATAGTACAGATTTTAAACAAGGAGCATTAGATTACATCAAAGAGGGACACAGCCATGTCGAGGGAGCTAAAGTTTTTAATGTTGGCGTCAAAACTCTCTTCACGTGGGAAAAGAAAGACGTGAACAAGGACACTTAGAGCAGAAAAAGCGAGTCGGCAAAAAGTGGAAGATCCCTTTAGAGGAATTGAAATCTTTTGTAGAGGTTCATCCAGACGCTTTTTTACGGGAAATTGCGTCACATTTTGAATAGAATAAAAGATTTACTAGTCGTATATATTGACGAAATGGGAATCGACCGCTACCTCTATCGACCTTATGCATGGGCTCCTAGAGGGGAGAAAGTCTAGGAAGAGATGTTCTGAGCGGACTTCAATTGTTGCAGGATAAGTAGACGGAGAGTTTATGGCTCCCATGATTTACAAGGAAAGTATGACGAGCGACTTCTTTGTGGAGTGGTTCAAAACGCAGCTCTTGCCTGCTTTGAAGACACCTCATGTCATTGTCATGGACAATGCTAGTTTTCATCCTAAGCATATCTTGGATGAACTTTACATTCAAGATAAACACTTTCTCTTACCTCTACCATCTTATTCACCAGATTTGAATCCTATTGAGCGAGCTTGGGCTATCTTGAAAAAGAAAGTGACGGATCTATTAAGGGAAGTCCCAAATATTTTCGAATGTTTGGAACGCTTTTTTAAAATTAAATGACTATAGTAGCTAATTGAGGCTGGGCAAAAAGTCTTTAAAATCAAAAACGCATAATATCAGGTGTTGAAAAACCTTGAAAAAAATTTGATACTATGCGTTTTATTGAGGGAAGATTTACTTCAATTTCTCCTGAAATTGAGTTTTTACCCCAATGTCATTAAGTTAGTGATATAACTACTTGAATAGGAGATAGGATTGAGATCATCAAAGTGATTCTCTATCGTATCTTCTATTTTTTTGCATAACAAATAAAGGTTTTTTCACCCTATTTTTTGAGATTTATATTACTCTATAGATGAAATCAACTACCGATTGAGCCTTTATCTTTCTTGGATATTTTCGATTCGGTCGAATAATAGATAACTGTTTCTTGAGGTAGTTTTTCAACTGGAGGGAAGAAAGGGAACCGTTAAAAAACAAACGGCAGGTATAAGCCGCATCTGAGAAACACACTTTATATCTTTGTTTTTTACGACTACTGTCGATGGCAACTTGCGAGGTTACCCAACGACAAAAGTTAAAATTTGTAAAGCGAGCAAAGATTTCTTGGAGAATCCCTTCCTTCTTTTTGGCATGAAAATTGACCAAGCCAACACTATATTTCAGGTCACGAAAACTAGTCTCTATGCCCCATCTGCTGGCGTAGAGATTTTTTAATTCTTGGACTGAATAGTCTGTATTTGTCACTAAAGTTTCGTATTTTCCTTCTTCAACTTCTAAACGCACCATACGAAAAGGAAGCTCATAGAGTGTTACAGGATCCTGTTTTTGACTTGTTTCTGGAAGAAAATCAAAAGTAGAATTGTGTGGAATAAAATGATAGTCATTGGGACAGTCGCGATAAAGTTTTTTGAGCTGATTGGTTTGCTTTCGTGATAATGTTAGAGAAAATTTTTGATCAAAACACTCCGTATTTGGCAAGTTGAATGAGGAATGCATGGATTGTTTTCCATCTCGAATACGGATGATATAAAGTTATCCTTTTTCTTGAAAATGAGCCATGAGATTGTAACTTTCATAGCCTCTATCCATGATAACAAGAGCTTTCTCGAAAGGGAGAAGCCTCCATCATCTGAATCAGAGCTAAGCGCTCATGTTGTGCAAGTTTGTCTTGAATAGAAACATCTCTATACACTCCAGTCGTCAAGTCGTATAGGGCATTTATGTGTATGAGATTATAAGATTTAACATCCGTTTGGGTTTGGATAGAGGTTTCTGTATCCATGGGATTTCGAGGAATACAGATATCACTTCCATCTGCAGCGAATATCGGAAGATTGGTGTTAAGTGGAATAGGTGCTGTAAATTCTTTAAATAGGGTATAGAAAGCCTCAGATTTTATATGATAGCGTCTTTGAACAAAGGCTGAATTTGAAACTGTCAGTCTGGCATCTAGTAATTCTTTTGACAGTGATTTCCCGCCCATTCCCAGAATTGTACGAATCATGGTTTCTAGTGATAACCTTCTTTTACGAGTAAAGGCCTGTTCATCTTGTTTGACGAACTCAACTTTTTGACCAAGGATACTCTGAATACTCTTATTCAAGTGGGCTTTAATCTGTTTTATCATGGGAAATCCCTCCTTAACTATAGTTTATCACATAAAAAAGAAACCCAAATACAGAATTGTATTTGAATTTCTTAACTTAATGACATTGGTTTTTGCCCAGCCTCTTTTTATATCCAGTCTTTCTCTTTTGTGGTGGATGTAAAGACAGCTCTAAATCACTTTACTGGAATGATCAAGGATTTTGGATACTTTATAAATGCTTTGAGAACAGTAAACTGACTTAGTCAAGTACAGAATAGGATGTCAAAGTTTTAATACCAGAACGAGTAGACTGGTTTATGAAGGGCTTTCGTAACTTCTCAAAGTAACTTCCACTTGTACTAGCGGTGGAAGTTAGTTTGGGAAGTTACCTATGAAGGGCTTTTCTATCACTCAAAAAATAAATTCTTCAGAAAGTCATGCTTTCTATGTCGTTTTGTGATTTGTCTGAAGTCTTCTTTTTTTATACTCAATGAAAATCAAAGAGCAAACTAGGAAGCTAGCCGCAGGCTGCTCAAAACACCGTTTTGGGGTTGCAGATGAAGCTGACGTAGTTTGAAGAGATTTTCGAAGAGTATTACTGTCCATATTTTTGGTAAAAATCAACTTTTACTTGGATGAAGGTTTTGGCTTCGCGTAGGAGTTGAAGAAGGGTGGCACGGGTTTCAAATTCTTCTCTTGTCTTGGGTAGACTGCGGTTTCGGAAGACTTCTAGATAGCGTTCGATTTCATCTAGCAAATCAGAAGCAGGATTGGTCTGGCTCAGTTGACCTGCAATTTTTGAAAAGAGTTGGGCCAAAATCAGGCTTTCACTGGCAGCTAGGTGACAGGTGTTGATCTGCTGGGCCATGTTTCTCAGGATACGACTTTGACGCTGTCTCATCTCAAAGTAGTGGATATGGTAGTCGGTCTGGTGAAAGAGGTGGTCAGAGTGATCTAAATAGACCAGTCTGAGTGCTTCTTCCAAAAGGGTGTCCAATTCTTCCACCAGCTGTGCTCGGTTGCGTCCATCCCCTCTGGATAAATAATATTTGAAGCGCTGGAGAATATCTTTTAACTTTTCTTCTACCAATGTGTGGTAGTGCTGGATTGCTTCTTCTCGTGAAGGCATGTAGAGATTAACAAGTAAAGCAAATCCTGTACCGATTGCAAAGAGAAGGAATTCATTGACTAGAAGATCTGGAGAGGTTGACTCTTGCACCAAGAGATGGCTGACCAAAACAGTGCTTGGTGTGATGCCAATTTCCCAGCCCATCTTATAGGCTAGAGGAACGTATAGGGCCAGATAGAGGCCAAGGCTCCAGATATGAAATCCGCTCAAGTGAAAGACCAAAACCCCAATAGCTAGAGCTAGAAGCATAGAAAAAAGACGATTGCGGGCCAGTTTTAAAGTACTTCTACGTGTATCAGATAGGCTTAAGAGGGCGATGATTCCAGCCGAGACAGCTGAGGAGAGATTGAGAAAATAAGCAAGAAGGCAGGCAAGACAGGTAGCTAAGATGAGCTTGGTCGTACGTTGGCTAATGGACATAAGAATTTCCTAATAAGTTAGAATAAAATCGTAAAAGACAAGACCTGAGCAGGCTTGTCTTTATGGATTATTTTTTACGGGCTGCTGCGTATTCGGCAACGGCAGTAAAGAGGACGTCTGTAGAAGAGTTGAGGGCTGTTTCACATGAGTCTTGGATGACCCCGATGACAAATCCAACTCCGACAACTTGCATGGCAATATCGTTAGAAATACCGAAAAGGCTACAAGCAACTGGGATAAGAAGGAGGGAACCTCCGGCAATACCAGAAGCACCACAGGCTGAGATAGCTGCTACTACACTGAGGACAAAGGCTGTGGCAAAGTCAACAGGGATTCCAAGAGTATTTACTGCAGCAAGGGTCAAAATGTTAATGGTAATCGCTGCTCCGGCCATGTTGATAGTAGAACCGAGTGGGATAGAAACTGAATAGGTATCTGGATCCAGTCCAAGGTCGTGACAAAGTTTCATGTTGACAGGGATGTTAGCCGCAGAACTACGAGTGAAGAAGGCTGTCACACCGCTGACACGCAAACATTTCCAAACGAGGGGATAAGGGTTTCTCTTCATAAAGAGGAAGGCAATCAATGGATTGACTACTAGGGCCACAAAGAACATAGTTGTCACCAAGAGGGCAAGCAAGATTCCGTAGTTGGCTAGGCTGCCGATTCCCTTATCAGAGATGGTTTTGAAGACAAGACCAAGGATCCCAAATGGAGCTAGGTTGATGATCCATTCGACAATCTTAGAAGTCACATCAGCCATAGTTTTGAGCAATTCTTTACTATTTTTGCTTGCTTCTCTCATGGCAATCCCGAAAACAACTGCCCATGAGAGGATACCGATATAGTTGGCTGTGACAAGGGCATTGACTGGATTGTCAACCAATTTGAGTAAGAGGTTGCTGAGGACCTGACCAATCCCATCTGGTGGAGCAATATCGGTATTAGCGCTATTTAGGGTAATTTCAACAGGAACAATGAAACTTGCTAGTACAGCGATGAGGGCAGCGGCGAAGGTTCCTACCAAGTAAAGGAAGATAACGGTTTTCATATTGCTATCTTGTCCTTTTTGATGTTGGGAAAGGGCATTGGCAACGAGGGCAAAGACCAGAATCGGTGCGATGGCTTTGAGGCCACCAACAAAGAGATCTCCGAGCAGACCAATTCCTGAAATGTTAGGAAGTGTCAGTCCTAGAGTTCCTCCAATAAGCATGCCAATCAAGATACGTTTGATCAGGCTTGCCTTATTCCAAGCATGAATGATTTTTTTCATAACAATCTCCTTTGTTGTGTAATGTTTATGATTATAGTATAAATATGAACTAAAATCAAGAATTTTCTGTCTATTTTTGAAATTATTTTTGAATATTTATGGAGAATGACACTTTATGAAAGTATGGTATAATAAATGAAAGGAGTTTTCTATGCAAGAATTTATTCAAACCTACCTCAATAAGCTTGATCTAACAGCGATTATCGAGAATCTCTTGACCAAGCTACTTTCTCTTTTATTCCTGTTTTTGCTCTTTTATATAGCTAAGAAACTGCTTCATACCATGGTGCAGAGAATTGTTAAACCTTCTCTAAAAATGTCTCGCCATGATGTCGGGCGTCAGAAAACCATCTCACGTCTGTTAGAAAATGTGTTTAATTATACCCTTTATTTCTTTTTGCTTTACTGCATTTTGTCGATTTTAGGGTTACCAGTTTCTAGTTTGCTGGCAGGTGCTGGGATCGCTGGGGTGGCTATTGGGATGGGAGCCCAAGGTTTTCTGTCTGATGTTATCAATGGCTTCTTCATCCTCTTTGAACGTCAACTGGATGTGGGAGATGAGGTTGTTCTGACAAATGGGCCTATTACTGTATCGGGCAAGGTTGTCAGCGTCGGTATTCGAACAACGCAACTCAGAGGAGAAGACCAGGTTCTGCACTTCGTTCCCAATCGGAATATCACCGTCGTCAGCAATTTCTCTCGGACAGACCAGGCCTGAAATTTTAGCAGATTTATGGTACAATAGAAAGAGTTTGGTAAAGGAGAGAAGATGTTTTTAGAAAAACAGTTGGGCAATGGCTGTACCTGGATTGACCTAGATTTGGACAAGTTGAAAAAACTAGAGGACCTTTCTGAAATCTACGGTTTGGACAAGGAAACCATTGAGTACGCACTGGATAGGAATGAGCGAGCCCACATGGATTATCACCGTGAAAATGGGACTGTAACCTTTATCTACAATGTCTTGAACTTGAAAAAGGACAAGGAATATTACGAAGCCTTTCCCATGACCTTTATCGTGGAGCATCGTCGCCTGATTACCATTAGTAATACCAAGAATGCTTATGTCATTGAACAGATGGCCCGTTATCTAGACAGTCATGACACGCTTTCGATTTACAAGTTTCTCTTTGCCAGTCTGGAAATCATCAGCAATGCCTACTATCCTGTCATCGAGCAGATGGACAAGAGTAAGGATGAGGTCAATGGCCTATTGCGCCAGCGAACGACTAAGAAAAACCTCTTTGCCCTTTCCGACTTGGAGACCGGTATGGTTTACCTTACTGCGGCTGCCAAGCAAAATCGCATGTTGCTGGAACATATCCAAGGGCATGCCCTCTATCGCAGTTTTAACGAGATTGAGAGAGAACAGTTTGATGACGCCATGATTGAGGCTCATCAGCTGGTATCCATGACAGACTTGATTTCTCAAGTCCTCCAACAACTATCAGCATCTTACAACAATATCCTAAACAATAATCTGAATGATAATTTGACAACCTTGACCATCATTTCAGTCTTGCTAGCCGTTCTGGCAGTCGTGACAGGTTTTTTCGGAATGAATGTTCCCCTACCTTTAACGGATGAGCCCCATGCTTGGCTCTACATCAGCTTGGCTAGTGCAGGTTTGTGGATTGTCCTGTCATTACTACTAAGGAAAATTGCGAAAAAAAGTTAAGAAAAGGAGCCAGAATGGCGATTGAAAATTACATGCCAGATTTTGCTGTGGAAGCAGTCTATGATCTGACAGTCCCAAGCCTGCAGGCGCAGGGAATCAAGGCTGTTTTGGTCGATTTGGACAATACCCTCATCGCTTGGAACAACCCTGATGGGACGCCAGAGATGAAGCAATGGCTACATGACCTTCGGGACGCGGGCATTCGCATTATCGTAGTCTCAAATAACACAAAAAAACGGGTTCAACGTGCAGTTGAGAAATTTGGGATTGACTACGTTTATTGGGCTTTGAAGCCCTTCACATTTGGGATTGACCGTGCCATGAAGGAATTTCACTATGAGAAAAGTGAAGTGGTCATGGTTGGCGACCAGCTCATGACAGATATTCGAGCAGCTCACCGTGCTGGCATTCGCTCGATTTTAGTCAAACCCTTGGTCCAACATGACTCGATCAAAACGCAGATTAACCGAGCTCGTGAGCGTCGTGTGATGCGAAAAATCACTGAAAAGTACGGACCGATTACATATAAAAAAGGAATTTAACTATGGAAGAAATTCTCTGTATTGGTTGTGGAGCAACCATTCAGACGACAGACAAGGCTGGACTTGGATTTACCCCCCAGTCGGCACTTGAAAAAGGCTTGGAGACTGGCGAAGTCTATTGCCAACGCTGTTTCCGTCTCCGCCACTATAATGAGATCACGGATGTCCAGTTGACAGACGATGATTTCCTCAAGCTCTTACACGAGGTGGGAGACAGTGATGCCTTAGTAGTTAATGTCATTGATATCTTTGACTTTAATGGCTCTGTTATCCCAGGCTTACCACGTTTTGTATCAGGCAATGATGTCCTCTTGGTAGGAAATAAAAAAGATATCCTGCCCAAGTCAGTTAAACCGGGTAAGATTAGCCAGTGGCTCATGGAGCGTGCCCACGAAGAAGGTCTTCGTCCAGTCGATGTCGTCCTAACTTCGGCACAAAACAAGCATGCCATTAAGGAAGTCATTGACAAAATCGAGCACTACCGTAAGGGCCGTGATGTCTATGTAGTTGGGGTGACCAACGTTGGAAAATCAACCCTTATCAATGCTATTATCCAAGAAATCACGGGTGACCAGAATGTCATTACGACTTCGCGTTTCCCAGGGACAACCTTGGACAAGATTGAGATTCCGCTTGACGACGGCTCTTATATCTACGATACGCCGGGAATTATCCACCGTCACCAGATGGCTCATTACTTGACGGCTAAAAACCTCAAGTATGTCAGCCCTAAAAAGGAAATCAAGCCTAAAACCTATCAGCTTAATCCCGAGCAAACCCTGTTTTTAGGTGGTTTGGGACGCTTTGACTTCATTGCAGGAGAAAAACAAGGTTTCACAGCCTTCTTTGATAATGAACTTAAATTGCATCGTACCAAGCTAGAAGGCGCTAGTGCTTTCTATGAAAAGCACGTTGGAACACTTCTGACACCACCAAATAGTAAGGAAAAAGAAGATTTCCCAAAACTAGTCCAACATGTCTTTAATATTAAGGACAAGACAGATCTAGTCATCTCAGGACTAGGCTGGATCCGCGTAACAGGCACCGCCAAAGTCGCCGTCTGGGCACCAGAAGGCGTTGCCGTCGTCACACGAAAAGCAATTATTTAAAACAAAATCGCTGAGCGAACAAAGTGAGCTCATACAGAGATAGTTATTGCCGTGGTGTCTTGCCAATCTGTAGATTGGCAAGGGACACAATTGAGACCAAGGCTCAATTGTGAGGTCAGGAAATCCATTTTTCAAAGATGAGATCTTTGGAAAATTAGTTCCGACCGTTCCTCACCACCTAAAATAACTATCAAAAAAACAAGGAAGAAATTATGTCATTAACATCAAAACAACGTGCCTTCCTCAACAGCCAGGCACACACCCTCAAACCCATCATCCAAATCGGGAAAAATGGTCTCAACGACCAAATCAAAACCAGCGTTCGTCAAGCTCTTGACGCTCGCGAATTGATTAAAGTAACGCTCTTGCAAAATACAGATGAAAATATCCACGAAGTAGCTGAAATCTTGGAAGAAGAAATCGGTGTGGATACAGTCCAAAAAATCGGACGCATCTTGATCTTGTTTAAACAGTCTAGCAAGAAAGAGAATCGCAAGATTTCTAAAAAAGTCAAAGAAATATAGAAAAACTACTCCAAATAACTGTTTTTACAGATAAATAAAGGAGACTAGCCTATGGCAATCGAACTATTGACTCCCTTTACCAAGGTAGAGTTGGAGCCAGAAATCAAGGAGAAAAAACGCAAACAAGTCGGGATTTTAGGGGGAAATTTTAACCCTGTTCACAATGCCCATCTTGTTGTGGCGGACCAAGTACGACAACAGTTAGGACTGGACCAGGTCCTGCTTATGCCTGAATACCAACCACCTCATGTAGATAAAAAGGAAACCATCCCCGAGCACCATCGGCTCAAGATGCTTGAGTTGGCGATTGAGGGGACTGAAGGTCTGGACATTGAAACCATTGAGTTAGAGCGTAAGGGCATTTCCTACACCTACGACACCATGAAGATTTTGACAGAGCAATATCCAGATACGGATTATTACTTCATTATCGGGGCTGATATGGTGGACTATCTGCCTAAATGGTACCGAATTGATGAGTTGGTCGACATGGTTCAGTTTGTTGGAGTTCAGCGTCCGCGCTACAAGGCTGGAACTTCCTATCCAGTTATCTGGGTGGATGTGCCTCTCATGGACATCTCGTCCAGCATGGTGCGTGACTTCCTTGCCCAAGGTCGGAAACCTAACTTTCTCCTACCTCAGCCAGTGCTAGACTACATCGAGAAGGAGGGGCTTTACTGATGGCATACCAAGACTATATCAACTGTTCCCGTGAGATTTTGTTGGAAAGAATGGCAGAGCTTCTACCTGAAAAACGTTTAACCCATTGTTTGGGGGTGGAGAGTGCAGCCATAGAACTTGCCCAACGATTCGGTGTGGATACTGAGAAGGCTGGCTTAGCAGGACTTCTTCATGACTATGCTAAGAAGTTGTTAGATCAGGAATTTCTGGATTTGATTGACCGTTATCAACTAGACTCTAATCTCAAAAATTGGGGCAATAATGTCTGGCATGGCATGGTTGGCATCTACAAGATTCAGGAAGATTTGGATTTACATGATCCAGAAATTCTGCGAGCTATTGAAATCCATACAGTCGGGGCTGGTCAGATGACTGATCTTGATAAGGTTATCTATGTTGCAGACTATATCGAGCACAATCGTGCCTTTCCAGGAGTGGACGTGGCGCGTGAGATTGCAAGTTTGTCACTTAATAAGGCAGTGGCCTATGAAACAGCTCGTACTGTGGAGCATCTAGCTCATCAGGGATTCCCCATCTATCCCCAAACCCTTGAAACCTATAACGCCTTTGTACACTATTTGAAAGAGGACTAAATGAAGACGGCTTTTATAATCATCGATGTTCAGAATATTTTAGTGGAAACCGGTTTTCAGACAAATAGTCTATTGGAAAAAATTTCTTATTTACAAAACCAGGCTAGAAGCAAGAATATCGAAATTATTTATGTTCAACATATTGAGAACTCTGAAGCTCAAACATCAGAAGATTGGCAGTTATCTGAGCTTTTAAATCGAAAACCTAATGAAAAGGTCTTTCAGAAGAAGTATAACAGTATTTTCAAAGAAACTGGTTTAAAAGAATACTTGGATAAACAGGGGGTTGAAAAATTAGTTTTATGTGGTATGCAGACAGAATATTGTGTGGATACCTCTGTCAAGGTTGCTTTTGAATATGGCTATCAGCTTATTATTCCAGAAGGAACTTGCACAACGTTTGATGGGAAAGACATTTCAGCAGAAACGATAAATGAATTTTATGAGGGCATTTGGGAGGGGCGCTTTGCAGATGTCCTAGATTATAAACATATTTTCTAGAAAGAGGACTAAATGAACGAAAAAGAATTACTAGAACTAGTCGTGAAAGCGGCTGATGAGAAACGTGCGGAGGATATCCTCGCACTTGACGTACAAGATTTAACCAGCGTGACGGACTACTTTGTTATCACTAGCTCGATGAATAGCCGTCAGTTGGACGCTATCGCTGACAATATCCGTGAAAAAGTAGCTGATGCAGGCTTTAAAGGAAGTCATGTAGAAGGCGATGCAGCTGGTGGATGGGTCTTGCTGGACCTAGGTTCTGTTGTCGTGCATATCTTCTCAGAAGAAATGCGTGCCCACTATAACCTAGAGAAGCTATGGCATGAGGCGAATTCAGTAGATATTTCAGAAACTCTTGCTTAGAAGATGAACTCAGTTGCAGTCAACTGGGTTTCTTTGCTTATTTTAGAAAAAATTGATTGAAAGGTAAAGGGCGAGTGGTGTTTGCCATGGAGGCTCTTGGTATCATGATTATGGCAACTTATGAAACCTTTGCAGCGGTCTATGATGCGGTCATGGACGACAGTTTATACGATAAATGGACGGATTTTTCTCTGCGTCATTTGCCTAAGACCAAGGAGAGAAAGAAACTCTTGGAGCTGGCTTGTGGAACAGGCATCCAGTCTGTCCGTTTTTCTCAGGCTGGTTTTGATGTGACTGGACTTGATTTAAGTGCGGATATGCTGAAGATTGCGGAGAAGAGAGCGGCTTCAGCCAAGCAAAAGATTGATTTTATTGAAGGCAATATGCTGGATTTGTCCAAGGTAGGTCAATATGATTTTGTTACGTGTTATTCGGACTCAATCTGCTACATGCAGGATGAGGTGGAAGTAGGGGACGTCTTTAAGGAAGTGTATAATGCTCTTAATGAAGACGGAGTTTTTATCTTTGACGTGCATTCGACCTACCAGACGGATGAGGTTTTTCCAGGCTATTCCTATCATGAAAATGCGGAAGATTTCGCCATGCTCTGGGATACCTACGAGGATGCGACGCCTCACTCCATCGTGCATGAGCTGACCTTCTTTATCAAGGAAGCGGATGGTTCCTTTAGTCGCCACGATGAAGTGCATGAGGAGCGGACCTATGAGGTCTTGACCTATGATATTTTGTTGGAACAGGCTGGATTCAAGTCTTTCAAACTCTATGCAGACTTTGAGGACAAGGAGCCAACAGAGACAAGTACCCGTTGGTTTTTTGTGTGTGAGAAGTAAACCAAATATTGTTAATCTTATGCTTAGGAGGTAAGGGAAAATGAATATACCAGTACCATTTGGTGATATTCTTGAAAAAGAAGTAATTACCAATATACCTAAAATTTATCAAAAGTTAAAGCAAATTTATAACAACTTACAGTTTAAAACAGAAGAAGAGTTAGGTGTTGTTTATCAGAATTATTTAAAATTTACATATGATAAATATTCTACTGTAAAAACATTGTTGTATAAAAATGAAGGTAAATTTTTATATGATTTTTATGAGCATGTTTATTTAGATGATAATAATTCAGATTTAATAGAAACCACTAACACAGAATTGATTTTTGAAAAAACATCTAACGTTATTTTAACAGGAACGGGTGGGATTGGTAAATCAATGCTTGTAAAGCATATTTTTATCAATCAAGTACAACAAGCGACATCAATTCCAGTTTTTATTGAATTAAAATCACTTAATGAATCTGATTTTTCAGAAAATGAATTAGTCGATTTTATTTACCAAGAGGTTCAAAATCATCATTTAAATTTAGAAAAGAAATATTTTAAAGCGACATTAGACGCTGGAAGATATACAATAATTTTTGATGGTTTAGATGAGGTTAATCCTTCAAAACGTTCTTGGTTAGACAAAGAAATTAAAGAATTTGTAACGTTATACAATAGCAATAGATATGTTTTGTCGTCAAGACCGTCTGAGGAATTTATTGGTTGGAATCAGTTTGCTGAATATGAGATAAAAAAATTAAATAAAGAGCAAGCGTTAGCCTTAATTGATAAGTTGAATTACGATGAGAAAGTAAAAAGGCGTTTTTATAGAGAATTAAAGGCCCATTTATATGATACTCATGAATCTTTTGCTTCTATCCCACTCCTATTAACAATTATGTTAATGACTTACGAAGCTGGTGCTTCTATTCCAAATAATTTAACTGATTTTTATAATCAGGCCTTTTATACATTGTACCAAAGACATGATGCATCTAAATCAGGATATAAAAGAGAACTAAAAGCAAAATTAACTCCTGAGGAATTTCGAAATATATTAGCCTACATTGGTTTAAAAACATTCTTTGAAGGAAAAGTAGATTTCGATAGAACTACGCTTGATGAAATAATTACTAAATATTGTTTAAAAAATAATCTTGAATTAAAGACAAATGATATAGTTTATGATGCGACTCATAGTGCTTGCATGATGCTTCAAGAAGGCGTTAGTTTAAAGTTCTCTCACCGTTCATTTCAAGAATACTTTGCTGCAGTAGGTGTTAATCAGCTAGATGATAAACTCCAAAAACAGATACTAATTAAGTGGTCTGAAGCAGACAGGAATAATATTGTAGCACATAAAACTTTTATGAATGCACTTTTTAAAATACAGAAAGAAAGGACTTACAAAAATTTATGTATTCCAATCATAGAAAGTATGGATGAAAAGTATAGAAGAATGGGAGATATCACAGAGAAAATTGTTACGTGTTTCAATTACTTTATCTGTAGAAAAGATAGTAGAGAAAACAAATTAGAACTGCATTTTTTACTAACAAAGGAAGTTAACTTTTATTTTAGCTTGCAATTTTTAATATTTGATAACATAGGAGTTGATATTTTGTCGATAAGTGAATACGAAAGCATTGAAAAATTGGAGGCAAGTATAGTATCGAATTGGGAGATAGATAAAAGAAAATATTATAATCGATTGACTGAGGTCGAAAAAAATTTAATTAATAAGTGGGTAAATGACTGGTATTTTCGTAGACACAATTACTTAAAAGAATGGTCAATTAAATTCATTGAGGAAACAACCACTAAAAAACGGAGTCTACAGAATATAATTGATTCAATTTAATATTAAAGAAGTTGGAGATTACTATGACCATCACGGGTATTATCGCGGAGTTCAATCCTTTTCATAATGGCCATAAATACCTGCTGGATCAGGCAGAGGGACTGAAAATCGTGGCTATGTCTGGGAATTTCATGCAGAGAGGCGAGCCTGCTATCGTAGACAAGTGGACACGAGCCCAGATGGCACTTGAAAATGGCGCTGATCTGGTAGTGGAATTGCCCTTTTTAGTCAGTGTTCAGGCGGCGGATTTCTTTGGCCAAGGAGCTGTGGATATCTTGTCTCGCTTGGGGATTGATAGGCTAGCATTTGGGACGGAGGAAGTTCTGGATTACCAGAAAATCGCTGACTTATACACAGAACAAGGCGCTGATATGGAGAAATTTGTGGAAAATCTTCCTGATTCTCTTTCTTATCCCCAGAAGACCCAGGCCATGTGGAAGGAATTTGCAGGTCTTGATTTTTCAGGCAATACGCCCAATCATGTTCTTGCTCTTGCTTATGCCAAGGCGGTTGCAGGACGAAACATCAAGTTGCATCCAATTCAGCGTCGGGGGGCGGGTTACCATTCTGTGGACAAGGATGTGGACTTTGCCTCGGCGACAGCCCTCCGTCAGTACCAGTCAGATCAAGATTTCTTAGAACGCTTTATGCCTTCTGTTGCCCTCTTTGAGCAGACCAGTAAGGTGAGCTGGGAAGACTATTTTTCCTTGCTACGCTATCAAATCTTGTCAAATCCAGACCTAACCACCATCTATCAGGTCAATCAAGAAATGGCTGTGCGCATCAAGGAAGCTATCAAGACGGCTCAGTCTCTAGAAGAATTGGTCGAGGAGGTTGCCACCAAGCGGTACACCAAAGCGCGTGTCAGACGCCTCTTGACCTATATCTTGGTGCAGGCTAGAGAAAGTTTCTTGCCAGAAGCCATCCATGTTCTTGGTTTTACCGAAAAAGGCAGACAACATCTCAAATCTCTGAAAGGGCAGGTACATTTAGTCAGCCGCATAGGTAAAGAGCCTTGGGATAGTATGACGCAAAAGGCAGACCGGATTTACCAACTAGGAAATCCAATCATCGCAGAGCAGAATTTCGGCAGAGTACCGATTAGAATAGAAAAGAACTAGAATATGGATAGAATAAAAGAACCTACTAAAAGTTGTTAGGAAACGACTTTTAGTGGGTTCTTTTCTTTGTTGTCCTTTGCTATAAAGTATTGAATATTTTATAAATTTGCTCTATTAGAAGCCTTGTTTATTCATTGAAAGCTTCCTTACCATCTATATTTATTTGATATTTTTTACAATTTCATTAAAGGAGGATATAATTTTTCCTTGTTTCTCTTTGGGTAACTTTGTTAGGTTGTCGAAAAGTATTTCTAGAGAGTCTTCACTCTCTGAGTCGTATTCTTGTAGCTTAAGGAAGTCTTTTCTTTCTGTATCATATCCTTGTAGGTTAAAGAATTCTTCTACAGTAATACCTAATGCTTTGATTACCGATTCAAGAGTTTTTATCTTAAAATCATATTTCATATTTTCCATGTTTTGAATTGCCTTGATACCCAAGCCAGCTAATTCTGATAATTTCTCTTGACTTAATCTCTGTTCTTTTCGACATTCACGGATTCGAAAAGCTATATGTTTTTGTAATCTATCATGTTTCATACTATATATCATTTTACTATCTATTTTCTTTAAAAATAAGTACAATAAACCATACAAAATAACAAAAGTATTGTAAAATGGCACAAAAGGTAATAAATGGACTGAAAACCATACAATCGGAATTTAGATAAGATTGATTCTAGGTTAAAAGATAGAGAGAAGATAGTAGTCATAGTCGCAATTGATTCAGCTAGAAGTAAGGGATTTGTTAGTCTGATCGACACTCGAAAATAGTATTTTGAACTATTTGTATCTAGTTTTCTATATAAAAGTAAAAAAGAAAGCTTTGTGCCTTCTTAAAAAATTATGGGAAATCTAATGATTACGAATGATAAAGAAGCAAATCAGAACATCCGTTATTTGACTTCTTTAAGGATGAGTATCAAGGCATCTAAAACTCGGGAGCGTTGTTCAGTTGGAAGAGTTTTTAATTCATCAACAAGTAGAGAAATTTTGGGGTCTTCTTCTTTTAACTGTATATCAAAGAATGTATCTAAATCTACTTCTAATGCTTCCATTACTTTCTCTAGCGTTTGAATCTTTAAGTTAGTTGAAAGATTTTCTAATTTGTAGATATAATTAGTACCCAAATCAGCCATCTCTTCTAGTTGTTCTTGAGTATATCCTCTTTCTAAACGTAATAGACGGATTCTTTTAGAGATGTAATCTTGAAGATTGCTTTTGTTATTTGTCATGTAGTACCTCGCTACTTACATGATACAGTCAAAATGGTACAAATTTTAGACTTTTTAAAGTTATTTTATATACAAACAAACTTTAAAGGTTGTTTTGTGGTATAATAAGTTTATAAAGAAAAAAGAGGAAACAAAATGAAAAAATCAACAATCGTAATGACAGCAGCAATTGCAGCAGCATCCCTAGCCCACACAGTAGGCGCCGAAGAAGTCGCTCCAAAACCAGTGAATGTGGAAGCGCCAAAGGCGGAGGTTGTGGAAACAACTACTCCTGCGGTGGCGACAAAAGAAGAGGTTGTTACAAAAGAAGCAGAAGCTAAGAAAGCGAATCAAGATGTAGTAGAAGCAAAACAGGCGGTCAAAGATGCCAAGCGTGCTACAAATGAAGCGGATTCTCTTGTCAATGAGAAAACAGACGCCGTGAAAAAGGCGGAAGACTTTGCGAAGAAGGCAAGCCCAGCCGTTATTGCAGAAGCAGAAAAAGAAGTTGTTAAGGCTGAGTCTGCTGTTCCTGCAAAAGAAGAAGCTGTTAAACAAGCAGAAGCAAAAGCTACAGAAACAAATCAAGCGGTATCTGCACAAGAAGCGGTTGTAGCAGAAAAAGAAGCTACACAAACTGAAAAAGAAAAAGCACTTACAAGTGCCACAGAAGCGGTTCAAATCGCCACATACGCGGTTAATGGCAAAGGCTTGGAAAATGCCAAGGAAGTACAAAAAGAAGCCGTAGAAGCGGAAAAAACAAGCAAACAAGCGCAAACAGATGCAGAAACTGCTCTTACCGAAGCAGAGAAAGCAAATAAAGCAACAAAAGCGCAAATTGAAGATACAAAAGCAGATATTGCTACAAAAACTCAAGCGGTATCAGATGCCAAAGCACACCAAGCACAAGCAGAACAAGCTCTTAAAGCGGTAACTGCTGAGGTAGAAGCTCTTATTGAGTCTTCAAAACCACTTGCAAAAGGGTCTATTCAATTCAAAGAAGCCTTTGTTTCAAAAATCAAAGAAAAAATCCAGTTGAATAAGGACTACTGGGCAATTCCAGATAATAAGCTTACTCAAGCGGATATTGATAAATTTGAAGCTCGTAATAAAGAGTTGAAAAAAGAAATCACTGACATGGTTGGTTCAAGTATTGAGTCTAAAAACCTTGTCTTGAGCGAAGCGGATAAGGCAGATAAGACACAGTATGATGTCAATAATCTTCCAAAAGAAGTCCGTGATGACTTGACACTTTTCGCCGCAGACCTAACAAATCAAATGCGTCGTCAACTTGGTTTGTCTGATGTAAAAGTGACTGAGGATTCATTCCATTTTGCAGATAAAATTGCACGTGAATACGAAAAAGACGGTGTTACTCCTGAGTTGCTAGATAGCTACCGTGCTAAGAAAAATGGTCATGGACACTATGCTATCGGTATCAATAAAGTTGCTAAAGAGTATGGTTTGAATGATGGTCAGTCTGATAAACAACGTCAAGAAGCAGAGTTTCGAGGTGGGCAAAGTTATGAAAACTCAGTAAACTTTGTTGCAAACAGTTCTGATGGAAGTAAAGAATTAGTTTATCTAACAAAAGCTGAGTTGCGTGCGAAAGTATTTGAGTCTTTAGTTAGCTTCGTTTCTACAGAGAAAGACTATGGGCATGCAAAAGACACTCTAGGGTTTGATAAAGTTTCAGGAACTCTCTATTACGGTGGATTTGGAGTAAGCCAAGTTCCCGGTATGTTTACAGTACACACAGTGCCCGGTATCCCTGATGCTTACATGAAAAATTCTACATTTAACCGTACAGAAATCTCAAACCCATACACAGTAGCTCGCAAAGGCAACTCTGCTAATACTGAGCTAGAAGCTAAAAAAGCAGAAAAAGCCCAAGCTGAGAGTACTTTGACACAAGCGAATCAACATGTTCAGTCTGCTGAAACTGCCCTTAACTCTGCAAAAAATCTATTGAAATCTCAAGAAGCTCAACTTAAAGATACAGTAGCCTTGAAACAAGCTCTTCAATCTGCTACAACAACTCATAATCAAGCCGTTGTCGCTCTTTCAAATGCCAATGCCTTGGTTGCTACCTTGTCTGCTACAAAGGCAGATAAAGAAGCGAAGTTGGCAGAGTTGAAAGCAACTGCAAAACAAGCAGAGAAAGAATTGAACCAAGCAAAAGAAGAAACAAAAGCAGAGAAAGCAACTCTTTCTTCTCTTCAAGAGAAAGCAGAAGAAGCTACTCAAGCGGTATCAGTTGCTAAAGAAGCACTTAACCAAGCAAAAGCACAAGTTGTTTCTTCAAAAGAGTTGGTTCAAGATTTGAAAGCTGCTGCAAAAGAGCTTGAAACTCGCAAGGCAGAGTTGAAAGACGCAGAAGAAGCGCTCAAAGAAGCCAAAGCAAACCAAGCAACTGCGCAAGAAGCACTTGAAGCAAAAGAGAAAGTAGCCAAAGAAGCGAATAAGGCTTATGCGACAGCAAAAGCAAGTTACGAAGCAGAACAGGCTCGTCTTCAAGCAGAAGAAGCTAAGAAACATCCTGTAACAGATAAGGGTATCCCAGAAGTTCGTCCAGCTCTTCCAGAGTTTGTACTTCCAACAATTCCATCTGTTCCAAGCGCTCCTAGCGCACCTGTTGTTCCTGTAGTTCCAGTTGTTTCAACAACTCCACGAGTTGAAGTTCCTGTTGTGAATAACAATGGTGGGGTGTCTGGCCAAGATAAAGCCAAAGTAGATGTAGTTGCCAAACAAAAAACGGAAACTAAGACTACAAAAGATTCTCAAGCTGGTAACTGGATTGAGTCAGCTGGTCGCTGGTGGTATCGGCATGAAGACGGTTCCTACACTAGCAACGGTTGGGAACAAATCAAGGGTACATGGTATTACTTTGACAGTACAGGCTGGATGCAAACTGGCTGGGTCAAAACTGGTGGTTCATGGTATTACTTGAATGAAACAGGTTCACTGGCTACAGGCTGGGTCAAAGACAATGGCATATGGTACTATCTTAAAGATAGCGGTAAAATGGCTACTGGTTGGGTAAAAGATAATGATACATGGTATTATCTTGATAGCGCTGGAGCTATGAAAACAGGCTGGTTTACAGTTTCTGGTAAGTGGTACTATGCCTATAGTTCAGGAGCCTTAGCAATGAATACTACTACACCAGATGGCTATACGGTTAATGGTAACGGTGAGTGGGTATAAAGGACTACATGAAGAAGGTAAATGATGAATTTGAAGCTTTGATAGTGCCCCTTTTGAAGAGCGACTGGAACAGTATTCAGGAAACCCTGAGAATCGCTCAAAATAAGGAACTTTCTGACAAAATCTTACGAGGAATGGCCCAAATTTGCGCAGGACATTAGTCTAATTTACAGAGAATACCTGAGTGAAATCTTGCTATTGTTAGAAACAAACTTCTTGTATTTTAACGATTATGAGGAAGTCTACTGAAAAGTAGGCTTTTTCTCAAATCTTTACTAAACTAGGATTTCTAAGAAATAAGGATTGCACAAATATATTTTAGTAAATGTGTTCCAAATTCCCCAAAACATATTCTATTTTAGGTTTGTGAAAATCACTTTTTTATGGTAGAATGTAAAAGAATGTATGTCATTCGGAATAACAATAAAATGAGGTAAAAACATGGAGATCATGTCGCTTGCGATTGCTGTTTTTGCCGTCATCATTGGTTTAGTCATTGGATATGTCAGCATCTCAGCCAAGATGAAATCATCTCAGGAAGCTGCAGAGTTGATGCTTTTAAATGCTGAACAAGAAGCAACTAATTTACGTGGACAAGCTGAACGCGAAGCGGATTTACTTGTTAATGAAGCCAAACGTGAAAGCAAGTCTCTTAAAAAAGAAGCACTATTGGAGGCCAAAGAAGAAGCCAGAAAATACCGTGAAGAAGTGGACGCTGAATTCAAATCAGAACGTCAAGAACTCAAACAAATCGAAAGTCGTTTGACAGAGAGAGCTACTAGCCTCGACCGTAAGGACGACAATTTGACGAGTAAAGAACAAACACTTGAACAAAAAGAACAAAGTATTTCTGATAGAGCGAAAAACCTTGATGCGCGTGAAGAGCAATTAGAGGAAGTCGAAAGACAAAAAGAAGCAGAGTTAGAGCGTATTGGTGCTCTGTCTCAGGCAGAAGCACGAGATATTATCTTGGCACAGACAGAGGAAAACTTGACCAAGGAGATTGCTAGCCGTATTCGTGAAGCTGAGCAAGAGGTCAAGGAACGTTCTGACAAAATGGCCAAGGACATCCTGGTTCAAGCTATGCAACGTATTGCTGGTGAGTATGTGGCGGAGTCAACAAACTCAACGGTTCATCTACCAGATGATACCATGAAGGGACGCATTATTGGTCGTGAAGGTCGTAACATTCGTACCTTTGAAAGTTTGACAGGAGTTGATGTGATCATCGACGATACGCCAGAAGTGGTGACCTTGTCAGGATTTGACCCGATTCGTCGCGAGATTGCTCGTATGACTATGGAAATGTTGCTCAAGGATGGTCGTATTCATCCAGCTCGTATCGAAGAGTTGGTTGAGAAGAACCGTCAAGAGATTGACAATAAGATCCGTGAATACGGTGAGGCTGCTGCCTATGAAATCGGCGCACCTAACCTTCATCCAGACTTAATGAAAATTATGGGACGTTTGCAGTTCCGTACTTCTTATGGACAAAATGTCTTGCGTCATTCGATTGAGGTTGCTAAATTAGCTGGTATTATGGCTAGCGAACTTGGTGAAAATGCGGCACTTGCCCGTCGTGCAGGATTCCTTCACGATGTCGGGAAAGCTATTGACCGTGAGGTTGAAGGTAGCCACGTTGAAATCGGTATGGAATTGGCTCGTAAATATAAGGAACATCCAGTTGTGGTCAATACGATTGCTAGCCACCACGGCGACGTTGAAGCTGAAAGCGTCATTGCAGTGATCGTTGCTGCGGCAGATGCCTTGAGCGCGGCACGTCCAGGTGCTCGTAGTGAGTCTCTTGAAAGCTACATTAAGCGTCTTCATGATTTGGAAGAAATTGCTAACGGCTTTGAAGGAGTTCAAACTAGCTTTGCCCTTCAAGCAGGACGTGAAATCCGCATCATGGTTAATCCAGGACAAATCAAGGACGACAAAGTCACAATCTTGGCTCACAAAGTTCGTGAGAAAATTGAAAACAATCTCGATTACCCAGGAAATATCAAGGTAACCGTGATTCGTGAGCTTCGTGCAGTAGATTATGCTAAATAAATAAGAAAGAGCAGTTGAAAAATTACTGCTTTTTTGTTACACTAGATAGAAAGACTGTAGAATGATAGTTTGCACAAAATGCTACTATCTGAAGGGAAATCTTATTTTATTTTTACAGACTGACTAAAAGGAGACACAATGGCAGACCGAGGCTTACTAATCGTTTTTTCTGGTCCTTCAGGGGTTGGAAAAGGAACGGTTAGAAGAGAGATTTTTGAGAGTTCTGAAAACCAATTTCAATACTCTGTATCGATGACGACACGCGCACAACGTCCTGGAGAAGTGGACGGTGTTGACTATTTCTTCCGTACTCGTGAAGAGTTTGAAGAGCTGATTCGCCAAGGACAGATGTTGGAATACGCAGAATATGTCGGCAACTACTATGGAACTCCTCTGACCTATGTCAATGAAACCTTGGACAAGGGGATCGATGTTTTCCTTGAAATTGAAGTTCAGGGCGCTCTTCAGGTCAAGAAAAAGGTTCCAGATGCTGTCTTTATCTTCCTGACACCACCAGATTTGGATGAATTGCAAGATCGTTTGGTAGGACGTGGAACAGACAGCGCAGAAGTGATTGCCCAACGAATCGAAAAAGCCAAGGAAGAAATTGCCCTCATGCGTGAGTATGATTATGCGATTGTCAACGATCAGGTGCCCCTAGCTGCTGAGCGTGTCAAACGTGTCATCGAAGCAGAACACTTCCGTGTGGATCGTGTCATTGGTCACTATCAGGAGATGTTACCGAAATCTCCAACTACCCGATAAAATTTAGAAAATAGGTACAAGCAAATGATGTTAAAACCCTCTATTGATACCTTGCTCGACAAGGTTCCTTCAAAATATTCACTCGTAATCTTGGAAGCAAAACGTGCCCACGAATTGGAAGCAGGTGCGCCAGCTACTCAAGGTTTCAAATCTGAAAAGTCAACTCTTCGCGCTTTAGAAGAAATCGAATCAGGAAACGTAACCATTCACCCAGATCCAGAAGGAAAACGTGAAGCAGTGCGTCGTCGTATCGAAGAAGAAAAACGCCGCAAAGAAGAAGAAGAAAAGAAAATCAAAGAGCAAATCGCTAAAGAAAAAGAAGATGGTGAAAAAATTTAAGGTTGGGGGGACTCAATCTTATTTTTTCTATTGCAAGAATATACTGACATGGAGGAGGTGAGAAGATGGCTATAGCCAAGATTATCGTTGATGTGCCCTTGATGCAGACGGACCAGCCCTATAGTTACAGGATTCCTGAGGAATTTGAGGGAATGCTGGAAGTTGGGATGCGGGTTCATGTGCCTTTTGGTAAGGGCAATCGCCTGATTCAAGGGATTGTTCTTGGTTTGAAGTCTCAATCAGACGAAGGAGAGATGGAGCAGGATTTAAAAGATATTGCCGAGGTACTGGATTTTTCTCCTGTTCTCACGCAAGAACAACTCTGGCTTGCTGAGGAGTTACGCAAGTCCGTCTTTTCCTACAAAATCTCTATCCTCAAGGCTATGCTACCAGGATTTCTGAACTCCAGCTATGACAAGATTCTCTATCCTCTGGAAGGTCTGAGTCAGGAAGACCGAGAGCGTCTGTTTGGTTCAGAAGATTCGCTTGCCTTTTCTTCTCTGGATTTAGGTAAGCAAGCCGAAATGATGCGTTTGACTAGAAAAGGCCTGCTTGGTCTGGAATATCAGGCAGTTGATCAAAAGAAGGTCAAGACCCAGTCTTGGTATGAGGTAGACCTTGCTCAATTAGAAAGTGTAGAGATTTCTACACGTGCCAAGAAAAAGTTGGAATTGAGAGACTATTTACTGTCTCATCCTGAGAGTGCTTCCTTGGCTAGTTTGTTAGAGTCCTACTCGCGGGAACAAGTCAACTTCTTTGTGGAACAAGGTGCTGTTACCATAGTCCAAAAGGAAGTGCAACGCTCGGCTGCTTATTTTGAAGGAATTGAAGCAAGTCAGCCTTTGGAGTTGAATCCAGAGCAAAGACAGGCGCGTGATGCGGTTGTGAGTGCTATTGGCAGTCACCAGCCTCCCTTCCTCCTTCAAGGGATTACAGGAAGTGGGAAGACAGAGGTTTACTTGCAGATTATCCAAGGGGCATTGGACAAGGGCAAGACAGCTATTTTGCTGGTGCCTGAGATTTCCTTAACTCCACAGATGACGGAGCGCTTTATTGCTCGCTTTGGTGAGAAAGTGGCTATTCTCCACTCAGGTCTGTCCAATGGTGAAAAGTACGACGAATGGCGTAAAGTGGAACGCGGCGATGCTCAAGTTGTTGTTGGCGCCAGATCGGCCATCTTTGCCCCCTTGAAAAATCTAGGTGTCATGATTATCGATGAGGAGCATGAAGCGACTTATAAGCAGGACAGTAACCCCCGTTACCATGCCAGAGAGGTGGCTATTTTACGGGCCCAATATAATCAAGCGGCCTTGGCCCTTGGTTCAGCAACACCTAGTCTGGAAAGCCGTGCGCGGGCTGGAAAAGGTGTTTATCAACACTTACGTCTGACCCAACGTGCTAATCCTTTAGCTAGGATCCCTGAGGTTCAAGTAATTGACTTTCGAGACTATATCGGACAAAACGAGACGTCAAACTTTACGCCCCCTTTGCTAGAAGCGATTCAGGACCGTCTGGCTAAAAAAGAGCAGGTGGTTCTCATGCTCAATCGCCGTGGCTATTCTAGCTTTGTTATGTGTCGGGAGTGTGGGACGGTGGATACGTGTCCTAACTGTGATATTTCTCTCACCCTGCACATGGATACCAAGACCATGAACTGCCATTATTGTGGTTTCTTGAAAGACATTTCTCAGGCCTGTCCTAACTGTAAGAGCCGAAGTATTCGTTACTATGGAACAGGGACTCAAAAGGCTTATGACGAGCTAGCAGAACTCTTTCCTCAGGCACGTATTCTGCGCATGGATGTGGATACGACCCGTAAGAAAGGCAGTCACCAAGCTCTACTTGACCAGTTTGGGCGAGGGGAAGCAGATATTTTACTTGGTACTCAGATGATTGCCAAGGGATTGGATTTTCCCAATGTGACCTTAGTCGGAGTTCTCAATGCAGATACGGCCTTGAATTTGCCTGATTTCCGTTCTTCTGAGAGAACCTTCCAGCTCTTGACTCAGGTGGCAGGTCGGGCAGGTCGGGCTGAAAAAGCAGGTCAGGTCTTGATCCAGTCCTACAATCCGCAACACTATGCTATTCGATTTGCCAAGGAACAGGACTACGAAGGTTTTTATGCCTATGAAATGGGAATCAGACGACAACTTGGTTATCCACCTTACTATTTCACAATTGGCATTATCCTTTCTCACAAGAAAGAAGAAGAGGTGGTCAAACGTGCCTATGAAGTCATGAACATTTTGCGGTCAGGCTTGTCAGATACCAGTAACATTCTCGGGCCAACGCCCAAACCCATTGCTCGTACCCACAACCTCTATCATTACCAGATTTTGATTAAATACCGTTTAGAAGATGAGCTGGGGCCGACCCTCAATCGTGTTCTGGCCTTAACTCAAGAACGGGAAAATAGTGAGCTCCATCTCAGCATTGACCATGAGCCACAGCAATTTTTATAAGAAGGAGAAGATATGACAAAACTAATCTTTATGGGGACACCCGACTTTTCAGCAACAGTCTTAAAAGGACTTTTGACAGATGATCGTTACGAAATTCTAGCCGTTGTGACCCAGCCAGACCGTGCTGTCGGCCGTAAAAAAGTGATCCAAGAGACACCAGTTAAGCAGGCTGCCAAAGAAGCAGGACTTCCTATCTACCAACCTGAAAAATTATCTGGAAGTCCAGAGATGGAAGCTATTATGAAGCTAGGAGCAGATGGAATTGTGACTGCTGCTTTTGGGCAGTTTCTTCCAAGTAAACTCCTTGATAGCATGGATTTTGCGGTCAATGTTCACGCTTCCCTCCTTCCAAAACACCGTGGTGGTGCTCCTATCCATTACGCCTTGATTCAAGGGGATGAGGAAGCTGGTGTGACCATTATGGAGATGGTTAAGGAAATGGATGCAGGAGATATGATTTCTCGTCGCAGCATTCCTATCACAGATGAAGATAATGTTGGAACCTTGTTTGAGAAATTAGCTGTCGTTGGTCGTGATTTGCTTTTGGATACTTTGCCTGCCTATATTGCTGGTGACATCAAACCTGAACCGCAGGACCCAAGCCAGGTTACCTTCTCGCCAAATATCAAGCCAGAAGAAGAAAAGTTGGATTGGAATAAAAGCAATCGTCAACTCTTTAACCAAATCCGTGGCATGAATCCGTGGCCTGTTGCCCATACTTTTCTAAAGGGCGACCGCTTTAAGATTTATGAAGCTCTACCAGTAGAAGGTCAGGGTAATCCGGGTGAAATCCTCTCAATTGGCAAGAAAGAATTGGTTGTTGCAACGGCAGGAGGAGCTTTGTCTCTCAAACAAGTTCAGCCAGCAGGTAAACCTAAGATGGACATTGCTTCCTTCCTCAACGGAGTTGGACGTACATTGACTGTAGGAGAACGATTTGGTGACTAAAGTAGAAACGGCTAGAAGTCTAGCTCTGGCAGTACTAGAGGATGTCTTTATCAATCAAGCATACTCAAATATCGCCTTAAATAAGCATCTCAAGGGAAGTCAACTTTCGCCGGGGGACAAGGGCTTGGTAACAGAGATGGTCTATGGAACGGTAGCTAGCAAATTAACTTTGGAATGGTACCTGTCCCACTTTATCGAGGACAGAGACCAGTTAGACAGTTGGCTCTATGTTCTGCTTCTTATGAGTGCCTACCAACTCCGCTATTTGGACAAAATTCCAGACCATGCTGTGGTTAATGAAGCGGTGGAATTGGCCAAAGTCCGTAAAAAGGGCAGTGAAAAATTGGTCAATGCCGTCCTTCGCCGTATCCTGCGTGAAGGTTGGCCAGATATTGCCAGCATCAAACGAAAAAACAAACGTGATTCTATTGCTTATTCCCTTCCAGTTTGGTTAGTTGCCAAGCTCAAGGAAGAATATGGAGAGGAGCGAGCGCAAGCTATTTTTGAAAGTCTCTTGGTGCGAAACAAGGCCAGTATTCGTGTGACTGACTTAAGCCGAAAAGAGGAAATACAAGCCTTGTTGGAGGCCAGTGATTCACCTTTGTCTGTTTCTGGTCTGGTTAAGGAGCAAGGGCACTTTGCAGGTCATGATTTGTTTGCGGAGGGAGCCATTACCATACAAGACGAGTCCAGTCAGTTGGTTGCTCCGACGCTTGATCTACAAGGTGATGAGCAGATCCTAGATGCCTGTGCGGCTCCGGGTGGGAAAACAGCCCATATTGCCTCTTATCTTACGACAGGTCAGGTTACTGCTCTGGACTTGTATGACCACAAGTTGGACTTAATCCAAGAAAATGCTCAACGTCTAGGGGTTGCAGATCGGGTTCAAACGCAAAAATTAGATGCCAGAAAGGTGCATGAATTTTTTGGTCAGGATTCATTTGACAAGATTCTAGTAGATGCTCCCTGTTCAGGAATCGGTCTTCTGCGTCGAAAACCAGATATCAAATACAATAAAGAAACGGCAGATTTCGCGTCCTTACAGGAAATTCAGCTAGAAATATTAGGTAGTGTTTGTCAAACACTACGCAAAGGTGGTATAATAACTTATAGTACCTGTACTATTGTCTCAGAGGAGAATTTTCAAGTCGTTGAGGCGTTTCTAGAAAGTCATCCCGAGTTCGAGCAGGTAAAACTAGAACATGAATGTAAGGATATCATGAAAGATGGCTGTATCCTCATTACACCTGAGTTGTATGGAAGTGATGGATTCTTCATCAGTCAATTTCGCAAGATATCGGATTAGGAAGGAACTGACACATGGAAATTTCATTATTAACAGATGTTGGTCAGAAACGAACAAATAACCAAGACTATGTCAACCACTATGTCAATAGAGCTGGGCGTACCATGATTATTTTAGCTGATGGGATGGGAGGTCATCGCGCAGGGAATATCGCTAGTGAAATGGCGGTAACAGACCTAGGTATAGCTTGGGTTGATACCCAGATCGATACAGTCAATGAAGTGCGTGAATGGTTCGCCAATTACCTAGAAATTGAAAATCAAAAGATTCATCAACTTGGACAAGATGATGCCTATAAAGGAATGGGAACAACTCTAGAGGCTGTTGCTATTATTGGCAATCAGGCTATCTATGCTCATATTGGAGATTCTCGTATCGGTTTGATTCGTGGTGAAGAATACCACCAGTTAACGAGCGACCATTCTTTGGTCAATGAATTGCTTAAGGCAGGTCAATTGACACCAGAAGAAGCAGCTAGCCATCCACAGAAAAATATTATTACTCAATCTATCGGTCAAAAAGATGAAGTTCAACCTGATTTTGGAATGATTACCCTTGAGCCAGGTGACTATCTCTTGCTCAATAGTGATGGTTTGACCAACATGATTTCAGGCAGTGAGATTTGTGATATTGTAACCAGTGATATTCCTTTGGCAGATAAAACAGCGACGCTCGTGCGTTTTGCTAACAATGCAGGAGGTTTAGACAACATTACGGTTGCCCTTGTTTCTATGAACGAGGAGGATGCAGAATGATCCAAATCGGCAAGATTTTTGCCGGACGCTATCGGATTGTGAAACAGATTGGCCGAGGAGGCATGGCAGATGTCTATTTGGCCAAGGATTTAATTCTAGACGGAGAAGAAGTGGCAGTGAAGGTCCTGAGGACCAACTACCAGACGGACCCAATAGCTGTAGCTCGTTTTCAGCGTGAAGCGAGAGCTATGGCAGATCTAGACCATCCTCATATCGTTCGGATAACAGATATTGGTGAGGAAGACGGTCAACAGTATCTTGCAATGGAGTATGTTGCTGGACTAGACCTTAAGCGCTATATCAAGGAACACTATCCTCTTTCTAATGAAGAAGCCGTCCGTATCATGGGACAAATCCTATTGGCTATGCGTTTGGCCCATACCAGAGGAATTGTTCACAGGGACTTAAAACCGCAAAATATCCTCTTGACACCAGATGGGACTGCCAAGGTCACAGACTTTGGGATTGCGGTAGCCTTTGCAGAGACGAGTCTGACCCAGACTAACTCTATGCTGGGCTCAGTTCATTACTTGTCACCAGAGCAGGCGCGTGGTTCGAAGGCGACGGTACAGAGTGATATCTATGCCATGGGGATTATTTTCTATGAGATGCTGACAGGCCATATCCCTTATGATGGGGATAGCGCGGTGACCATCGCCCTTCAGCATTTCCAGAAACCACTGCCGTCAGTTATTGATGAAAATCCATCTGTGCCTCAGGCTTTGGAGAATGTTGTCATCAAGGCAACTGCCAAGAAATTGACAGATCGTTATCAGTCAGTTGCAGAGATGTATGTGGATTTGTCTAGTAGCTTGTCTTACAATCGTCGAAATGAGCCTAAACTGGTATTTAATGATACGACTAAGGCGGACACCAAGACATTACCAAAGGTATCCCAGAGTACCTTGACCTCGATTCCTAAGGTGCAAACACAAAGTCCGAAGCCACAGACTGCGAAGCTGAGTCAGCATGTTTCAGAAGACAATTACGCAAGCAAGCCTGTTAAGAAACGGAAATTTAGAGTTCGTTATATGATTTTGTTGGCCAGCATTGTATTGGTGGCAGCCTCTCTGATTTGGATACTATCCAGAACTCCTGCAACCATTGCCATTCCAGATGTGGCAGGTCAGACAGTTGCGGAGGCCAAGGAAACGCTCAAGAAAGCCAATTTTGAGATTGGCGAGGAGAAATCAGAGGCTAGTGAAAAGGTGGAAGAAGGGCGGATTATCCGTACAGATCCTGAAGCTGGAAAGACTCGAAAAGAAGGTTCGAAAATCAATTTGGTTGTCTCATCAGGCAAGCAATCCTTCCAATTGAGTAACTATATCGGCCGTAAATCTACAGATGTTATCGCAGAACTCAAGCAGAAGAAGGTTCCTGAAAATCTCATCAAGATTGAGGAAGAAGAATCAAGTGAGAGCGAAGCAGGAACTGTTCTCAGACAGAGTCCAGCTGCCGGAACAACCTATGATTTGAGCAAGGCCTCAACGATTACCTTAACCGTTGCTAAGAAAGTAACTAGCGTTTCCATGCCAAGTTATATAGGATCTAGTCTTGAATTTACTAAAAACAATCTCGTTCAAATTGTCGGTATTAAAGAAGCCAATATTGAAGTTGTAGAGGTGTCAACAGCTCCTGATGGAACTGCTGAGGGTACAGTCGTTGAACAGAGTCCAAAAGCGGGTGAAAAGGTTGATTTGACTAAGACGCGTGTCAAGATTTCAATCTACAAACCAAAAACACCGCCGTCAACGTCATCATCAGCACCATCCCAACGTGGAAACCAAGGTTCTACTACAACACCAAGTCAGGGGAACCAACAAGGAAATCAACGAGGGAATGCACCTGCTACGACTCAATCAAGTAGTGAAGGTAACCACGAAAATTCTCGTGATTAAACGAATCTTTGTCATGATTTCATGGCAAAGATTTTTTTTGAGTCCTGATTTGTGATAGAATAGAGGGAGTTGATAAAAGGAGGAAAGCATGGAAGAATCAAAAGAATTAAATGCCGTCATCGATGTGATTATGCTAGCGGGGACTATTCTCCTTAAAAGTGGCTCAGAAATCCATCGTGTAGAAGATACCATGATTCGAATCGCGCATTCGCAGGGGATTGTGGATTGCAATGTTCTTGCCATGCCAGCTGCTATCTTTTTCTCGATTGAAAATACCAATATTTCGCGCATGAAGCGCGTGACTTCCTCTTCTTATAACATCGAAAAAGTCTGCGATGTGAACCAGATTTCTCGTCAGCTGGTTGGGGGGCACATTGATTTAGAAATAGCCTTTAAGCAATTGACGGCCTTGCAAGCCCAACCGCTTCCCTATACCAAGTTACAGGTGACTCTGGCTGCGACCTTTAGTGCCCCTTTCTTTTCAGTTATGTTTAGTGGAAACATCTACGATGCACTTGGGGCAGGAGTGGCTACCTTATTTGGTTTTGCCTTTTCCCTCTATGTGGAGAAGTTTATCCGAATTCCCTTTGTAACAGCCTTTGCTGGAGCCTTTGTCTTTGGGATGATAGCTCAGTTTTGGGCTCGCTACACAGGCTTTCCCTCAACAGCAGATTTGATTATAGCTGGTGCGGTCATGCCTTTTGTACCAGGGATTGCCTTGACCAATGCGGTCCGTGATATTATGACCAACCACATAAACTCTGGTATGAGTAAGATGTTTGAATCCTTGCTTATTACCCTTGCTTTAGGGGCAGGAACTTCTGTCGCCTTGGTATTGATGAACTAATATGACACTAACAACCTTTTTACTACAAGCAGTAGCAAGTCTTCTTGCTATCATCACTTTTTTAATCGTACTCAATGTTCAGCGGTCTATGCTCTTACCGGGAGGGATTTTGGGCATGGCTGTCTGGCTAATCTATCTCTTGCTCAAGGAACCAACCAATGTCATTGTAGCTACCTTCATTGCCGCCATTATCGGTTCTTGTGTCAGCCAGATTTTAAGTATTCTTTATAAGACACCTGCTGTGGTTTTTATCTTGGCCATCTTAGCACCTTTGGTTCCGGGATATCTGTCTTATCGGACAACTGCCTTTTTTGTGACAGGAGACTATAGTCACGCGATTGCTAGTGCAACTTTAGTTGTCATGTTGGCTCTGGTAATCTCTATTGGCATGGCTAGCGGAACAGTGATTCTTAGACTGTATTCCTACTTACGAAAACAGCAAAATCGTTAGACGAACAAGAGACTTGATTTGGTGAATCAAGTCTTTTTTCTCTCTTTTACTGCCATTTGTGATAAAATAGTATAGAACGATTTTTTACATGAATGATAAAACAGAGGTAAATATGACAATCGGTATTGATAAGATTGGTTTTGCGACTAGTCAATATGTCTTGAAATTACAAGACTTAGCAGAAGCGAGGGGAATTGACCCTGAAAAATTAAGTAAAGGACTCTTGCTCAAGGAATTGAGTATTGCGCCCCTAACTGAGGATATCGTGACCTTGGCGGCCAGTGCAAGTGACTCTATTTTAACTGAGCAAGAGAGACAAGAAATTGACATGGTCATTGTGGCTACCGAGTCAGGAATTGACCAGAGTAAGGCTGCGGCCGTCTTTGTGCATGGCTTGCTGGGTATCCAGCCCTTTGCTCGTAGTTTCGAGATTAAAGAAGCCTGCTATGGAGCGACAGCTGCCCTTCATTATGCCAAATTGCATGTGGAAAATTCTCCAGAGTCCAAGGTCTTGGTCATTGCCAGTGATATTGCCAAATATGGTATTGAAACTCCGGGAGAACCAACTCAGGGTGCTGGAAGTGTGGCTATGTTGATTACTCAAAATCCACGCATTATGGCCTTTAATAATGACAATGTGGCTCAAACCCGTGACATCATGGATTTTTGGCGTCCAAATTACTCAACAACCCCTTATGTGAATGGTGTTTATTCTACCCAACAATATTTGGATAGTTTGAAAACGACTTGGCTTGAATATCAAAAACGCTACCAGCTTACTTTGGATGATTTTGCGGCGGTTTGCTTCCACTTGCCTTATCCTAAATTAGCTCTAAAAGGCTTGAAAAAAATCATGGATAAGAGCCTGCCTCAAGAGAAAAAGGATCTCTTGCAAAAGCATTTTGACCAGTCTATTCTCTACAGTCAAAAGGTGGGGAACATCTACACTGGTTCACTTTTCCTAGGACTTTTGTCTCTCTTGGAAAATACAGATAGCTTGAAGGCTGGGGATAAGATTGCCCTTTATAGTTACGGAAGTGGTGCTGTGGCTGAGTTCTTCAGTGGTGAATTGGTTGAAGGATATGAAGCCTATCTGGATAAAGACCGCTTGAACAGGCTCAACCAACGAACTGCCCTGTCTGTTGCTGACTATGAAAAAGTCTTCTTTGAGGAAGTGGTATTGGATGAAACAAACTCTGCCCAGTTTGCTGGCTATGAAAATCAAGAGTTTGCCTTGGTTGAAATTGTGGACCACCAACGCCGTTATAGCAAGGTTGAAAAATAATGAAGATAAGTTGGAATGGATTTTCTAAAAAATCATACCATGAGCGCCTCGAGTTATTACAAGCTCAGGCGCTCCTTAGTCCTGAGAGACAAGAGAGTTTGGAGCAGGATGAACAGATTAGCGTGACTGTCGCAGACCAGTTGAGTGAGAATGTGGTGGGAACTTTTTCTCTGCCTTATTCGTTGGTTCCAGAGGTCCTCGTCAATGGTCAGGAATACACAGTTCCTTATGTGACGGAAGAGCCGTCAGTGGTTGCTGCGGCTAATTATGCCAGTAAAATCATTAAGCGAGCAGGTGCTTTTACTGCACAAGTCCATGAGCGCCAAATGATTGGGCAGGTAGCCCTTTATCAAGTTGCTGATCCTAAACAAGCGCAAGAGAAGATTGCCAGCAAGAAAGCAGAACTCTTGGAGCTTGCCAATCAAGCCTATCCTTCTATCGTCAAACGTGGTGGCGGGGCGCGTGATTTACATGTGGAGCAGATCAAGGGTGAGACAGACTTTCTCGTTGTTTATCTCCATGTCGATACTCAGGAAGCCATGGGAGCCAATATGCTCAACACCATGCTGGAAGCCTTGAAGCCAGTCTTAGAAGAACTCAGTCAGGGGCAGAGTCTTATGGGGATCTTGTCCAACTACGCGACCGATTCTCTAGTGACTGCAAGCTGTCGCATTGCTTTTCGATACTTGAGTCGCCAAAAGGATCAAGGACGAGAAATTGCGGAGAAAATAGCTTTGGCTAGTCAGTTTGCTCAGGCTGATCCTTATCGAGCTGCTACCCACAATAAAGGGATTTTTAATGGTATTGATGCCGTTTTAATTGCCACAGGTAATGACTGGCGTGCCATCGAATCTGGTGCCCATGCCTTTGCCAGTCGAGATGGACGCTATCAAGGTCTTAGTCGATGGACACTGGACCTTGAAAGAGAAGAATTAGTTGGTGAGCTGACCCTTCCCATGCCTGTAGCAACCAAGGGTGGCTCTATCGGCCTCAACCCTCGTGTAGCCCTTAGTCATGAATTACTGGGAAATCCTTCTGCCAAAGAATTAGCTCAGATTATCGTGTCTATCGGTCTCGCCCAAAACTTTGCGGCCCTCAAAGCCTTGGTGAGTACAGGGATTCAGCAAGGTCACATGAAATTGCAGGCCAAATCCCTAGCTCTCCTTGCAGGTGCCAGTGAATCCGAGGTTGCTCCCCTAGTCGAGCAACTTATCGCAGATAAAACCTTTAACTTAGAGACAGCCCAGCGTTACCTAGAAAACTTAAGATCATAAAAAACTCAGACGAATTGGTCTGAGTTTTCTTGTGCTTATACTCAATGAAAATCAAAGAGCAAACTGGGAAACTAGCCACAGGTTGCTCAAAGCACTGCTTTGAGGTTGTAGATAAGACTGACGAAGTCAGTTACATATATCTACGGTAAGGCGACGCTGACGTGGTTTGAAGAGATTTTCGAATAGTATTAAATACTTTTTCCTGGTAATAGGGTGACTGGTAAGAAGTAACCAGTTGTCGCAACTTCCTTGCCTTCGATCTTTTGTAAGAGGAGGTCAACAGTGAGTTGGGCAATCTCCTTCATAGGTTGCTTAATTGTTGTCAAATGAGGATAGTAATTCTCGATAAAGTAGGTCCCATCGTATCCGATGACCTTGAGCTCTTCTGGGACAGAAATGCCCAGTTCTTGAGCAATTTTAATGACCAGAATAGCAGTCAAATCATCCGAAGCAAAGATGGCATCTGGCTTTTGTCGAGTTAAGATATTCTTGATTTCCATTTCTTTTCTGACGGGAGAAAAGTCACTGGAAACATTGATAATAGGTGCTTTGGGGAGTACGGATGCAAAACCAGCGTGGCGTAGTCCAGTTGGCGAGTTAGAATTGTCATTCCCTGTAATCATGATGATAGACTGGGCGCCTGTCTTAACCAAGGTCTGGGCAGCAAGAACCCCACCAGCATAGTTGTCAGAGGAAACGACAGGGATGTCTGGAGACAGGTTTCGGTCAAAGGAAATAATCGGCGCTGTCACGCGATTGTAGTCTTCAATTCCTAGGTTGTGACTACCAGAAATGATGCCGTCCACCTGATTGGCTTCCAACATTTCGATATATTCACGTTCCTTCTCAGAATCATGTTCACTGTTGCAGATGATGGTCTTGTAACCATTTTTGAAGAGTTGGTGTTCCAATTTATCAATCAATTCTGCATAGAAAACATTGGAAATATTTGGGAAAATCAAGCCGATTAACTTAGCTGACTTTCCTTGCAGACTACGAGCCAGGTTGTTGGGTTTATAGCCCAATTCTCGCATGGCTTCATTTACTTTTTGAATGGTTTTCTCAGATAGATAACCTTTTTTATTGATAACCCGAGAAACGGTAGTAGGGCTGACGCCTGCAAGTTTGGCGACATCAGTTAGTTTTGCGACCATAATCTAATTCATAGTAAGTTCCAGTTGGGTTTCCAGATTTGATGAGGATCCCATTTTGGTCCGCATGTGGGAAGACACGACCAGAAAATACTTTTTCTCCTTTATTGATGAAAATTTCAAAGACAGAGTTATCGATGAAAATCGTAGCAGTAGTAGCCTGGTTATTGATAGGGCAAGAACGAGTTGTCCCAAATTCTTGAGCGTACTGTTCACCAGCCTGGCTACGATCTACTGTCACTTGACCATTTGCAAGGTCAAAGTTGATGGAAAGTCCCTTACCTTCTTTGTCAGCAAGTAAGATAATCTCGCTCTGGCTATTGGATTCCAAGTTTAGCTCGAGTTCGTAGGTGTTATTGGTTTGGACACGGTTTGAGAAGGCTTCTTCAGAAGCACGGAGATCCTTGATAGCTGCGACTGGGTATTGGTAAAGTTTGCCATCTTTTATAGTCAGTTCTTTGACCAAAGAGAAGGTTCCTTGGTGGTCAAAACGGTCAGATGGGTAAGAAACATCTGGTAATCCAAGCCAGCTAACTGCTAGAGCACGTCCGTCAGGAGCGTTGAAGGCTTGAGTTGCATAGGCTTCGAAACCGTAATCCATGTTTTGAAGTTGAGACACATCTACCATTTTGGCATTTTCAGGGTCAAAGGAAGCCCCGATTTTGTACATATTTGGATAGATATTGTCGTAGTCTAGAACATCCTTATCCAAGCCTTGTGGGCAGTAGAGAAGGACAGGTTGCTCTCCTACAAAGACAAGATTTGGGCATTCCATCATGTAGGCAGTGCGGTCGTTAGCAAAGTCAAGGTCGCCAACAGCTTGCCAGTTTGTGTAGTCGTTGTCAATAGCTTTGTAGAGACGGACAAAGCCTTTTTTCTCCAAGTCCTGTCCACCGACGATAGCATAATATTGACCTTTAAAATTAAAAATTTGTGGATCGCGGAAGTGGTCTGTAGAGTCTGCTGGCTGGTCAATCAAGATCTTGTCAATCTTCGTAATATTGCCATCCTTGTCCATCAAAGCCCCAATCTGGTATGGGTGACGGATCCAGTTTTCATCGCGGACATTTCCCGTATAAAATAGGAATAACTGATCACCAAATTGCATAGCAGAACCAGAGTAGGCACCGTGGCTATCTAATGGAGTATCAGGCAAAACTTTGACACCAGTTTCTGTGAAGTGAACCAAGTCCTCGCTTTCCAATTGCACCCAAGATTTCAAACCGTGGGCTGCACCAAAAGGAAAGTTCTGATAAAAAACAATCCACTTTCCATCAAAGTAAGAAAAGCCATTTGGGTCGTTTAGGAGTCCTGTTTTTGGCTCAACATGGTAATGAGTATGCCATGGAGATTGTGCCATATTTTCCTTAATATTCTTAATTTCTTCTTGCGTCCAATCTTGATAAAGTCTGTAACGACGCTCAGTAGTCCATTCCATTCTTTCATTCCTCCAAAAATCTTATCACTTTTAATAGTAACCGTTTTCGGAAAAAAATGCAAGCCTTTTATGTTAAAAAAGAGAAAAAACTGTCAAACGTTTGTCATAAAATAAATGTAGGAAATCAATCGAATTTTCACGAAAATATGAAAGATAATGAAATGAACCCCTTTTTAACCAAGATTTTAAACTTATTTTTTTAAGGAAAACCTGATAAAATAGTCAAAAACAATCAATCTAAAACGAGCCAACTAAGTGGATAGAATATTTTTTCTGCAAAACGCTTGACATATTTCTAAAACATGATAAAATAAAAGTCGTAGGGCGGATAAAATCGCTTTCAAACAAGAATAAAATTTTATATAAGGAGATTTTTGCAAATGAACAATCAGGAAATTGCAAAAAAAGTCATCGATGCCTTGGGCGGACGTGAAAATGTCAACAGTGTAGCTCACTGTGCGACTCGTCTTCGTGTCATGGTCAAAGATGAAGGAAAAATCAATAAAGAAGTGATTGAGAACTTGGAAAAAGTTCAAGGTGCTTTCTTTAACTCAGGTCAATACCAAATCATCTTTGGTACAGGTACAGTTAACAAAATGTACGATGAAGTTGTTGCGCTTGGCTTGCCAACATCATCTAAAGCTGACATGAAAGCAGAAGCTGCTAAACAAGGGAACTGGTTCCAACGTGCTATCCGTACTTTCGGTGACGTTTTCGTTCCAATCATCCCAGTTATCGTAGCAACAGGTCTCTTCATGGGTGTGCGTGGTCTTTTCAATGCTCTTGAAATGCCACTTCCAGGAGACTTTGCAACTTACACTCAAATCTTGACAGATACAGCCTTCATCATCTTGCCAGGTTTGGTTGTGTGGTCAACCTTCCGTGTATTCGGTGGAAATCCTGCCGTTGGTATCGTTCTAGGTATGATGCTTGTTTCTGGCTCACTTCCAAACGCTTGGGCAGTTGCTCAAGGTGGTGAAGTAACAGCTATGAACTTCTTTGGTTTCATCCCTGTTGTTGGTTTGCAAGGTTCCGTTCTTCCAGCCTTCATCATCGGGGTTGTCGGAGCTAAATTTGAAAAAGCTGTCCGCAAGGTCGTTCCAGATGTCATTGACCTCTTGGTAACGCCATTCGTGACACTTTTGGTCATGTCTATCCTTGGACTCTTTGTCATCGGACCAGTCTTCCACATTGTTGAAAACTATATCCTTATTGGTACAAAAGCAATTCTTGGCTTGCCACTTGGTCTTGGTGGTTTCTTGATTGGTGGGGTTCACCAATTGATCGTCGTGTCAGGTGTGCACCACATCTTCAACTTGCTTGAAGTGCAATTGCTTGCTGCTGACCATGCTAACCCATTCAACGCTATCATCACTGCTGCTATGACAGCTCAAGGTGCTGCAACTGTTGCGGTTGGTGTTAAAACTAAAAATCCAAAACTAAAAACACTTGCTTTCCCAGCTGCTCTTTCTGCTTTCCTAGGTATTACAGAGCCTGCTATCTTCGGGGTGAACTTGCGCTTCCGTAAACCATTCTTCCTTTCATTGATTGCTGGTGCAATCGGTGGTGGATTGGCTTCAATCCTTGGACTTGCTGGTACTGGTAATGGTATCACCATTATCCCTGGTACAATGCTTTATGTCGGTAATGGACAACTTGCCCAATACCTTCTTATGGTAGCTGTATCATTCGTTCTTGGTTTCGCTCTTACTTATATGTTTGGTTATGAGGATGAAAAAGAAGTTGCTACTGAAGTAGAGACAGAACGTTTGGTCCAAGAAGAAACAACTGGTAACATTCCAGCAGCTCTTCAAAATGAAACACTTGTAACTCCTATCGTTGGTGACGTTGTAGCTCTTGCTGATGTGAATGACCCAGTCTTCTCAAGTGGAGCTATGGGACAAGGTATCGCTGTGAAACCAAGTCAAGGTGTGGTCTATGCACCAGCTGATGCTGAAGTTTCAATCGCCTTTGCAACAGGTCACGCCTTTGGTTTGAAAACAACTAACGGTGCTGAAGTCTTGATCCACGTTGGTATCGACACTGTAACAATGAACGGTGAAGGTTTCGAACAAAAAGTTGCCCAAGGTGACAAGGTAAAAGCTGGCGATGTTCTTGGAACATTTGATTCAAACAAAATCGCTGCAGCTGGTCTTGATGATACAACAATGGTTATCGTTACAAACACAGCTGACTTCTCTTCAGTAGCTCCAGTCGCAACAGGTTCAGTTGCGAAGGGGGATGCTCTTATCGAAGTGAAAGCCTAATCTTTCCTAGCTAAATGAAAACGAACAAATGACATGTTTGTTCGTTTTTGCTTGAATGGTAAGATTTACAGAGGAAAATCTAAAAAATAGAGAAATTTAGACTTTCGAAATATGCTATAATAAAGAAAATAAAAACAAGAGGTTTATCATGACAAAATTATATGGAAGCTTGGAAGCGGGCGGTACAAAGTTTGTCTGTGCTGTCGGTGATGAAAACTTTAACGTTGTAGAAAAAACACAATTTCCAACAACGACTCCAATCGAAACAATCGATAAAACTATCGAGTTCTTCTCAAAATTCGATAACCTTGCTGGTCTTGCAGTTGGTTCATTTGGTCCTATTGATATTGACAAAAACTCAAAAACTTATGGCTTTATCACGACGACTCCAAAACCTCACTGGGCAAATGTGGATTTGCTTGGTGCCCTTCGCCGTGCCCTTAACGTGCCAATGTACTTCACAACAGACGTAAACAGCTCGGCTTACGGTGAAGTGGTTGCCCGTAACAATGCTGGTGGCCGTATCGAAAACTTGGTTTACTACACAATCGGTACAGGTATCGGTGCTGGTGTTATCCAACGTGGTGAGTTTATCGGTGGTGTGGGTCACCCTGAGATGGGTCACTACTATGTGGCTAAGCACCCAATGGATATTGAAAAAGAATTCAACGGTGTTTGTCCATTCCACAAAGGATGTTTGGAAGGTTTTGCGGCTGGTCCAAGTCTAGAAGCTCGTACAGGTATTCGTGGTGAAAATATTGAACTCAACAGCTCTGTCTGGGATGTTCAAGCCTACTACATCGCTCAAGCTGCGGTTAATGCTACAGTGACTTTCCGCCCAGACGTGATCGTCTTTGGTGGTGGGGTCATGGCCCAACAACACATGCTGGATCGTGTTCGTGAGAAATTTACAGCACTTCTTAATGGCTACCTACCAGTGCCAGATGTGCGTGACTACATCGTGACGCCAGCAGTCGCAGGAAATGGTTCTGCCACACTTGGGAACTTTGTTCTTGCAAAAGAAGTTTCAAAATAAAGCACAAAATCCGCTTGGGAAACCAAACGGATTTTTTATGTGTCAAAGCATTTGCCAGAAAAAGTCGATAATATAGGTCAGACCGTAGGTATAAACCACGAGGGTAAAGGGTTTGGTCAGAATGATGATAATCATATAGCGCTTGAAACTCATCTTGGTCAGGGCAGCCAGCATACAGAGAAAGTCAGCTGGACTAATGGGCCAAATCATCATAAAGATAAAGAAACGGTCAAAACGATTGCCCTTATCCAACCAGCCGATATACTTGTCATAGGTACGCTTGCTGACGACAGACTGGACAAAGGCCGCCCCATAGAGGCGCACTAGATAAAAGATAATGGCACAGCCAATCACGATGCCGATATAGTTGTAGATAGTCCCGATGATGTGCCCGTAGATAAAGACCCCAGCCACCGAGGTCAAGGCCCCAGGAATGATAGGGACGACCGTCTGTAAAATCTGTAAAAAGATAAAGAGAGGTGGCCCCCAGATACCTGCCTGCTGGATAAAGGCAGAGAGGGTTTCCTTGGACTGTAAAATCCCAGCCTGATAAGCCCAAATACAGAAAATCAAACTCCCAACTCCACCAACAATCGATGAGATATTGATAACTCGCTGAAGAAGGGGAGAAACAGCTTTCATTTGTTTATCCTGTGACATGTAAACTCCTCGTAGATAGTATAATTCTACTATACCATATTTTGGAGTAGAAAGGGGGAAGATTGCTTTTGTGATGGGAAGAGTGATGGAATTTGAGGATAAACATGCTATAATAGACCTAGTATAAAATTTGGAAATTTCAGGATATGAATAGTTCAAATGAAGCGTAAGGAAGGTTTTCGATGGCAAGACGAAAAGATTTTTCTGAATTAACAAGAGTACAAATCCCAGCAGCTCTGCATTTGATGCGAATGGGTTATACCTATCTTTCTCGTAATAGTAAAGAAATTGAAGAAAGAGACCCAGATACCAATATTCTTGTATCTGTTTTTAAGGAGCAATTTTTAACGTTTAATAACTATTTAACAGATGAAGATTTTGAGAGAGAATTGGCCAATATCAAGCTGGAACTGGATCAAAATGATTTGGGGCGCTCCTTCTTTAAAAGGATACAGGGACAAGAAGGTGCTGTTTATATCGATTGGGAAAATCCTGAAGCCAATACCTTCCATCTGGCGCTTGAAGTTACTTGTCAAAATGGACAAGATGAATTTCGTCCGGATATAGTTGTATTTATCAATGGACTTCCTCTTTCTTATATCGAAGTTAAACAACCCAATGCTATCCGTGATGGAAAGACAGGAATTCAGTCTGAACAGGACAGGACTAGATACCGTTTTGAAAATCGTAAGTTCCGTCGTTTTAACAATATTACTCAATTGATAGCTCTATCTGATAATTTGCCTTATATCAGTGGTCAAGGTCAACAAAAACAGGGATCTTACTACGCTTCCAATGCTTATTCAAAGACCAAGTTTAATGCTTTCAAGGAAGAAAGAGAAGTAGATTTTCGGCATTCAATTGTACCTTTAAGAGATGAACAAATTGATTTCGTCCTTGAGGATGTGAAGCGTTTTGCTCTCAAATCTCAACCAGAATTTACAACAAACTTACAGCCCGACACTCCCTGCAATACTTTCCTGTCTTCTTTGTATCAAAAAGAACGCCTGCTTTTCATGCTTCGATTTGGGCTGGTCTATGTAGAGGAAGAAAACAAGGACGGTCAGATGCAATTGCAGAAGCATGTCATGCGTTATCCGCAGTATTTTGCAACTCGTGCTATCGAAGAGGCTATCGCAAAAGTTGTCAAAAAAGGTGTTATCTGGCATACACAGGGTTCAGGTAAGACTGCCCTGGCTTTCTTCAATATCCGCTATCTGACCAATTATTTTTCAAAACAGGGGATTGTCCCTCAGTTTTACTTTGTTGTTGATCGCTTGGATTTGGCAGACCAAGCCTTTAAGGAATTTATCAAAAGAGGTCTAAAAGTTAAGCGCATCAACAATCCTCGAGAACTCAATCAAAAACAAGATGGTTATGATGTCGCCGTTGTCAATATTCAGAAGTTCAAAGATGATTCAGACCTGACCGACCGCTCTGGCTATGATCTCAATCGTCAAAATATCTACTTTATCGATGAAGCCCACCGCTCTTATAACGAACGAGGTTCCTACCTGCCAAATCTCTATCAGGCAGATACCAATGCGATCAAGATTGCCTTGACTGGGACCCCCTTAATTACATACAAGAAAGATGGTAAGACCAAGGAAAGTCATGCGACCACACGTGATATTTTTGGGGACTATATCCATAAATACTACTACAATCAGTCTATAGATGATGGTTTTACCTTGCGTTTGATGCGAGAAGATATCGAGACGTCCTATAAAGATAATCTCAGAGCCATCAATGAAGAAATCCAACGTGGAGATCTGTCAAAAGAAGATATCTTTGCTCATCCGCACTATGTGGAACCTATGCTTGATTTTATCCTGGAGGACTTTAATCGTGCGCGTGATCTGTTTTTTGATGACCAGTCTATTGGTGGTATGATTGTCTGTGATTCGTCCAAGCAGGCGCGTGAGCTTGAAAAGCAGTTAGAAGAACGACGCAAAGCTGGAACAACCAACTTGACCTCTGCTCTCATCCTCCATGATGAAGGAGACAAGGAAGAGAAAAAGGAAAAGGTGGATGCCTATAAGGAAGGTAAGATTGACCTCATCATCGTCTATTCGATGCTCCTGACAGGTTTTGATGCGCCCCGCCTCAAGCGTCTCTATCTAGGTCGCAAGATTAAGGCTCATAACCTTCTCCAGACTTTGACTCGTGTGAATCGTCCTTACAAGGACTATCTATTTGGCTATGTAGTTGATTTTGCGGATATTTCTAAAGAATTTGACAAAACCAATCGCGCTTATCTAGAAGAACTCAATCAAGAGTATGATACGACCCTGACTGGGGAAAATGGAGAGGATGTGTTTGGCTCGCTCTTTGTGCCAGCAGAGGAAATTTCTCAGGAACTCAGCAAGACAGAGCGCATCCTCATGGACTATCCAACCTCTAATCTAGAGTTCTTTTCTCAATCAATTGATGATATCAAGGATAGAAAGCAACTAAATGAACTACGAAAAGCCTTAGAATCGGTTAAGCAATACTATAATATCGCCCGCTTACTTGGTCATGACCATTTGCTCCAGCAGATTGATATTACTCAGATTGCAACTCTGCTAAATATGATTTCAAGACGCTTGCTGACCTTGTCTCTGATAGATAAGCCAGATGATTTTTCTAGTCGTACTCTTTTAAATCTTGCTATGTCTGAGACCAGTTTTAGTTTTGTCAAGATTGCGGAGGAAGAACTTCGTCTAGCAGCCAATGACCTAGAAGATTTGAAGCGTCGAGTTGCTGGAGGCATCATAAAACAGCGTGATGAGAAAGATCCTGAGTGGGTCTCTCTCTACGAAGAATTCCAGCGCATCATGAAAAAACACCTGATTCATGGGCAAGAAGGATACACTATGGAAAACATCAAAGAAATTCAAAAAGAGTACGAAGAACTCTTTAAGTCAGTGGAAGATTATCATACTCGTATGAGACGTTTGACGATGAATTTTGACGGAGATGAAATGGCAGCACGTTCCTACAAACACGTAACCAACTCGGCTATGGTCAGTGATTTTCCTGCTATTTACCATGTTATCAAGGGTTCTAAAGTCAGACTAGACCGTAAAATCGGTCAAAATCAAGGAGTGCTCGATAACGAGGACTTTCTCAAGAAAATGATTCGAGAAGAAGCTCGGATTGAAATGAAAACCAACCAATCTGCAAGTAGTTTGACAAGACAGGATTTTAATTATATCGTCGAGTCGCTATTTGAAGGATATGAAGAGGAATACCAACACTAATGAATGAAACATATAAAGTCCAAGTCCAAGACTTGGTCGATGATTTGAAAGCAGTCTTTACCCATGCGGGACTAGGAGGAGAAGCGGGGGAGTACAAACTCCTTACCCAGTCCTTCCTCTACAAATTTTTAAATGATAAGTTTTTATATCAGGCAAAGTGCCTAGATGAAGTTAATACTTATGAGCACTTGTTGACCTTGAGTAAAGATGACTATGACTGGCTCTTGGAGGACATCGGTACCAGTACGGCTTGGCTCAAGCCAGAGCAGTTGATTGAAACGCTTCACCGTCAGCAAAATGAAGCGACTTTCTACGAGAGTTTTGAAAATACCCTCAACCAGATCGCCATTGACAATAACGATATCTTCTCAGTGCATACGGACGGAGATACGGCCATTCGTCTATTTGATGAGCGCTTGATTACCGACACAATATCAGATAGCAGTAAGCGTAACGAAGTTGCAAAAGCTATCATCAATCTCCTTGCGCGTGTTAAGTTTGATGAGACTATTTTTTCACAAGGTTTCGACTTTTTCTCTACCCTCTTTGAGTACATGATTAAGGACTACAACAAAGATGGCGGTGGTAAGTACGCTGAGTACTATACACCTCACTCTGTGGCTAAGATTATCGCTGATATTCTGGTGGGAAATGACCAGCTATCAAACGTGCGGATCTATGACCCGTCTGCTGGTTCTGGGACCTTGCTGATGAACCTGGCTAGTCGTATCGGTGTGGATAAGACCACTGTTTACAGTCAGGATATTTCGCAAAAATCATCTAATCTTCTCCGTCTTAATCTGATTTTGAATGGATTGCAGCATTCGATTCATAATATCGTACAGGGAAATACTATCATCGCTAATCGCCATCCTGAGAAGATGGACTATATCGTGTCGAACCCTCCTTTCAAGCTGGACTTTTCAGAGTGGCGTGACCGAGTGGAAAGTTTGCCAGAAGCCAGTGAGCGTTTCTTTGCAGGTGTGCCAAAGGTTCCAGCTAAGTCTAAGGATAAGATGGCGATTTATGAGCTTTTTGTTCAGCATATCATCTACTCTCTGAAGCCTGATGGCCAAGCAGCCGTAGTCCTACCGACAGGCTTTATCACGGCCCAGTCAGGGATTGATAAAGCTATCCGTCAACACTTGGTGGACAATCAAATGCTGGCAGGTGTTGTTTCCATGCCGTCTAATATATTTGCGACGACAGGTACCAACGTCTCCATTCTCTTTATTGATAAGAAAAATAAGGGCGAAGTCGTTCTCATCGATGCCTCAAATCTCGGAACCAAGGTCAAGGAAGGCAAGAACCAAAAGACCGTGCTTTCTCCTGAAGAAGAGCAGAAGATTGTCGAGACCTTTATCAAGAAGGAAACCGTCGAGGACTTTTCTGTCACTGTCTCTTATGAGGAAATCAAGGAGAAAAACTACTCTCTCAGCGCAGGCCAATACTTTGACATCAAGATAGACTATGTGGATATCACAGCAGAAGAGTTTGAAGCCAAGATGACCGCCTTTCAAAACAAACTCTCAGACCTCTTCCAGCAATCACATGCATTGGAGCAGGAGATTGAAGAGCAAATGAAGGGGTTGAAGTATGAGTGAGTGGAAAGAAAAGACAATAGGAGAACTGTCTATTAGGGTTTCGAGTGGATTAACACCTCTAAAGTCTAATAAAGAGTTTTGGGAAAATCCAATTATTCCTTGGCTAAAAACAGATCAACTAGGTGAAAAATACATTTTTGATACGAATACAAAAATTTCAAAAGAAGCATTAGAACAAACTAGCTTAAGAATTTATCCTGAGAACACCATATCTATTGCTATGTATGGAGAAGGAAAGACTAGAGGAAATCTTTCAATAATAAAAGCACCGATGACAACAAATCAGGCTTGTTGTAATATAGAACTAGATACAAAATTAGCAGATGTTGAATATGTTTATTACTATTTAAAAACACAATATGATGCTTTAAGAAAATTATCATCAGGTGTGAGAAAGAATTTAAATTCTAATGACATAAAAAATTACAAAATTTACATACCGGAAAGTGTGAGCTTTCAGAAATCAATAGTTAGAATTTTAACATCACTTGATAATAAGATAAGTGTTAACAACCAAATCAACCAAGAGTTGGAAGCCATGGCTAAGACCCTCTATGACTACTGGTTTGTGCAGTTTGATTTCCCAGACCAGAATGGCAAACCCTACAAATCATCAGGCGGAAAGATGGTCTATAACCCAGAACTTAAACGGGAAATCCCAGAGGTGTGGGGAGTGGCAAGATTAGGTGAACTTCAAATTACTACAGGAAAAAGAGATGCCAATTTCGGAACAGAGAATGGGAAATATGATTTTTGGACTACTTCCAATAATCCAATAAAATCTGATGAATTTTCGTTTGAAGGTAAAGCGATTTTAATTGCTGGGAATGGTAATTTTTATGTGAATTTTACTGAGGGAAAATTTGAAGCATATCAGCGCACCTATGTAATACAATCTGAAGATGAAAATATGTTGATATTCATGTATATGGCATGTTTACAGTCGGTCGAAAAACTTCGCAAGGGATCTAATGGTTCTATTATTAAATATATTACAATTGGCGATGTTAATAATATAGTATCGCCATATAATAAAAAGGTAGTCGATGAGTTTGTTAAAGTTTACAGTCCATTGATAGATTTGATTTCTAAAAATAAAAGACAAAATCAAGAACTCACCCAACTGCGCGATTGGCTCTTACCAATGCTGATGAATGGACAGGTGAAGGTGGAGTAGGGGAAATAGCAGTTAGAATTATAAAGTCGAAAGAATTTGAGGGCAAATAAATGTCAGAGCTTACTTTTTCTATATGGAAACCATTTATTAAAAGTGAAAAAAGAGGGGAGCGGTGGTTACAGCCTATTTTAAAGACTTTTGATAAGTTGAACCCATGTGATTTAAAACACGAAAAAGGATTATATCATCTAGAGGTTGATAAAAATACGCATTATGTTTTTATAGTCATAGAATCTGGAAAGTTAGAGCCCAGAGATACTACTGTAACGGACTACTATACAAATCAAAAACGCGAAAATCCTAAATCAGAAACGGAGCTGGAGTTTTTGAAGCAATTCTTTGTCTTATTCGATTTAGATAATAATTTATTGTATTTTTCAGATGTGAGACACCGTAATTTGCTAGAAAAAATTCTTAAAGATACGACAGGATTTGAGTTTAGTATAAAAGGTTTTTACGAAGATAAAGAGGAATTTTTAAAAATATTATCTAGTGTCGATGAAATTCAGTTTACTTCAAAAGATGATATTTTTTCAACTTTATCACAAAAACGTGAAGCTTTATATGATTTATTCGAAACTGATGGTTTAGAAGATATAACTCTGAACGTAAAACTCTCTAGTATGAAAATAAATAAAATCAAAGCATTTCTCAGAAAAATTGTAAAAGAGTCTGAGAATCATCAACTTTCAGGTATTTTAATTAGAGGGAACGATGATGCTGGATTTGAACATGTGTTTAACCGTGGTACGTTTATTAAAAAGATTTCAATTAATATCGATAAACAACAGGCAACTGGGAAATATTTAGGTTCAGAGGTAAAAGATATTTTGCTTAAAGAAATAGAGAGTTTGGCAAATGAGAAAGTTACGAAGAAAAGATAGAATTATTTCTGGTGGTATTTTAGTAATAAGTTTATTTATATCATATTTCCTAAGAGATTATGTGTTATTAAATCATAGCGACACAGTATCTTTTATTTCTGTAATCACGGGTTTCTTACTTTCTGCTATTGCTATACTGTATTCTTCTCCTATGCGATCTGTTCTATATGATAAGAAATCAGACGTTTATTCATCAAAATGGGAAGAAATAATTGTTCGATATTTCTATACATTTGTAGTTAGTTTGCTTTATATGATGGAGTTATCTTTAGGTATTAATTGTATTCCAAATTTTATAAATGTAGGTTTTTTACTAAGTATTGTAAGTATAATAATTGTAGTTACTCAAGGCTTGTTTAAATTACTTTTAGTTGAGATAAATGATTAAATTTTTTGAATTCAATTTTACATTTGAGTTATTTTATAAACCATCACAAGTGCTATAAAAATCGAAATCCTAAAAATAGAGGAGGTCAGCAATCACTATGACTAATAAAATTATTGAATCCAAAGACCTGATTGCTTTTCATCCAGGTCAGTATATTGAAGAGTTGATTGAAGATTATAACCTAACGCAGAAGGAATTTGCGGAGCGTTTAGGAATTTCTGAAATGAAGCTCGGTAAATTAGTGAATGGTGAGGAATCGATTAGTAATGATATTGCTCGGAAGTTAGCAAAGGTCACTAATATTTCGATGATAACTTGGCTCAATCTTCAGAATGCTTACGATGTAAAAGTGACTGAGTTCATAGAGTAATCGTGGTATAATGTCAATTATGAATAACAATCAACGTGCCCTTTGCCAACAACTCTGGGCTAGGAACAAATATCTCGTTTTGAGCCATTCCAGCAATATTTACAATGAGATTCGCCAATACTTGAAGAATGAACAGGTGGAGGTGAGTCAGGTTCAAGAGATGATTGACCGTGCCTGTCAAATCCCAGAACACAGGGGTCAGGTTTGCAATGCCTTTCAGCATATTTGGGGCTATTTCAAAAAGAAAGCAACAGATGTTGAGCGCAAAGACTATATGCTCTTGCTGGATCGGTATCGCTTTGGTCAGGCTTCTAAGGAAGACTTGATTGCTAAGACTCGAGAGTTGCTTTATCACTATCCGAATACCTACTTGCAACATTCGACTTTACTGAAAGGAGACTCCCATGAGACTTTGGCATGAGGCTTTGATTTCACAACTTCCCAGACCTCAACTTTTGGGGCAACATCGAGAGTGTTGCGCCCTACGTGGCAATGGCTGGGGCAGAAAGCATGCGACAGTGGACTATGTTTTTACCCATTCGCCTTATCGTCTCTATGCCTATCATCGCTTAATCATGGAGGAAATGGCTAATCGTGGCTACAATGTTAGTTCAGAGTGGCTAGACAAGAACTACCGTGGCAAGACTTGTTCTCTCTATGAAGATTTAGCAGAGGAAAAATTGACTAGTCCTATATACAGCGAACATGACGATGCCTACTATGAGGAGTGTCTGGCTAATCTCCGAGAGAAGGGGATAGAGCTGGAATAATAGTAAGGATTGCCTTCAATTTATGACTCTTCTCGTAATTTTTTCGAATAATAAAGATGAGACCTTTGGAATTTTTCTAAGGTCTTCTTTTTATTAGTGTTTAGATTTACTTTTAATAACTTTTAAGTTATAATTTTAAAAAAGCAAAGCGTGAGCTGAAGGACTTAAAAGAAAGAGGGGGAAGTGATGAAGAATAGTGCCGTTGGGAGTAATTGGAAGGATGTACGATCTGAACTTTTTACCAAGGAGGAAATCCTTGAAAGCGATACGCGAGTGGCCATTATGAGTGAGTTGATTGAGGCTAGACATGAACAAGGAATCAGTCAGAAAAAGCTAGAAGAACTGAGTGGAGTAAGCCAGCCTGTCATAGCTAGGATGGAAACAGGAAAGACTAGTCCTCAGTTGGACACAGTCTTAAAAGTCCTAGCCAGTTTAGGAAAGACACTAGCAGTCGTCCCACTTGAACAGAGAAAGAGTTGATAGGGATGAAATTACTTGGTTGGCTAAAATAATCCACTGGATAATTTTACCTCCCGTCCGCACTTTTTCAGGGAAATATCAGAATTACAAAAGAAAAATCAACCTATAGTCTTTTCTAATAACAAGTCATAGTCACGTATAAGAATTACTAATAACACGTTTGACCAGTCTAACTAAAATACAGCTAAAAACAAGCTATACAAAGGATTTGAGGCAGTTGTCTCAGGTCCTTTTCTTTTGTCTAAAACAGAGGTATAGTTTCAAACTATATCAAAGCCTAATTTTTTACAATTATACAGATGATTTCTTTTCTGTTAAGATAGTTTCAACAACAAATTTTGGAGGACACATCATGTCAACTACAATCATCGGTTTCCCTCGTTTGGGCGAATTCCGCGAATTAAAATTTACAACTGAAAAATACTTTAGAAAAGAAATCTCAGAAGAAGAACTCCTTGCAGCCGCAAAAGAATTGCGTGCTAAACATTGGAATATTGTCAAAGAAAAAGGCATCACTGAAATCCCATCAAATGACTTTTCTCACTACGACAACTTCCTAGATGCAGCTTTCCTTTTCAACGTGGTACCTGCTTCAGTTCAAAACTTGGACTTGTCTGACCTTGAGCGCTACTTTGCTTTGGGTCGTGGTTACCAAGGAGAAAAAGGGGATGTTCGCGCCCTTCCAATGAAGAAATGGTTCAACACCAACTACCACTACATCGTTCCTAAATTTGAAAAAGACACTCAAGTTAAACTTGCAGGTCACAAGATTTTCGATGAGTTCCAAGAAGCAAAAGAACTTGGATTGAACACTCGCCCAGTTCTTGTAGGTCCATTCACTTTCCTTCAATTGTCAGATTTTGAAGAAGGCGTGAAAGCAGAAGACTTCGTAGACAGCTTAGTAGCTGCTTACCAAGAAGTTTTTGCTAAATTGGCTGAACTTGGTGCGACTCGTATCCAATTGGATGAAGCTGCTCTTGTAAAAGACTTGACAGCTGAAGAAAAAGCTCTCTTCTTGAACCTCTACAACAAACTCTTGGCTGACAAAAAAGGTCTTGAAGTCTTGCTTCAAACTTACTTCGGAGACGTTCGTGACGTTTACGCTGACCTTGTAAACTTGCCAGTTGATGCTATCGGTTTGGACTTCGTTGAAGGTAAGAAAACTCTTGAACTCGTTAAAGGTGGTTTCCCAGCAGACAAGACTCTCTATGCAGGTATTGTCAATGGTAAAAACATCTGGCGTAACAACTACGAAAAGAGCTTGGCTGTTCTTGAGCAAATCCCAGCTGAAAACATCGTTTTGACTAGCTCATGCTCACTTCTTCATGTGCCATTTACAACTGCTAACGAAGAATTTGAACCAGCTATCTTGAACCACTTTGCCTTTGCAGTTGAAAAATTGGATGAAATCCGTGACTTGGATGCTATCCGCAATGGTCAAGGAGCAGAAGCTCTTGCAGCCAACAAAGAACTTTTTGCGATTGAACGTGTGGGTGAAAATGCAGAACTTCGTGCTCGTATCGCTGGATTGACAGACGCTGACTACACTCGCTTGCCAGCCTTTGCAGAACGTGAAGCTATCCAAGAAGAAGCTTTCAAACTTCCAGCTCTTCCAACAACGACTATCGGTTCATTCCCTCAAACTAAAGAAGTTCGTGCCAAACGTTTGGCTTACCGTAAAGGTGAATTGTCTCAAGAAGAGTACGACGCTTTCCTTGCTGAAACGATCGATGAATGGATCAAATGGCAAGAAGATATCGACTTTGATGTCCTTGTTCACGGTGAATTTGAGCGTAATGACATGGTTGAGTACTTCGGTCAAAACTTGTCAGGTTACCTCTTCTCTAAAAATGGTTGGGTACAATCATACGGTATGCGTGGAGTTAAACCACCAATCATCTGGGGTGATGTCACTCGTCTTAACCCTATCACTGTTAAATGGTCTAGCTATGCACAAAGCCGTACAAACAAACCTGTTAAAGGTATGTTGACTGGACCTGTTACCATTCTCAACTGGTCATTCCCACGTGAAGACATCTCTATCAAGGATTCTACTCTTCAAATCGCCCTTGCTATCAAGGATGAAGTGCTTGACCTTGAAGCTGCTGGTGTGAAAATCATCCAAATCGACGAGGCTGCTCTTCGTGAGAAATTGCCACTTCGTCGTAGCGACTGGTACGAAGACTACCTTGACTGGGCAATTCCTGCCTTCCGCTTGGTACACTCAACAGTAGCACCAGACACACAAATCCACACTCACATGTGTTACTCAGAATTTACAGATATCATCCCAGCTATCGACAACTTGGATGCGGACGTTATCTCATTTGAGGCTAGCCGTTCAAACCTTGAAATCTTGGACGAACTCAAAGCGAAAAACTTCCAAACAGAAGTGGGACCTGGGGTTTACGATATCCACTCACCTCGTGTACCAAATGAAGGCGAAATCGACCACACAATCGAAGCCATCCTTGCTAAAGTGCCAAGCAAGAAAGTTTGGATCAACCCTGACTGTGGTTTGAAAACACGTGGTATTCCAGAAACAAAAGAAAGCTTGATCCGCCTTGTGGAAGCAGCTAAAGCTGCGCGTGAGAAATTGTAAGATAGGATTTCTCTAGAAGCACTGTTTGGTCAATCTGCCTGTTTCACTCGGATTCTAAGAGTCCAGCTAACGAAAAATCAACTAGAAAAGGATAATGACTATGTCACGCCAAACACCGTCACTCTCATTTGAAGTGTTCCCTCCAAACCCAGCAGTGGGTAATGATAAAATTATTTCTGCTCTTCAAGATATGCAGGAGTTGGCTCCTCACTTTATCAGTGTGACTGCCAGCAATAATAAATTTAATATCAAGGAAACGACGGTTCGTTTGGCTGACTTTATCCAAAATGACTTGGCGATTCCGACTATTGCTCACTTGCCAGCCATCTATTTGACCAAGGACAAGGTTGCTGAAACCATTGCTGACTTGGACAAGGTTGGGGTGCAGAAAATCTTGGCTCTTCGTGGGGATATTATTCCAGATGTGGAACCACAGAAGGATTTCCGCTATGCAACTGACTTGATTGAGTTCATCAAGGAACAAGCCCCTCACTTTGATATTGTTGGTGCTTGTTATCCAGAAGGGCATCCAGATTCACCAAATCAGATTTCAGATATTCAAAATCTTAAGAAGAAAGTGGATGCAGGTTGTTCGAGCCTTGTAACTCAGCTTTTCTTTGACAATGAGCGCTTCTATGATTTTCAGGACAAGTGCATCTTGGCTGGAATTGATGTTCCTATTCATGCAGGGATTATGCCAATTCTGAATCGAAATCAGGCTCTCCGCCTCTTGAAGACTTGTGAGAATATCCATCTTCCACGCAAATTTAAAGCCATCTTAGACAAGTATGAGCATGACCCTGAGTCGCTCAGAGCAGCAGGACTTGCCTATGCAGTGGACCAAATCGTGGACTTGGTAACTCAGGATGTTGCTGGTGTGCATCTTTACACCATGAACAATGCTGAAACAGCAAAATACATCCACCAAGCAACCCATGCCTTGTTTAATCATCAGTCTCTAGGATAATAAAAAGCAAACCATTCTTCTCAAGTGAGGGGAATGGTTCCTTTTTAATGGTAAAGACCGCACTTTTTAAGAAAAATATGATAGAATAGACTCTGTACGTACTTGATACAAAGATGAGGGTATTAAAAAATACAATGCATTTAAACTGTAAGGATTAGCGACACGAACGAGTCAAATCGATGTTATTTGACGAGAGAGTTAGTAAAGCATTTAGCTAATTGCCTGATAGCGATTGACGTGAAAGGATTAGATGCTTTAGCATCAAATCTTTCTAATGATTTGTATCTTGAGAATTGAACCCGGCCGAAAAGCTGTGTAAAAAAGATAAACTGTCTTGTCTTCATCGAAGACTTCGTCAGTTTCCTATTTTTACTTTTCTTTTGACGTCCTTGGTATCTTGAGAATTGAACACGCCTACAACTCTTTGGAAAAAGATAAATCTGCCTAGGAGCAGTCGCTCCGTCGTTCGATTTCCTATTTTCCTTTGAGTTGCTTGACGGCTTAGTATCTTGATTTTTGTAGGCAAGGCGTATAATTTCATCAATCCAAAGGGGATTAAAATGACAAAACAAGTGTTTCAAACGACTTTTGCGGGTCGTGAGTTAATTGTAGAGACTGGTCAGGTTGCCAAGCAAGCAAATGGCTCTGTTGTCGTGCGTTACGGTGAGTCAACTGTCTTGACTGCGGCCGTTATGTCTAAAAAGATGGCAACTGGGGATTTCTTCCCTCTTCAAGTCAACTACGAAGAAAAAATGTATGCGGCTGGGAAGTTTCCTGGTGGCTTTTTGAAACGTGAAGGACGTCCTTCAACAGATGCGACCTTGACAGCGCGTTTGATTGACCGTCCAATCCGTCCTATGTTTGCGGAAGGTTTCCGTAATGAAGTACAGGTCATCAACACCGTGCTTTCTTATGATGAAAATGCATCTGCACCAATGGCAGCTATGTTTGGTTCATCCTTGGCGCTTTCTATCTCAGATATTCCGTTTGACGGACCAATCGCTGGGGTACAAGTGGGTTATGTAGATGGCCAAATCATTATCAACCCTAGTCAAGAACAGGCAGAGCAATCTCTTCTTGAATTGACAGTAGCTGGTACCAAACACGCCATCAACATGGTAGAGTCTGGTGCCAAAGAATTGTCAGAAGAAATCATGTTGGAAGCCCTTCTGAAAGGGCACGAAGCAGTCAAAGAATTGATTGCCTTCCAAGAAGAAATCGTTGTTGCTGTCGGTAAGGAAAAAGCAGAAGTGGAATTGCTTCATGTAGATGCTGAATTGCAAGCTGAAATCATCGCAGCCTACAACAGCGACCTCCAAAAAGCGGTTCAAGTAGAAGAAAAATTGGCTCGTGAAGCTGCAACTCAAGCAGTTAAAGACCAAGTGACTGCTGTGTATGAAGAAAAATATGCAGACCACGAAGAATTTGACCGTATCATGCGTGATGTGGCTGAAATCTTGGAACAAATGGAACACGCTGAAGTGCGCCGCTTGATTACAGAAGACAAGGTACGTCCTGATGGCCGTAAGGTCGATGAAATCCGTCCTTTGGATGCGGTTGTTGACTTCCTTCCTCGTGTGCACGGTTCAGGTCTCTTCACTCGCGGACAAACGCAAGCCCTTTCAGTTTTGACCTTGGCTCCGATGGGTGAGACTCAAATTATCGATGGCTTGGATCCTGAGTACAAGAAACGCTTTATGCACCACTATAACTTCCCTCAATACTCTGTAGGGGAAACAGGTCGTTACGGTGCGCCAGGTCGTCGTGAAATTGGTCACGGTGCCCTTGGTGAGCGTGCCCTTGCTCAAGTTTTGCCAAGTTTGGAAGAATTTCCATATGCGATCCGCTTGGTAGCAGAAGTCTTGGAATCAAACGGTTCTTCATCTCAAGCTTCTATCTGTGCGGGAACCCTTGCCCTTATGGCTGGTGGTGTGCCAATCAAGGCGCCAGTAGCTGGTATTGCTATGGGTCTTATCTCAGATGGAAATAACTACACAGTATTGACAGATATCCAAGGTTTGGAAGACCACTTTGGAGACATGGACTTCAAGGTTGCAGGTACTCGTGACGGTATTACAGCCCTTCAAATGGACATCAAGATCCAAGGAATCACTGCAGAAATCTTGACTGAGGCCCTTGCTCAAGCCAAGAAAGCACGTTTTGAAATTCTTGATGTGATTGAAGAAACGATTCCAGAAGTTCGTCCAGAATTGGCTCCAACTGCACCGAAAATTGATACCATCAAGATTGATGTGGACAAGATTAAGATTGTCATCGGTAAGGGTGGAGAAACCATCGACAAGATTATCGCTGAAACAGGCGTTAAGATTGATATCGACGAAGAAGGAAATGTGTCTATCTACTCTAGCGACCAAGAAGCCATCAACCGTGCCAAAGAAATCATTGCTGGCTTGGTTCGTGAAGCCAAAGTGGATGAAGTTTACCATGCGAAGGTTGTTCGTATCGAGAAATTTGGTGCCTTTGTTAACCTCTTTGACAAGACAGATGCCCTCGTACACATCTCTGAAATGGCTTGGACTCGTACCAATAATGTCGAAGACTTGGTAGCAATCGGGGATGAAGTTGATGTTAAGGTAATCAAGATTGATGAAAAAGGACGTGTGGATGCTTCTATGAAGGCTCTTCTTCCTCGTCCTCCAAAACCTGAACGTGATGAAAAAGGTGAAAAATCAGAGCGTCCTCACCGCCCACGTCATCACAAGGATCACAAACCTAAGAAAGAATTTACAGAAACACCAAAAGATTCAGAATAAGAAAAGGAGAAATGTATGGGATGGTGGCGCGAAACCATTGATATCGTGAAAGAAAATGATCCAGCGGCCCGCACCACTTTGGAGGTTTTGCTGACTTATCCGGGTGTCAAGGCCTTGGCGGCCCACCGTCTCTCGCATTTTCTCTGGAAGCACGGCTTTAAGCTCTTAGCTCGTATGCACAGTCAGTTTTGGCGCTTTTGGACTCAGATTGAGATCCATCCGGGTGCTCAGATTGATTCAGGTGTCTTTATTGACCACGGTTCTGGCTTAGTGATTGGTGAGACGGCGATTGTTGAAAAAGGCGTTCTTCTCTATCATGGAGTGACTCTCGGTGGGACTGGTAAGGATGTTGGCAAACGCCATCCGACCGTTCGAAAGGGAGCTCTCATATCGGCTCATGCCCAAGTTATCGGGCCTGTGGAAATTGGTGAAAATGCCAAGGTTGGTGCAGCAGCAGTTGTCGTGGCAGACGTACCTAGTGATGTGACGGTTGTCGGGATTCCGGCCAAGATTGTTCGTGTTCATGGTAAGAAGGATGAGCCAGTCATTCACGAAGTCGAAGAAAAACGAGAGTATTATGTCAATAAACTCGAACAGGCTAAAGAAGCCAGTCACAGATCGTCTGGGTTGTAAGATATTTCAATCTTTTAAAAGGTGATATTCGGCTGAGTAGGTCGTAAAGTAAAAGGGCGACTGTCAGCCCTTTTCTTACATTTATTTGATTCTTCTTTTATTTTTAGAAAGGAGCAAGGGATTCCGAAGTGTAGAGATATTCGGACTGAAATTTAATTGAACTCTTAGTGATGAAACTAAGTGTTCTTGGATTTTAGCTTTCCTGACTATTATTTTATGATTAAAATCTATGACACCATGTCTCGTGATTTGCGAGAATTTGTCCCTATCGAGGGCGGTAAGGTTAAGATGTATGTCTGTGGGCCAACCGTGTACAACTATATCCACGTGGGGAATGCTCGTTCAACGGTGGCTTTTGATACGATTCGTCGTTACTTCGAATACCGTGGTTATGAGGTTGCCTATATTTCCAATTTCACGGATGTGGATGATAAGATTATTAACCGTGCCAAGGAAGAAGGGATCACGCCTCAGGAGGTTGCGGACAAGTACATCGCTGCCTTTCGTGAGGATGTGACGGCCTTGGGTGTCAAGCCTGCGACTCGCCATCCTCGTGTAGTAGAGTTTATGGCTGACATTATTCGTTTTGTCGCTGACTTGATTGAAAAAGGTTATGCTTACGAGAGTCAAGGGGATGTCTATTTCCGTGTAGAAAAATCTCATAATTATGCCAAGTTGGCCAATAAAACCTTGGAAGATTTGGAGCTAGGCGCTTCAGGTCGTACCGATGAAGAAACGGCACGTAAGGAAAATCCTGTAGACTTTGCCCTCTGGAAAGCTGCCAAGCCAGGCGAGATTTCTTGGGACAGTCCTTGGGGGCCTGGTCGTCCGGGCTGGCATATAGAGTGTTCGGTCATGTCGACAGAAATTTTGGGCGATACTATTGATATCCACGGTGGTGGAGCCGACCTAGAGTTTCCACACCATACCAATGAAATTGCCCAGTCAGAAGCCAAAACAGGCAAGACCTTTGCCAACTACTGGATGCACAATGGCTTTGTCAATATCGATAATGTCAAGATGTCCAAATCCTTGGGCAACTTTATCACTGTCCATGATGCCCTTAAAACTCTTGATGGCCAAGTGCTTCGTTTCTTCTTTGCGACTCAGCATTACCGTAAGCCTATCAACTTTACGGAAAAGGCAGTGCGTGATGCAGAGACCAATCTCAAGTATCTTAAAAATACTTACGAGCAACCATTTTCTGGGACTGTAGGTGCTAAAGAGTTACAGGACTTTAAAGACAAGTTTGTAGCTGCTATGGATGAGGATTTCAACTCTGCCAATGGTATCACAGTTGTCTTTGAAATGGCCAAATGGATCAACTCCGGCAACTATGATGCAAGTGTTAAGGAAGCTCTTGCGGATATGTTAGAAGTCTTTGGAATTGTCTTTATTGAGGAAGTTTTGAACGCAGAGATTGAAGTTTTGATTCAAAAACGCCAAGAAGCGCGTGCCAATCGTGACTTTGCGACAGCGGACCAGATCCGTGACCAATTGGCTGCTCAAGGGATTAAGCTCCTTGATACCAAAGATGGAGTGAGGTGGACACGTGATTGATGTCAATCTCATTAATGGAATTGCGTTAGCCTTTGAAGGAGATGCGGTGTATTCTATGTATATTCGTCGCCATCTCATTCTCAAAGGCATGACCAAACCCAACAAACTCCACCAAGAGGCAACCAAGTATGTGTCAGCCAAGGCTCAGGCTCGTTTGATTTCCCTCATGTTGGAGGAGCAAGTCCTGACGGAAAAAGAAGAGGAAATCTATAAACGTGGTCGCAATACCAATAGCCATACCAAGGCTAAAAATGCTGATGTGGTGACTTACCGTATGTCCACAGGTTTTGAAGCCGTGATGGGCTATCTCCATATGACTGAAAATCTGGAACGTCTTGAGAGCTTGATTTCTTGGTGCATCCAAAAAGTGGAGGGCTAGGACATGATTGCAAAGGAATTACAAGACTGGTTTCCTGAAGCTCAGATTTCAGACCAGCCAGTAGAGAAAGAGGGTTACTTAACTCTTCCTTTAGCTTCTCAGCAGTGGATTTTGCTGGAGGAAACTGGGCTCAGCGAGCGTGAAAAGCAGTTGGTTGCCCTTTTGACCCAGCAGGAGCAAGCTAGTTCGCTCAATCCTTGGTATCCCTATCTGATTGAGGGAAAGGGGCAGGCACCGCAGGCTTTTAAAAAAATTCAGCTGGTTTATTGCCATCTGTCCTATTTCCAACAGGAAAATCTAGCATCTTGGCTAGACATGATGCGAACTCTTTTTCCTAACTGTCAGACGGTACTTCAGGTCGGAGCTCAGGATTATGTTTTCGTGCTTCAACAAGATAAATATTCCTCTGTTCGTTCAATCTTATCTGATACGATTGAAGCGGTGGAGTATGACTTTGGACTTCGTTTGTCTATTATGTTGGGCCAGGTTTGGTCCCAGACAGGCCATCAAGCCCTATCAGACTTGATAAAAGCGGAGCGGGATTTATTCAAGAGTTGGTGGCGTCAGGGTCACCAAGGTGTTCACACTTTTTCGCAACTCTATCTTTGGAGTATGGGGGAAAGGCTCGTGGACCTGAGAGTCGTTAAAGAATGCCTGCATCAGATGATTTTGGACCAGGATCAGATTCAGGAAATCATTCTCTCCCTTTGGGAAAATAGTGCAGTCTTAACCAAAACAGCCCAGCAACTCTATCTGCATCGCAATTCTCTCCAATACAAGATTGATAAATGGGAAGAATTGACAGGGCTTCAGTTGAAGGAATTGACTGACCTGACCTTGTGTTATCAATTGATTTTACCAGACATTCTCTAAAGTTTTGTGCAAGTTGCACAGAACTTTTTTGTTTTTTTGGTCACCTTGCCATAGAAATGTAAAGCGTTTTCATCTATAATAGAACTATCAAAAGACAAAAGGAGTTCACCTCATGGTAGAATTGAATCTTAAAAATATTTACAAAAAATATCCAAACAGCGAACACTATTCAGTTGAAGACTTCAACTTGGACATCAAAGACAAAGAATTCATCGTTTTCGTAGGTCCTTCAGGATGTGGTAAATCAACAACTCTTCGTATGATTGCTGGTCTTGAAGACATCACAGAAGGTACTGCATCTATCGATGGTGTGGTTGTCAACGACGTAGCTCCAAAAGACCGTGACATCGCCATGGTATTCCAAAACTACGCTCTTTACCCACACATGACTGTTTATGACAACATGGCTTTCGGTTTGAAATTGCGTAAATACAGCAAGGAAGATATCGACAAACGTGTACAAGAAGCAGCTGAAATCCTTGGATTGAAAGAGTTCTTGGAACGTAAACCTGCCGACCTTTCTGGTGGTCAACGTCAACGTGTTGCCATGGGTCGTGCAATTGTCCGCGATGCAAAAGTGTTCTTGATGGACGAACCTTTGTCAAACTTGGATGCCAAACTTCGTGTATCTATGCGTGCTGAAATTGCGAAAATCCACCGTCGTATCGGAGCTACAACTATCTACGTAACTCACGACCAAACAGAAGCGATGACACTTGCCGACCGTATTGTTATCATGTCAGCTACTAAGAACCCTGCTGGTACAGGTACTATCGGACGTGTTGAACAAATCGGTACTCCTCAAGAAGTTTACAAAAACCCAGTTAACAAATTCGTAGCAGGATTCATCGGAAGCCCAGCTATGAACTTCATTAACGTGAAATTGGTTGGTAGTGAAATTGTTTCTGACGGTTTCCGTTTGAAAGTTCCAGAAGGTGCTTTGAAAGTTCTTCGTGAAAAAGGCTACGAAGGTAAAGAATTGATCTTCGGTATCCGTCCAGAAGACGTGAATGCAGAACCTGCTTTCCTTGAAACATTCCCAGAATCAGTTGTCAAAGCTACTATCTCTGTATCAGAATTGCTTGGTTCAGAATCTCACCTTTACTGCCAAGTTGGTAAAGACGAATTTGTTGCCAAAGTTGACGCTCGTGACTACTTGCAAACAGGTGCAACAGTTGAACTTGGATTTGACTTGAACAAAGCACACTTCTTTGATGTAGAAACTGAAAGAACAGTTTACTAAGCAAATGAAATATCAAAACACTGCTAGAGAAATCTGGCAGTGTTTTTTGGCGATTGAGTAAAAAAACTCTCCAATGAACTGGAGAGCTAATTTGCTATTCTGCTGCTTGTTGCCAGCGTTTTGCTAGCATATGTGACAGGCTAGAGATTGCTAGATTAAAGCTGAAGTAGATAAGGGCAATCAGGATATAAAGACTAAACACTTGCTCTGGTTCGAAATAACGGCCCATGAGAATTTGGCTAGCTCCAAAGAGTTCTTGTAGGGCGATAACAGAGTAGAGCAGGCTGGTATCCTTAATTACAGTTACAAACTGAGAAATGATAGCTGGCAGCATTTTACGGATCGCTTGCGGGAGAATGATATGGTAGAGGATTTGGGCTGAGGTAAATCCTTGCGACATTCCCGCTTCGTATTGCCCCTTGTCCACGGCATTGAGACCGCCTCGGATAATTTCAGCTAGGGCTGCTGAGGTAAAGAGAGTAAAGGCAGTGATTCCTGCTGGAGTGGATTTCATCTTGAACACCAAAAAGATGGTGAAAATCCAGAGAAGGTTGGGAACATTACGTACAAATTCGATGTAAATGCTGGAGATGATTCGCAAGACAGGATTTTTCCCATTTCTCATGACGGCAAGCACGGTACCAATGATAGTAGAGAGGATGATGGCAATCAGAGAAATGTAGAGGGTCAAGCCAAATCCTTTAAAGATAAAGATTAGGTTATCTGGGGTTAAAACTTCTAAAATTGATTCCATAGTAACCTCCTAAAGTGAATAGGCTTTTTTGTTGGCTTGCTCCATCTTGCGACCAAACTGGGCAACAGGGAAGCAAAGAGAAAAGTAGAGAAGGGCAGCGCCTAAAAATGCTGGGATGTAATTTCCGTTGAGGGCTGACCAAGACTTGGTCACAAACATCAAGTCTACTCCAGAGATGATAGCGACTGTTGAGGTGTTCTTGATGAGGTTGACGATTTGGTTGGTCAAAGGAGGGAGAATGATACGGAAGGCCTGAGGCAAGATAATCAAGCGCATGGCACTGATATAAGTAAAACCTTGCGACAAGGCGGCCTCCATCTGACCGCTAGGAATAGACTGAATCCCTGAGCGAATAACCTCAGCGATATAGGCACCGTGATAGAGACCTACACATAGTACAGCTGTCCAATAAATCGGAATCATGATGATATGGTCACTGATAAGAGGTAGGCCATAAAAAATGATAACAAACTGCACCAAGAGGGGAGTGTTTTGGTAAAATTCTACAAAGATGCGAGCCAAAATGCGCAAAATTGGACGTTTGCTGGTTGACATAGCTCCAAAGAAGATGCCCAAAACCATAGCGAGGATAAAGGATCCGATTGCTAGGGCAAGGGTGAAGAGGAATCCATTGAAAAATTGGCCAAAATCCTGAAAATAGGCTGTCCAAGATGATAAATCTGTCATAGGGTGTCCTCCTTAATCTGCGGTATGGCTAGATGGTTTGAGCTTGTAACGGTCATAAAGTTTTTGCAAACTACCATCTTTGCTCCACTTAGTAACCAAGTTATCAAGATAGTTGTTGAGCTCGGTATTTGATTTCTTGGTAACGATACCGTAGTCAGATGGCTTGAAACTATCATTTAGTAGTGCTGTGCGTTTGCTGATATAGCCAGATAGAATCGAGCGGTCAACGGAAAAGGCATCAATACGGTGAGCATGAAGGGAAGTAATCAATTCTGGATAAGAACCAAGTTCGACGAATTTAAACTTCAGACCTTTCTTTTTACCCAGTTCAGTAATCAAGCGCTGAGTAATGGAACCTTGGGCAACCCCGATGGTTTTGCCGTTTAGATCCTCAATACTTTTGATTTTGGCAGATTTATTGACCAAAAAGCCAGAAGCGTCCGTGTAGTAGGGACTGGTAAAGTTATAGAGTTTTTTGCGTTCATCTGTGATGGTAAAGGTTGCGATATCCATGTCAACCTGTTCATTGTCTAGAAGTGGTCCACGAGTTTGCGCGGTAACAGGCACATATCGAACTTTGACCTTGAGCTTATCTGCTACCATCTTGGCTAAGTCGGTTTCGATACCAGAATAGGTCCCTGTCTTGGGATCCTTGTAGCCAAAATTGGGAACATCTTGTTTGACACCGACAACTAGCTCGCCTCTCTTTTGAATATCTGCGACGCTGGTATCAGCCTGAACTGGTTTTGCAGTAGCAAGGCCGAAAAGGCTAATCAATAATGCTGATAAAAAGAATTTCTTTTTCATAGGCGCCTCCTTATTTGACTTTGTCACTTTCATGGTTGATAATTTTGCTGAGGAATTGTTGGGCACGAGGCTCGCTTGGATTGTCGAAAAAGTCATCAACATCTGTCGTATCCACCAAAACTTCTCCGTCAGCCATAAAGATGATGCGGTCAGCAACTTCACGGGCAAAGCCCATTTCATGGGTAACGACAATCATATTCATACCATCGTGGGCCAATTTTTGCATAACGGCTAGAACATCGCCGATAGTTTCAGGGTCAAGAGCAGATGTTGGCTCATCAAAGAGGAGGAGTTCAGGATGCATGGCAAGCCCACGAGCGATGGCAATCCGTTGTTTTTGTCCACCAGACAGCATGGCTGGATAAGAATCTTTCTTGTCCCACATATTTACAAATTCCAGATATTTTTTGGCTGTCTTTTCAGCTTCTTTTTTATCAATTCCTAGAACTTTTATAGGTGCAAGTGTTACGTTTTCTAACACTGTTTTGTGAGGGTAGAGGTTAAAATGCTGGAAAACCATGCCGACTTCCTTGCGAAGAGGCACTAAATCTTTCTGACTGGCACCAGCAACTTGGTGACCATTGACTAGAAGACTTCCCTTGTCGACAGCCTCTAAACCATTGATGGTACGGATAAGAGTGGATTTCCCAGAACCAGATGGTCCAAGGAGGACAACGACTTGTCCTTTTTCAAAACGGAGATTGATGTCGCGGAGTGCGTGGTAGTCTCCGTAATATTTTTCGACGTGTTCAAATTCTACTAAAGCCATAAAGAATCTCCTTTGTGTTAGATTTTATAACACGATTCTACACCAAAAGAATGGCCTTGTCAAATCATATCTGAAAAAATTCACTAAAATTTTATAAAAAAGCAATCTGGATAGAGAAAAAGCCTAAATCGTGTTATAATGAAGCAATAGAATTCTTAGAAAGAGTGGATGTTTTTTTGATAACTCCTACTTATGAATGGCAATTTGCTCCGCAGGTTGAAGATGCGGATTTTACAAAAATAGCCAAGAAGGCTGGACTGGGTCCTGAGGTAGCTCGTTTATTGTTTGAGAGAGGGATTCAGGACGAAGAAAGTCTGAAGAAATTTTTAGAACCTTCCTTGGAGGACTTGCACGACCCTTATCTACTCCATGATATGGACAAGGCAGTGGCTCGGATTCGTCAGGCCATTGAAGAAGGGGAAAATATTCTCGTTTATGGAGACTACGATGCGGATGGTATGACCTCGGCTTCGATTGTGAAGGAAAGTTTGGAACAGCTTGGTGCCGAGTGCCGTGTTTATTTACCTAATCGTTTTACTGATGGATATGGTCCCAATGCTAGTGTTTATAAATACTTTATCGAGCAAGAGGGAATTTCCTTGATTGTGACAGTGGATAATGGGGTTGCGGGTCACGAAGCTATTGAATTGGCCCAGTCTATGGGAGTGGATGTCATTGTGACTGACCACCATTCCATGCCTGAAACCCTGCCAGATGCTTATGCCATTGTTCATCCTGAGCATCCCGATGCAGACTATCCTTTCAAATATTTAGCTGGTTGTGGAGTGGCCTTTAAGCTGGCTTGTGCCCTTTTGGAGGAAGTCCAAGTGGAACTGCTTGACTTGGTCGCTATCGGAACCATTGCAGATATGGTGAGTCTGACGGATGAAAACCGTATTTTGGTTCAGTATGGTCTGGAAATGTTGGGGCATACTCAGCGCATCGGTCTACAAGAAATGTTGGATATGGCTGGGATTGCTGCTAACGAGGTGACAGAAGAAACTGTTGGTTTCCAGATTGCCCCTCGTTTAAATGCTTTAGGTCGCTTGGACGATCCCAATCCAGCCATTGATTTGCTGACTGGCTTTGACGATGAGGAAGCGCATGAGATTGCCCTCATGATTCATCAGAAAAACGAAGAGCGCAAGGAAATCGTCCAGTCAATCTACGAAGAAGCCAAGACCATGGTGGATCCTGAGAAGAAGGTTCAGGTCTTGGCCAAGGAAGGCTGGAATCCTGGGGTTCTAGGTATCGTTGCTGGTCGTTTGTTGGAAGAATTGGGGCAGACAGTCATTGTTCTTAATATAGAAGACGGTCGTGCCAAGGGAAGCGCTCGTAGTGTGGAAGCGGTCGATATTTTTGAAGCCTTGGATCCTCATCGCGACCTCTTTATTGCATTCGGTGGCCATGCTGGTGCAGCAGGAATGACGCTGGAAGTGGAGAAACTTTCGGATTTATCTCAGGTCTTGGAAGATTATGTCCGTGAAAAGGGTGCAGATGCTGGTGGTAAGAACAAGTTAAATCTAGATGAAGAGCTGGATTTGGAGACTTTGAGTCTTGAAACAGTCAAGAACTTTGAGCGCCTGGCACCTTTTGGAATGGACAATCAGAAACCTGTCTTTTATATCAAGGATTTTCAGGTCGAAAGTGCCAGAACAATGGGAGCTGGCAATGCCCATCTCAAACTGAAAATCTCTAAGGGTGAAGCGAATTTTGAAGTGGTGGCCTTCGGGCAGGGCAGATGGGCAACAGAATTTGCTCAAACCAAGAATCTAGAGTTGGCAGTCAAATTGTCTGTCAACCAATGGAATGGCCAAACTGCCCTCCAGTTGATGATGGTGGATGCGCGTGTGGAGGGTGTTCAGCTTTTTAACATTCGTGGGAAAAATGCAGTCTTGCCAGAAGGGATTCCAGTCTTGGATTTTGCTGGAGAAGTGCCAAATCTGGCGGATAGTGAAGCGGTTGTCGTAAAAACCATTCCTGAGGATATTACTCTGTTGAAGACCATTTTTCAGGAACAGAATTTCTCTGCTGTTTATTTCAAAAATGACATTGACAAGGCCTACTATCTGACAGGTTATGGAACTAGAGAGCAGTTTGCCAAATTGTACAAGACCATTTACCAGTTTCCAGAGTTTGATATTCGCTACAAGCTGAAAGATTTAGCAGCTTATCTCAATATCCAACAAATCTTGCTGGTCAAGATGATTCAAGTATTTGAAGAGCTAGGCTTTGTGACGATTAAAGATGGTGTCATGACAGTGAATAAAGAGGCAGCAAAGCGGGAAATCGGAGAAAGTCAGATTTACCAAAATCTCAAACAAACCGTCAAAGACCAAGAAATGATGGCGCTCGGTACTGTGCAAGAAATTTATGACTTTTTAATGAAAAAAGAATAGCAGATAGGAAAGAGTTGGGCAACCAGCTCTTTTTTGAAAACAAATCTTCATTTTGAAAATCATCAAAAAAATGGTATAATGGTAGGAAAAGGTTCGGCTAAAAGTAGTGCTTTTAGAATAAGAGGGTAAGAAACCCTATAATCAAGATAAATTAAGCTTTCGGAGGAAAAATGAGTAATATCAGTTTAACAACACTTGGTGGTGTACGTGAAAACGGGAAAAATATGTATATCGCTGAAATCGATGGGTCTATTTTCGTTTTGGATGCAGGTCTGAAATATCCTGAAAATGAACAACTAGGGGTGGACGTCGTTATTCCAAATATGGACTATTTGTTTGAAAATAGCGACCGTATCGCTGGGGTCTTCTTGACCCACGGACATGCGGATGCCATTGGTGCTCTGCCTTATCTCTTGGCTGAAGCCAAGGTACCTGTATTTGGCTCTGAGTTGACCATTGAGTTGGCAAAACTTTTTGTCAAAGGAAATGATACGGTTAAGAAATTCAATGATTTCCATGTCATCGATGAGAATACGGAGATTGATTTTGGAGGGACTGTGGTTTCCTTCTTCCGTACGACCCACTCTATCCCAGAGAGTCTGGGTGTTGTTTTGAAGACGGCTGAAGGTAGCATCGTTTATACAGGTGACTTCAAATTTGACCAAACAGCTAGTGAATCTTATGCGACAGACTTTGCTCGTTTGGCAGAAATCGGTCGTGATGGAGTTCTGGCTCTTCTTAGCGATTCAGCTAATGCAGATAGCAATATCCAAGTGGCTAGCGAAAGTGAAGTTGGGGACGAGATTACTCAAACCATTTCTGATTGGGATGGTCGTATCATCGTTGCGGCGGTAGCCAGCAACCTCTCTCGTATCCAGCAGGTGTTTGATGCTGCGGATGCAACAGGCCGTCGTGTGGTCTTGACAGGGTTTGATATTGAAAATATCGTCCGCACTGCTATTCGCCTTAAGAAATTATCTCTTGCTAATGAAAGTCTTTTGATTAAGCCAAAAGATATGTCTCGTTTTGAGGACCATGAGTTGATTATTCTTGAGACAGGTCGTATGGGTGAGCCTATCAACGGTCTTCGCAAGATGTCGATTGGTCGCCACCGTTATGTGGAGATCAAGGATGGTGACCTAGTCTATATCGTAACGACTCCATCTATCGCCAAAGAAGCAGTCATGGCGCGTGTGGAAAACATGATTTACCAAGCTGGCGGTGTTGTCAAATTGATTACCCAAAGCTTGCGTGTGTCAGGTCACGGAAATGCGCGTGATTTGCAGTTGATGATCAATCTCTTGCAACCCAAGTATCTCTTCCCGATTCAAGGGGAATACCGTGAGTTGGATGCTCATGCCAAGGCTGCTATGGCTGTTGGTATGTTGCCAGAACGCATTTTTATCCCTAAAAAGGGAACCAGCATGGCTTATGAGAATGGAGACTTTGTCCCGGCTGGAGCGGTTTCGGCAGGAGATGTCTTGATTGACGGGAATGCTATCGGTGATGTTGGAAATGTGGTTCTTCGTGACCGTAAGGTCTTGTCAGAGGATGGTATTTTCATCGTAGCAATCACAGTCAACCGTCGTGAGAAGAAAATTGTGGCCAAGGCCCGTGTTCACACGCGTGGATTTGTTTATCTCAAGAAGAGCCGCGATATTCTCCGTGAAAGTTCAGAATTGATTAACCAAACGGTAGAAGACTATCTTCAAGGAGATGACTTTGACTGGGCAGATCTCAAAGGGAAGGTTCGTGATAATCTGACCAAGTACCTCTTTGATCAAACCAAGCGTCGTCCAGCTATTTTACCAGTAGTCATGGAAGCAAAATAATCGTTGAAATAAACAGAGAGAAAGTCGAGTTTCGGCTTTTTCTTATAGAAAAATAGAGGAAAAATTATGGCAGTAATGAAAATCGAGTATTACTCACAAGTTTTAGATATGGAGTGGGGGGTGAATGTCCTCTATCCTGATGCCAATCGAGTGGAAGAACCAGAATGTAAAGATATCCCTGTCTTGTACCTTTTGCACGGGATGTCTGGCAACCATAATAGTTGGCTCAAGCGGACCAATGTAGAACGTCTGCTTCGTGGAACTAATCTTATCGTCGTCATGCCCAATACCAGCAACGGTTGGTATACCGATACCCAGTATGGTTTTGACTATTACACAGCTCTAGCAGAGGAATTGCCACAGGTTCTGAAACGATTCTTCCCTAATATGACTAGTAAGCGTGAAAAGACCTTTATCGCTGGTCTTTCTATGGGAGGCTATGGCTGTTTCAAATTGGCTCTTGCTACAAATCGTTTTTCTCATGCAGCTAGTTTTTCAGGTGCCCTTAGTTTTCAAGATTTTTCTCCTGAGAGCCAAAATTTGGGAACACCAGCGTATTGGAGAGGCGTGTTTGGGGAGATTAAGGATTGGACAGCTAGTCCTTATTCTCTTGAAAGTTTGGCTAAAAAATCGGATAAAAAGACCAAACTTTGGGCTTGGTGTGGCGAGCAGGATTTCTTGTACGAAGCCAATAATCTCGCAGTGAAAAATCTCAAAAAACTGGGATTTGATGTGACCTATAGCCATAGCAATGGAACTCACGAGTGGTACTACTGGGAAAAACAATTGGAACGGTTCTTAGCAACCCTACCGATTGATTTCAAATTAGAAGAGAGATTGACTTAGTTTGAACTTCAGCATAGGGGGAGAACTAAAATAAAATATGTTTTCACTAGACTTTTCAAACGAAAGTAGTAGAATAGTAATAAGATACTGGAGGAAAGAGAGTAGGAAATGTACCGTTATCAAATTGGCATTCCCACATTAGAATATGATCAGTTTGTCAAAGACCATGAATTAGGCAATGTATTACAAAGTAGTACTTGGGAGGAAGTTAAGTCTGATTGGGAACATGAGAAGTTTGGTGTTTACAGGGAAGAAAAATTATTGGCGACAGCTAGTATTTTGATTAGAAGTCTTCCGCTAGGCTATAAAATGTTTTACATCCCAAGAGGACCTATATTGGATTATGGGGATACGGAACTCTTGAGTTTTGTCATTCAGTCCATTAAGTCTTATGCTCGCAGTAAGAGAGCTATTTTTGTGACTTTTGATCCAAGTATTTGCCTGTCTCAAAGTTTAATCAATCAGGAAAAGACAGAATATCCTGAAAATCTGGCTATTATTGATAGTTTGCAACAAATGGGAGTAAGGTGGTCAGGAAAAACGGAGGAAATGGGGGACACCATTCAGCCTCGTATTCAGGCGAAAATATACAAGGAAAATTTTGAAGAAGATAAACTTTCCAAGTCAACAAAACAGGCTATTCGAACAGCACGGAATAAGGGTGTAGAGGTTCAATTTGGTGGAACTGAATTATTGGAGTCCTTTTCCTTTTTGATGAAAAAAACCGAGAAGCGGAAAGAGATTCATTTGAGGAATGAAGCCTATTATAAAAAGTTGTTAGATAATTTTAAGGACAAGGCCTACATCACGTTGGCAACCTTGGATGTCTCTAAACGTTCGCAAGAATTAGAAGAACAGTTAGCGAAAAACAGAGCCTTGGAAGAGACCTTTACTGAGTCGACTCGAACTTCAAAAGTAGAAGCGCAGAAGAAGGAAAAAGAACGTTTGTTAGAGGAATTGACTTTCCTGCAGGAATATATGGATGCAGGTCAAGCAAGAGTTCCCTTAGCGGCTACCTTGACTTTAGAATTCGGACAAACTTCTGTCAATTTATACGCAGGAATGGATGAAGATTTTAGACGTTATAAAGCTCCTATTTTGACTTGGTATGAGACAGCTCGATATTCCTTTGAACGTGGCATTTTATGGCAAAATTTAGGAGGCGTCGAGAATGCTTTAGATGGTGGACTCTATCGTTTTAAAGCTAATTTTAATCCAACGATTGAAGAATACTTGGGTGAATTTACAATGCCTACCCATCCTCTCTATCCTTTGTTAAGGCTGGCTCTTGATTTCCGTAAAACATTAAGAAAAAAACATAGAAAGTAAGTATATGGCACTAATTACACTCACGAGAGAAGAGTTTCAGGCTTATTCTGATCAGGTTTCTTCTCGTTCCTTTATGCAATCTGTCCAGATGGGGGACTTGTTAGAAAAAAGAGGGGCTCGAATTGTTTATCTTGCTTTGAAACAAGAAGGAGAAATTCAAGTTGCAGCTCTGGTTTATAGCTTGCCCATGCTGGGTGGCCTACATATGGAGATCAATTCGGGGCCGATTTATACCCAACAAGATGCTCTTCCAGTTTTTTATGAAGAGTTAAAAGAATATGCCAAGCAAAATGGTGTATTAGAGTTGCTTGTAAAACCTTATGAAACTTATCAAACTTTTGATGGTGAAGGTAATCCGATAGATGCTGAGAAAAAAAGTATTATTCAAGATTTGACTGATTTAGGTTATCAATTTGATGGATTGACAACAGGTTATCCTAATGGAGAAGTCAGCTGGCATTACATCAAAGATTTGAAAGATTATGATGCTGTTTCCTTATTGAAATCCTTTAATAAAAATAGTATTCGCAACATTCAGTCGGCCTTTGATTTTAATATTCTTATTCGAAATGCAGAACGGAAAGAAATTCCAACGTTCAAAAAAATTATCGAAGAAACAGGTAAAAGACAAGGTTTTGAGGATAAGAATTTAGATTATTACTTTAAATTGTATGATATGTTTGGAGATAAGGCGGATTTTCTAATTGCTGAAGTCAATCCGCAACAGTCCATAGATGCTTTAAATGTGAAGATGGCTAGTCTTGACAAGAAGTCGAAACAATTTCATCAGCAATATCAAGCCTTGCAAAAGAAAAAAGATTTTCTAACTAGCTTGGATAGTGAGTCTGGCAATGTTGCTCTAGCTTGTGCTTTAATCATCTACACAAATACAGAGGCAACTTACTTGTTTGGGGGGTCGTACGCAGAGTACCAGAAGTTCTCAGCTCCATTTTTACTTCAATATCATGCGATGAAGCAGACAATGCAACGAAACATCCATCAATACAACTTCCTAGGGATTCAAGGGATTTTTGATGGTAGTGATGGCGTTTTGCGTTTTAAACAAAATTTTAATGGCCATATTGTACGTAAAGCAGGGACTTTCCGTTATCATCCATCGCCTTTAAAATACAAAGCTATTCAGTTACTCAAAAAAATAGTAGGACGTTAAGATGAAAAAGCCAGTATTTAGTTTTCTTTCAGCTTATTTTAGTAAAATAAATTTTATTTGCTAGAAAGGTGGAGGAACATGCGCTGGCTTTTTCGTTTGATAGGGGCTTTCTGTTCTTTTATTTGGCGTTTGTTTTGGCGCCTGGTTTGGATAGTTGTTCTCTTATGTGCTCTTGCTTTTGGATTTCTCTGGTATCTGAACGGAGATTTTCAAGGAGCGCTAAAGCAAGCAGAGCGGTCGGTAAAGATTGGTCAACAAAGTATTGACCAATGGGAAAAAACAGGGCAACTTCCTAAGTTAAGCCAGACAGATAGCCACCAACACTCTGAAGGAAGGTGGTCGCAGGCCTCTGCTCGTATTCACTTGGACTCCCAGATGGATTCACGCTTTCAAGAGGCTTATGTAGAAGCGATCCATAACTGGAATCAAACTGGTATTTTTAACTTTGAAATCGTGACTGAGACTAGCAAGGCAGATATCTTGGCTACTGAGATGAATGACGGAGGCACCCCTGTGGCAGGAGAGGCGGAAAGTCAGACCAATCTCTTAACAGGGCAATTCTTATCCGTAACGGTACGTCTGAATCACTATTATCTATCCAATCCTGACTATGGTTATTCCTATGAGCGCATTGTCCATACGGCAGAACATGAGTTGGGGCATGCGATTGGCTTGGACCATACAGATGAGAAGTCTGTGATGCAACCAGCTGGTTCCTTTTATGGTATTCAGAAAGAGGATGTTGCAAACCTTCGAAAAATATATGAGACCAATGAGTAGGGGACTATCTTTCCCTACTTTTTTGCTATAATGGAACTATGAACAACTTGATTAAATCAAAACTAGAGCTCTTGCCGACCAGCCCTGGATGCTACATTCACAAAGATAAAAACGGCACCATTATCTATGTAGGAAAGGCTAAAAATCTGCGTAACCGCGTGCGATCCTATTTCCGTGGGAGTCACGATACCAAGACAGAGGCCTTGGTGTCTGAGATTGTAGATTTTGAATTTATTGTTACGGAGTCTAATATTGAGGCACTTCTCCTAGAAATCAACCTGATCAAGGAAAATAAGCCTAAATACAATATCATGCTCAAGGATGATAAGTCTTATCCTTTCATCAAAATCACCAATGAGCGCTATCCTCGTTTGATTATCACCCGTCAGGTCAAGAAAGACGGCGGTCTCTACTTTGGACCTTATCCAGATGTGGGAGCTGCTAATGAAATCAAGCGACTGCTGGATCGGATTTTCCCTTTTCGTAAGTGTACTAATCCTCCTTCTAAGGTCTGTTTTTACTACCATATCGGTCAATGTATGGCCCACACCATCTGTAAGAAGGATGAGGCCTATTTCAAGTCTATGGCTCAGGAGGTTTCTGATTTCCTAAAAGGACAGGACGACAAAATCATCGATGATCTCAAGGGGAAGATGGCAAAGGCAGCCCAAAGTATGGAATTTGAACGTGCGGCGGAATACCGTGACCTGATTCAGGCCATTGGAACCCTTCGGACCAAGCAACGGGTCATGGCTAAGGATCTACAAAATCGTGATGTCTTTGGCTACTATGTGGACAAGGGCTGGATGTGTGTTCAGGTTTTCTTTGTTCGTCAGGGCAAGCTCATTGAGCGCGATGTCAATCTCTTTCCCTACTACAATGATCCGGATGAGGACTTCTTGACCTATGTGGGACAATTCTATCAAGAAAAATCCCACCTGGTGCCCAATGAGGTGCTGATTCCGAAAGATATCGATGAAGAAGCCGTCAAGGCCTTGGTGGATTCCAAGATTCTCAAACCCCAGCGTGGAGAGAAAAAGCAACTGGTCAATCTGGCTATAAAGAATGCTCGAGTCAGCCTAGAGCAGAAATTCAACCTGCTGGAGAAATCTGTCGAAAAGACCCAAGGAGCTATTGAAAATCTAGGTCGTTTACTCCAAATCCCGACTCCAGTCCGTATCGAATCCTTCGACAACTCCAATATCATGGGAACCAGTCCTGTTTCAGCTATGGTGGTCTTTGTCAACGGCAAACCAAGTAAAAAAGATTACCGTAAGTATAAAATCAAGACCGTAGTCGGACCAGACGACTATGCCAGCATGAGAGAAGTCATTCGCAGGCGCTATGGTCGAGTACAGCGTGACGGTTTAACTCCGCCAGATTTGATTGTGATTGATGGGGGACAAGGTCAAGTCAATATCGCCAAGCAGGTCATCCAAGAAGAACTGGGCTTGGATATCCCCATTGCAGGTCTGCAAAAGAATGACAAGCACCAAACCCATGAATTGCTCTTTGGAGATCCACTTGAGGTGGTGGAGTTGTCTCGCAATTCTCAGGAATTTTTCCTACTCCAACGCATCCAAGATGAGGTCCACCGCTTTGCTATCACTTTCCACCGCCAATTGCGCTCCAAAAATTCCTTTTCATCACAATTGGATGGGATTGAAGGTCTGGGACCTAAACGCAAGCAGAATCTCATGAAGCATTTCAAGTCTTTGACTAAGATCAAGGAAGCCAGTGTGGATGAAATTGTCGAAGTTGGGGTGCCAAGAGCGGTCGCAGAAGCAGTTCAGAGGAAGTTGAATCCGCAGGAAGCAGAAGCCTTACTTCAAGTGGCGGAAGAACAAGCAGATTACCAAACGGATACAGGACATGATTAAAGAGAGCTTTCTTAATAGAATTGTACAAACTAAAAACGATTGGCTGGTCCAATCGCTTTTATATATCTTATTGTAACTGAGATTGATCTGGTAGATAAGAACCACCTAGATAAGTGTTGCTGAGTTTTTCAAGTGTTCCGTCTTGATAGAGTTCTTTGAGTGCTTTATCGAATTGCTCTTTAAACTCTTTTTGGTCGCTTGAGAAAACGATATAGTTGTTGGGGCTATCAGCAGAAGGTAAGTCAACCACAGAAAGCTCCAAACCACGGTCCTTGATAATCTTTTGCACGGATACCTTGTCAAAAACTAGGAAATCAAACTCTCCGTTAGAGAGGTCAAGGATTCGTTTACCGATATCCTCACCAGAAAAATCAATAGTAGCAGGATTGTCAGAGTGTTTCTGATTCCAGTTATTGATGAATTGAGCGTTTGAAGTTCCAGTATCCTCTTGTGTTGTTTTGCCAGCGATTTGGTCAAGTGAAGTCAGAGGATTTTTCTTGTTGCTGACAAGGACGAGGGGATTGTTCGAAATTGGAAGCGAGTAAAGGTATTTTTCAGCACGCTCTTTTGTGTAACTCAAATTATTAGCTGCTGCTTGATAGTGACCAGAATCAAGTCCTGGGAAGATGCTCTCCCAGGCAGTTCTTTGGAATTGAATCTCGTAGTCGCTGAGTTTCTCATCCACTGCTTTTAGAACTTCAATATCGAATCCTGTCAGATTGCCCTTGTCTTCGTAGTCAAATGGTGGCACATCGCCAGCTGTGGCAACGACGATTGTCTTTTGAGAACTAGTCTCTTTAGGTGTGGCTTGATTTCCACAGGCAACTAAAAATGGGAGGATGGCTAGTAATAGGCTAAATTTTTTCATAATGTCTCCATTCAAATGTAAAGTACTTGCTAGTTTATCAGAAACTTTCTTGATGAACCAATATATATTTTTTATGGTTGTGATAAGAAAAACTTAATCATGGAAAATATCTGCAACCTCTTTCAAATTATGGTAGAATGGAAGCAGTAGAATTAGAAAAGGAAATCGATTATGAAATTTCTTGAATTAAACAAAAAACGTCATGCGACCAAGCATTTCACTGATAAGCCTGTTGATCCCAAAGATGTGCGTACGGCTATCGAAATTGCAACCTTGGCTCCAAGTGCCCACAACAGCCAGCCTTGGAAATTTGTGGTGGTACGTGAGAAAAATGCCGAACTGGCAAAATTGGCTTACGGCTCCAACTTTGAACAGGTATCATCAGCGCCTGTAACCATTGCCTTGTTTACAGATACAGATCTTGCTAAACGTGCTCGTAAGATTGCCCGTGTTGGTGGTGCTAATAACTTCTCTGAAGAGCAACTTCAATACTTCATGAAGAATTTGCCTGCTGAGTTTGCGCGTTACAATGAACAACAGGTCAGTGACTACCTAGCCCTAAATGCAGGTTTGGTTGCTATGAACTTGGTTCTTGCATTGACAGACCAAGGAATTGGATCAAATTTGATCCTTGGTTTTGACAAATCAAAAGTCAATGAGGTTTTGGACATCGAAGACCGTTTCCGTCCAGAACTCTTGATTACAGTGGGTTACACAGACGAAAAATTGGAACCAAGCTACCGCTTGCCAGTAGATGAAATCATCGAGAAAAGATAGAAAGAAGAAAAAAATGACAGCAATTGATTTTACAGCAGAAGTAGAAAAACGCAAAGAAGACCTCTTGGCTGACTTGTTTAGCCTATTAGAAATCAACTCTGAACGTGACGATAGCAAGGCGGATGCTGAACATCCATTTGGACCTGGTCCAGTAAAGGCCTTGGAAAAATTCCTTGAAATCGCAGACCGTGATGGCTACCCAACTAAGAATGTCGATAACTACGCAGGACACTTCGAGTTTGGTAATGGAGAAGAAGTCCTCGGAATCTTTGCCCACATGGACGTGGTGCCGGCTGGTAGCGGTTGGGACACAGACCCTTACACACCAACAATCAAAGACGGTCGCCTTTATGCGCGTGGTGCTTCGGACGACAAGGGTCCTACAACAGCTTGTTACTATGGTTTGAAAATCATCAAAGAATTGGGACTTCCAACTTCTAAGAAAGTTCGTTTCATCGTCGGAACAGACGAAGAATCAGGCTGGGCAGACATGGACTACTACTTTGAACATGTAGGACTTGCAAAACCAGACTTCGGTTTCTCTCCTGATGCTGAATTCCCTATCATCAATGGTGAAAAAGGAAATATCACGGAATACCTCCATTTTGCAGGTGAAAATGCAGGTGCTGCCCGTCTTCATAGCTTCACAGGTGGATTGCGTGAAAATATGGTACCTGAATCAGCAACAGCAGTCGTTTCAGGTGACTTGGCTGACTTGCAAGCTAAACTAGATGCCTTTGTTGCAGAACACAAACTTAGAGGAGAAATCCAAGAAGAGGCTGGTCAATACAAGGTGACCATCATTGGTAAATCAGCCCACGGTGCTATGCCTGCTTCAGGTGTCAATGGTGCGACTTACCTAGCCCTTTTCCTCAGCCAGTTTAACTTTGCAGGACCTGCAAAAGACTACCTAGATATCGCTGGTAAGATTCTCTTGAACGACCATGAGGGTGAAAATCTCAAGATTGCCCATGTGGATGAAAAGATGGGTGCCCTTTCTATGAATGCCGGTGTCTTCCGCTTTGACGAAACAAGTGCTGACAATACGATTGCCCTTAATATCCGCTATCCAAAAGGAACCAGCCCAGAGCAAATCAAGTCAATCCTTGAAAACTTGCCAGTTGCTTCTGTTAGCCTTTCTGAACACGGTCACACGCCTCACTATGTGCCAATGGAAGATCCACTTGTGCAAACCTTGTTGAATGTCTATGAAAAACAAACAGGACTACAAGGTCATGAGCAAGTTATCGGTGGTGGAACTTTTGGTCGTTTGCTGGAGCGTGGGGTTGCCTACGGTGCCATGTTCCCAGACTCAATCGACACCATGCACCAAGCCAATGAATTTATCGCCTTGGACGATCTCTTCCGTGCAGCAGCAATCTATGCCGAAGCTATTTATGAATTGATCAAATAAAACGATAGAAGTCTGAGATCTTATGCTTGGACTTCTTTTTGGAGGGAAAGTAGATGTCTCAAATCGAAAGAATCAAGCAGGCTATTATGGCGGATTCGCAGAATGCCAACTATACAGAGCGTGGCATTGAACCTCTCTTTGCGGCGCCAAAGACTGCTCGCATCAATATTGTCGGTCAGGCACCGGGACTTAAAACCCAAGAGGCAGGCCTTTACTGGAAGGACAAGAGTGGTGACCGATTGCGGAACTGGCTTGGTGTTGACGAAGACACTTTTTACAATTCAGGATATTTTGCTGTTCTGCCTATGGATTTCTACTTTCCAGGGCATGGAAAATCAGGTGACCTGCCACCGAGAACTGGTTTTGCAGAAAAATGGCATCCACAGCTCTTGAAAGAATTACCAGATATTCAGTTAACTCTCTTGATTGGGCAATATGCCCAAGCCTACTATTTACAGGAGAAAATCAGTGGCAAGGTGACAGAGCGGGTAAAACATTACCAGAACTATCTGCCAGACTATTTTCCACTAGTTCATCCCTCACCACGAAATCAAATCTGGATGGCCAAAAATCCTTGGTTTGAGACAGAAGTGGTGCCAGACTTGAAAAAAAGAATTAAAGCTATTTTAGGAGAAAAAGAATGAAAGAAATTTCCTTTGACGCATTTTACCAGCTTTACCAAAACGACCAACTTTCTCTAGTGGACGTGAGAGAAGTGGATGAGTTTGAAGCACTTCATTTAGAAGGCGCCCACAACCTGCCACTTAGTCAATTGACTGATACCTTTGATCAGTTGGACAAGGACCAGTTACATTATGTTATTTGCAAATCTGGAATGAGATCGGCGCGTGCTTGTCAATTTCTAGCTGAACAAGGTTATGAAGTTATCAATGTTCAGGGTGGCATGTTGGCCTTTGAAGAACTTTAAAATTTTGCATTTCTCCAACTTGGTATGGACTGGGTAGGAGAGTTTTATTTTTAGACAATTCTCATTTTTGAGAATCTTGAAAACATTCAATATTTACTTCGTGATACTTTTTTCATACTCCTATTCATGATATACTAAGTCAGTATTTTATAAATATGAAGGAGATTTTCATGGCTAAAAAAGGTGCCCTAACAGGTTTGCTCCTGTTCGGAATATTTTTTGGTGCGGGGAACTTGATTTTTCCGCCTTCTCTAGGTGCTCTATCTGGGGAACATTTTCTTCCTGCCATCGCAGGTTTTGTCTTTTCAGGCGTCGGTATCGCCGTCTTGACCCTTATTATTGGAACGCTCAATCCTAAAGGATATATTCACGAGATTTCAACAAAGGTAGCGCCTTGGTTTGCGACTCTCTACCTCTCAGTTCTTTACTTGTCAATCGGTCCATTCTTTGCTATCCCACGTACAGCTACAACAGCTTACGAAGTAGGGATTAGCCCCCTTTTGTCGGATGCAAATAAAGGTCTTGGTTTGATTGTCTTTACGGTTCTGTATTTTGCAGCGGCTTATTTAATCTCGCTTAATCCATCAAAAATCTTGGACCGCATTGGACGTATTTTAACGCCAGTTTTTGCGATTTTGATTGTTATCTTGGTTGTTCTAGGAGCTTTCAAATATGGTGGAACAAGTCCTCAAGCTGCTTCAGCTGCTTATCAAGCTTCTGCCTTTGGTACAGGTTTCCTAGAAGGTTACAATACCTTGGATGCCCTTGCCTCAGTTGCCTTTAGCGTAATCGCAGTTCAAACCTTGAAACAACTTGGATTTTCAAGTAAGAAAGAATACATTTCAACTATTTGGGTTGTTGGTATCGTTGTTGCCCTTGCCTTCAGCGCTCTTTACATCGGTTTAGGTTTCCTTGGAAATCATTTCCCAGTACCTGCTGAAGCGATGAAGGGTGGAACACCAGGTGTTTACATCTTGTCACAAGCCACTCAAGAAATCTTTGGCTCAACAGCTCAACTCTTCCTTGCAGCTATGGTGACCGTAACCTGTTTTACAACAACAGTTGGTTTGATTGTGTCGACAGCAGAGTTCTTTAATGAGCGTTTCCCACAAATCAGCTACAAGGTTTATGCGACAGCCTTTACCTTGATTGGATTTGCGATTGCCAATTTGGGTCTTGATGCGATTATCAAGTATTCAATCCCTGTACTGGTTATCTTGTACCCAATCACGATTGCCATCGTCATGATTGTCATTGTCAACAAATTTGTGGCTCTTTCAAAACCAGGTATGCAGTTGACAATTGCTGTTGTTACAGCCATTGCCATTGCAAGCGTACTAGGAAGCTCATTTAAAGTTGAGTTTCTTGCAAATCTTGTCAACGCTCTTCCATTTGCCAAGGCATCACTCCCATGGTTGGTACCAGCCGTTGTCGGAATCTTGCTCTCATTGGTTCTACCAAACAAGCAAGAAAGTGATGTTTTTGAAATGGAATAATCACTTAAATCACTTTTGTAGCAAAGTCTACAGGAGTGATTTTCTTTTTTATCCGATGATAAATGTGTTATAATAGGTAGCAAAAGAGGTGAAGAAATGAATCAAACAGTAGAATATATCAAAGAACTGACAGCCATTGCGTCGCCAACGGGCTTCACTCGTGAGATTTCGGATTATCTAGTCGAGACTCTAGAAGGTTTCGGTTACCAACCGGTTCGCACAGCCAAAGGTGGTGTCAATGTAACTATTAAAGGTCAAAATGATGAAGAGCATCGCTATGTGACTGCCCATGTAGATACGCTGGGTGCTATTATCCGTGCTGTCAAACCAGACGGCCGTCTTAAATTGGACCGTATCGGTGGTTTTCCTTGGAACATGATCGAAGGTGAAAACTGTACCGTTCATGTGGCTAGCACAGGTGAAAAAGTATCAGGAACCATCCTCATCCACCAAACTTCTTGCCATGTCTACAAGGATGCAGGAACTGCAGAACGTACCCAGGACAATATGGAAGTGCGTTTGGATGCAAAAGTAAGCAATGAAAAAGAAACTCGTGCTCTTGGGATTGAGGTCGGTGATTTTATCAGCTTTGACCCACGAACTGTCGTGACAGAGACAGGTTTTATCAAGTCTCGTCATTTGGATGACAAGGTCAGCGCAGCGATTTTGCTTAACCTGCTTCGTATTTATAAGGAAGAGAAGATTGAATTGCCGGTTACAACCCATTTTGCTTTTTCAGTTTTTGAAGAAGTGGGGCATGGAGCTAACTCTAATATCCCTGCTCAGGTAGTCGAATATCTGGCTGTGGATATGGGAGCTATGGGCGATGACCAGCAGACAGATGAATATACAGTGTCTATCTGTGTCAAGGATGCTTCAGGTCCTTATCACTATGATTTCCGTCAACATTTGGTTGCCTTGGCGAAAGCACAAGATATTCCATTTAAGCTAGATATCTATCCATTTTATGGTTCGGATGCTTCAGCAGCCATGTCTGCAGGGGCAGAGGTCAAACATGCCCTTCTTGGTGCTGGTATTGAGTCTAGCCACTCATATGAGCGCACTCATATTGACTCGGTGGTTGCAACGGAGCGTATGGTTGATGCTTATCTTAAGAGCGGGTTGGTAGATTAATATGTGCCTTATTTGCCAGAGAATTAACCTCATCAAAGCTGGAGAAAATCCCTATTTTGTCAAAGAATTGGAAACAGGCTATCTTGTGATTGGAGACCACCAGTATTTTGCAGGCTATAGTCTCTTTCTAGCCAAGGAACATGTCACCGAATTGCACCATTTAGAAAAGGAAACAAGACTCCGTTTTCTAGAGGAAATGAGTTTGGTCCAAGAGGCAGTTGCTAAGGCTTTTGCTGCTGAGAAAATGAATATCGAACTGCTAGGAAATGGCGATGCTCATCTTCATTGGCATTTGTTTCCTAGACGGACAGGGGATATGAACGGCCACGGTCTTAAAGGTCGTGGGCCAGTCTGGTGGGTTCCCTTTGAAGAAATGACCTCAGAAACCTGCCAAGCAAAACCAGATGAGATTAAAAGATTAGTCAAACGTTTATCATTAGAACTAGATAAACTATTAGAAATAAAGGAGTAGAGATGAAAAAAAGATACCTTATCTTGACAGCCTTGCTAGCCTTGAGTCTAGCAGCTTGTTCACAAGAAAAAGCAAAAACTGAAGATGGCGCAGCTAAGACAGAACAAACCGCCAAAGCTGATGGAACAGTTGGCAGTAAATCTCAAGGAGCTACCCAGAAAAAAGCAGAAGTGGTCAACAAAGGAGACTACTACAGCATCCAAGGGAAATACGATGAAATCATCGTAGCCAATAAACACTATCCATTGTCTAAAGACTATAATCCAGGAGAAAATCCAACAGCCAAGGCAGAGTTGGTCAAACTCATAAAAGCTATGCAAGAGGCAGGATTTCCGATTAGTGATCATTACAGTGGTTTTAGAAGTTATGAAACTCAGACCAAGCTCTATCAAGATTATGTCAATCAAGATGGGAAAGAAGCTGCCGACCGTTATTCTGCTCGTCCTGGCTATAGCGAACACCAGACAGGCTTGGCTTTTGATGTGATTGGGACAAATGGTGATTTGGTGACAGAAGAGAAGGCGGCTCAATGGCTCTTGGACCATGCTGCTGATTATGGCTTTGTTGTTCGTTATCTCAAAGGTAAGGAAAAGGAAACAGGCTATATGGCTGAGGAATGGCACCTTCGTTATGTCGGAAAAGAAGCTAAAGAAATTGCTGAGACTGGTCTCAGTTTGGAAGAATACTACGGCTTTGAAGGCGGAGATTACGTCGATTAATACTCTTTGAAAATCTCTTCAAACCACGTTAGCGTCGCCTTACCGTAGGTATGGTTACTGACTTCGTCAGTTCTATCCACAACCTCAAAACAGTGTTTTGAGCTGACTTCGTCAGTTCTATCTGCAACCTCAAAGCTGTACTTTGAGCAGCCTGCGGCTAGCTTCCTAGTTTGCTCTTTGATTTTCATTGAGTATAAAAAATAAACTTTTCTCTTGCAATTTCAGATAAATAGTGTATAATAGATGGGTATGTGAAAAGCATACTTGTGGGAGGTAAAAATCTTTAATTACCGCCAAAACCACAAAGGAGGATTTAAAAATGGCTAAAAAAGTCGAAAAACTTGTAAAATTGCAAATCCCTGCTGGTAAAGCTACACCAGCTCCACCGGTTGGACCTGCTCTTGGTCAAGCTGGTATCAACATCATGGGATTCACAAAAGAGTTCAACGCTCGTACAGCTGACCAAGCTGGTATGATCATTCCAGTTGTTATCTCAGTTTACGAAGATAAATCATTTACTTTCATCACTAAAACACCACCAGCTGCTGTTCTTTTGAAAAAAGCTGCAGGTGTTGAAAAAGGATCAGGTACACCTAACAAAACTAAAGTTGCTACAGTTACTCGTGCGCAAGTACAAGAAATTGCAGAAACTAAGATGCCAGATTTGAACGCAGCAAACGTAGAGTCTGCAATGCGTATGATCGAAGGTACTGCTCGTTCTATGGGATTCACTGTTGTTGACTAATCAATAACACCCCCAATATAACCCGCAAGACTTCATCATTTCGAGAAGTGACGTGGGAGATGAAAATCGATTGAACCACTTACAAGGAGAATAGAAAATGGCTAAAAAAAGCAAACAACTTCGTGCTGCTCTTGAGAAAATCGACAGCACAAAAGCATACAGCGTAGAAGAAGCTGTAGCACTTGCAAAAGAAACTAACTTTGCAAAATTTGACGCAACTGTAGAAGTTGCTTACAACTTGAACATCGACGTTAAAAAAGCTGACCAACAAATCCGTGGAGCAATGGTATTGCCAAACGGTACTGGTAAAACTTCACGCGTTCTTGTTTTTGCACGTGGTGCAAAAGCTGAAGAAGCAAAAGCTGCTGGTGCAGACTTTGTTGGTGAAGATGACCTTGTTGCTAAAATCAACGACGGTTGGTTGGACTTCGACGTAGTTATCGCTACACCTGACATGATGGCTCTTGTTGGACGTCTTGGACGTGTCCTTGGACCACGTAACTTGATGCCAAACCCTAAAACTGGTACTGTAACAATGGATGTTGCTAAGGCAGTTGAAGAGTCTAAAGGTGGTAAAATTACTTACCGTGCTGACCGTGCAGGTAACGTTCAAGCAATCATCGGTAAAGTATCATTTGAAGCTGAAAAATTGGTTGAAAACTTCAAAGCTTTCAACGAAACAATCCAAAAAGCAAAACCAGCTACAGCTAAAGGAACTTACGTAACAAACTTGACTATCACAACTACTCAAGGTGTTGGTATCAAAGTTGACGTAAACTCACTTTAATCAGTAGTTTATAAACAAAGGCGAGTACGAAAGTGCTCGTTTTTTGATTGATAAAACTAGTCATTATGATAGATGGATTCTGGAATAGTACATTAAGTTTTTTAACAATGCTTTAGAAGTTGTATTGTACTAGTCTGACTTCAATCCACTATAGTACACTTTTTACTTGTTAAAGATATGAGATTGATTTTATACCCAATGAAAATCAAAAAGTAAACTAGGAAACTAGCCGCAAGCTGCTCAAAGTACAGCTTTGAGGTTGCAGATAGAACTGACGAAGTCAGCTCAAAACACTGTTTTGAGGTTGCAGATAGAACTGACGAAGTCAGCTCAAAACATGTTTTTGAGGTTGTAGATGAAACTGACGAAGTCAGTAACGTATACATACGGAAAGGCGACGTTGATGCAGTTTGAAGAGATTTTCGAAGAGTATTAGATGTTTTAACTGTAATTTCAGTTCACTAGTTTAAGTAGCTTGCTACTCGTTTCTTAATTTGTTATTTGACTTTCCTTGATCATCAATAAATGGTTTGTGATTATATAGATTTGGATCTTGAAGTGTTCATCAAATTAAAAGATACTTTTTGAACCAGCTATTTTATATATAATTATAAAAAATAATGAAATTTTGTAGGACTTCATATCAGTATGATTTACATCACTATGAAATTATATAATGTTATTATCTATATGATTAATTGGATGGAAATATAAAAAATACGAACTATATTTTAAAAATGTTTATTGATTTATCTTAAATAATTCCATGTAGATATAAAATAAGAATAAATAAACTAAAAATCAAAAAAATGTTCTTAAACTACTTTATGTTATAATTATTCTAGGTTGATTTTTTAAAATATGAGAATCATTTCATTTATAAAAGTAATTATTTTCAATCATAAAACTTGTGTTATAAATTTTGAGATGATATAATTAAGGGGATGTTGGTAAATATTGAGCACTTCCCACTCATGATATTATACTCTTAATATTGCAAAAATATTTAAGGGGGGGGGGCTCTTTATTTGTCTAAACATTCTAATATATTTTGAAGGAGGTTGTGTGTCTATGCAAGGCAAACAACAACAAGATTTTCGAACGGAGAAGTACATTCGTTACGGTATTCGTAAATATAGCTTTGGAGCGGCATCAGTAGCGATTGCGGCTGGTTTGATGTTCCTAGGAAACGGTGCGGTATCAGCGACTGAGGTACAATCAGCTGAAACAACTATTTCAGCAACTGCTTCTGGCCAAGATGATAAGGAGAAGGAAAAAGCTGAGCCTAAAGCAGAAACAGTAGAAGCTGCAAAAACTGCAGAAGTAAAAGCGGTAGAAGCTAAGAAAGTAAACAAGGCTATTCTTGAAGCAAGTATTGCTACTTTGGAGTCTAAACTTTCAACTGCTAAATACGCAGATGCTACAGTAGTAAACTCAGCTAAGGAAGTGTTGGCAACAGCTAAAGCAACTCTAGCTAAGGAAGATGCTAGCCAAGCAGATGTAGATGCACAAGCTGAAACTGTATCAGCTTTGAGCACAGTTGTAACAGAGTCAAATACTGCTGGTTTCGATAAGAAACAAGCAGCTGAAAAAGAAGCAGCAAAAGCTGAAGCAGAAAAAACTGCAACACCAGCTGAAAAAGCTCTTTCAGTAGCAAAAACAACTCTTACACAAGTATCATCAGAAGCTGAAGTAACTAACAAATTGGCTGAGACTGAACTAGCTAAGGCTGATGTCAAAGAAGAAAATAAGGCAGCAGTTACAGCAGCAGTCGCTAAAAACCAAGCAGTTCTTGCTGAAACTAAGGCTCTTTTGGCTGACAAGAGTGTAACTAAGGAGCAAGTAGATGCTCAATTGGAACGCCTCAACGAATCAATCCTTGCAGTTTACAATGAATTGAAAAATGCAGGAATTGGCCGTGATGGGAAGTTTGCAGTTAACTTAGATGAAACTCAAGCAACAGCCCTTAAAGACTCATCTACAGAAGCAGGACAAAAATGGTTGGCAGACCATGGTTACTCATCTCTAGCTGATATTCCTATCATGAACAAAGGTAAAGATGATAAAGAGATAGCAGAAGCGTCTAAACAAATCCAATGGTTAGATTTTACAGATACAGCAGCTTGGAGTAACTTAGATCCAGATGGACAACTTCAAATCGGATCAACTTTCAGAAAAGAGTTGATGCCAGGTTATGTTGTAACATTAACTGTTAAAGAAATGAAACCATTCCATGCTACTGAAACTTATAAAAATCGTGTAGCGGGAACTGCTAGTGAAGATACTTATAATCCAGATGCAGTAAATAGCTTTAAAAAAGCAACAGGTATTGGTGGTTCAGCTCAAACAAGATGGGCACACGTGAAAAATGCAGGATTTGACACTACCCCACATAAAACTACGATTGCGGGTACTAATGACCAATCACAGCAACTGAATGGTACTATTGGTGGTGTAGTATTTAGTGTTGATGCTGAGTACAATGGTAAGAAAACAAAACCAACAATTTTAATGACATCTGGTGAAGATATCAAGATAAACGAAAGTGAAATCTACACAACAAACGGAACGCCTTGGGATTTATATGCATTAGTAGGTAACGCATCAGAAACAACTCCTTATCAACCTAATGCCAAGATGAGAAATGTCACAAGCCCTCAAGAATTTCGTCCTGCAGATGATAAACTTCAGAAAGCCTTAGCAAATGGTGCTTTCTCAACGCCTGATACAGCAACATCAGGATTAGGTTCTCAAGTCTTTGGTAGTTACATCAATGGTGAAGGTGGTAACAAAGCTACACCAATCGTATCTACAGCGGGAGCTACAGAAGTTGGGTTCTACATCATTTCGGGTGGAGCTCAATCATCTATGGTTGGTATCTCTTTATCAGACTTTGGGGATCTTCCAGAATCTTATGGTAAAGCAGAGCATTCTATTAGAACATCTACGACTAACTATGCAACAAATCAAACAGAAGAAATCCAACAACCATATCTAGGTACAGTAAAAGCAGACCCTGAAGCAAAAGGTGGTGAACGTGTACGCGGTATTGGATCAGATGATGCAACTGACAATGCAGATGAAGGTGTAGCACAGCTTATTGCTCCAGAAGATGTTCATATTAATAAAGATAATGGTGAGCCGGAAATTAAACTTGTCCAAGGTGCAGATAATACATACCGTGTCAAAGTAGTTGCTTCAGCAAACGGTAATGACAAGTACACAGATACAGTAGAACCTGCTTATGTGCGTGGATTTATCGATTTTAACAACAACGGTAAATTCGATGAAGGAGAAGCATCTGATATCGTTAAAGTAACTGGAAACAATGAAACAGTGGAATTAGTGTTCCGAAACACTCAGGTTGTTGATACAACTAAAGATAAAGTTAACTTCCGTACACGTATCGCTAAATCTGAAAAACAAGTAACCAAACCTACTGGTATTGCTTTCTCAGGTGAGGTGGAAGATAACCAAATTCAAGTTGCTTTACCTCCACGTGGAGATAAGGAAGAAACAACTGGTAAACAAGGTGAAACTCAGTCTGTAGGTATCGAGTTTGTATCACATGCTGTAGGAGATGATGCTTCTAACCTTGGTTCAAACAACGGAAAAACTACATTCAATTCATATGGGAAACTAGATTACTCTGAACAATCAAATACAATCAGCGCAGAAACAACTAAGAAGAAACAACCTGAAGGTGTTATGATTGTTAATCCAGATGGATCATTAACAAAAACTTTCACTAAAGCAGGTCAAGGTACTTATGAAGTAACAGACACAGGTGTAACATTCACTCCAGAAGCTAACTTCGTAGGTACAGCAGATGGTATTGTACTTCGTGCTGTAGATGCTAATGGTCAATCAACAGGATGGACTGCATTAACAGATCAAAACCAACTTGAAAACATCAATGATGGTACGCATACAACTACTACGAAAACTATGGATGCTGTATACATTCCAACAGTAACTCCAAAAGAAATCACTGCAGAGCCAAAAACTTCTATTGATGTTCAAGGTAAAGAACAAAAAGAAACTCCAGTATTCAAAACGGATGCAGGTAAAGATAACGAAGCAGTTATTACACCAAGCGCAACACATCCAGCAAAACTAATTGACCCAGTAACAAAAGCTCCAACAGATGCCAAAACTGTAACTGTAGATGGAGAGGGAACTTACACAATCAACCCAACAACGGGTGAAGTAACATTCCAACCACTTCCAACATTTACAGGTAAAGCTACAGGAGTTGGTGTGTCCTTGACTGCACCAGTCGGAGTTGATAAAACAGGAGCTGAAGTAACTTCAACAGCGACAACAACATACACTCCAGAAGTTACACCAGTAAAACCAACAGCTGATCCAGCTACCTCAACAGGAATCCAAGGTGAAACTCAAACAGGAACACCGACATTCACAGCAGGAAATGCAGCAGTACCAATTAAAACAGGTTCAGTTAAGTTATTAAATGCAGATGGAACAGAAGCTCAGGGTGCTGTACCAGCATTAGATCCTAATGGGAACAAGGTTGGGGAATATACAGTAGACCCAACAACAGGTATTGTAACCTTCACACCAACAGACAAAACTTATGTAGGACCAGTAGAACCTGCAAAAGTACAAGCAGAAGATAACAACGGAACTAAAGTTGAAACTAAATACACTCCAACAATCGTAGGAGTGAATCCAACAGCAACTCCAGCAGATTCTTCAAACATTCAAGGTGCAGTACAATCAGGAGTCGTAGCTTTTGCTCCAGGTAAAGCAACCATTGAAGGTACTGAAAAATCAGTAGCGATTAAAGCAAACTCAGCAGTTCTACTTGATAAGGAAGGTAACCCAGTAGCAGCAGGTACTCCAGTAGATGCTGTAGATGCAAATGGTAAAAAAGTTGGGGAATACACAATTGACCCAGCTACTAACACAGTAACCTTCACACCAACAGACAAAACTTACACAGGCACTGTAGTGCCAGCTAACGTACAAGCAGAAGACGAAAATGGAACAAAAGTTAAAACAACTTATACTCCAACAATCGTAGGTGTAACACCAACAGCAGAACCAGCGGATACAACAGATGTACAAGGTGTTGAGCAGTCTAAAGAAGTAACATTCAAACCTGGTAAAACAACTATCAATGGTGAAGAAAAAGAAGTTCCAATCGACACAACTTCATTCAAATTATTAGATGAAACTGGAAATCCAGTAGATTCAGTACCAGCTAAAAATCCAACAGGAGATGTGATCGGTACTTACACACTTAAAGTGGTAGATGGTAAACCAACTGCGGTATTTACACCAACAGATAAAACATATGCAGGTGAAGTTAAACCAGTTACGATCCAAGCTAAAGATACAAATGGAACTCCAGTAACAACAACTTACACTCCAAACATTACTCCGGTAGCTCCAACAGGAACTCCAACAACATCTGAAGGTGTACAAGGACAACCTCAAGAAGGAACTCCAACATTCACTCAAGGTGACGCTAAAGTTCCTATGAAGATTGATAATGAACAACCAGCGAAATTAATCGATCCAGCTACAGGAAACCCAACAGATGAAACAACAATTCCGGCAAAAGATGCTAAAGGAAACACAGTTGGTACATACACTATCGAACCAACAACAGGTAAAGTAACATTCACACCAAACAAAGACTTCACAGGTACTCCAGTACCAGCGACAGTTCAAGCAAAAGATGCGAATGGAACGCCAGCGACAGCTACTTACACACCAACAGTTAAACCAGTTACTCCAGAAGGTATCAACACATTCACAGAAGATATCCAAGGTGCACCTCAAAGCGGTAAACCACAATTCACACCTGGTAAGACTACAATCAATGGTAAAGAAGTAGAAGTACCAATGGATGACAATACACCAGCTAAACTTGTTGATCCAACGACAGGTCAAGAAGTAACAAGTGTAACAATTCCAAATGAAGGTACTTATACGGTAGATGCAGATGGAACAGTTCACTTCACTCCAGACCCACAATTCCATGGAAAAGGTCAAACATTAAAAGTTGTACGTCAAGATACGAACGGAACAAAAGTTACTGCAGAATACACAGCAGTCGTTAAGCCAGCAACTCCAGAAGGAACAGAAGTTCTTACTGCAGGTGTTCAAGGTAAAGAACAAAGTGGAAGACCAAACTTCATCGGTGGTAAAGCGAAAGTTAACGGTGTTGAAAAAACGGTTGATATCGATGAAACGAAACCAGCGAAATTAATTGATCCAACAACTAATCAAGAAGTTGATAAAGTTGTAATTCCAGGAGAAGGAACTTACACAGTTGCAGAAGATGGAACAGTAACATTCACTCCAGAAAAAGGATTCGTAGGAAAAGGTACAGAGTTAACTGTTAAACGTGTTGACTTAAATGGTACTCCAGCACTTGGTAAATACACAGCGGTAGTAATCGGTACAAAACCAACTGCAAAACCAGCTGTAACTTCTGATATTCAAGGTCAAACTCAAAGCCATTCTGTTACATTCAAAGGTGGAACAGTTGAAGTAGAAGACCCAATCACAAAAGCTAAAACACAAGAGACTGTAGCGATTGATCCATCAACTTATACATTATTAAATGAAAATGGACAAGCAGCAGAATCAGTACCAGCGAAAAACCCAGCAGGTGATGTAGTAGGTACATACACTCTTGTTAAAGAAGAAGGTAAAGATCCAGTTGCAGTCTTCACTCCAACAGATAAATCTTACACTGGGGAAGTTAAACCAGTAACAGTTCAAGCGAAAGATACAAATGGAGTTGCAGTAACAACAACTTACACTCCAAATATTACGCCTGTTAAACCAACTGCGAAATCAGCTACTTCTGAAGGCGCGCAAGGTCAAGAGCAAAGCGGAACTCCAACATTCACTGAAGGACACACTAAAGCTCCAATCGATCCAACTGTACCAGCTAAATTAATCGATCCAGAAACTGGTGAACCAACTGACGAAAAATCAGTAACAGTACCAGGAGAAGGAACATATACTGTAGCAGAAGATGGTACTGTGACGTTCAAACCAGAACCAAACTTTACAGGTAAAGCAACAGGAGTTGAAGTTCAACGTAAAGATACAAATGGAACTCCAGCTACAGCTAAATACACACCAACAGTTAAACCAGTTACTCCAACATCAAAAGATGTAGTATCTGAAGATATTCAAGGTGCTAAACAGACTGGAACTCCAGTATTCACACCAGGTACAACAACAGTTAACGGTCAAAAAGTAACTGTAGAACTAGACCCTGAAGTTAAACCAACATTAGTAGGTGCAGACGAAGAAGGTAAAGTGGTAGTACCAGGAGAAGGAACATACACAATTGATCCAGATACAGGAGCGGTAACATTTAAACCAGAACCAAACTTCACAGGTAAAGCTAGCGGAGTAACAGTTAAACGTGCTGATAAGAACGGAACAGAAGTAACTGCTAAATACACTCCAACAGTTAAACCAGTAACACCAACAGCAGAAGGTGTAACTACAACTGATGTACAAGGTTCTACTCAAACAGGTAAACCAGTATTCACACCAGGTAAAACAACAGTTAACGGTGAAGAAAAAACTGTAGAATTATCTGATAAACCTGCTAAATTAGTAGATCCGAAAACAGGAGACCCAGTTGATTCTGTGACTGTAGATGGAGAAGGAACTTACACAGTTTCTCCAGAAGGTATAGTAACATTCGTACCTGAAAAATCATTCACAGGTCAAGCAACAGGAGTAACAGTTAAACGTGAAGATAAAAACGGAACAGAAGTAACTGCTAAATACACTCCAGTAGTATTACCAGTAACACCAAAAGGTAAAGACGTAACTTCTATAGGTGAAAAAGGTGAAAAACAATCAGAAACACCAGTATTCAAATCAGGAAAAACTAAAGTAAACGGTAAAACAGTAGTAATCCCAATCGATGAAACTGTAGCGCCATCTCTTGAAGGTGCTGATGAAGAAGGTAAAGTAGTAGTACCAAACGAAGGAACATACACAATTGATTCAACTGGTAAAGTAACCTTCACTCCAGAACCAAACTTCGTAGGGAAAGCAAGTGGTGTAACCGTTAAACGTGTTGACGAAAATGGAACACCAGTAACGGCTACTTACACACCGACAGTTTTAGGTAAAACTTCTACTAAAGATGTGACATCTGAAGGGGCTAAGAATACTCCACAATCAAATACTCCAGAATTCAAAGGAGATGTGGATACAACAGTGCCTCCAACGTTTAAAGATGGATCAACTACTGAAGAAGTACCAGGACAAGGAACATACACAATCGACAAAGATGGTAAAGTAACCTTCACTCCGAAAGAAGACTTCGTAGGAACAGCTACACCAGTAGAAGTAGTTCGTAAAGACAAAAACGGAAGAACAATTAAAGCTTCTTATACACCAACTGTACGTCCTGATACTAAATTCGTAGTAGTAGGAAAAGATGGTAAAGAAACTGAACTACTTCCATCTAAAGACGGTGAAAATCCATCAGAAAAAGTCCCAGGATACAAAGTTGTTAAGACTGAAAAAGATGAAAAAGGTAACACTAAACACATCTATGAAAAAGTAACAACAAAACATGTTGATTCTAAAGGAAATCCAATTCCAGGAACAACAACAGAAGAAGGAACAACTGCTCCTAAGACGTTGAAAGAAGTACCAGGATACAAACTTGTTGAAACTAAGACACTTCCAAATGGAGATACAGAGCACGTCTATGAAAAAGTTATCACAACATTCGTAGATACAGAAGGACACCTCATTACTGTTGATAAAGACAACAATCCAGTGGTATCAACAGAAGAAGGAACAACACCTAAGAAAGATATCCCAGGTTACCGTTTCGTAGAAACCACAACTCTAGAAAACGGGGACACAGAGCACGTTTACGAAAGAGTCACAACTTCATTCAAGGATAAAGAAGGAAAAGAAATTCCAAATTATCCAACAGAAGAAGGTGAAAATCCTAAGAAAGATATTCCAGGCTATAAATTCGTAGAAACTAAGACACTTCCAAATGGAGACACAGAACACGTTTACGAAAAAGTCACAACTTCATTCAAGGATAAAGAAGGAAAAGAAATTCCAAATTATCCAACGGAAGAAGGTGAAAATCCTAAGAAAGATATTCCAGGCTATAAATTCGTAGAAACTAAGAAACTTCCAAATGGAGACACAGAACATGTCTACGAAAAAGTCACAACTTCATTCAAGGATAAAGAAGGAAAAGAAATTCCAAATTATCCAACGGAAGAAGGTGAAAATCCTAAGAAAGATATTCCAGGCTATAAATTTGTAGAAACTAAGAAACTTCCAAATGGAGACACAGAACACGTCTACGAAAAAGTTAAAACAACTACATCATTTGTAGATGAAAGTGGTAAGCCAGTTTCACCAAGTGAAGAAGGTAGCCAACCTAAGAAAGATATCCCAGAATATGAGTTTGTTAAGACTACAACGGATAAAGAAGGTAATGTAACTCACGTTTACCGTAAAGTAGTTAAAACAACTACATCATTCGTAGATGGAAATGGTAAGCCAGTTTCACCAAATGAAGAAGGTAACCAACCTAAGAAAGATATCCCAGGATACAAATTCGTAACAACTAAGAAACTTCCAAATGGAGATATCGAGCATGTTTACGAAAAAGTTGTGGTGCCAACTCCAACACCTACTCCATTTGAATACAAAGTATTGACAACTTATGTAGATGAAAATGGTGAATTGATTATTCCTGATGAAAATGGTTCACATCCAGGTAAATCATTAGAAAATTATGAACTAGTCCGTACGGAAACAGACGCAAATGGAAATGTTCGTAATGTTTACCGTAAGATCCAATCTCAAACACCAGTACAACCGGTAGAGCCAGCAACTCCAGCAACTCCAGCAATGCCTGAACAGCCAGCTAAACCAGAAGTACCAGCAACTCCAGCACAACCAGTAAAACCAACAGCGGTGAAAGAAGCTGAAGGTAAACGCGAATTGCCAAATACTGGTACAGAAGACAATGCTAGCCTAGCAGCACTTGGACTTCTTGGAGTATTGAGTGGATTCGGTCTTGTGGCTCGCAAGAAGAAAGAAGACTAATCTTTCTAATTGATATGATTTGTTTGAATTGAACAGATTATCCTTAAAGCTGATGAATCGATGATTCATCAGCTTTTTGGCTATTCTGGCTACAGAGTGAGTAGCGAGATCAGGCTCTTAGAGAGGAAATAATGATTATACTTTCATATTTCGGAGAAAATATGGTATAATAGAGAGTAAAAACTTTGAAAGAAAGAAAAAAATGAATTTAAAAGATTATATTGCAACAATTGAAAATTATCCAAAGGAAGGAATTACCTTCCGTGATATCAGTCCTTTGATGGCTGATGGAAATGCTTATAGCTACGCTGTTCGTGAAATCGTTCAGTATGCTACTGACAAGAAAATTGATATGATTGTAGGTCCTGAGGCTCGTGGATTTATCGTGGGTTGTCCAGTTGCCTTTGAGTTGGGAATTGGTTTTGCTCCTGTTCGTAAGCCAGGGAAATTGCCACGTGAAGTCATTTCTGCTGACTATGAAAAAGAATACGGTGTTGATACCTTGACTATGCATGCGGATGCCATCAAGCCAGGTCAGCGTGTTCTTATTGTAGATGACCTCTTGGCAACAGGTGGAACTGTTAAGGCAACCATCGAGATGATTGAAAAACTTGGTGGTATTGTAGCAGGTTGTGCCTTCCTTGTTGAATTGGATGAATTGAACGGCCGTGAAAAAATCGGTGACTACGATTACAAAGTTCTCATGCATTATTAATGAAAAACAGTCCTTAGGGCTGTTTTCTCTACATTAGGATATAAAAATAGACTATAGCTAGTTAGAGAAAAACTATAATTGAAAACTATATCTTCTTGCAGTATAATAAAAGGACTAAGTGTTTGAGTTTTGACTTCAAACACATGCAATGATTCCTGAAAGAGTACAGTTAGGAGAGGGTTATGCCGATTCGAATTGATAAAAAATTACCAGCTGTTGAGATTTTACGGACAGAGAACATCTTTGTTATGGATGATCAACGTGCTGCCCACCAAGATATCCGTCCCTTGAAGATTTTGATTTTAAATCTTATGCCCAAGAAAATGGTGACAGAGACCCAGTTGTTGCGCCATTTGGCCAATACACCCCTACAACTGGATATTGATTTTCTCTATATGGAGAGTCACCGTTCTAAAACAACTCGTTCAGAACATATGGAGACCTTTTATAAAACTTTTCCTGAAGTTAAGGACGAGTATTTTGATGGGATGATTATCACGGGTGCTCCAGTTGAGCATTTACCATTTGAGGAAGTAGACTATTGGGAGGAATTCAGTCAGGTTATCGAGTGGTCCAAGACCCATGTCTATTCGACTCTTCATATCTGTTGGGGGGCTCAGGCGGGACTCTATCTCCGCTATGGTGTAGAAAAATACCAGATGGACAGTAAGTTATCAGGTATTTATCCTCAAGATACCTTAAAAGAAGGGCACCTTCTCTTTAGAGGCTTTGATGATAGCTATGTATCCCCTCATTCACGGCACACGGAGATTTCCAAGGAAGAAATTTTAAATAAAACCAATCTCGAGATTTTATCGGAAGGACCTCAGGTTGGGGTTTCGATTTTGGCCAGTCGTGATTTACGAGAAATTTATAGTTTTGGACATTTGGAGTATGACCGTGATACCTTGGCAAATGAATATTTCCGAGATCGCGATGCAGGTTTGGATCCTCATATTCCAGAAAATTACTTCAAAGATGATGACGTCAACCAGACACCTTGTCTTTGTTGGTCTTCATCAGCAGCCCTCTTTTTCAGCAACTGGGTGAACTATGCGGTCTATCAAGAGACGCCTTTTGACTGGAGAAAGATAGAAGATGATGCATCTGCATATGGGTATTTATAAGAGGAATTATGACATATTTAGACGCTTTTAAATCAGGGAACTTGGTTTTACCGAGTGCCCTGCTCTTGCATTTTAAGGAACTCTTTCCGTCCAGCGACGATTTTCTGGTCTGGCAATTTTTCTATTTGCAAAATACGACAGGTTTAGAAGAAATGTCGCCAAGCCAGATTGCTGAAAGGATTGGCAAGGAAATTTCGGATGTCAACCAGTCCATTTCCAATCTGACGGAGAGGGGACTGCTTCAGTATCGAACGATTGAATTGAATGGTGAAATTGAATTACTTTTTGATGCTAGTTTGGCATTGGAACGCTTGGATGACTTGCTTGGAGCTACTACTTCGAGTTCAGACCAGTTGACACCTCAAAATCAGCTTAAGGATTTGGTAGAAACCTTCCAGCAGGAGTTGGGACGCTTGTTGACGCCTTTTGAGATTGAGGATTTGACCAAGACCCTTAAGGAAGATGGAACCAGTGCTGACTTGATTAAGGAAGCTCTTCGTGAAGCTGTTTTGAATGGAAAAGCAAACTGGAAGTACATTCAGGCGATTTTGAGAAATTGGCGCCATGAAGGTATTAAAAGTGTGGCTCAAATTGAGGCCAAGCGGGCAGAGAGAGAAGCAAGCAATCCTCAGTTGACACAGGTATCTGCAGATTTCAGAAATGCCATGGATCTTTGGAAGGATTAATCCATGCAAGCAGGATTGAAATCCGAGTAAGATTTGCAAGCTGTGTATAATTGTGATAAAATAAATAGAAAATAAATTGAAAAAAGAGGTATGTGAAATGTCACGTAAACCATTTATCGCTGGTAACTGGAAAATGAACAAAAATCCAGAAGAAGCTAAAGCATTCGTTGAAGCAGTTGCATCAAAACTTCCTTCATCAGATCTTGTTGAAGCAGGGATCGCTGCTCCAGCTCTTGATTTGACAGCTGTTCTTGCTGCTGCAAAAGGTTCAAACCTTAAAGTTGCTGCTCAAAACTGCTACTTTGAAAATGCAGGTGCTTTCACTGGTGAAACTAGCCCACAAGTTTTGAAAGAAATCGGTACTGACTACGTTGTTATCGGTCACTCAGAACGCCGTGACTACTTCCATGAAACTGATGAAGATATCAACAAAAAAGCTAAAGCAATCTTTGCAAACGGTATGCTTCCAATCATCTGTTGTGGTGAGTCACTTGAAACTTACGAAGCTGGTAAAGCTGCTGAGTTTGTAGGTGCTCAAGTATCTGCTGCATTGGCTGGATTGACTGCTGAACAAGTTGCTGCATCAGTTATCGCTTACGAGCCAATCTGGGCTATCGGTACTGGTAAATCAGCTTCACAAGACGATGCACAAAAAATGTGTAAAGTTGTTCGTGACGTTGTAGCTGCTGACTTCGGACAAGAAGTTGCAGACAAAGTTCGTGTTCAATACGGTGGTTCTGTTAAACCTGAAAACGTTGCTTCATACATGGCTTGCCCAGACGTTGACGGTGCCCTTGTTGGTGGTGCGTCACTTGAAGCAGAAAGCTTCTTGGCATTGCTTGACTTTGTAAAATAATTAGTAAGTAGCAAAAAGCTAGGTGGAACAGCATTCAGATGTCTGTTCCATTTTTTATAGGAGAGGAAAGATTGAAAACAAAGATTGGAAAAATTGGATTAGCAAGTATCTTTTTATTAGGCTTGGCAGTTAGTCATGTTGCTGCAAATGAACCTGAAGTGAAAGCATCTTCGGAAGGAAGTAGCATCCAGACTTCTTCTAGTAAGGCAGAGAAAAAGGTTGAGGTTTCTTCTAGTCAACAGGCAGAGAAAAAGGAAGAAGTAAAAGAGACGCGCGCTAGTAGTCAAAAATCGGAAAGTAAACCAACTTCCCCATCGGCACACTGGGAAGGCGACTTCTATGTGAAGGCAGATGGCTCAAAAGCTAAGAGTGAGTGGATTTTTGATAACTACTATAAGGCTTGGTTTTATATTAAGTCAGACGGTCGTTATGCTCAAAATGAGTGGCAGGGCAATTACTACCTCAAATCGGGTGGCTACATGGCTAAGAATGAATGGCTTTACGATAATCATTATAAGAGCTGGTTCTACCTCAAGGCTGACGGTTCTTATGCAAATCAAGAATGGCAGAAAATTAATGGTAAATGGTACTATTTTAAAAAATGGGGCTATTTAGCTAAAAGTCAATGGCAGGGAAGTTATTTCCTAAATGGTCAAGGTGCCATGATGCAAAATGAATGGCTCTATGATCCAGCCTATTCGTCTTACTTCTATCTCAAATCGGATGGTTCTTATGCAAATCAAGAGTGGCAAAAGGTAGACGGCAAGTGGTACTATTTCAAGAAGTGGGGTTACATGGCTAAAGATGAGTGGCAGGGTAACTACTATTTGACAGGAAGTGGTGCTATGGCGACTGGTGAATTAGTCATGGATGATGCTCGCTATATTTTTTCTGACTCAGGTGAGTTAAAAGAAAAGAAAGACTTGAATGTTGGCTGGGTTCACCGAAATGGCAGACGTTATTTCTTTAACCATCGTGAAGAACAAGTTGGGACTGATCAAGTTAAAAAGGTCATCGATGTCAGTGAGCACAATGGTCGTATCAGTGACTGGAAAAAAGTCATCGATGATAATGGAGTAGATGGAGTAATTGTTCGTTTGGGTTATAGTGGAACTGAGGACAAGCAATTGGCTCATAATGTCAAGGAGTTAAATCGTCTTGGAATTCCTTACGGTGTTTACCTTTATACTTATGCTGAAAATGAGACCGATGCTGAGAATGATGCCAAGCAGACCATTGAACTCTTGAAAAAATACAAGATGAACTTGTCTTACCCTATCTATTATGATGTTGAGAACTGGGAATATGGCAATAAGACCAAGAGAGCTCCAAGTGATACTGGAACTTGGGTCAAGATTATCAACAAGTATATGATAACAATGAAACAGGCTGGGTATCAAAATGTGAAAGTTTATAGCTATCGTCAACTCTTGCAAACTCGTTTGAATCATCCTGATATTTTGCAACACGTTAACTGGGTAGCAGCCTATACGGATGCGCTTGATTGGAATAATCCTCACTACTCAGGTGAAAAAGGATGGCAATATACTTCATCTGAATACTTAAAAGGAATTCGTGGTCGTGTTGACGTCAGTGTTTGGTATTAAATTATAAAGCAAAAAGAGTGTACAAAGAGTGTATACTCTTTTTATTCAAATTCTTAAATTATCAGTCTATTGCAACTTTTCTCAGATAGTACACTTTTCTTGCTATTGGTTTTCCTTAGTAGTATACTAAGGGAGTAATCATTAAGAAGTGGTTACAAATAATAATGAACGAGGTAAAGAAAATGGTAGAATTGAAAAAAGAAGCAGTAAAAGACGTAACATCATTGACAAAAGCAGCGCCAGTAGCATTGGCAAAAACAAAGGAAGTCTTGAACCAAGCTGTTGCTGATTTGTATGTAGCTCACGTTGCTTTGCACCAAGTGCACTGGTATATGCGTGGTCGTGGTTTCCTTGTATGGCATCCAAAAATGGATGAGTACATGGAAGCTCTTGATGGTCAATTGGATGAAATCAGCGAACGTTTGATCACACTTGGGGGTAGCCCATTCTCTACTTTGACAGAATTCCTTCAAAACAGTGAAATCGAAGAAGAAGCTGGTGAATACCGTAATGTTGAAGAAAGCTTAGAACGTGTCCTTGCTATCTACCGTTACTTGTCAGAACTTTTCCAAAAAGGTTTGGATGTCACTGATGAAGAAGGTGACGATGTAACAAACGGTATCTTCTCAGACGCTAAGACTGAAACGGATAAAACAATCTGGATGCTTGCAGCAGAGCTTGGACAAGCACCTGGTCTGTAAGAAATAAGGCAACATAGATAAATCTGTAAGAAATTTCTTACAGATTTTTTCTATTCTGTAAGCTATTCCAAACCAGTCTTTTTTTGAGTTTTTTGATAAAATAGTACTATCAGTAAAAAGGATGGAAGCATGACTAAGAAAATCGTAGCTATTTGGGCCCAGGATGAAGAGGGTGTGATTGGTAAGGACAATCGTCTGCCTTGGCATTTGCCAGCAGAATTGCAACATTTTAAAGAAACAACTCTGAATCATGCTATCTTGATGGGGCGTGTGACCTTTGATGGAATGGGGCGTCGCCTGCTTCCAAAACGGGAGACCTTGATTTTAACACGTAACTTGGAAGAAAAGCTAGACGGGGTTGCTACTTTTCAGGATGTCCAGTCTGTTTTAGACTGGTATCAGACTCAAGACAAGAATCTCTACATTCTCGGTGGGAAGCAGATTTTTCAGGCTTTTGAGCCCTATTTAGATGAAGTAATTGTCACTCACATTCATGCTCGGGTGGAGGGAGATACCTATTTTCCTGAGGAGTTTGACTTATCTCTTTTTGAGACAGTTTCAAGCAAATTTTACGCCAAAGATGAGAAGAATCCTTATGATTTTACCATCCAATATCGCAAGAGAAAGGAAGTCTAATGGAACGGAGTTTATTTGGTTTATTCACAGCCATGCTGTGTTTGGTCTGCTTGCTTGCAGGGGCACAGGCTTTTCGTAAAAAGCGTTACGGGCTTTCTATCCTCCTTTGGTTAAATGCCTTTACCAATTTGGTCAATAGTGTCCATGCCTTTTACATGACCTTATTTTAGATAGAATGACAGTATAGAATAGAACGGAAGGAAATCATGCCTACAACTAGGAAAAATGATATGATGGTTTATTGCTCATTTTGTGGCAAAAGCCAAGAAGAAGTACAAAAAATAATCGCTGGCAACAATGCCTTTATCTGTAATGAATGTGTGGAGTTGGCCCAGGAAATCATTCGAGAGGAGTTGGCTGAGGAAGTTTTAGCAGACTTGTCTGAGGTACCAAAACCAATCGAACTTCTCCATATCTTGAACCACTATGTAATCGGTCAAGATCGTGCCAAACGTGCTTTAGCAGTAGCAGTATACAACCACTACAAACGCATCAATTTCCACGATACACGCGAAGAGTCAGAAGATGTGGATTTGCAGAAGTCAAACATCTTGATGATTGGCCCAACTGGTTCAGGGAAAACTTTCCTTGCCCAGACCTTGGCTAAGAGCTTGAACGTGCCTTTTGCGATTGCGGATGCGACAGCTCTTACTGAGGCTGGTTATGTGGGTGAGGACGTGGAAAATATCCTCCTCAAACTCCTACAGGCTGCTGACTTTAACATTGAACGTGCAGAGCGTGGGATTATCTACGTGGATGAAATTGACAAGATTGCCAAGAAGAGCGAGAACGTGTCTATCACACGTGATGTTTCTGGTGAAGGGGTGCAACAAGCCCTTCTCAAGATTATCGAGGGAACCGTTGCTAGTGTTCCGCCTCAAGGTGGACGCAAGCATCCACAACAAGAGATGATTCAAGTGGATACTAAAAATATCCTCTTCATCGTGGGTGGTGCCTTTGATGGTATTGAAGAAATTGTCAAACAACGTCTGGGTGAAAAAGTTATCGGATTTGGTCAAAATAACAAGGCGATTGATGAAAATAGCTCTTACATGCAAGAAATCATCGCAGAAGATATTCAAAAATTTGGTATTATTCCTGAGTTGATTGGACGTTTGCCTGTCTTTGCAGCTCTTGAGCAATTGACGGTTGATGACTTGGTGCGCATTTTGAAAGAGCCAAGAAATGCCTTGGTCAAACAGTACCAAACCTTGCTTTCTTATGATGATGTCGAGTTGGAATTTGACGACGAAGCCCTTCAAGAGATTGCCAATAAGGCCATCGAACGGAAGACTGGGGCGCGTGGTCTTCGTTCCATCATCGAAGAAACCATGCTGGACGTTATGTTTGAAGTACCGAGTCAGGAAAATGTGAAATTGGTCCGAATCACTAAAGAAGCTGTAGATGGAACGGATAAACCAATTCTAGAAACCGCCTAGAGGTGACTATGGAAATCAATACACACAATGCTGAAATCTTGCTCAGTGCGGCTAATAAATCCCACTATCCGCAGGATGAACTACCAGAAATCGCTCTTGCAGGGCGTTCAAATGTTGGTAAATCTAGCTTTATCAATACCATGCTGAACCGTAAGAATCTGGCTCGTACATCAGGTAAACCTGGTAAAACCCAGTTACTCAACTTCTTTAACATTGATGACAAGATGCGCTTTGTGGATGTACCTGGTTATGGTTATGCCCGTGTTTCCAAAAAGGAACGTGAAAAGTGGGGGCGCATGATTGAAGAGTATCTAACGACTCGGGAAAATCTCCGTGCGGTTGTCAGTCTAGTTGACCTCCGTCATGACCCGTCAGCAGATGATGTACAGATGTACGAATTTCTTAAGTATTATGAGATTCCGGTCATCATCGTTGCGACTAAGGCAGATAAGATTCCTCGTGGTAAGTGGAACAAGCATGAATCAGCAATCAAAAAGAAATTAAACTTTGACCCAAGTGACGATTTCATCCTCTTTTCATCTGTCAACAAGGCAGGGATGGATCAAGCTTGGGATGCAATCTTAGAAAAATTGTGAGGAAAAGAAATGGCAAAAACAATTCATACAGATAAAGCTCCAAAGGCTATTGGGCCTTATGTTCAAGGAAAAATCGTTGGCAATCTTTTGTTTGCTAGCGGTCAAGTTCCTCTCTCTCCTGAAACTGGGGAAATCGTTGGAGAAACGATTCAAGAACAGACAGAACAAGTCTTAAAAAACATCGGTGCTATTTTGGCAGAAGCAGGAACAGACTTTGACCATGTTGTCAAAACAACTTGCTTCTTGAGCGATATGAACGACTTTGTTCCTTTTAACGAGGTTTACCAAACAGCCTTTAAAGAGGAATTCCCAGCTCGTTCAGCTGTGGAGGTAGCTCGTCTTCCTCGTGATGTAAAAGTCGAAATCGAAGTCATCGCAGAGATTGGATAAGCTAGTTGAAGTTTGGTGTTGCCAAACTTCTTTTGATATAAGGAGAAAAAGATGACAAAGAAACAACTTCACTTGGTGATTGTGACAGGAATGAGTGGTGCAGGGAAAACAGTTGCCATTCAGTCCTTCGAAGATTTGGGTTATTTTACTATTGATAATATGCCTCCAGCTCTCCTGCCTAAGTTTTTGCAGTTGGTGGAAACAAAGGAAGACGACCATAAGTTGGCCTTGGTAGTAGATATGCGTAGCCGTTCTTTCTTTTCAGAGATTCAAACTGTTTTGGATGAGTTGGAAAACAAGGAAGAACTGGACTTTAAAATCCTCTTTTTGGATGCAGCTGATAAGGAATTGGTCGCGCGTTACAAGGAAACCAGACGAAGCCATCCACTAGCTGCAGATGGACGGATTTTGGATGGAATCAAGCTGGAACGTGAACTATTGGCACCTTTGAAAAATATGAGCCAAAATGTGGTGGATACGACTGAACTCACTCCACGTGAGTTGCGTAAAACCCTTGCAGAGCAGTTTTCAGACCAAGAACAAGCCCAGTCTTTCCGTATCGAAGTCATGTCTTTTGGCTTTAAATATGGAATCCCGATTGATGCAGATTTAGTCTTTGATGTGCGCTTTTTGCCAAATCCATATTATCTTCCAGAACTGAGAAACCAAACGGGTGTGGATGAACCAGTTTATCACTATGTCATGAATCATCCTGAGTCAGAAGACTTCTATCAACATTTGTTGGCCTTGATTGAGCCGATTTTGCCAAGTTACCAAAAGGAAGGGAAGTCTGTTTTGACCATTGCCATGGGCTGTACGGGTGGACAACACCGTAGTGTTGCCTTTGCTAAACGCTTGGCGCAGGACTTATCCAAGGATTGGCCTGTTAATGAAGGGCACCGCGACAAAGACCGAAGAAAGGAAACGGTAAACCGTTCATGAGAAAACCAAAGATAACGGTGATTGGTGGAGGGACTGGTATTCCCGTCATTCTTAAGAGTCTGCGGGAAAAAGATGTGGAAATCGCAGCTATCGTAACGGTGGCAGATGATGGTGGTTCATCAGGTGAACTCCGAAAAAATATGCAGCAATTGACCCCGCCAGGGGATCTTCGCAATGTTCTCGTAGCCATGTCGGATATGCCTAAGTTTTATGAGAAGGTCTTTCAGTATCGTTTTTCTGAAGATGCCGGAGCCTTTGCTGGCCATCCGTTGGGTAATCTCATTATTGCAGGTCTGTCAGAGATGCAGGGTTCGACCTACAATGCCATGCAGTTGCTGAGCAAATTTTTCCATACCACTGGGAAGATTTATCCTTCCAGTGACCATCCCTTGACCCTGCATGCAGTCTTTCAGGATGGGAAAGAAGTAGCTGGAGAGAGTCATATTGCAGACCATCCAGGCATGATTGACCATGTCTATGTGACCAATACCCTCAACGATGATACGCCTCTGGCTAGCCGTCGAGTAGTGCAGACCATTCTTGAAAGTGACATGATTGTCCTCGGACCTGGTTCCCTCTTTACCTCGATTTTGCCCAATATTGTGATTAAGGAAATCGGGCAGGCGCTTTTGGAAACCAAGGCAGAAATCGCCTATGTCTGCAATATCATGACCCAACGTGGGGAGACGGAACACTTTACAGATAGTGACCACGTGGAGGTTTTGCATCGCCACCTTGGTCGAGCTTTTATCGATACTGTTTTGGTGAATATCGAAAAAGTGCCTCAGGAATACATGAATTCCAACCGGTTTGATGAATACTTGGTGCAGGTGGAACATGATTTTGCTGGTCTTTGTAAGCAAGTTCCGCGTGTGATTTCATCCAACTTCCTTCGTCTGGAAAATGGAGGTGCCTTCCACGATGGGGATTTGATTGTGGATGAGTTGATGCGCATTATACAGGTGAGAAAATGAGTTTCACAGTAGCAGTAAAAGAAGAAATCCTAGGTCAGCACCATCTTAGCCGGCATGAATTATCTGCCATTATCAAGATGTCTGGCAGTATCGGCCTCTCGACTTCGGGCTTGACCTTGTCCGTCGTGACAGAAAATGCCAAGCTGGCTCGTCACCTCTATGAGTCCTTTCTCCATTTCTACGAAATCAAATCAGAAATCCGACACCACCAAAGAAGTAATCTTCGTAAGAATCGGGTCTATACCGTTTTTACAGATGAAAAGGTGCAGGATTTATTGAGTGACTTACACTTAGCTGACTCCTTTTTTGGTCTGGAAACAGCTATTGACGAGGAGATTTTATCGGACGAGGAAGCAGGTCGTGCCTATCTCTGTGGTGCTTTCTTGGCAAATGGCAGCATTCGTGACCCTGAGTCAGGTAAGTACCAGTTGGAAATCAGTTCTGTTTATCTGGACCACGCGCAAGGGATTGCCTCTCTTCTCCAGCAGTTTTTACTGGATGCCAAGGTGCTTGAGCGCAAGAAGGGAGCTGTGACCTACCTCCAGCGAGCCGAAGATATTATGGACTTCTTGATAGTAATCGGAGCTATGAAGGCGCGTGATGATTTTGAGCGAGTTAAGATTTTGCGAGAAACCCGTAACGACCTCAATCGAGCCAATAATGCCGAGACAGCTAATATCGCACGGACAGTTTCTGCCAGCATGAAGACTATCAACAATATCAGCAAAATTAAAGATATCATGGGCTTAGAAAATCTGCCAGTGGATTTGCAGGAAGTAGCGCAATTGCGGATTCAGCACCCAGACTACTCTATCCAGCAGTTGGCAGATAGCCTCAGCACCCCTCTGACCAAAAGTGGTGTCAACCACAGACTCAGAAAGATAAATAAATTAGCCGATGAATTATAAAGACATAAAACACCTCTTTCTTGACAATTGAACAGAACATGTGAGATAATAAATAAGAATTGAGAAGTTCTAGCATTTTAGTGCTAAAACAGAAATCCCCTCGGTACTGCAATACCAAGGGGATTTTTTCTGGGTTAGATAGCACTAACCAGGAAAGTTACTTGTCGAAGTGATCGTCTAACCAACGAGTCACCATCCATGAGATGATACTCTCGATGACTGCGATAAGTACTATTTTGAGAAGTTCTAGCATCTGTAATACCTCCTTTTCCAAGGCGTATCGTTAGTGCCATCGTTATTATATCACATGCTCTATCAATTTGATAGGACATTTTTGCTTTTTGAAAAAGAAGGGGAAAGGCAAAAAGCAATGTCATTAAGTTAAGAAATTTAGCTCTTTAAAATCAAAAACGCATAATATCAGATATTGAAAACCGTGATACTATGCGTTTTATTGTGAGAAAATTTATTTCATTTTCTCCTGAAATTGAGTTTTTACCCAGTCTCTAATGAGTTATTTCCAAGTGACCAGTTCGCTCCAAACGCTAACATTCGATATAGTAGAGGTTTCACCAGCTGGAACCCATTTGTTGGTGCCTAAGTATCTAACTTCTAGTTTACGAACGTTTACTGTGTAAGATGCTTTTAGTCTAATATAACCATAAGTGTAGGGTGGTACGTTATGGGAGACTGAGTGATTTAAACTAAGTCCAGCTCCAGACTCCGGAGCAGAAAAGCTAACACCTGCACCTACAGTCAGAGTAGCTCCAGCTTTTCCACCATAGGCAGTTGAACTTACAGGACCTGATGTGGTGCTTTTCTTGTAAGAGTGAGAGTATTTAGTTCTATAGTCTGCAACACCAGTTGCATTAGAACGAGTCTGATACGTAGATTTAGACTCTAAATAGGCGTCTCTAAGTTCAGTTGTATAAAATGACAATAACTCTCCTGTGTTGATATCTTTTACAATACGATTAGATACAATTTCATAATTTGTACCAGGATAGACATCAGCAAAAACCGTAGATGTTGTGACTAAGAATAATAGACTTGATAGTAGAGAGAAAAACAATAGTTTCAGTTTAATCATAACAAATTTTTTCTTCATGAGTAAAAGATTATTTTTTCAATCCTTTGAAAGTTATAATGCAACCCGAAATAATACTGAGAGTTCCTACAGGTCTCCAATATAGTTGCCAAAAGAATAAATTTATTCTTTCTTTCAGTGTCGCATAGGGTTCGGCATAATAGGGGTTGATGTGAAATAATAAAAAACCAAAACATAAAACTATGATTCCAGTTAAGAATAAAATGTCCTTATTTACTTTCCTCATAAAACCTCCTTTTATTTTATTTAAAGCGCTTTCTATTATTAGTATACGTCAAAAAAAGAAAAAAACAAGTCTATTTATTTATTTTTTTATATGGTATAATAGAATAGTTGGAGAGTTTTTATATAGCTTTAAAAGGCTGATATGAATACTTTGTATAATCTAATGATTCTTCAAAAAATTTCTTATTCAAACAAGAGCAAAGAGAAGGTGGGCTGCATATCAGAAGTTAGATGTATTTCTGTCTAACTTTTGAGGTGTAGTTCATTTTAAAACCACGAATCCTATGTGGCTCGTGGTTCTTTTTTATAAACTAGTAGAGTGTTTTGGTTGTACTTTTTGCTCTGGGTCAATGTAGTTGATGGCATTGTTGACAGCGGTTGGTGCTTCTCCAAGCCCTGTCGCAATCAGATCAATTTTTCCGTCATAGTAGCAGCAGTCACCGATAGCATAGATACCTGCTTGGCTAGATTCTTGCTTACTGTTGACGATAATCTTGTGACGATTGAGGTCCAGACCCCAGTTTTTAAGGTTACCGACAGAAGATTTGAAACCATAGTTGACAAAGAGGTGGTCTAGGTCAATAGTTTCTGTTTCATCAGATTTGACTTTTGTGATTTCAAGTTTATCGAGCGTTTTTCCATCTCCAAGGAGTTGGCTAGGGACGAATGGTGTCTTGATGGTCACAGATGATTCCTGTAAGGCTTGGACACTGTGTTCCAAGGCGCGGAAATTATCTCTGCGGTGGACAAGGGTAGTTGGTGTGATTTTTTCAAAAGCCAAAGCCCAATCCACAGCCGAGTCTCCCCCACCAAGAATCGTCACTTTCTTACCAGCGTATTGCTGGATGTTGGAAACGTGGTAGTGGATATTTTCATAGCCCTCAACGCCTTCTAGTTCCAGCGGACGTGGTTTGAAGGCACCGCCACCCATAGCGATGATGACTGTTTTAGACAGGTGACTTCCTTTAGAAGTTGAAATGGCAAAGCCTTGATCTTGTTTTTCAATTTCAAGAACCGTTTCATTGAGATGAATAGGGGTATCAAAGCCATTTAATTGCTCGATTAGACGATTAGTCAACTCTTCTCCAGTCAGGTTTGGGAAACCTGGAACGTCGAGGATTTCCTTTTCAGGATAGAGAATAGCAGGTTGTCCACCTAGCTGGGGAAGAGAGTCGATGATTTGGACCTTGGCTTGGCGTAGGTGGGCGTAAAAGGCTGCAAAAAGCCCGACTGGACCACCACCTACAATGGTAATATCATATAGTTGAGACATGGTTTCTCCTTTGTTTTTTCTAGTCAGTTTATTTTATCATATTTTTTCTTTAATTTAAAATGAAGTAGGATAGGGAAAAAAATGTCAGAAAAATGGTATAATAGAAAGGAACGTGTTTGGACAGAGAGGAGACAGCAGATGAACTTTCAACAATTATCCAACCTGCAATATTGGACTAGCTTGTTTTCTAGTCCTTGGAGTATTGCCATCAATCTGTTTGATATTTTGATTGTGACCTATATTTTATATCGTTTTACAAAAGCGATAGCTGGTACCAAGATTATGATTTTGGTGCGAGGGGTCTTGATCTTTGTATTAGCCCAGGTTGTGGCCAATATCCTTGGTTTAACAACGATTTCTTGGTTGATTAACCAGATTATCACTTATGGGGTTATTGCTGCGGTTGTTATCTTCTCTCCAGAGATTCGGACTGGTTTGGAACGCTTGGGAAGGGCGACAGATTTCTTTTCTACTACTCAAATAAGTGCGGAAGAGAAAATGATTCGTGCTTTTGTCAAATCAGTTGAATACATGAGTCCTCGTAAGATTGGTGCTCTGGTTGCTATTCAACGAGTTCGGACCTTACAAGAATACATCGCGACAGGTATTCCCTTGGATGCCAAAATTTCAGCAGAACTCCTCATCAATATTTTTATTCCCAACACTCCTCTACATGATGGAGCTGTGATTATCAGAGAAAATCGTATTGCAGTCACCTCTGCCTATCTGCCCTTGACAGAAAGTACAGGAATTTCCAAGGAATTTGGGACCAGACACCGAGCGGCTATTGGTTTATCAGAAGTATCCGATGCCTTGACCTTCATCGTCTCAGAGGAAACAGGTGGCATTTCTATTACCTATAATGGGGTCTTCAAGCATGACTTGACTCTTGAAGAATTTGAAGCAGAGCTACGAACAATTCTTTTGCCAGCTGTTGAAGAAAAAGTCAGTTTCAAGGACCGTTTGCTAGGAGGTTGGAAATATGAGAAAAAATAGTCTATATATCATTTCATCTCTCTTTTTTGCTTGTGTCTTATTTATCTATGCAACGTCAACCAACTTTCAAAACAACAATACGGTAAGGCAGGTCAAATCAGAAACTTACACTAATACGATAGCAAATGTTCCTATCGATATTCATTATGATGACGACCAGTATTTCATTAGCGGATTTGCATCAGAAGTTTCAGTTGTGTTGACAGGTGCTAATCGTGTGACCTTGGCAAGCGAAATGCAGGAAAGTACTCGTAAGTTTAAGGTGACAGCGGATTTGACAGATGCTAGTGTTGGAACGATTGAAGTTCCCTTGAACATTGAAAATCTTCCTAGTGGATTGACCGCTGTGGCAACGCCTCAAAAGATTACAGTGAAAGTTGGGAAGAAGGTTAAGCGAGATGGGATGATTGTTGTGCCACAAGTTGATCAAAGCCAGATTGATCCGAAACTACAACTTGATAGTGTAACCGTATCAAACGAACGCGTTTCGGTCACAACTGACCAGGAAACATTGGCTAAGATTGACAAAGTTATTGCGCTTTTACCAACTAGCGAACGGATTACAGGTAATTACAGTGGTTCAGTACCTTTGCAGGCAATCGACCGCAACGGAGTAGTCTTACCAGTAGTGATCACTCCGTTTGATACGACAATGAAGGTCACTACAAAACCTGTATCACCAAGTTCAAGCACAAGCAGTTCGTCGGAGACGTCTTCGTCAACGAAAGCAACTAGTTCAAAAACGAATTAAAAATAGAAAAAGGATTTTATAAAAATGGGTAAATATTTTGGGACTGATGGAGTCCGTGGAGAAGCTAACGTAGAACTAACGCCAGAATTGGCCTTTAAATTAGGACGTTTTGGAGGCTATGTTCTTAGTCAACATGAAACGGAAGCACCGAAAGTCTTTGTAGGACGTGACACACGTATTTCAGGGGAAATGCTAGAATCTGCCTTGGTAGCAGGTCTTCTTTCAGTTGGTATTCACGTATATAAACTAGGTGTTCTGGCAACACCAGCAGTAGCTTATTTGGTTAAAACAGAGGGAGCAAGTGCCGGTGTCATGATTTCTGCCAGCCACAATCCAGCCCTTGATAATGGAATCAAGTTCTTTGGTGGTGATGGTTTCAAACTAGATGACGAAAAAGAAGCAGAAATTGAAGCCTTGCTAGATGCTGCGGAAGATACTCTTCCTCGTCCAAGTGCAGAAGGTTTGGGAACTTTGGTAGATTATCCAGAAGGCTTGCGTAAGTACGAAGGATATCTGGTTTCAACTGGAACTCCACTTGAAGGAATGAAAGTTGCCTTGGATACAGCTAATGGAGCAGCTTCTACAAGTGCCCGTCAAATCTTTGCAGATCTTGGTGCTCAATTGACGGTTATCGGGGAAACACCAGATGGCCTTAATATCAACCTTAATGTCGGTTCTACGCACCCAGAAGCCCTTCAAGAGGTGGTCAAAGAAAGCGGGTCAGCTATCGGTTTGGCCTTTGACGGAGACAGTGACCGTTTGATTGCTGTTGATGAAAAGGGTGACATCGTCGATGGTGACAAGATTATGTACATTATCGGGAAATACCTTTCTGAAAAAGGACAATTGGCCCAAAATACAATTGTGACGACTGTGATGTCCAACCTTGGTTTCCACAAAGCCTTGGACCGTGAAGGTATTAACAAGGTAGTCACTGCAGTTGGCGACCGCTATGTTGTTGAAGAAATGAGAAAATCAGGCTACAACCTTGGTGGTGAACAGTCTGGTCACGTGATTTTGATGGATTACAATACCACAGGTGACGGTCAATTATCAGCTGTCCAATTGACTAAAATCATGAAGGAAACTGGTAAGAGCTTGTCAGAGTTGGCAGCAGAAGTAACCATCTATCCACAAAAATTAGTCAATATTCGAGTGGAAAATGCTATGAAGGAAAATGCTATGGAAGTGCCAGCTATCAAGGCTATCATCGAGAAGATGGAAGCTGAAATGGCGGGGAATGGCCGTATCCTTGTTCGCCCAAGTGGAACAGAGCCCCTTTTGCGTGTTATGGCAGAAGCGCCTACAACAGAAGAAGTAGACTACTATGTTGATACCATCGCAGACGTAGTTCGAGCTGAAATCGGGATTGACTAAATTCTAGAAAACTAGATGAAAATAAAAATTTATGGTACAATAGCTTATAATATTGTAGCCGAGGGAGAAAGACATGAATCTTAAACGTGAACAAGAATTTGTTAGTCAGTATCATTTTGATGCGCGTAATTTTGAATGGGAAAATGAAAATGGAGCTCCTGAAACCAAGGTGGATGTGAATTTCCAATTGCTCCAACATGACCAAGAAAATCAAGTGACTTCCTTGATTGTCATCTTGACCTTTATGATTGTATTTGATAAGTTTGTCATTAGTGGAACAATCTCACAGGTGAACCATATCGATGGTCGTATTGTCAATGAACCAAGTGAATTGAGCCAAGAAGAAGTGGAAACTTTGGCTCGTCCATGTTTGAACATGCTCAACCGTTTGACTTACGAAGTAACTGAAATTGCATTAGACTTACCAGGAATCAATTTGGAGTTCTAATATGAAACTAGCTGTTATCACAGATTCCTCTGCCTTTCTCAGTGCAGAGACTTTACAGAGAGAAGATTTATTTGTCTTAGATATTCCTGTCAATATTGATGGTGAGGAGTATGTCGAAGGTATCAATCTGACTGCTGAAGAATTTTACCAAAAAATGGCTCAGGCTTCTGAATTGCCTAAGACCAGTCAACCAAGTATTGCCAAGTTAGATGAAATCTTAACTTCGCTCAAAGAACAAGGCTATACCCATGTCTTGGGGCTTTTCCTATCTTCTGGAATTTCAGGTTTTTACCAAAATATCCAGTATATGGTGGATGACTACGAGGGCTTAACCATTGCCTTCCCAGACACTTTGATTACAAGTGCTCCGCTGGGTATCATGGTTGAAAGTGTCTTTAACTGGCGAGACCAGGGCGATGATTTTGCCATTATTCAGGATAAGCTAGCTATTCAAATCAGCCGTACGTCAGCTTTTATCATGGTAGATGATTTGGACCACTTGGTGAAAGGTGGACGTCTTTCAAATGGGGCTGCGATTTTGGGTAATCTGCTAAGCATTAAGCCAATCCTTTATTTTAACGATCAAGGTGTGATTGAAGTTTACGAAAAAGTTCGTACTGAGAAGAAAGCAACCAAGCGCTTAATTGAAATCATTAAGGAAACAACGGCTTCAGGCCAATACCGGGTCATTGTCATTCACGGAAATGCTCCTGAAAAGGCTGAAGAATTGCGTCAACACTTGCTTGAATCTGGAGTAGGTACGGATATTTCACTAGCTACATTTGGTAGTGTCATTGGGACACACCTAGGATCAGGAAGTATTGCTTTAGGTTATATTCCAGTGATTTAGTTAGCACTTCTAGACTAGTTAAGATAGCTTATATCTTAGAAATTGAACATGGACTAGCTACCTCGTGAAAAAAGATGCCTGTCTTACCTTTCGTGTAAAGTCAGTGCTATTCCCTATTTTTCATGGGCAGCTAAGGTCCTTTGAATCTTGATAATTGAACACGCCTGGAACCCTGTGTGAAAAAGATAGTTCTTCCAAGGAGAAGACACTCCTTGATCAGAACTCCTATTTTCACTTTGTGTTCTTAGAGGCTTTGTATCTTAGCAATTGAACACGGACTACCTGCCTCTTGAAAAAAGATGCCTGTCTTGCCTTTCGTGGAAAGTCAGTGCCATTCCCTATTTTTCATGGGTAGCTAAGGTCCTTTGAATCTTGATAATTGAACACGCCTGGAACCCTGTGTGAAAAAGATAGTTCTTCCAAGGAGAAGACACTCCTTGATCAGAACTCCTATTTTCACTTTGTGTTCTTAGAGGCTTTGTATCTTAGCAATTGAACACGGACTACCTGCCTCTTGAAAAAAGATGCCTGTCTTGCCTTTCGTGGAAAGTCAGCGCCATTCCCTATTTTTCATGGGCAGCTAAGGTCCTCTGTATCTTAAATAGGAGTAGAGATGAGTATTCGAGTAATTATTGCTGGTTTTAAGGGAAAGATGGGCCAAGCCGCTTGTCAGATGGTCTTGGCTGATCCAGACTTGGACTTGGTAGCAGTTTTGGATCCTTTTGAGTCTAAGTCAGAATGGCAGGGAATTCCTGTTTTCAAGGATAAGGCTGATTTAGCAGGCTTTGAAGCGGATGTCTGGGTAGATTTTACTACTCCAACTGTTGCCTACGAAAATACACGCTTTGCTCTTGAAAATGGCTTTGCTCCAGTAGTTGGAACGACTGGCTTTACTAGTGAACAAATTGCAGAACTAAAAGATTTTTCTCGTGAACAAGATTTGGGTGGCTTGATTGCTCCTAACTTTGCCTTGGGTGCTGTCTTGCTTATGCAATTTGCGACGCAGGCTGCCAAATATTTCCCAAATGTGGAGATTATCGAGCTCCATCATGACAAGAAAAAGGATGCTCCGAGTGGAACAGCTATTAAAACAGCTGAGTTGATGGCGGAAGTTCGAGAGTCTGTCCAGCAAGGTGCGCCTGATGAGGAAGAATTGATTGCAGGTGCCCGTGGTGCTGACTTTGATGGCATGCGGATTCACTCAGTGCGTTTGCCAGGCTTGGTAGCCCATCAGGAAGTCATCTTTGGTAATCAGGGAGAAGGATTGACCCTCCGTCATGACTCCTTTGATCGCAGCTCCTTCATGACAGGGGTGAATTTGGGAATTAAAGAAGTTGTCAAGCGTCATGAGCTTGTCTATGGATTAGAACACTTATTATGAGATTAACGCAAATGCCTTCTGAATTTCAGAAGGCTTTACCAGTATTAGAAAAAATTAAAGAAGCAGGCTTTGAAGCCTATTTTGTTGGGGGCTCTGTTCGAGATGCCCTTCTCAATCGCCCTATCCATGATGTGGATATTGCGACGTCTTCTTATCCAGAAGAGACCAAGCAGATTTTTCCGCGAACAGCCGATATCGGAATCGAGCATGGAACCGTCTTGGTTTTAGATGGGGATGAGGAGTATGAGGTAACCACCTTTCGGACAGAAGATGTCTATGTGGACTATCGCAGACCCAGTGCGGTTTCCTTTGTGCGTTCGCTAGAAGAAGACCTTAAGCGTCGTGATTTCACAGTTAATGCGTTTGCCTTGGATGAGACAGGCGAAATCATTGACTTGTTCCATGGTTTAGAAGATTTGGAAAAGCAAGTCTTGCGAGCAGTTGGAGTGGCTAGTGAGCGTTTCAACGAAGACGCTCTGCGGATTATGCGCGGTTTCCGTTTTCAGGCTAGTCTTGGCTTTGAGCTTGAGCCAGAAACATTTAAAGCTATGAAGACCTTGACGCCGCTTTTGGAGAAAATTTCTGTAGAACGTACCTTCGTTGAGTTTGATAAACTCTTGCTGGCTCCGTTTTGGAGAAGGGGCTTGGCTTCCATGATTGAGAGTCAAGCTTATGACTATCTCCCTGATATGGTAGCTAGCCAGGGCAAGCTCAATAGACTGTTTGATTTGGAGACTGATTTTACTTTTGAATCTTCTGAACAAGCCTGGGCAGCTCTTTTGTGGGCTTTGGAGATTGAAAATGCACAGCCATTTTTGAAAGCTTGGAAGACATCACGACAATTTACCAAGCAGGTACAGGATTTGCTGACTATTTTGACTCTGCGCGAAAAGGGAGAATTGAGCAAGCGCGATTGTTACCGCTTTGACTTGGATTTGCTTTTACAAGCTGAAAATCTTCGTCAGGCTCAAGGGAAACCAGTCAACCCACAAGCTATCACAGAAACCTACCAGAGCTTGACTATCCATGACAAGAAAGAAATTCAGATTAATGGTGGCATTCTGATTAAGGAATATGGTTATCAACCAGGTCCGGATTTGGGAGAGATTTTAACAGAGATTGAATATGCCATTGTCGATGGAGAATTGGAGAATGACCGTCAAGCCATCCATAATTACCTGAGGGAGAAAAAATGAGTGATTTTATCGTTGAAAAACTAAGTAAATCCGTTGGTGACAAGACCGTTTTTAGGGATATTTCCTTTATTATCCATGACCTAGACAGAATTGGTCTGATCGGTGTCAATGGAACGGGCAAGACCACCCTTTTGGATGTTCTTTCTGGTGTGTCTGGCTTTGATGGAGATGTCAGTCCCTTTTCGGCTAAGAATGATTACCAGATTGGCTACTTGACTCAGGACCCTGATTTTGATGATAACAAGACGGTCTTGGATACGGTTCTATCAAGCGACCTCAAGGAAATTCAGCTCATTTGGGAGTATGAATTGATCATGCTCAACTATAGTGAGGACAAGCAGGAGCGTTTGGAACGGGTTATGGCTGAAATGGACTCTCTCCAAGCTTGGGAAATTGAGAGTCAGGTCAAGACTGTCCTTAGCAAGTTGGGTATTCAGGACTTATCCACTCCAGTTGGGGAATTGTCAGGTGGTCTGAGAAGACGGGTTCAGTTGGCGCAAGTCCTTCTTGGCAACCACGACCTCTTGCTTCTGGATGAGCCGACCAACCATCTAGACATTGCAACCATCGAGTGGTTGACCCTCTTTTTGAAAAATTCCAAGAAAACTGTCCTTTTTATCACCCATGATCGTTATTTCCTAGATGCTTTGTCAACACGGATTTTCGAATTGGATCGCGCAGGCTTGACAGAGTATCAGGGCAATTATCAGGACTATGTTCGTCTTAAGGCGGAACAGGACGAGCGCGATGTGGCTCTTCTCCACAAAAAGGAACAACTTTATAAGCAAGAATTGGCCTGGATGCGCAGACAACCGCAGGCGCGTGCGACCAAGCAACAAGCTCGTATCAATCGTTTCCATGACTTGAAGAAAGAAGTTTCAGGTGGCGTTGCTGAGACAGACTTGACCATGAACTTTGAAACCAGTCGGATTGGTAAAAAAGTCATCGAGTTTCAGGATGTATCCTTTGCCTATGATAACAAGTCCATTTTGCAAGATTTTAATCTCTTGGTGCAGGCCAAAGATCGTATTGGAATCGTTGGGGACAACGGTGTTGGAAAATCAACCCTGCTTAATCTGATTGCGGGCAGTCTTAAGCCGACAGCAGGACAAGTTGTGATAGGGGAAACTGTTCGCATCGCCTATTTCTCTCAGCAAATTGAGGGATTGGATGAAAGCAAGCGAGTGATCAATTACCTGCAGGAAGTGGCAGAAGAAGTCAAGACCAGCGGTGGTTCTACGACTTCCATTGCGGAATTGCTGGAGCAGTTCCTTTTCCCACGTTCGACTCATGGAACCTTGATTGAGAAGTTGTCTGGTGGAGAGAAAAAACGACTTTACCTCCTCAAATTGCTCTTGGAAAAACCAAATGTTCTTCTCTTGGACGAACCGACAAATGACCTAGATATTGCAACCTTGACAGTCTTGGAAAATTTCTTGCAAGGCTTTGCAGGTCCTGTCTTGACAGTTAGTCATGACCGCTATTTCTTGGATAAGGTAGCGACCAAGATTCTCGCTTTTGAGGATGGCAAGATTCGTCCTTTCTTTGGTCATTACACCGACTACCTAGATGAAAAAGCCTTTGAAACAGATATGGCCAATCAAGTGCAAAAGGCTGAAAAGGAAAAAGTAGTCAAGGTTAGAGAAGACAAGAAACGCATGACCTACCAAGAAAAGCAGGAGTGGGCAAGCATTGAAGGCGATATTGAAGCCTTGGAAAACCGTATCGCTGCTATTGAAGAGGAGATGCAGGCCAATGGCTCTGACTTTGGTAAGCTGGCTACTCTCCAAAAAGAACTGGATGAGAAAAACGAAGCACTCCTGGAAAAATACGAACGCTATGAGTATCTATGTGACTTTGATAGCTAGAAGAATAGAAAAATCCCGTCTCATGACAGGATTTCTCTATTCTTTTTTGGTTTCTTGATGAAAGATATTTTGCCAAGTTTCGTGGCGGCGCCAGATGCTGGTATGGACAATTCCGTCCAATTCATAGCAGATGAGTTTGGTTTTCTGACTGATGGAAGTAATCTGAATATCCTTGATAGCAGAGTTCAATTCTTTTTCAGACTTATAGGCTTCTTTATCCATCTGATTTCCGTCTTGGCGAATATAGACAAAATCGTCAGCCAAGAGTTCTTCCAGTTGATTTCCTTGGTCAATCAATTGCTCGCGCATGAGCAATTTTTTGTAGACATTGTCTAAAATTTCGTCCTCAGGGATGGGTGCTGGCTCGATATGGACATCGGTATCAAAGACTCCAAAACGCTCTTCCAGCATAGACTCGACCTGATCCGCAATCTCGTGACTTTCATAAACTGACAAGTCAGGATTCATCTCCAGCGTAATATCAAGGTAGATATTGCTACCGTAGGTGCGACCTCTTTGCGACTTAACCTTGCTGATCTTGGGAATTTCCATGATAGCTTTTTGGTAGTCCTCAAGTAGACGGTCGTCGAAGCCATCTGATAGGCTAAAGGAGGACTCGATAAAGATATCATAGGCAGTTTTCAAGATAAAGAAAGTGATGATGATAGCAACCAGTTTATCCACAATCGGATAATTGAAACTACTTGCTAGGATGGCAATGGTGGTTCCAAGTGAAGTAACAGCATCAGAAAGATTGTCCTTTGCTGCGGCCTTCAGTGCCTTGGAGTTGGATTTCTTACTGAGGCGAGTATTGTAGAGATAGACCACAAACATAATCGCTGCAGAAATGATTCCTAGAGTTGCACCCAGAGGATCAATGACCGTTTCTTCCCGACTGAGAATCTTTTGAATGGTGTCCCTCAGCACATCAAAGCCAACATAAAACATAATGATGGAAGTGATTAAGCTAGCCAAATCTTCAATCTTCCAGTGACCAAAACGGTGATCTCGGTCAGCAGGCTGGCGTGCCATTCGAATCCCAATCAGAAGAGCAACATTTCCGATAATATCTGATACGTTGTTGAAACCATCGGCTACCAAACTGGATGAATGAAGAAGATGACCAGTTGCTAATTTGGCTGCAGACAAGATCAAATAGGTCGAAATACTGATAATGGCCCCACGCTCGGCTAACTTGAGATTTGAAATAGATTGCTTCATTCAACTTCCTTTCTAGTCACATAGCATTCTACCATTATACTGGTTTTTAAGGGAAAATTCAAATAAGGCAATTTTTACTCTTTGAAAACTTTTCAAAATTTGGTATAATAGTACTACTCAAGGGAGTAGCTGGCAGAAACCTGTGATAGTGTCGTCATTCCGAATTTTATACTGAAAAGTATGTTTTCCGGCCCTATCTTAAACAGCGAGACTTGTTATGATTAACAGGTCTCTTTTTGTTTGTCGTGAAAAGATGCGATGAGGAAAAGAGAGTCTGTTTTGCACACAATGTCAAGGAGGAGACACATGTCAAAAGAACAAAAACGCCAAGCGTTTTACACTCAAAGTCCTGAAGAGGTCTTGAAGGCTGTGGATGCGACCGAGCAAGGTTTGTCATCAAGCGAGGCAGAAAAACGCCTTGCCGAATTTGGCCACAATGAACTCGAAGAGGGGGAGAAACGATCAATCCTGGTCAAATTCATCGAGCAATTTAAGGATTTGATGATTATCATCCTAGTTGCGGCGGCCATCTTGTCAGTCGTGACTTCTGGTGGGGAAGATATTGCAGATGCCATTATTATCTTAGCTGTGGTTATCATCAACGCTGCCTTTGGTGTTTACCAAGAAGGAAAAGCAGAAGAAGCCATCGAAGCCCTCAAATCTATGTCCAGTCCAGCTGCCCGAGTTCTTCGTGATGGGCATATGGCGGAGATTGACTCTAAAGAATTGGTCCCTGGAGATATCGTTTCTCTTGAAGCAGGTGACGTGGTGCCAGCAGACCTACGTTTGCTAGAAGCCAATTCTCTTAAAATTGAAGAAGCTGCCTTGACAGGCGAGTCTGTGCCAGTCGAAAAAGACTTGACAGTCGAGCTTGCTGCAGATGCTGGTATTGGTGACCGTGTCAATATGGCTTTCCAAAACTCAAATGTGACTTATGGTCGTGGTCTTGGTGTTGTTGTCAATACAGGTATGTACACTGAAGTGGGTCATATCGCAGGTATGCTTCAAGACGCTGATGAGACTGATACACCCCTCAAACAAAACTTGAACAACCTTTCTAAGGTCTTGACCTATGCTATCTTGGTTATTGCCCTTGTTACTTTTGTAGTGGGTGTCTTTATTCAAGGAAAAGATCCACTTGGTGAGTTGATGACCTCTGTTGCGCTTGCCGTTGCAGCCATTCCAGAAGGACTTCCTGCAATCGTAACCATCGTTCTTGCCCTTGGTACTCAAGTTTTGGCCAAACGAAACTCTATCGTTCGTAAGTTGCCAGCAGTTGAAACACTTGGTTCAACAGAAATCATCGCTTCTGATAAGACTGGTACACTGACCATGAACAAGATGACAGTCGAAAAAGTCTTCTACGATGCGGTTCTACATGACTCAGCTGATGACATTGAACTAGGTCTTGAAATGCCACTACTTCGTTCCGTTGTTTTGGCAAACGATACTAAAATCGATGTGGAAGGTAACCTGATTGGGGACCCAACTGAAACAGCCTTTATCCAGTATGCCTTGGACAAGGGTTACGATGTCAAAGGTTTCTTAGAGAAATATCCACGTGTGGCTGAGTTGCCATTTGACTCTGATCGTAAGCTCATGTCAACAGTTCACCCTTTGCCAGATGGTCGTTTCCTTGTAGCAGTCAAAGGTGCGCCAGACCAACTTTTGAAACGTTGTGTTCTTCGTGATAAGGCTGGGGATATTGCTCCGATTGATGAGAAGGTTACAAACCTCATTCATACAAACAACTCTGAAATGGCTCACCAAGCCTTGCGTGTCCTCGCAGGTGCTTATAAGATTATTGACAGCATTCCAGAAAATCTTACTTCTGAGGAGCTTGAAAATAATTTAATCTTCACTGGTTTAATTGGGATGATTGATCCTGAACGTCCTGAGGCAGCTGAGGCTGTTCGTGTGGCTAAGGAAGCGGGAATCCGTCCAATCATGATTACAGGTGACCACCAAGACACAGCAGAAGCTATTGCCAAACGTTTGGGAATCATTGACGCAAACGATACAGAAGGCCACGTTTTAACAGGTGCTGAACTCAATGAACTGTCAGATGAAGACTTTGAAAAAGTCGTTGGTCAATACTCTGTTTATGCCCGTGTGTCTCCAGAACACAAGGTTCGTATTGTGAAAGCTTGGCAAAAACAAGGTAAGGTTGTTGCCATGACAGGTGACGGTGTTAATGATGCGCCAGCTCTGAAAACAGCTGATATCGGTATCGGTATGGGAATCACTGGTACAGAGGTTTCTAAGGGGGCTTCTGACATGATTCTTGCAGATGATAACTTTGCGACTATCATCGTCGCAGTTGAAGAAGGGCGTAAGGTCTTCTCAAACATTCAAAAGACGATTCAGTACCTACTTTCTGCCAATACTGCTGAAGTATTAACTATCTTCCTATCAACCTTGTTTGGTTGGGATGTCCTACAGCCAGTTCATCTTTTGTGGATTAACTTGGTAACGGATACCTTCCCAGCTATCGCTCTTGGTGTTGAGCCAGCTGAGCCAGGTGTTATGACCCACAAACCACGTGGACGCAAGGCGAGCTTCTTCTCAGGTGGTGTCATGAGTTCTATCATCTATCAAGGTGTACTTCAAGCAGCTATTGTTATGAGTGTTTATGGTCTTGCCCTTCTTTATCCAGTTCACGTGGGTGACAATCATGCCATTCATGCGGATGCCCTTACTATGGCCTTTGCAACCCTTGGCTTGATTCAGCTCTTCCATGCCTACAATGTCAAATCTGTCTACCAATCAATCTTGACAGTTGGCCCATTCAAGTCTAAGACCTTTAACTGGTCTATCTTGGTATCCTTCATCCTTCTTATGGCAACAATCATCGTAGAACCGCTTGAAGGAATCTTCCACGTAACCAAACTGGACTTGTCACAATGGGGAATCGTTATGGGCGGAAGCTTCTCAATGATTATCATTGTCGAAATCGTTAAATTTATCCAACGCAAACTCGGCTTTGACAAGAATGCGATTTAAAAAGAAAAAGTCATCTTCGGATGGCTTTTTGCTACAGTTGAGGGAAAGGGCTTGCAGTTATTGGCTTTTGTGCTATAATTGCTATAATATAGTAAAAAGTAAGAGGAGTGTGAGGAAGTGGAAAAGAAAATTGTAAAGGATATCTTATTTTTATCTCAGGTGTCTCAACCGGCAAGTAAGGATGATCTGTATCTTGCCAGAGATTTACAGGATACGCTTTTAGCAAATCGTGAGACTTGTGTTGGGCTGGCTGCCAATATGATTGGGGTGCAGAAGCGCGTGATTATCTTTAATCTTGGCTTGGTTCCCATTGTCATGTTTAACCCAGTGCTCCTGTCCTCTGAAGGAGCTTATGAGACAGAAGAAGGCTGTTTGTCCTTGACAGGTGTGAGACCTACTAAGCGTTATGAAACCATAAGGGTTTCCTATCGTGACAGCAAGTGGCAGGAACAGACCATGACCTTGACAGGCTTTCCAGCTCAGATATGCCAGCATGAACTGGATCACTTGGAAGGACGAATCATTTAGGAGGAAAGCAAATGAAACGGATAGTCTTCGAACTTATTTTTATCGCAACGACCTGGTATATCTTTTTACCGCCTCTTAACCTGACCAGCTGGGAATTTCTCTTTTTCCTCTGTGGGCATTTATTGGTTGTAGCAATCTTATTTGGCTTTGGCAAGGGAATCAATCTGGTCAAGACAGTTCATGTGCGCCACGGCAAGGCGGAAGCTGCTTTAAATTTTGAGGGTTTCAAAATCAATCGGTTAGGGAAAATTCTTGTAGTTTCTATTGGAGGAATTTTGCTCTTGGCAGGTTTGGTTTCCTTGGTGACTTCTAGTATTTTCCAGGCTAAAAATTATGCCAATGTAGTCACGGTTACGGAAAAAGAGTTTGCTGAATTTCCTAAGAGTGACACTAGTAAGGTTCCTATCCTAGATAGAAGTACTGCTGAAAAAATTGGCGACCGCTACTTGGGTTCCCTAACGGATAAGGTGTCGCAGTACGTGGCGGCAGACACCTATACTCAACTAACGATTGATGGGAAACCTTATCGAGTTACACCGCTAGAATATGCAGACCCTATCAAATGGTTTAACAATCAGGCCAAGGGAATCGGTGAGTATATTAAGGTGGACATGGTAACTGGGAATGCGGATTTGGTGGATTTGAAGACACCAATCAAGTATTCGGATTCGGAGTATTTTAACCGTGATGTCAAACGTCACCTGCGCTTTAAGTATCCAACCAAAATCTTCAAAACTCCATCCTTCGAGGTGGACGATGAGGGCAATCCTTTCTATGTAGCTACAGTTTACCAAAAGCAGTTTGGACTGGCGGTTCCTCGTCCTGTTTCAGTCATTATCTTGGATGCCACAAATGGAGAAACCAAAGAATACAGCTTGGCAGATGTTCCTGAATGGGTGGACAGGGTTTATCCAGCTGAGGAAACCATTGAGCAAATCAACTATAACGGCAAGTACAAGGACGGTTTCTGGAATGCCATGATTTCCAAGAAAAATGTGACCCAGACTACCAAGGGATATAATTACTTGTCTATCGGCAATGACATTTATCTCTACACAGGTGTGACTTCGGCCAATGCAGATGAGAGTAATCTTGGTTTCATCCTTGAAAACATGCGAACAGGAGAAATCACCAAGTACAGCTTGGCTTCTGCGACCGAAGAATCAGCCCGTGAATCAGCCGAAGGTGCTGTTCAGGAGAAATCCTACAAGGCAACCTTCCCAATCCTCATCAACCTCAATGACAAGTCTCTCTATATCATGGGCTTGAAGGACAATGCTGGCTTGGTCAAAGAGTATGCTTTGGTAGATGCAGTTGAGTACCAAAATGTTATCGTAGCTACTACAGTGGAAGAACTGCTCAGCAAGTATGCCAATAAAAATGACCTTGAAATTGACAATGCAATAACTGAAAGCATCAAGGGTGTGGTAGCAGACCTCAAATCAGCTGTTATCAAGGGAGACACCGTCTACTTCTTTAAAGTTGATGGCAAGATTTACAAGGTCAAGGCCTCTGTATCTGATGACCTCCCTTACCTTGAAAATGGTAAAGCTTTCGAAGGTCAAGTAGGAAAAGACAATTATCTCAAGACCTTTAAAGTGCAGTAAAAATAGGTTTCTTCAGAAAGTATATGTTATAATAAGGTAAAATAAGACTAATGTAGGACAAACAAATGGGTTTTTATGTGATGGTTGCTTCAATGCTACTCGGACTGCTCGCTTTGAAGATAGGTTTTTCTCAGTTCAAGGAGAAAAAAGATAAATTCTTATCCATCCTAACAAGCTTAGCTGGCACAGCCCTTGTTCTCGTGGCTATTTGGTTAGGATGGCCCAAATAAATAGAGAAACCTCGGTCAAACCGAGGTTTTTCAGATGAATTTCTTGGTAGTAGCTAAAAAATATGCTACACTATCAATATGAAAATTTTAATCCCAACAGCAAAAGAAATGAACACAGATTTGCCTAGTATCGAAGCTACTCCTTTAAAACCAGAAAGTCAGGCTGTACTTGATGCCTTGGCCCTCTATTCTGCTAATCAATTGGAGAGTTTTTACAAGGTATCAGCTGAGAAGGCAGCGGATGAATTTCAAAATATCCAGGCTTTAAAAAACAAAACTGCTCAACACTATCCAGCCTTGAAACTTTTTGATGGGCTCATGTATCGCCATATCAAGCGAGACAAACTGACCGAGGCAGAACAAGCCTATCTTGAAAATCATGTCTTCATCACGTCGGCTTTGTACGGAGTCGTACCAGCCTTGTCACCCATAGCCCCTCACCGTTTGGACTTTTTGATGAAATTAAAAGTCGCTGGAAAGACTTTGAAGAGCCATTGGAAGTCAGCCTATGATGAAGCTGTGACGCAGGAAGAAGTGATTTTCTCCCTCTTGTCATCCGAGTTTGAGACTGTATTTTCTAAGGAAATCAGAGAAAAGATGGTAACCTTCAAATTTATGGAGGATAAAGGTGGTCAGCTGAAGATTCACTCAACCATTTCCAAGAAAGCGCGTGGAGCCTTCCTAACAGCCCTGATAGAAAATCAAGTACAAACAGTGGAAGAAGCTCGTCGCTTAAGCTTTGGAGGATTTGTCTACAGAGAAGACCTGTCCCAACCACAGGAATTGGTTTTTGTAAAGGAAGTATGAAAAGATATTTTGTATTTGACAATATGTATCATCGGTTATTTTAGTTTATAAATGAGAAAAAAGCGAACAAGCTAGTCTTCTGAGTGTCAGAAAAGTAGTCTTGTTCGCTTTTATTATGTTGGTTACTTAATCGTATTAACCAAGTCTTGAGCTTGTTTTTCAAGTGAGTTTAGGACTGATTCTTCGAGAACCAATTTTCCGTCTGCCCAGGCAGAGTCGTTAACACGTGCGGCAGTAAAGTCACCAACGACTTGTGTACGGATAAATGGCAAGAGGTCTTTGTAGATAGCGAAAAGTTGATCGTGACCTGCATTGGCTACAGATGATACGGTGACAAACTTATCTTGAAGGGCAGAAGCGCCACGTGTATCAGACAAGTCAAGGGCACGAGATAGCCAGTCAAGCAAGTTTTTCACTGTACCAGGGATAGAGAAGTTGTAGACTGGAGAGAAAATCCAGATGGCATCCGCAGCTAGAACTGCTTCACGAGCAGCTTCTACAGCTGGGTGAGTTGGAACTTCCAAATCTTGGCTGAAGAGAGGAAGGGCTGAATAATCGAGGTAGCTAACTTCCGCTTTACAAGCAAGTGCTTTCTCAGCTTCAAGTGCCAATTGGTGGTTGAAAGAACCTTGGCGTAGTGATCCGACGATAAATAATACTTTTTTAGACATGATGTGTCTCCTTTTTCTTAAATTTCCGAGAATTTTCTCGTTGTTATAAAACATATTACAACAAAACAAAAGGACTTGCAAGAAATTTGCTCAGAGTTTATTTGAAACAATAAAATTGTAAAAACTTTAGTTACTTGCGACTGGAATGCATTTGGTTTTCGGCAGAGTATTCCTATATTCTCTTGTAATATGATGACATAAGTGCTAAAATAAACGAGAAAACTCGCAATAGAAACCGCAGAACAGCTATTTTCCGGTATCATTTCATAAACAATTAAAGGAACAATAATGGCATTGAAGAATGCTTCTAAAAGGGGTGGAGATCATGTAAGGCACAGATTAACAAGTGACAGAAAAAAGAAATAATAATACACTTGTTAAAGGAGAAAAGATGTTAATAAGAAATTATCGGAAAAATATTGGCCTGATGGCCGGAGTTGAGTTTTTTGCATTTTTAGGGATTACCAGTTTTTGGATTCTCTTTCTCAGTCAAAACGGAATGTCTCTTTGGCAGATTGGACTTCTGGAAAGTATTTTTCATACGACCAGTCTTCTCTGTGAAATTCCATCTGGTATGTTAGCTGACCGCTATTCCTATAAGACCAATCTTTATTTAAGTCGTATAGCAGGGATTGTGTCTTCTATTCTTATGTTGGCTGGGCAGGGAAATTTTTGGATTTATGCCCTAGCTATGGCGGTGAGTGCCTTGTCTTATAATTTTGATTCAGGAACAAGCGCAGCAATGGTCTATGACTCGGCTGTAGTGGCTGGACTAAAGGAGCGTTACCTATCCATTTCAAGTTTCCTATCAGGAGTGTCAGAAGGAACTCGGTCTTTGGGGACAGTTTTGGCAGGATTTTTTGTTCATGGTCAATTGCACCTGACCTACTATATCATGATTGCGACTTCTATCATAGTTCTTTTCCTGATTTGGATGCTGAAAGAACCCAGTGTCAAGCTAGAAAAAGCTGATAGTGTGACTATGAAACAGATTATTTGGACTGTTAAGGAAGAGTTGGAGCGAAATCCCATGCTTTTCAACTGGATGATTTTGTCTCAGATTGTCGGAGTACTCATGTGCATGTTTTATTTTTACTATCAAAATCAGTTACCAGATTTAAGCGGTTGGCAAATTTCAGCAGTTATGCTACTTGGGAGTCTCTTAAATATCGTCGCAGTCTATCTAGCGAGTAAGATTGGAAAGAACTATGCTGCCTTGAAGCTTTTCCCTATCCTCGTCCTGCTGACTGGAGTTACCTATATGCTGTCCTACTTTGGAACACCTCTAATCTATATTTTGATTTATTTGATTAGTAATGCTCTATATGCTCTTTTTCAGCCGATTTTTGACAATGATTTGCAAGAGCGCCTTCCAAGTGAAGTAAGGGCAACCATGCTGAGTGTCTACTCTATGATGTTTAGCCTTAGTATGATTGTCTTCTTCCCGCTGACAGGCTGGTTGATTGACCATTTAGGCTTTGTGCTAACATTTCTTTATCTAGGCTTCTTTTTAGTCATGATTAGCCTTCTACTACCTATCTTTTTAGGAAAAATGGCTAAAAGAATGGATGATAAATTGATTACATAGATCAAAAAAATTTACGAAAACTTGAGTGCCAAGCTCAGGTTTTTTAATAGGTTGATTTTGGAGCTGTCTTTACTTTTCTTGCTCGGTTTTAATCAAGAAAAATCGGTTTACTTTGAAGGGAGAAATAGAATTGGTTGCTTATACTCAATGAAAATCAAAGAGCAAACTAGGAAGCTAGCCGCAGGTTGCTCAAAGCACAGCTTTGAGGTTGCAGATAAAGCTGACGTAGTTTGAAGAGGTTTTCGAAGAGTATTCTTGCATTCGCTTGTAATAAAGCCCAATAGATGGTAAAATAGACGAGTGAAAAAAAGACAAAACAAAGCAAAAAATAATCTACTGTGGCAGTATGGTCTAGGGATGACGATTTTGTTTGTGGTTATCAGTGCTTCCTTTCTGTATCTGGTGTTTCTGAGTATGAAACCCTATCAAACAGCTAAAAGTGAAGGAGAAAAATTAGCTCAGCAGTATGCAGGATTAGAGCAGGCTGATCAGGTTGACTTATACAATGGCTTGGAATCCTATTACAGCGTTCTTGGTCGTAATAAAAAACAAGAAGCGCTTGCTGTCCTGATTGGAAAAGATGACCATAAGATCTACGTTTATCAGCTAAATCAAGGTGTTTCACAAGAAAAAGCAGAAGCAGTTTCTAAAGAAAAAGGAGCTGGCGAGATTGACAAGATTACCTTTGGCCGTTATCAAGACAAGCCAATCTGGGAAGTCAAGTCAGGCTCTAATTTTTATCTAGTAGATTTTGAAACAGGAGCATTGGTCAATAAGGAGGGCCTATGAAACTATCCAACCGTGTTTTAGAAATGGAAGAAAGTGTGACCTTGGCTGCTGGAGCCCGTGCCAAAGCATTGAAAGCTGAGGGAAGAGATATCCTGTCTCTAACCTTGGGTGAGCCAGATTTCACTACTCCCAAAAATATCCAAGATGCCGCCATTGCATCGATTCAAGATGGGCGTGCTTCTTTTTATACAGTAACCTCAGGTCTGCCAGAACTTAAGGCGGCGGTCAATAGCTACTTTGAGCGTTTTTACGGCTATTCTGTAGCGCCAAATCAAGTGACAGTCGCTGCAGGAGCAAAATATTCTCTTTATACTTTCTTTATGGCTGTGGTCAATCCAGGTGATGAAGTGATTATCCCAACCCCATACTGGGTGAGTTATGGAGACCAGGTCAAGATGGCAGAGGGTGTCCCAGTCTTCGTTCCTGCTAAGGAAGACAATCACTTTAAGGTGACTGTAGAGCAGTTGGAAGCAGCTCGCACAGATAAGACTAAGGTTTTGGTGCTAAATTCGCCATCCAATCCGACAGGTATGATTTATACCCGTGAGGAACTCTTGGCAATCGGAAACTGGGCTGTAGAAAATGATATTCTCATCCTAGCAGATGATATCTATGGGCGCTTGGTCTATAATGGTCATGAATTCACACCCATTTCTAGCCTATCTGAAGCAATTCGTAAGCAAACAGTTGTCATCAATGGTGTGTCTAAAACCTATGCCATGACCGGTTGGCGGATTGGCTATGCCGTTGGAGAAGCAGACATTATCGCTGCCATGTCTAAGATTGCAGGTCAAACAACCTCTAATCCGTCAGCAGTAGCTCAGTATGCAGCAGTTGAGGCTCTATCAGGAGAGCAATATACTGTAGAAAACATGCGTCAAGCATTTGAAGAACGTCTCAATACCATTTATCCACTCTTGTGTGAAGTCCCTGGTTTTGAAGTTGTCAAACCGCAAGGAGCTTTCTATCTCTTTCCAAATGTCAAAAAGGCAATGGAGATGAAAGGCTATACCGATGTGACAGACTTTACAACTGCTATCCTAGAAGAAGCCGAAGTGGCCTTGGTAACAGGAGCAGGCTTTGGAGCGCCAGAAAATGTGCGCCTCAGCTATGCGACGGACTTAGATACCCTTAAAGAAGCAGTTAGTCGCTTGAAAGCATTTATGGGTAGTGAGAATGATTGATCATTTTGAAATTAAGGTAAAAGATTTACAAATTTCAGAAGGATTTTATAGGAGTTTTCTCGCTCCTTTGGGCTATAAATTGGCTTTTAAGACCAGTTCTCTAATCAGTTTTCTTGCCCCAAATAGCCCTCATCCTGGTGGTGATTTTTGGCTGGCTCAGGGGACACAAGATCCTATTCACTTTGCTTTCTTAGCAGAAAATAAGGAAGAGGTTCAAGCTTGTTATGAAGCTGGCTTAGAGGCAGGTGGGCGAGACAATGGGGCTCCTGGCTATCGCAGTGAGCATCCGATTTACTATGCTTCTTTTATGATTGACCCAGATGGGAACAATATAGAAGTGGTTTGCCATAAAGAATAAAAAAGAAAAGGAAAAATAATGACAAAACGTGTAACGATTATTAATGTAAAAGACTATGTTGGTCAGGAAGTGACGATTGGCGCTTGGGTTGCCAACAAATCAGGAAAAGGAAAAATCGCCTTCTTGCAATTGCGCGATGGAACAGCCTTCTTCCAAGGTGTGGCCTTTAAACCAAACTTTGTCGAAAAATTTGGTGAAGAAGTGGGACTTGAGAAGTTTGATGTTATCAAACGCTTGAGCCAAGAAACATCTGTTTATGTGACAGGGATTGTTAAAGAAGACGAACGTTCTAAGTTTGGTTATGAATTGGACATTACAGACATCGAAGTGATCGGTGAATCTCAAGATTACCCAATCACGCCAAAAGAACACGGAACAGACTTCTTGATGGACAACCGTCACTTGTGGCTTCGCTCTCGTAAGCAAGTAGCGGTGATGCAAATCCGTAACGCTATCATTTATGCAACTTATGAGTTCTTTGACAAGAACGGCTTCATGAAGTTTGATAGCCCAATCCTTTCAGGAAATGCGGCAGAAGATTCAACAGAACTTTTTGAAACAGACTACTTCGGAACGCCAGCCTACTTGAGCCAGTCAGGTCAGCTTTACCTAGAAGCAGGTGCTATGGCTCTTGGTCGTGTCTTTGACTTTGGTCCAGTATTCCGTGCTGAAAAATCAAAAACACGCCGTCACTTGACTGAGTTCTGGATGATGGATGCTGAGTACTCATACTTGACACACGATGAGTCACTTGACTTGCAAGAAGCTTATGTAAAAGCTCTTCTTCAAGGTGTTCTTGATCGTGCGCCTCAAGCCTTGGAAACCTTGGAACGTGATACAGAACTCTTGAAACGCTACATTGCAGAGCCATTCAAACGCATCACTTATGATCAAGCCATTGACCTCTTGCAAGAGCATGAGAATGATGAAGATGCTGACTACGAACATCTTGAGCATGGTGATGACTTTGGTTCACCACATGAAACTTGGATTTCAAACCACTTTGGTGTACCAACATTTGTCATGAACTATCCAGCAGCTATCAAGGCCTTCTACATGAAACCAGTTCCTGGAAATCCAGAGCGCGTGCTTTGTGCAGACTTGCTTGCTCCAGAAGGCTATGGAGAAATCATCGGTGGGTCTATGCGTGAGGAAGACTACGATGCTCTTGTAGCTAAGATGGATGAACTTGGAATGGATCGTACAGAGTATGAATTCTACCTTGACCTTCGTAAATACGGTACAGTTCCACACGGTGGATTTGGTATCGGTATCGAACGTATGGTAACTTTTGCAGCAGGAACAAAACACATTCGTGAAGCCATTCCGTTCCCACGTATGTTGCACCGTATCAAACCGTAAAAAAATGAGATGAAAAGTAAAAGGTCCTATTGGCCTTTTACTTTTTTTAAAATGGAATTACTTAAAAATAAGATTAATATATATATATATATATATAGAAAATACAAGTTTTGCATATAAAACGTAGACATTTTAATTGAAATAATGTTATAATGTAAGTTAGGAATAGAGTACCTAAGTGTAGCTATCTTACTTTCTGAATCAGGCTGAGAATGGGGGAGTTTTTGAACTACTTGGGTCTAATTCCGCAGTTAACATTTATTTAAAAAAAGGAGAAGATATGTATTCAAGAATGGACAAGTACCACGGACAAAAAGTCCAGCGCTTTTCAATCCGTAAGTATAGTTTTGGAGCAGCGTCAGTAGCTGTAGCAGCCTATATGATGTTTGGTGGGGCAGCAACTGTTCACGCAGATGTTACACCTTCAACAACTCCAGCAACAAACGAACAAGTAAACCCTAACGCTGGAAATCAAGCAGATTCAAGCAAGCCTGTAGCTTCAACTGACACTACTACACCAGCAGCTGAGCAACCAGCAGCCCCAGTTGCAGAAACACCAGCGTCTGCAGCAACGCAACCAACAGCCCCAGCTGTAGAACAACCAGCGTCTGATGTAGAGCAACCAGTAGCGTCAGTAACGGTCACAAAGGCTGATGCAAGCAAATTGGAAGCAGCAATTGCTCGTTTAGAAGCAGCTTTAGCAAAAGCAGCATCAACTGAAAAAACAGCTTCAGCAATTGAGTCTGCAAAAGCAGAATTAGCAAGTGCAAAAGCTGTTGCTGCAAATGAAGCTGCAACAAAAGAAGAAGTAGCAAAAGCTACATCAGCAGTAAACGGTAAAGCTTTCGTTATTGAAAGTATGCCAAAAGCAGAAAAGAAGGAAGAAAAACAAAATCAAGACTCACGTAATGGAAAAGTCATTCCTGGACAAGGTGAGAGTGGGTTTAGAGAGGCATCGGCAAATACTACAGTTACTAATGATGTCATCACACCAACAAATCCAGCACAACCAACAGCAAAAGATATTATCGGAAGTACAAGTACAGTATCACGAGAAAACTTTACTGGTTGGGATACCTATACAATGCCATTTGGTAGTCACCATGATGGAGAAGGTGATTTAGGTGTTAATACGCCAGAGAAAATAGCAGATGCTGAAGGGCTAGAGTTCAGAGTGTTTTCTGATCAACGTGATGGTACAAGACCTAGTCCTGGACCATCTAACTATACTTATGATGGTAAAGAGAGTGATGTAAAGGCTCGTATTGACTATGGATTAAAGTTACCAGCTGAAGAAGTTCAAAAAATTATAGAAGAAGCTCCACTATGGCGTGGAAAGATAAGATATGATGGAACAAGAATTTCAGGTCTAGTTCCAGCAACTTACTATGGAAATGGACCTTATGAATATCTACTTTCTAGTATTTATAAACTTGGATATGAACAAGGAATTGATAAAGTTTACGTCAAAGATGCAAGTAAACGTATTGAAGTAACAGAAAAAGCAAAAGCGGCAGGTTGGACTGTTTCTGATTTTATAGTATCAAATATGCCTGGTGGATTAGTCTATGATAAACAATCGGATAGTATACAAGGGGTTGTAACGCATAGTAGTCCATTTAACTATCAACAATTAAAAGCTAGTGTAACGTTTAAAAATACTATTACTGGTAAAAGTGTAACAGTTCTATTAGATAATCATAGATACGGTGGTACAGCATGGAAAGATACTACACCACCTGAATTAAAAATCGATGATACAGTTAAAGAAGGAAAAGTAGGAGAAGATCTTGTAGCACCAGTAGAATACAAAGATGCTGGGGCATCACATGCAGGTGCACCTAATGGTAGAAATATTTCTTATAATTTAACAGATGAAAATGGAAATCCTCTTAACCGTACAGCGACTATTAGAGATACAGTTGGTCGTGCTATTGTTGGAGTTTCTGGAACGAATATTACAGGAACTACAGGAGCAGGAGCAGGGAATCCTACAGAATTAACAGGAAATGACACTAAAATTCCTGGTGTAGGTTTCACAATTGCTTCCAATGATATGTCGGATAACAATCCAAATGGATTTAAAGGAACTCCTACTGAAGCAGGGATTTACCGCGTATCTATTTATGCAAGAGACTATAACGTAACTAATGCAAATGAAGCCTATGCTCAGGCAACTTTTAAAATTGCACCTACAGTTTCTGTAAAAAATGTTCATGCATACGATAAAGAAGTACCAATTACAATTTCAAAAGGTGCTTCAGAAGCAACGATTACATTACCAGATGGCACAAATACAAAAGTTGTTTCCAAAAATGGGAAATGGGTTGTATCAGAAACAACGAATACAGCTGTAAACGTTAATGATGAAATCGGTACAGTTGGAGAAACATTTAACTTAAAAGTTCTTCCAACAGCAACAGCAAAAGCAGCTACAGATACGATTAATGTAACAGCAAGTAGTGAGAATGTAACAGCTACTTTCACACGAGCGGAAGTAACTATAAAAACGAAAGTTGGAGATAATGTAACTGCAACATTCAATAAGACAACAGGTCGTTGGGAGTTACCTAGTGATATTGCTGAAAAGAAAACTGTCAATAGTGATGGAACAACTACATGGTTAAAACGTGACTTATATGTTGATGTAAACAAAGATGGAGAAACAACATTCAATGTTTATGAATATACTCGTACGTTAGATGCAACAGGAAAAGTTACAGCAGTTAATGATGTATCTCGTACATTAACAAGTTACAATAAAGAAAATGCAGCAAATAGTTCAGCAGAGTCAGCAACTGATACGAATAAAGGAATGGTTGTAACTGTTAAATATGACAAAGGACTAAACAAATGGACTGCTGATGACAACTCAACTGTAACAGCAACAAAAACTGGAGATAAATGGACGATTTCAACTACATCAGGGTTTAATGGAACAATTGATGCAGTAGAAACAGCAAGCTCTTCAGATAAAGCGTCTGTATTAAATGATGCTCCAGATGTTACTTCAACTTCTTATACAATTGTAAAAGGTGCAACTGTTGATTTAGTAAAACAAGCATCTGCTGCAGTAACAATTACTGACAGAGAAGATGATGCAACTATAGATCCAACTAAGAAGGAAACAACTGTTACTAAAGTAACGTTAACATCTCCTTCAGGGAAAGTAACGGAATATCATAGTGCCGCAGAAGTTGCAGCTGTGAAGTTAACAGAAACAGGTAACTATACTGTTAAAGTAGATGTAAAAGACAGTAATGGAAATGTCGTTACTGCTGATTCTGATACAGCAACAGGAACAAATGAAGGTGATAATACTGCGATTGCTTCAACGACTTATGTTATTACTGTTAAAAATCAAGCAACAAGTAAACTTTATACAGTTGAAGACGAGACAGTAACAAGTGATCAATTAAAAGACAAAGTAAATCCTACAGCTGTAGATGGTTTCACTCCAACTAAAAATGACATTACGAATATTCCTGCAACTTCAGGTCAAGCAGGTAAAACATTACCAACTCCTGCAACCGTAACTTATACAAAAGGAACAGAAACAATTTCAGTAGAAACAACAGTAGATGTTGTAGTTTTACCAAAAGTAACTCCTACTGGAGTAACGGTACTTAAAGATAGCACTGATTTAGAAACTGTAGTGAAAGAAAAAGCTAAAGAAGCAGCTAAAGCAATTGCTACAGATAAGATTCCAACAGGTATAAAAGTATCGATTAAACAAGTCAAAGAAGGTACTCTTCCAGCAACAACGACAACAGGTGTACAAACTCCTGCAAAAGTAGTAGTAGAGTACAAAGATGCTAATGATAATGTTGTTGAAACGAGAGAAGTCGAAGTTCCAGTAACGGTAGTAGGATCAACAGTCAATAAAATTGTAAAACTCGAAGGTGAAGAATTAACAGATGATGAAGTGAAAGCTGCTGTAACAGCAGGTACAGATGGGAAAAAAGGTGAACCACTATTATCTGAAAATATTACATCAGAACCAGGAACTAAGGAAGTTCCAATTCCTGTAACCTATAATAATGATAGTTTATCGGAAAGAGTTTTAGTGCCAGTAGTAGTTTTACCAAAAGCAACAGGGGATGTAGACGTACCAAAAGGCTCAACTGTTGAAAAAGTAAAAGAAGCTGCGAAAGCCAAAGCAACGGAATTAGTAACATCAGCTGATTTCAAAGATAAATTACCAGAAGGTTCTAAAGATGTAGTTGTTGGAGATGTTACGGAAGAAGTATTAGCAACAATGACTGCAGAAAAAGGAACGGATAAGGGAATTGTTAAGGTTCCAGTAACTTATACAGTTGATGGCAAAACTTATACAAAAGATGCTGAAATTACCGTAAATGTATTAGGTTCAGTACCGAAAACAGTTTACACTGTGGAAGGAACCAAACCAGATGCGAATAAGGTGAAAGAGGCAGTGACACCAGATGCTGGCGGAACAGTAGGAACGCCAACAGAAGCTGATTTACCAGAAACAACAGGTAAAGTAGGAGCAAAAGATGTAACGGTTCCAACAACAGTAACCTATCCAAGCGGAACTGAAATTGTAAAAGTACCAGTAACAGTCTTACCAAAAGCTACACCAGAAAAAGTAACAACATTAAAAGATACAACTGGTGAAAACTTAACAACAGCGGTGAAAGAAAAAGCACAAGCTGCCCTAGGTAAACTAACATTACCATCAGGAGTTACAGCAGAATTAGTACCAAATCAAACATATGCTGTTCCAACAACTGATTCTAATGGTGATAAAACTGCAGTACCAGTTAAGGTACAATATAAAGACGCTACAGGTACAGTAGTAGCAGAAGACACAATTAATGTACCAGTAACAGTAGTAAGTTCAACACCAAGTAAAATTGTAGTATTCGAAGGTGAAGAAGTAACAGCTGATGCAGTTAAAGGTGCAGTTACACCAGGAACTGATGGAACAAAGGGTACTCCAGTAATTCCAACTGATTTAACAAAACAATCAGGTGAAAAAGAAGTAACGGTACCTGTAACTTACGAAGGAATTAAAGATCCAGAACAAGTGAAAGTACCAGTAACAGTATTACCAGTTGCTAAAGGTGATGTAACAGTAGCTAAAGGAACAACTCCAGAAGAGTTGAAAAAATTAGCAAAAGCTCAAGCAGATGAAGCAATTAAAGCAAAAGATTTTACAGATAAATTACCAAAAGATGCAGAAGTAACTGTTGGTGATGTAACTGAAGAAGTATTGGCTAAATTAACAGAGAAAAAAGGTACAAATACAGGAACTGTTAATGTTCCAGTAACATACAAGATTCCAGGTGATGACACTCCTCACACAACTACAATCCCTGTAACAGTCAATGTTGTAGAAGTAGTGCCTACATCAATCGAAACTCCAGTTACGAATACTCTATTAACCCCAGAGGATTACACTAAGGGAATTACCATTCCAGAAGGTGGTAAGGTAACGAATGTTGAAAATATTCCAGACTTGACAACGCCAGGTAAGAAAGACCCAGTCAAAGTCACGGTTGAATTGCCAAATGGTCAAACCGTTACAGTAGAAGTTCCAGTAACTGTAACTCCAGTTAAGGAAATTGAAACACCAGTCACTAAGACACCGTTAACACAAGAAGATTACACTAAGGGTATTACTATTCCAGAAGGTGGTAAGGTAACGAATGTTGAAAATATTCCAGACTTAACAACCCCAGGTAAGAAAGATCCAGTTAAAGTCACGGTTGAATTGCCAAATGGTAAAGTAGTGACAGTAGAGGTTCCAGTAACAGTAACACCTGTTAAGGAAATTGAAACCCCAGTAACGAAAACACCATTAACGCCAGAGGATTACACTAAGGGAATCACTATTCCAGAAGGTGGTAAGGTAACAAATGTTGAGAACATTCCAGACTTAACAACCCCAGGTAAGAAAGATCCAGTCAAAGTCACGGTTGAATTACCAAATGGAAAAGTAGTCACAGTAGATGTTCCAGTAAATGTAACTCCAGTTAAGGAAATCGAAACCCCAGTCACTAAGACACCGTTAACGCCAGAGGATTACACTAAGGGAATCACTATTCCAGAAGGTGGTAAGGTAACAAATGTTGAGAACATTCCAGACTTAACAACCCCAGGTAAGAAAGATCCAGTCAAAGTAACGGTAGAATTACCAAATGGAAAAGTAGTCACAGTAGATGTTCCAGTAAATGTAACTCCAGTTAAGGAAATCGAAACCCCAGTCACTAAGACACCGTTAACGCCAGAGGATTACACTAAGGGAATCACTATTCCAGAAGGTGGTAAGGTTACTAATGTTGAGAACATTCCAGACTTAACAACCCCAGGTAAGAAAGATCCAGTTAAAGTAACTGTAGAGTTACCTAATGGCCAAACAATTACTGTTGATGTTCCAGTAAATGTAACTCCAGTTAAGGAAATCGAAACCCCAGTAACGAAAACACCATTAACGCCAGAGGATTACACAAAAGGAATCAAGATTCCAGAAGGTGGCAAGGTCACAAATGTTGAGAACATTCCAGACTTAACAACACCAGGTAAGAAAGATCCAGTTAAAGTAACGGTAGAATTACCAAATGGAAAAGTAATTACAGTGGAAGTTCCAGTGAATGTAACGCCGGTTAAGGAAATCGAAACACCAGTGACGAATACACCTTTAACAAAAGATGATATTTCTAAATATGTTAAAGTTCCAGAAGGCGGAAGAGTAACGAATGTAGAAAACATTCCGGACTTAACAACGCCAGGTAAGAAAGACCCAGTTAAAGTAACGGTAGAATTACCAAATGGAAAAGTAATTACAGTAGAAGTTCCGGTGAATGTAACGCCTGTTAAGGAAATCGAAACACCAGTGACGAATACACCTTTAACAAAAGATGATATTTCTAAATATGTTAAAGTTCCAGAAGGCGGAAGAGTAACGAATGTAGAAAACATTCCGGACTTAACAACGCCAGGTAAGAAAGACCCAGTTAAAGTAACGGTAGAATTACCAAATGGAAAAGTAATTACAGTAGAAGTTCCAGTGAATGTAACTCCAATCACTCCAATTGAAACACCAGTAACGAAAAATAAATTGACTCCAGAAGATATCTTGAAACAAATCAAAGTACCAGAAGGAGCAACTACTAAAGTTGAAAACATTCCGGACTTAACAACACCAGGTAAGAAAGATCCAGTTAAAGTAACGGTAGAATTACCAAATGGCAAAGTAGTTACGGTAGAAATTCCAGTAAATGTCACTCCTGTTAGCGATATCGTTAAAAAGCAAGGGGATCCAATTACTACTGAGGATGTTGAAAAACATATTCCAAAAGGAGTAAAAGTTATTTCTATTGGAGATAAACCTTCAACGGATGTTCCAGGTGAAAGACCAAGTATTCCAGTTGTAGTTGAATTGCCAAATGGAATTCAAGTAACGATGAATATTCCAGTCATCGTAACACCAAAAGTAACACCTGTAGTAGTTTCAGTAGGAACACCAGTTACTCCAGAAGATGTTCAGAAACATTTTGAATTACCAAAAGGCTGGAAAGTAACAAAAGTAGGAGAAATTCCAACAACAGAAACACCAGGAACAAAACCTGTCGTTCCAGTAGAAATTGAATTGCCAGATGGACGTAAGATTACTGTTGATGTACCAGTCATCGTAACGCCAACGGTAAGACAAATTGTTGTACCGCAAGGAACTCCAATCTCACCAGATGATGTAAAAGGTCATATCGATCTTCCAAAAGAACCAGGATGGGAAATTGTAGAAGTAGGAGAAATCCCAACAACAATTCCAGCTGGAGTGAAACCAAGCGTTAAAGTGAAGATTAAAGTTCCAACTGGAGAAATTGTTGAAGTAGATGTACCAGTCATCGTAACACCGAAAGTAACACCAATTGTAGTAGAAGTGGGAACACCAATTACTGAAGAAGATGTTAAGAAGAAAGTAGATCTACCAGAAGGATGGGAAATTGTTGAGGTCGGAGAAATTCCAACAACAGAAACATCAGGAGTTAAAAAAGCTGTTAAAGTTAAGGTGAAATTACCAAATGGCGATGTTATCGAATTAGAAGTACCAGTAACAGTAACACCTAAATCACAAAATGGTGGAGGAGTCATTTCTCAAAATGGCGATTCAACTGTTCAGATTGTAACGGAATATCTTGATGAAAATGGTAACCGAATTACTTCAGATAAAGAAGGAAAACACAATCCAATAGAGTTGGAAGGATATGAATTTAGTCATTCAACAACGGATGCTAAAGGAAATACCCTACATCACTATAAGAAAGTGGGAACAGCACCATCTGAAGTTGAAACTCCTAGACATCAAGAACAACCAACAACTCCAAACCAACCTGCTGTTCCAACACCAGTTGAAACTTCAGTACCAACTGATTCAGCTACTCAACCAGCAACACCTAAATATGTTGATGGTCAAAAAGAGTTGCCTAACACAGGTACAGAAGCCCATGCAGGCCTAGCAGCACTTGGACTTCTTGGAGCCCTAAGTGGATTTGGACTTCTTGCTCGCAAGAAAAAAGAAGACTAAAAACTCATAGTTTTTGAGAAGATGATTCGTCATCTTCTTTTTTTATTTCGGTGTTTTTACTTGCGTAAAAAAATTTTTTCTAGTATAATAGTTTATTGTGAGCGAACCTCACTTACCCCTTGCAAAGTCTTGGGGTCATTAGACCAAAAGGAGGAACATATCAATGGCTAAATACGAAATTCTTTATATCATTCGTCCAAACATTGAAGAAGAAGCTAAAAACGCTTTGGTAGCACGTTTTGACTCTATTTTGACTGACAACGGTGCAACTGTTGTTGAATCAAAATCTTGGGAAAAACGTCGTCTTGCATACGAAATCAAAGATTTCCGTGAAGGACTTTACCACATCGTTAACGTTGAAGCAAACGACGACGTAGCTCTTAAAGAGTTTGACCGTCTTTCAAAAATCAACGCTGACATTCTTCGTCACATGATCGTCAAAACTGACGCGTAAGAAGGTAAACTATGATTAACAATGTTGTACTTGTAGGGCGTATGACACGTGACGCTGAGTTGCGTTATACCCCATCAAATGTAGCAGTTGCGACTTTTACTCTTGCAGTAAACCGTACATTTAAGAGTCAAAATGGCGAACGTGAGGCTGATTTTATCAATGTCGTTATGTGGCGCCAACAGGCTGAAAATCTTGCTAACTGGGCTAAAAAAGGCTCGCTTATCGGGGTGACAGGCCGTATCCAGACTCGTAGTTACGATAACCAGCAAGGACAACGTGTCTACGTGACAGAGGTCGTGGCTGAGAATTTCCAACTGTTGGAAAGCCGTAGTGTGCGTGAGGGTCACACAGGTGGAGCTTACTCTGCACCAAGTTCAAACTATTCAGCACCTACAAATTCAGTACCAGACTTTTCACGTGATGAAAATCCATTTGGAGCAACAAATCCATTGGATATTTCAGATGATGATTTACCATTCTAATGGACAACTAAAATTATAAAGGAGAAAAAACATGGCTCAACAACGTCGTGGCGGATTCAAACGCCGTAAAAAAGTTGATTACATCGCAGCAAACAAAATTGAATATGTTGATTACAAAGATACTGAGCTTCTTAGCCGTTTCGTTTCAGAACGTGGGAAAATCCTTCCACGTCGTGTAACAGGAACTTCAGCTAAAAACCAACGTAAAGTAACAACAGCTATCAAACGCGCTCGCGTAATGGCTTTGATGCCTTTCGTAAACGAAGATTAAAAAAGAGGTCCGGGTGGACCTCTTTTTCACGAGCTTTGAAATGAAAGAGCGAGTTGAGGTCCGGGTGGACCTCTTTTTCAGACCCGGTTGGGTCTTTTTTCACGAGCCTTGAAATGAAAGAGTGAGTTGAGGTCCGGGTGGGTCTTTTTTTCAGGTCCGGATGGACCTCTTTTTCACGAGATAGTTTTTTTCTGACCTTGGCGTGCTATAATGGTAATAGAAAGAGTAAAGGTGGGTAAGTCAAAGATGAATTGTACGATTAGAAATATGATTAAGTCTGATATTGAATCCTTATCTCATGGTTTTATCAATCAGGGTTGGCCTGGTAGAGAGGAAATTTTGGCTAGATATTTTTTGGAACAGGAAAACGGGGAGAGAGAAGTCTTAGTTGCAGAGATTGATGGTGCTGTAGCGGGCTACGTTACCATTTTGCCCTCTGCTAAACATGGTCCTTTTGCAGAAGTCTATCCAGAATTATCAGATTTTAATGTGTTTGAGCCTTTTCGAAATCAAGGGATTGGGAATCAACTGCTAGAAGAAGCAGAAAAACGAGTCAAGTTTGTTTCGAGTAAGGTCACTCTTGGTGTAGGTTTGCACTTAGGCTATGGCCCTGCCCAGAGATTGTATATCAGACGGGGTTACATTCCAGATGGGACAGGTGTCTGGTATCGAAATCAATCCTTGGAAATGAATGCAACTTGCCAAAATAATGATGATTTGGTTCTGTATCTTGTAAAGGAATTCGGATAAGAGACAAGGATTTTATTGGGGATGTGGGATTTGCCTACTTTATGGTATAATGGAAAGAGTTAGATTGAAAGAGGTAGTGAGATGGATGCGAAATTAAGATATAAGGCAAAAAAGATTAAGATTGTCTTTTTTGATATTGATGATACCTTGCGAAATTCTAAGACTGGTTTTATTCCGTCTTCAATTCCAACTGTTTTTAAGCAATTACGTGAGAAAGGAATTTTGACAGGTATTGCTTCTGGACGGGGGATTTTTGGTGTTGTACCAGAGATTCGTGAACTCAAACCTGACTTTTTTGTGACCTTGAATGGGGCTTATATCGAAGATAAAAAAGGTCAGGTCATTTATCAGCATCAGATTGAGAAGTCAGATGTTGAGGAGTATATTTCTTGGGCCAAGCAAGAGGAAATCGAGTATGGCTTGGTTGGGAGTCATGATGCTAAGTTGTCGACTCGCACCGATATGATTAGTGAGGCTATCAATCCAATTTATCCCGACTTGGATGTGGATCCAGATTTCCATGAAAAAGAAGACATCTATCAGATGTGGACTTTTGAAGATAAGGGGGATGATTTGAGATTACCCGATAGTCTCTCAGATAAACTTCGTATGGTTCGTTGGCATGAGCATTCGTCTGATATTGTGCCGATTTCAGGCTCCAAAGCGACAGGTGTGGAAAAGGTTGTGGAACACTTAGGCTTGAAACCAGAGAACGTTATGGTCTTTGGAGATGGGCTCAACGACTTGGAACTCTTTGATTACGCTGGAATCAGCGTTGCAATGGGAATTTCTCATGAAAAAATCAAAGAAAAAGCAGATTATATAACGAAAACACTAGAAGAAGATGGCGTTTTTGATGCCTTAGAAGGATTTGGTATGGTAGAAAAAGAATTGCATTTCCCACAAGTAGACATTGAAACAGTAGAAGGTCCTCTTGCTACTATTAAGACCAATCACGGAGACTTGCGTATCAAGCTCTTCCCTGAACATGCTCCTAAAACAGTAGCTAACTTTGTAGCTCTATCAAAAGATGGCTACTATGATGGTGTCATTTTCCACCGTATTATCAAGGACTTTATGATTCAAGGAGGAGACCCAACTGGAACTGGTATGGGTGGCGAGTCAATCTATGGTGAATCTTTTGAGGATGAGTTTTCAGAAGAACTTTACAATATCCGTGGTGCCCTTTCCATGGCCAATGCTGGTCCAAATACCAATGGCAGCCAATTCTTTATCGTGCAAAATCAACATTTGCCTTATTCTAAGAAAGAAATTGCTCGTGGTGGTTGGCCAGAACCGATTGCGGAAATCTATGCTAATCAAGGTGGGACACCTCACCTAGACCGCCGTCACACGGTTTTTGGTCAGCTAGCTGATGAAGCATCTTACGCTGTCTTGGATGAAATTGCTGCTGTTGAGACAGGGGCTATGGACAAGCCAGTTGAAGATGTCGTGATTGAAACTATTGAAATCGAGGACTAAGATGAAAATTGGTGATAAACTAAAGGGCCGTATTACAGGGATTCAGCCCTATGGTGCCTTTGTTGAACTAGAGACGGGTGATACGGGGCTGATTCACATTTCAGAGATTCGAACAGGATTTATTGAAAATATTCATGAAGCCTTGAAAGTCGATGAAGAGGTTCAGGTTCAGGTAGTGGATTTAGATGAATTTACAGGAAAAGCCAGTCTTTCTATCCGCACTTTGGAGGAAGAAAAGCACCAGTTTCCGAGACGGAGACGCTTTTCAAGCGACCGCTTTAACTACGGCTTTGCGCCTCTCAAAAGAATGATGCCAATTTGGACCAAGGAAGCCCTTCAACATTTGAAGAAGCAGAAGAATTAGTTAGAAATCTATATTCTTTGTAATGTTAATATAAATTTGCTATAATAGGACCATGGAAGAAGAACAATTATTAAAATCAGGAGAGCGCATTAACCAGCTCTTTTCGACAGATATCAAAATTATTCAAAATAGAGAGGTTTTTAGCTATTCGGTGGATAGTGTTCTCTTGTCACGATTTCCACGTTTTCCTAAGAAGGGGTTGATTGTGGATTTCTGCGCTGGGAATGGAGCAGTGGGGCTTTTTGCCAGCACCCGTACTCAGGCACAGATATTGGCTGTTGAGATTCAGGAGCGTTTGGCGGATATGGCTGAACGCTCTGTCCATTTGAATGGTTTGGAAGAGCAAATGCAGGTTATCTGCGATGATTTGAAAAATATGCCTGCTTACATTCAGGGAAGTAAGGTGGATATGATTTTGTGTAATCCACCTTATTTCAAGGTGGATCCGCATTCAAACCTGAATGAGAGTGAACATTATCTCTTGGCGCGACATGAAATCACGACCAATCTGGAGGAAATCTGCCGTAGTGCCCAAAGTATTCTCAAGTCCAATGGGCGTTTGGCCATGGTTCACCGCCCTGACCGCCTCTTGGATATTTTGGACATGTTGCAACGGCATAATCTAGCCCCTAAGCGTTTGCAATTTGTCTATCCCAAAAAGGAAAAGGAAGCCAATATGCTTTTGATTGAGGCTATCAAGGATGGCTCGACAAGTGGCTTTAAGGTCTTGCCACCTTTGATTGTCCACAATGATGATGGTTCCTATACGCCCGAACTTGAAGAGATTTATTATGGATCATAAGGCTTATATGTATGTGCTGGAGTGTCGTGATGGTTCCTATTATACAGGATATACGACTGATGTGAGAAGACGCCTTGCTGTCCACAATAGTGGGAAGGGGGCAAAATATACAAGAGCCCGCTTGCCAGTCAAACTCATCTATGCTCAAGGTTTTGCCAGTAAGGAAGAAGCCATGTCAGCAGAAGCCCTGCTCAAGCGTAAGAAGAGACCGCAAAAGGAAATATTTTTATCTGAAAATCAAGATAGAAATTTACTTAGTTATTTTGAAGAGTAGTGGGGAGTCCTTTGACTCCTCTTACTTTTGTCAAAAAGCGAAAAAAATGCTACAATAAAGAGAATAAACAAAATGAGGTATTATCATGTCTAAGATTCTAGTATTTGGTCACCAAAATCCAGACTCAGATGCCATCGGGTCATCTGTAGCCTTTGCTTACCTTGCAAAAGAAGCTTACGGTTTGGATACGGAGGCTGTTGCCCTTGGAACTCCAAATGAAGAAACAGCCTTTGTCTTGAACTATTTTGGTGTGGAAGCACCGCGTGTTATCACTTCTGCTAAAGCAGAAGGCGCAGAGCAAGTTATCTTGACTGACCACAATGAATTCCAACAATCTGTATCAGATATCGCTGAAGTAGAAGTTTATGGTGTTGTAGACCACCATCGTGTGGCTAACTTTGAAACTGCAAGCCCACTTTACATGCGTTTGGAGCCAGTTGGGTCAGCGTCTTCAATCGTTTACCGTATGTTCAAAGAACATGGTGTAGAAGTTCCTAAAGAGATTGCTGGTTTGATGCTTTCAGGTTTGATTTCAGATACTCTTCTTTTGAAATCACCAACAACACACCCAACAGATAAAGTCATTGCTCCAGAATTGGCTGAATTAGCTGGTGTCAACTTGGAAGAATATGGTTTGGCTATGTTGAAAGCTGGTACAAACTTGGCTAGCAAATCTGCTGAAGAATTGATTGACATCGATGCTAAGACTTTTGAATTGAACGGAAATAATGTCCGTGTTGCCCAAGTAAACACAGTTGATATCGCTGAAGTTTTGGAACGTCAAGCAGAAATCGAAGCTGCAATGCAAGCTGCCAATACAGCAAATGGTTATTCTGACTTTGTCTTGATGATTACAGATATTGTCAACTCAAACTCAGAAATCCTAGCACTCGGTGCTAACATGGACAAGGTCGAAGCAGCTTTCAACTTCAAACTTGAAAACAACCACGCCTTCCTTGCAGGTGCCGTTTCACGTAAGAAACAAGTGGTACCTCAATTGACTGAAAGCTTTAATGCTTAAGATTTTGGGTGTCAGTTCAAAATAGGAAAGTCTAGTTTGACTTATATCGAAAGGAGTTTCGGCTCCTTTTTTTTCTAGGAGTGAAGCATGTTAGCAAATGGCGATTTGATTTTTGTGAAGGACCTTTCAGATATGGGACAGGCTATCCAGACTTCCACAGGCAACTATAGCCATGTTGCCATTTATTTGGATGGGATGATTTACCATGCTAGTAGAAAAGCGGGTGTTATCTGTCAGGAACCAGCAGACTTCTTTGAGTCCAATCACTTGTACGACCTCTATGTCTACCCAGAAATAGATATCCAGTCGGTGAAGGAAAGAGCTCGCAAACATCTTGGAGCTCCCTACAATGCTTCTTTCTATCCAGATGGAGCTGGTTTTTACTGTTCTCAGTATATGGCAGAAGTCTTAGCGATTTTTGAAACTATTCCTATGAAATTTGGGAATGGGACTCAGGAGATTAGTGATTTTTGGAGGGAGTATTATAGAAAACTAGGTCTGTCTGTTCCTCTAAACCAAGCTGGGACCAATCCTAGTCAGTTGGCAGCATCTCCTCTGTTACAATGTAAAGAAAGGAATCTTCATGATTCAGATTTTTAATCCCTCTCGTTTATCGAGACAGCCGTTTTTTGGAGAATTGATTCGCTATCTGGACCGGCATGATGATGTGATTCTACGGGAAATCAAGGCTCAATTTCCAGATGTAGCAGTTGATAAACTCATGGAAGAATATATAAAGGCTGGCTTGATTCTACGAGAAAATAAGCGTTATTATCTCAATCTTCCTTTGATGGAATCACTTGCTAGTCTCGAACTGGACCAAGAGATTTTTGTCAGAGAAGATAGTCCAGCCTATCAAGCATTGTTAGAGCAGCGTTTTGAGACGGAATTGAGAAATCAGACAAATGCAGCTATTTTAGTTGAAAAGACGGATTTTGCGCGTACAAAAATGACCCTGTCTAATTATTTTTATAAGGTCAAACAGCAGTATCCTTTGACAGAAAAACAGCAGGAACTCTATGCTATTTTAGGAGATGTTAATCCTGAGTATGCTCTTAAATATATGACGACTTTTTTGTTGAAGTTCCTCAAAAAAGACCAGCTCATGCAGAAACGCCGTGATATTTTTGTGGACAGTTTGGTCGTCCTGGGCTATATTGTCCAAAATGAAGATGGGAAGTATGAGTTGGCTGTTGATTTTGATAAGGAAAGATTAACTTTCTACTTGGCTTGATTCCTTATTTCTGAGCACATTGTTTGACTTTCCTTATTATTCAGTATAAACTATATGTAACCGGTAACACATATCGGAATAAAACCAAAGGAGACAATCATATGTCACTTGAAAACAAATTGGAACAAGCAACAGGCGCTATCAAAGAAGGATTTGGTAAAGTTACTGGGGATAGCAAAACTGAAGCAGAAGGCGCTGTAGAAAAGACAGTTGCTAAGGCAAAAGAAGTAGTTGAAGATGCTAAAGGTGCTGTAGAAGGTGCCGTTGAAGGTTTGAAAAACGCTTTTAAATAAGGATAGAAAAAATCAAGGGTTTCATTTCCCTTGATTTTTTACTATCTTATAAATAATTTTCTGCGACGGCTGCATCTCCTGGATAGGCTTCTTTCTTGCCTTGGACGATTTGGTAGCAATCGGCTCCCTTACCAGCGATAATAACTGCATCTAATTCTTGGCTTGTGATAGCCATAGCTGCCTTGATGGCTTCTTGGCGATCCGCAATCTTTTCAACAGGATGATTGATATAGCTACTAATTTCATCCGCAATGGCCATTGGATCTTCATAGTTGGGGTCATCAGCAGTCAGAAAGACTTGAATCTCAGGATGTTGATTAAGGAGGAGGCCAAAGTCCTTACGACGGCTTTCTCCCTTGTTTCCTGTCGAACCCAGAACCAGTGCAATTTTTCCAGTTTGATGAGTTTCTACGACATTGATGAGTTTTTTCAGACTGTCCCCATTGTGGGCATAGTCAATGAAAACCTTGGCACCATTTTTCTGAGTCAGGACTTCCATACGACCAGGAACACGGGTTGCTGCGATGCCTTTTTTGATGTCCTCAAGACTTGCTCCCAGACGGAGACAGGCAAGTCCTGCAGCGACTGCATTTTCTTGGTTGAAATGGCCAATCAGTTGGATATCATAATCACCAGCCAGTTTCCCGCTTGTTGAAAAGCTAAAGGCTTTGGAATTCTCGATTTGGTTACTTGACTGGCTACCATAGAAATCATGGTCTTGATGCTCCACCTGTTCTTTCAAGACGGAGAAGTGGTCCATGTCACTGTTAATGATGACTGCTCGGCTATTTTCCATCAAGAGACGCTTGTGGTAGAAGTAGTCTTCAAAGCTAGGGTGTTCAATCGGGCCGATATGGTCGGGGCTGATATTGAGGAAAACTCCTACATCAAAGGTTAGACCATAGACACGTTTGACCAGATAGGCTTGACTGGATACCTCCATGATGAGGTGGGTGCGGTCATTTTGGACAGCTTGATTCATCATATCAAAGAGGTCAATACTCTCAGGAGTTGTCAATGCAGACTTAAAGAAAGTCTTGCCATCTAGAGTTGTATTCATGGTCGACAACATTGCAGGTCGATGCCCTTGAGACAAAATGTTATAGGCGAAATAGGCTGCTGTTGTCTTACCCTTAGTACCAGTAAAGGCAAGGAGTTTGAGTTTTTTCTGAGGATTGTCATAAAATTCCATAGCAATCAAACTCATGGCTTTCTTGATATCACTGACGATAATGGCAGGAATACCAACCTCATAGTCCTTTTCAGCCACATACCAACCGAGTCCTTGAGAGATGGCTGAAAGCAGAAATTCCTTCTTAAAGGCAGCGCCCTTGACGAAAAAGAGGCTCTTCTCTTTGGCCTTGCGGCTGTCATAGCAGATGGTATCAAACACGACATCGCTGTAGTTGTAGTGGTAGTGTCCTTGGTCGATAATCTCGCGGAAGAGACCATCTTTCTTTAATATATCTAATACGGTTTCAATTTTTATCATACTTTCTATTGTAAACCGAAAGTCGCAAATTTACAAGTAACAAGGAAAAGTTTATAATGGAAGATAAGGAGTTTTTCCTAGTTATCAAAATTGAATGAGGAATCTATGTCGCACGAAAACAATCACCAGCAGGCCCAGATGTTACGGGGGACTGCTTGGTTAACGGCTAGTAACTTTATCAGTCGCCTGCTTGGGGCCATCTATATTATCCCTTGGTACATCTGGATGGGGTCTTATGCGGCTACGGCCAATGGTCTCTTTACCATGGGCTACAATATCTATGCCTGGTTCTTGCTGGTTTCAACAGCAGGGATTCCAGTCGCGGTGGCCAAGCAAGTTGCCAAGTATAATACCATGCGAGAAGAGGAGCATAGCTTTGCCCTGATTCGGAGCTTTCTAGGCTTTATGACAGGACTAGGCCTCGTTTTTGCCCTAATCTTGTATGTCTTTGCTCCTTGGCTAGCAGACTTGTCTGGCGTGGGCAAAGACTTGATCCCAATCATGCAAAGCTTGGCTTGGGGAGTCTTGATTTTCCCATCTATGAGTGTTATCCGAGGATTTTTCCAAGGGATGAATAATCTCAAACCTTATGCCATGAGCCAAATCGCTGAGCAGGTCATTCGTGTTATCTGGATGCTCTTAGCAACCTTTATCATTATGAAGCTCGGTTCAGGAGATTACCTAGCAGCGGTTACCCAATCGACCTTTGCTGCCTTTGTCGGCATGGTGGCCAGTTTTGCAGTTTTGATTTATTTCCTTGCCCAAGAAGGTTTACTCAAAAGAGTCTTTGAAACAGGGGATAAGATTAACAGCAAGCGTCTCTTGGTCGATACCATTAAGGAAGCCATTCCTTTTATCCTGACAGGGTCTGCCATCCAGCTTTTCCAGATTTTGGACCAGATGACCTTTATCAATAGTATGAGCTGGTTTACCAACTACAGCAACGAGGACTTGGTTGTCATGTTTTCTTATTTCTCAGCCAATCCTAATAAAATCACGATGATTTTGATTTCTGTAGGGGTTTCAATTGGGGGTGTCGGTTTGCCGCTTTTGACTGAAAACTATGTCAAGGGGGACTTGAAGGCAGCTTCTCGTCTGGTTCAGGATAGCATTACCATGCTTTTCGTATTCCTGCTACCAGCAACAGTTGGAGTCGTCATGGTAGGAGAACCTCTTTATACAGTCTTTTATGGCAAGCCAGATAGTTTGGCTATGGGCTTGTTTGTCTTTGCAGTTTTGCAGTCTACTATTTTAGGCTTATACATGGTCTTGTCTCCAATGCTTCAGGCTATGTTCCGCAACCGAAAGGCTGTTCTCTATTTTATCTATGGTTCTATTGCCAAGCTAGTCTTACAAATACCTACCATCGCCCTCTTTCACAGTTATGGTCCTTTGATTTCCACAACCATCGGTCTTATCATTCCTAACGTCTTGATGTATCGGGATATTTGTAAGGTAACGGGTGTCAAGCGCAAGGTGATTTTGAAGCGAACCATTTTAATCAGTTTGTTGACCCTTGTTATGTTCATCGGTGTAGGTGCCATCCAGTGGATTTTAGGATTTGTCTTCCAACCAAGTGGACGTTTGTGGAGCTTCCTTTATGTAGCTCTTGTCGGTGCTATAGGTGGAGGAGTATATGGAGCCATGAGTCTCCGAACTCGTTTATTGGATAAGGTGATTGGAAAAGCCCAAGCAGATCGCCTGCGAGCAAAATTAAAAATTTCTTAAAAAATAATTTATAAATAAAATGAATAAGTTGAGTTTTTTAAAAACTAAAGCACTCTCTTATTCATTTTTTATTGTTTGAATTGGATATAAAATGTAAAACAGAGAATAAATAACGAAAGTAATTGAATTTTATGTCAAAAAACACTTGACTAAAAAGTAGTTAATCTGTATAATAAAACAAATATTTAAATCAGGAGGTTCTGGAAATGAAAAAGTCTAAGGCCAAGTATGCAACGCTTGCAGGTGTCGTGTTAAGTGCAGGTATTTTGTTAAGTGCCTGTGGAAATTCTAGCACAGCGTCAAAAACATATAACTATGTTTACTCAAGCGATCCATCAAGTTTGAACTATCTAGCAGAAAACCGTGCAACAACCAATGATATTGTGACCAATCTGGTAGATGGGCTCATGGAAAATGACCAGTATGGGAACTATGTCCCATCTTTGGCAGAGGATTGGAGTGTTTCTCAAGACGGTTTGACCTATACCTACAAACTTCGTAAGGACATTAAGTGGTATACTTCAGAAGGAGATGAATATGCTCCTGTAACTGCCCAAGATTTTGTTACTGGTTTGAAATATGCGGCTGATAAAAAATCAGAAGCCTTGTACTTAGTGCAAGAATCCGTTGCTGGTTTAGATGACTATATCACTGGTAAAACAAGCGACTTTTCAACTGTCGGAGTCAAGGCTCTTGATGACCAAACTGTTCAATATACCTTGACACGACCAGAACCTTACTGGAACTCAAAAACAACCTCAACCATTCTCTTCCCAGTCAATGCGGATTTCTTGAAATCAAAAGGGGATGATTTCGGGAAGGTAGACCCATCTAGCATTTTGTACAATGGACCTTTCTTGATGAAATCTTTTGTTTCAAAATCAGTTATCGAATACAAGAAAAATCCTAACTACTGGGATGCAAAAAATGTCTTTGTAGATGATGTCAAATTGGCCTATTATGATGGTAGTGACCAAGATGCACTGGCTCGTAACTTTGTGGAGGGGGCTTACAGTTATGCTCGTCTCTATCCAAACAGTTCGAGCTTCGAAGGAATCAAAGAGAAGAATAAGGACAATATCATCTATAGCATGCAAGATGCTACTTCTTACTTCTTAAACTTCAACTTAGATAGAAAATCTTATAAATTCACTTCCAAAACAAGTGATGCTGAGAAGAAATCGACTCAAGAAGCAGTTCTTAATAAAAACTTCCGTCAAGCCATTAATTTTGCCTATGACCGTACAGCTTACGGGGCTCAATCTCAAGGAGAAGAGGGGGCAACTAAGATTTTGCGTAACCTCGTCGTTCCTCCAAACTTCGTAAGTATCAACGGGAAAGACTTTGGTGAAGTAGTAGCCTCTAAGATGGTCAATTATGGTAAAGAATGGCAAGGAATCAACTTTGCGGATGCCCAAGATCCATACTATAATCCTGAAAAAGCCAAGGCTAAATTTGCAGAAGCTAAGAAAGAACTCCAAGCCAAAGGAGTTCAATTCCCTATCCATTTAGATAAAACTGTAGATTTGACGAATAAAGCAGAGATTCAAGGAATCAATTCCATGAAGCAATCAATTGAATCTGTCTTGGGTTCAGATAATGTTGTGATTGATGTTCATCAACTCTCTACTGAAGACTTTGATAATTCAAGCTATCTGGCTCAAACTGCTGCTCAGAAAGATTATGATCTTTACAACGGTGGTTGGAGTGCAGACTATCAAGACCCTTCAACCTATCTTGATGTCTTTAATGTTAATTCTGGTGGTTTGATGCAAAGTCTAGGTATAGAGCCAGGTGAAGCCAATGACAAGGTCAAGGCTGTTGGGCTGGATGTCTACACTCAAATGTTGGAAGAAGCTAATAAGGAGCAAGATCCAGCTAAACGTTATGAAAAATATGCAGATGCCCAAGCTTGGTTGGTGGATAGCTCTCTAGCAATTCCAAATGTTTCACTTGGTGGAACACCAACATTGAGAAAACTAGTTCCTTTCTCATCACCATATTCATTGGCTGGTAATAAAGGGGTTGAATCATATAAATACCTCAAATTACAAGATAAGACAGTCACAAAAGATGAGTATGAAAAAGCCAAAGAAAAATGGTTGAAAGAAAAAGAAGAATCCAATAAAAAAGCCCAAGAAGAATTGGCAAAACATGTAAAATAAGGATTTTTCAAGAAAAACGATGGTTTCGAAAGAAGCTGTCGTTTTTCGTTTTTTAATAGAATGATGTCGAATTTTGGAAGGAAAAATATCACATTTTTTTATTTGTTTATTGGAATTATGTTATAATAAATATAACAAAAACGTGAGACGCTATTTTAGAAAATCTACCCAGCTTTAATGGAAGTATGCACATGTTAGGGTAATGTTATAGGAGGGATGCCATCTACTGGAAAAGTAAGATAAAATGCAACAAATGATAAGTTCTTCTTTTATGTGAAGAGTTCTTATCTGCCTATTTACTAATCGTTATGGAGGTAACATTATGGGCGCTATTATGGAGTTTGCGACAGAAAAACAGATTGCATCATTTCTGTCAACTTGTCACATTGAAGGGCAAAAGAATTTTCTGATGGCCTTCAAGAAAAAGACATGGTTGAAATCCTTTATTGATTTTTTCATTATAGGAGGAAGTTACTATGTTCAGTCGAGTGTGAAGCCTAAGATTCTGGCATTCACACCTAAGGGGATCTATTTGATGGACATCAGTGATGTAACTGAGAATCGTTTTAATCAAGTCCTTGAGATGCCTTGGAATCAAGTTAAAGATTTTACTTATAAGCCAGTCTTGAATGCAGTTAGGCTGAATTGGAACTATCAAAATGAAGCCTATATTTTTTCCGTGGATGTCGGTCAGGTTAGTCAGCATGTGGGTCAGTATCAATTTAACAAAGAGCATTATGACTATTTAGCCCAACAGGATTTCTTTCGGTCCAAGTAAACCCTAGCAAGGATTTTCACAAAAGAATCTGGAATGTTTTCTGGATTCTTTTTTAGCTTTACTAGCTAAGTGTATAGTTTGAAACTATAACTAGCTCTTGAAAAGAAGAAAATGAGTTGATGAAAATAAGTGGTACAATAGTTACTATAGATTTGGAGGTATTGTATGAGCAAGGAATTACACATCAACACAATTTTGGCCCAGGCGGGTATCAAGTCTGACGAAGCGACAGGAGCTTTGGTGACACCGCTTCATTTTTCAACGACCTATCAGCATCCAGAGTTTGGTAAATCTACTGGATTTGACTATACGCGTACTAAAAACCCGACTCGCAGCAAGGCTGAAGAAGTCTTGGCGGCCATTGAGTCAGCAGACTATGCCCTAGCTACTAGCTCAGGGATGTCAGCAATTGTATTGGCCTTTAGCGTTTTCCCAGTAGGAAGTAAGGTTTTGGCTGTCCGTGACCTTTACGGTGGTTCTTTCCGCTGGTTCAACCAAGTGGAGCAGGAAGGTCGTTTCCATTTTACTTATGCCAATACAGAAGAAGAGTTGATTGCCGAGTTAGAAAAGGACGTGGATGTTCTCTATATCGAAACGCCAACCAATCCGTTGATGTTGGAATTTGATATTGAAAAACTAGCAAAATTGGCTCATGCTAAGGGTGCCAAAGTGGTGGTGGACAATACCTTCTACAGCCCTATCTACCAACGTCCGATTGAAGATGGAGCAGATATGGTTCTTCATTCAGCAACCAAGTATCTAGCAGGCCACAATGATGTCTTGGCTGGAGTGGTTGTGACCAATAGTTTAGAACTATACGATAAGCTTTTTTACAATCTCAATACAACAGGGGCAGTCTTGTCTCCATTTGACAGCTACCAGTTGCTTCGTGGTCTCAAGACCTTGTCTCTTCGTATGGAGCGCTCAACAGCCAATGCCCAAGAAGTGGTTGCATTTTTGAAGGATTCTCCAGCAGTTAAGGAAGTTCTCTATACTGGTCGTGGAGGGATGATTTCCTTTAAAGTAGCAGATGAAACACGCATTCCTCATATTTTGAACAGCCTCAAGGTCTTCTCCTTTGCGGAAAGTTTGGGTGGGGTGGAAAGTCTTATCACTTATCCAACGACGCAAACCCACGCTGATATTCCAGCAGAAGTGCGCCATTCTTATGGTTTGACTGATGACCTCTTGCGTTTGTCTATTGGGATTGAGGATGCCAGAGATTTGATTGCAGATTTGCGCCAAGCCTTGGAAGGATAAGATAAAGATGGGAAAATATGATTTTACAAGCCTGCCCAATCGTTTAGGGCATCATACCTATAAATGGAAAGAAGCAGAAACGGATAGCGAAGTCCTACCAGCTTGGATAGCGGATATGGACTTTGTGGTCTTACCTGAAATCCGCCAAGCAGTGCAAACTTACGCGGATCAGCTGGTTTATGGCTATACCTATGCTAGTGATGATTTAATTAAGGAAGTTCAAAAGTGGGAAGCTACACAACACGGTTACCACTTTGACAAAGAGGCCCTTGTCTTTATTGAGGGTGTAGTACCAGCTATTTCAACAGCTATTCAAGCCTTTACAAAAGAAGGCGAAGCAGTTCTGATTAACACACCTGTCTATCCGCCTTTTGCTCGCAGTGTCAAGTTAAATAACCGCAGACTGATTACCAATTCTTTGGTGGAAAAGGATGGTATATTTGAGATTGACTTTGACAAACTTGAAAAGGATCTGGTAGAAGAGAATGTCAAACTCTATATCCTCTGCAACCCACACAATCCTGGTGGACGTGTTTGGGAAAAAGAAGTGTTGGAGAAGATTGGCCAACTCTGTCAAAAACACGGTGTTTTCTTAGTTTCTGATGAGATTCACCAAGATTTGGCTCTCTTTGGTCACAAGCATCATTCCTTCAATACTATCAATCCTGATTTTAAAGAATTTGCTATCGTCTTGACTAGTGCCACTAAAACCTTTAACATTGCGGGGACAAAAAATTCCTATGCAGTTATTGAAAATCCTAAGTTGAGAGTGGCTTACCAGAAACGCCAGTTGGCTAATAATCAGCATGAAATTTCAGGTCTGGGTTATTTGGCGACAGAAGCTGCTTATCGCTATGGGAAGGATTGGCTAGAGGAACTCAAGCAAGTCTTTGAAGACCATATCAATTATGTGGTGGATCTATTTGGAAAAGAGACTAAAATCAAGGTCATGAAACCACAAGGAACCTACTTGATTTGGCTTGATTTTTCAGCCTATGATTTGACTGATGAAACATTGCAAGAGCTTTTGAGAAATGAAGCCAAGGTTATCCTCAATCGTGGTTTGGATTTTGGGGAGGAAGGAAGTCTCCATGCACGCCTCAATGTAGCTATGCCTAAATCTCTGCTGCAAGAAGTTTGTCAGCGGATTGTGACGACTTTTGCCAAACGTTAAAAATCCAGCCTTCTAGGGGAAAAGTCTTCCTAGAAGGCTATTTTCATAGGTGAAAATATGGTATAATAAAAAGATAAGGTAAAGGTGAAAATATGGCTAAATTGATTCCGGGGAAAGTCCGTATCGAAGGCGTTGCCCTTTATGAAACTGGTAAGGTTGACATTATCAAAGAAAAGAACAATCGGCTCTATGCTCGCGTTGCAGAAGAAGAACTGCGCTATAGTTTAGAGGATGATTTGGTTTTTTGTGCCTGCGATTTTTTCCAAAAGAGAGCCTACTGTGTGCATTTGGCGGCGCTAGAGCATTTTTTAAAAAATGATGAGCATGGTCAGGAAATCTTGCAGGGGCTGGAAGAAGGTCATGAAGAAAAAGAGGCCGTTGAAACCAAGGTGACCTTGGGAGGCAAGTTTTTGGATCGAATCTTGTCTCCAAAATCAGATCGAGCTTATGAATTATCGGCTGTGGGGCAGGTGGAAACAGGAACCAATCATATCTTGTGGACATTGAGAATCGGGCAAATCAATAGCCAAAAATACTATGTCATTCGGGATATTCCACTCTTTTTAAGAGTTGTTGAGAAGAGAAAACCTTATATGATTGGCAAGATTTATGAGGAGTCTCTTTCTTGGGCATCCTTTGATGAGGCCAGCCAAGAACTTTTGACTTTCTTGCGGGGACTAGTGGAGGAAGGACAGGCTCCAGACCTCTTTTTCCAAAACCAAGGTCGGCATCTCTTTTTCCCTCTGACATTTTTTGAGCAGGGTGTGAATTTATTGATGACCTTGCCCCATTTTCAATTTGACCATCAAGTGGATAGCTATCAGGTTCTACTTTTTCAGGATATGCATGCTGATGCCAATCTCTTTGCCTTTACAGTAACAGAATACTCGGATTATTTTGAAATGGAAATCAGTGAGAGTCCTAGGGTCAATGTCTTTTATCAGGGAGCTGTGCTTTTCCATAAAGGACAGGTTTATTTTCTAACAGACCAGCAGATGCGTCTTCTCAAGGAAATCAAAGCGCTGCCTGTGGATCAACATGGGAAAAAACACCTGCAATTTGATAGCAGTGACCGTGATAAGTTGGCTTCCTGTCTAACTCTTTTTAGCCAGATGGGTACTGTTTCAGCTCCAGAACGTCTACAAATCAAATCCTTTTCTCCATCGTTTTACTTTGACAGGGAAGAGGATAATCGGATTCGTTTAGAAATCCAGTTTGATTACGGGGATAGACAGGTATCTAGCCGACAAGAGCTAGAAGAATTGCCCTTTTCGAGTGATGCTGACTTAGAAGAAAGAATTTTCCAAGTCTGTTTGGCAGCGGGTTTTGAAGCAGATTTTCAATCTTGGCGTCAGGCCTTAAAAGCAGAGTCTGTCTATCATTTCTTCCATGATATCATTCCAGTCTTTGAAAAACTGGGGAATGTTGACCTATCAGACAAGCTAGAAGAACTCTATAACCTAGCTAGCCCTCAAGTGCAGATTGCCTCCAAGGGAGGTCTTTTAGAAATCCAGTTTGATTTTCAAGATATTGCTCAAGAGGAAATTGACCAAGCCATGCAGGCCTTGGTTGACAATCAGGATTTTTACATTGATTCGTCCAATCAAGTCTACTTTTTTGATGAAGAAACCAAGAAGATTCGCCAAAATTTACAGGAACTGGGGCAATTTGAACTAAAAGATGGCTCCTTGCAGGCTCGAAAATCCTTGGCCTACAGTTTAGCTCATCTTTTTGAAGGGCGAGACCGTGTTTCTTTCTCACAAGAATTCCAGAATTTGGCCCACGATTTGACGCATCCAGAGGACTTCCCTCGACAAGCAACTCAAGTTCAGGCTGATTTGCGAGATTATCAGGAAAAGGGAATCGGCTGGTTGCAAATGCTCCATCATTATGGTTTTGGTGGGATTTTGGCTGATGATATGGGATTGGGGAAAACCCTTCAGACCATTGCTTTTCTGACCAGCCAAGTGTCAAAAGAAAGTCGGGTCTTGATTTTAGCTCCGTCGGGTTTGATTTACAACTGGGCAGATGAATTTCAGAAATTTGCTCCACAGTTGGATGTGGCTGTTGTTCATGGTTTGAAAGCTAGTCGTGAAGAGATTCTTGCTGAGAGCCATCAAATCTATGTGACCAGCTATGCTACCTTCCGTCAGGACAGTGAGCTTTATCAGGGGATGGCCTTTGACTTCCTTTTCTTAGATGAAGCTCAGGTTATGAAAAATGCCCAGACCAAGATTGCCCAGACCTTGAGACAGTTTGTGGTGCCGTCGGTCTTTGCCTTGTCAGGGACTCCTATTGAAAATCATCTGGGTGAGTTGTGGTCTATTTTCCAAATCGTCATGCCAGGACTTTTGCCAAGCAAGAAAGAATTTATGAAATTGCCAGCCGAGCGTGTGGCTCAGTTTATTAAGCCCTTCGTTATGCGGCGCAAGAAAGAAGAAGTTCTGACTGAATTGCCAGACTTGATTGAAGTAGTTTATAAGAATGAATTGGAAGACCAGCAAAAGGCTATTTACCTTGCCCAGTTGCAACAGATGCGAGACCGTCTGGCGCAAGTGTCAGATCAGGAATTTCAGCGAAGTCGTGTGGAAATTTTATCTGGTCTGATGCGCTTGCGCCAAATCTGCGACACGCCTGCCCTCTTTATGGAGGATTATCAGGGTGCCAGTGGTAAACTGGATAGTCTCCGAGACCTGCTGGTACAGGTAGCAGACGGCGGACACCGAGTCTTGATTTTCTCGCAGTTCAAGGGAATGTTGGAGAAAATTGAACAAGAACTGCCAGAATTGGGCTTGACATCTTTTAAAATTACGGGTTCAACCCCAGCCAAGGAAAGACAAGACATGACCAAGGCCTTTAACCAAGGGGAAAGAGATGCTTTTTTGATTTCCCTCAAGGCTGGTGGGGTCGGTCTGAATCTGACAGGTGCTGATACAGTGATCTTGGTTGACCTTTGGTGGAATCCTGCGGTGGAGGCGCAAGCCATTGGCCGTGCCCATCGGATGGGACAGGAAGAAACGGTTGAGGTCTATCGCTTGGTTACTAGGGGAACCATTGAAGAAAAAATTCAGGAACTCCAAGAACAAAAGAAACATCTGGTGTCACAAGTATTGGACGGAACAGAGTCACGTGGTAGTCTGACCCTAGCAGAAATTAGAGAAATTTTGGGAATTTCTGAAGCCGGCACTTGAAAAATCAAGACAATACGCTATAATGAAGTGTTGAAAGGAAATAGAAAATGAAACAAGAACGATTTCCATTGGTGTCAGATGACGAGGTCATGTTGACTGAAATGCCAGTCATGAACTTGTACGATGAGTCTGATCTGATCAGTAATATCAAGGGTGAATATCGAGATAAAAATTATTTAGAATGGGCTCCTATTACTGAAGAAAAACCAGTCAAACCGATTGAAAAGCAAGTAGAGAAACCTAAAAAGGCTCCTTTAGGGGTTAAAAAAGAAGGAAAGAGCTATGCGGAGGTGGCGCGTGAAGAAGCGCGTGCAGACTTGAAAAGGAAACGCTCTGCTAACTATCTAACTCAGGATTTCAGCCGTGCGAGACGTCATTCTCAATCTGGCCTCCTTAGAAAGGGCAATCAACCGACAGCGCCTTTCCAAAAGGAAAATCCTGATGAATTGGTGAAATATAGCCAAAAATTGACCCAGTCTCATTATATCTTGGCGGAAGAAGTCAATTCTATCCCTACCAAGAATGAAGAAGTGTCAGCACCTGCTCCAAAGAAGAACAACTATGATTTTCTGAAAAAGAGCCAAATCTACAATAAAAAAAGTAAACAAACAGAACAAGAACGTCAGGTTGCCCAAGAGTTGAATCTGACAAGAATTACAGAATAGGGGAGAAATCATGCCAAAGACATATCATTTTATCGGAATTAAGGGATCAGGTATGAGTGCCTTGGCCTTGATGTTGCACCAAATGGGGCATAAGGTACAGGGATCAGATGTTGAAAAATACTACTTTACTCAACGCGGTCTAGAGCAGGCAGGTATTAGCATTCTTCCTTTTGATGAAAAGAATCTAGACGGTGATATGGAAATTATCGCTGGAAACGCCTTCCGCCCTGATAACAACGTCGAGATTGCCTATGCAGACCAAAATGGTATCAGCTACAAACGTTACCATGAGTTCCTAGGTAGCTTTATGCGTGACTTTGTCAGCATGGGGGTAGCAGGAGCGCACGGAAAAACTTCAACGACAGGTATGTTGTCTCACGTCTTGTCTCACATCACAGACACTAGCTTCTTGATTGGGGATGGGACAGGTCGTGGTTCGGCCAATGCCAAATATTTTGTCTTTGAATCTGACGAATATGAACGCCACTTTATGCCTTACCACCCAGAATACTCTATCATCACCAACATTGACTTTGACCATCCAGACTACTTCACAAGTCTAGAGGATGTTTTCAATGCCTTTAACGACTATGCCAAACAAATTACCAAGGGTCTTTTTGTCTATGGTGAAGATGCAGAATTGCGTAAGATTACGTCTGATGCACCAATCTATTATTATGGCTTTGAAGCAGAAGGTAATGACTTTGTAGCTAGCGAACTTCTTCGTTCTACAACTGGTTCAACCTTCACAGTTCACTTCCGTGGACAAGACTTGGGGCAATTCCACATTCCAACCTTTGGTCGTCACAATATCATGAATGCGACAGCTGTCATCGGATTGCTTTACACAGCAGGCTTTGATTTGAACTTGGTGCGTGAACACCTGAAAACATTTGCCGGTGTTAAGCGTCGTTTCACTGAGAAAATTGTCAATGATACAGTTATTATCGATGACTTTGCCCACCATCCAACAGAAATTATTGCGACCTTGGATGCGGCTCGTCAGAAATACCCAAGCAAGGAAATTGTAGCAGTCTTCCAACCGCATACCTTTACAAGAACCATTGCCTTGTTGGACGAATTTGCTCACGCTTTGAACCAAGCGGATGCTGTTTACCTAGCGCAAATTTATGGGTCAGCTCGTGAAGTAGATCATGGTGACGTTAAGGTAGAAGATCTAGCCAAAAAAATCAACAAAAAACACCAAGTGATCACTGTTGAAAATGTTTCCCCACTCCTAGACCATGACAATGCTGTCTATGTCTTTATGGGAGCAGGAGACATCCAAACCTATGAATACTCATTTGAGCGTCTCTTGTCTAACTTGACAAGCAATGTTCAATAGGGTGCTCTCATGGAAATTCCAATTAAGATCATTCAGGCAAGTAAGTCTGATTTGGCTGAGATAGAGGCACTTCAAACTTCGTCTTTTCCAGCTGAACAGCAGCAACCTTCCCATATTCTAGAAGAAAGTATCCGTAAGTCTGCGGATACCTTTCTTCTAGCTAGGGATGAAAATCAAATTTTAGGTTATGTTCTAGGCGGTCCACAGCAACACAATCCGCAATGTCTAAAAATACATTCTTTAGCCATTGAGTCTGACCATCAGAGACAGGGCTTGGGAACACTTCTTCTTGCAGCCTTGAAAGAGGTGGCAGTTGAGCTGGATTACAAAGGGATTCGTTTGGAGAGTCCTGATGAGCTGCTTTCCTATTTTGAAATGAACGGTTTTATTGATGAAGAAACTTCCCTTTATGCAACTAGTCAGGGTTATAGTATGATTTGGTTTAATCCCTTTTATCTGGAGGTACAATGAAGATCAGACAAGCAAAATTAGAAGATTTGGATCGGATTGTTGAACTTGAACTTGAAAATTTTTCGGTCGAAGAAGCCATTCCTCGATCTGTCTTTGAGGCACATTTGCGAGAAATACAGACCTCTTTTCTGATTGCAGAAAAAGAAGGTAGAATCATGGGTTATATCGAAGGGCCAGTTGGCCCCCACCGTCATCTGCAAGACCAGTCCTTTACAGAAGAAATAAAAGACCATAGTCATGAGTTGGGTGGCTATATCTCTGTGACCTGTTTGTCGATTGCAAAGGAAGCACAAGGTTTCGGACTGGGTCAGAAATTGCTAACAGCCTTGAAAGCACTGGCTCTTGAAGATGAGAGAGAAGGAATTAATCTAACCTGTCATGACTATCTCATCGCCTACTATGAAAAGCATGGATTTGTCAACGAAGGCTTGTCCCAGTCAACCTTCGCAGGGGAAACTTGGTATGATATGGTCTGGGAAGCTAAAAAATAGGCAAGACAAGGTATCATAGGTTGCTTTTCCTAGACTTTTAAGATATAATATTATGGATTGTCAACGAGGAGGAAAAACTTTTGAGTGAAAAGTCAAGAGAAGAAGAAAAATTAAGCTTTAAAGAGCAGATTTTACGAGATTTAGAACGAGTTAAAAAATATGAAGAAGATCAGGAAGAAGTTGATTTAGCTTCAATAAAACCCCAATTTTCTTCTAAAAATGACCAGTCGATAGAAGAGCTAATGGAAGATTCTCTATCAGCTGTAGAGGAGATTATGAGAAAAGCTCCTACCGTGCCTACTCACCCAAGTCAAGATGTACCAGCTTCTCCAGCAGATGAGATTCAAAGAGAAACTCCTGGTGTTCCAAGTCATCCAAGTCAAGATGTGCCTTCTTCTCCCGCAGAAGAGGCTGTAAGACAAGCTCCACTTGCTCCTAGTCATCCGAGTCAAGAAGGACCTTCTACTCCATCAGCGGAGGGAGTATCAAGACCAACTCCAGGACCTGTTAGTCCTAGAAAAGTAGAAAAGGAATTTAATGAAATCCCAACGAGGGTAGCTGTTTCTTATAAGACAGAAGCTCAGAGAGAGGTGAAAAGAGAAGTTCCTACTTCAAAACCAGTAGTGGAAAAGAAAGTTGTAGAAGAAATGCCTGCAACTCCACGTCGTAGCCGTCGTGAGACGGTTAAGTCACCCAAGAAGAAAAAATCAGGATTTAAGGCCTTCTTCATTTCTCTACTGATTTTCCTTGCCTTGATTTCGGCAGGTGGTTACTTCGGTTATCAGTATGTTCAGTCATCTTTACAGCCTGTTGACGCTGATTCTAAGCAATATGTAACGGTGCAAATCCCAGAAGGGGCTAATGTTCAAGAAATCGGTAAGACACTTGAAGGTGCCGGCTTGATTAAACACGGTCTAGTTTTTGGTTTGTATGCTAAGTACAAAAATTATACTGATTTGAAATCAGGTTACTATAATTTGCAAAAGAGCATGAGTACAGAAGATATCATCCACGAACTACAAAAAGGTGGAACAGCTGAAGCTCAAGAACCTGTCCTTGCGACTTTGACAATTCCAGAAGGTTATACGATTGATCAAATGGCACAAGCTGTAGGTCAATTGCAAGGTGACTTCAAAGAGCCTTTGACAGCGGATGCCTTTCTGGCAAAAGTTCAAGATGAAAACTTTATCAGCCAAGAAGTTGCCAAATATCCTAGTCTACTTGAAAGCTTGCCTACAAAGGAAAGTGGCGTTCGTTACCGTTTGGAAGGATTCCTCTTCCCAGCTACATACTCTATCAAGGAAAGCACAACTATTGAAAGCTTGATTGATGAGATGTTGGCAGCTATGGACAAGACTTTAGCGCCTCATTACAGTACGATTAAGTCTAAGAATTTGACGGTCAATGAATTGTTGACCATTGCTTCTCTTGTCGAAAAAGAAGGAGCTAAGACGGAAGACCGTAAGTTGATTGCAGGTGTATTCTACAATCGCTTGAATCTTGGTATGCCACTTCAAAGCAATATTGCCATCTTGTATGCCCAAGGCAAACTTGGTCAGAAGATTAGTCTTGCCGACGATGCTGGAATCGATACATCGATTAATTCACCATACAATGTTTATACAAATCTAGGCCTCATGCCTGGTCCAGTAGATAGTCCAAGCTTGGATGCTATCGAGTCAAGTATCAATCAGACTAAGAGTGAAAACCTTTACTTTGTTGCAGACGTGACAGATGGTAAGGTCTACTATGCTAGCAATAAAGAAGAACATGATCGTAATGTTGCCGAACATGTTAACAGCAAATTAAACCAAACAAACTAAAATTATGTGATACTTCACATAATTTTCTTTAGAAAATATCATCAGAAGAAAGTTGAGAAAAATGGCAGAAAAAACATATCCTATGACCCTTGCGGAAAAGGAAAAACTTGAAAAAGAATTAGAAGAATTAAAATTGGTCCGCCGACCAGAAGTGGTAGAACGTATTAAGATTGCTCGTTCATACGGTGACCTTTCTGAAAATAGTGAATACGAAGCAGCTAAGGATGAGCAAGCCTTTGTCGAAGGGCAAATCTCTAGCTTGGAAACAAAAATCCGTTACGCTGAAATCGTTAATAGCGACTCAGTTGCCCAAGACGAAGTAGCGATTGGTAAAACAGTTACTATCCAAGAAATTGGTGAGGACGAAGAAGAAGTTTATATTATCGTAGGTTCAGCCGGTGCGGATGCCTTCGCAGGTAAAGTCTCAAATGAAAGCCCAATCGGACAAGCCTTGATTGGTAAGAAAACAGGTGACACAGCAACTATTGAAACACCTGTTGGTAGCTATGATGTAAAAATCTTGAAGGTTGAAAAAACAGCCTAAAAACAGAAAAAAGGAGTGGGGAGGCAGTGCGCTTCACTCACTCCTTTTTCCATTTTAAATTGAATTGGAGAAGATATGAGTTCAAAGAAGAAAAAAAATAAGATGGAGCGTGGTCTGACCAATCGTCACGTACAGGTTATGGCCATTGCAGGAACAATCGGAACAGGACTCTTTTTGGGAGCGGGTCGCTCTATCAGCCTAACTGGTCCTTCTATTGTACTGATTTATATGATTACTGGGGCTTTCATGTTCCTCATGATGCGTGCGGTTGGGGAAATGCTCTACCAAGACCCTGAGCAACATACCTTTATCAACTTTATCACGCGCCATTTGGGTAAGGGCTGGGGTTATTTCTCGGTTTGGTCATACTGGTTATCCGTTGTCTTTATCGGTATGGCGGAAATCACAGCCATCTCCCACTATGTTCAGTTCTGGTTCCCTAGCTGGCCAAGTTGGATGATTGAGATTGGATTTTTGACCATTCTAGCCTTGGTCAACCTGATTGCGGTGAAGCTCTTTGGGGAAGTTGAGTTTTGGTTTGCTATGGTCAAGATTGTGGCCATTTTAGCCATGATTGCCACAGGAGTCTTTATGGTCTTGACAGGCTTTAAGACACCTCATGGAGTAGCAAGTTTGGCTAATATTGCTGACAATTTCTCCCTCTTCCCAAATGGTGGAGTGAACTTTGTCATGGCCTTCCAGATGGTGTTCTTTGCCTACCTCATGATTGAGTTTATCGGGGTCACAACTTCTGAAACCAAAAATCCACGTCAGGTTTTGCCAAAAGCCGTTAAGGAAATTCCTTTGCGTATCGCCTTTTTCTATGGTGGTGCCCTCTTAGCCATTATGGCTATCATTCCTTGGCGTGAGCTTGCCTCTGCTGATTCACCTTTTGTTACGGTATTTGAGTTAGCAGGTGTCAAGTGGGCAGCAGCCTTGATTAACTTCGTCGTTTTGACCTCAGCAGCATCTGCCCTTAACTCAACCCTTTATTCAACAGGGCGCCATTTGTACCAGATTGCTCATGATTCGCCAAATCCATTCCTAAAAGCAATCAAGGCAGATACCCTTTCTCGCCACAACGTACCACAAAATGCCATCATTGCTTCAGCGGTTTTGATTGCCCTAGCAGCCTTTATCAATATCTTGCCAGGAGTTTCGGATGCCTTTGCCTTGATTACGGCTTCATCATCAGGTGTTTATATCGCCATTTATATCTTGATTATGGTGGCTCACCTTAAATACCGCAAGTCGCCAGACTTTATGGCAGATGGCTACCTCATGCCTCATTATCGTTTCCTAAATCCTTTAACTATGCTCTTCTTTGCCTTTGTCTTTGTAACCCTCTTTTTACAAGAGTCTACATTTGTAGGAGCAATTGGTTCAGCTATCTGGATTATCGGTTTCGGGATTTACAGCCAGTGGAAATTTAGAAAATAGATTTGAAACTCATCAGCTTAGGTTGGTGGGTTTTTGCTAATTTGACAGTCTATTGAAATAAGACTATAATCAAGCTGTATCAGTTTTCGAGGAGGTTTGGATGCACTTTAGATTGGAAAATGAGGAATCCCAGAAGGCGCAAGAAATTGCAAATTTGATTCGTGCTTATAACCGTTCAAAAAGAGAAGAGGCTGAAAGTGAGCCATTGAATCTTTATGTTGAAGATGAAAAGGGCAATCTTCTGGCAGGCTTGGTAGCTGAGACTTTTGGAAATTGGCTTGAAATTGAGTATTTGTTTGTGAAAGAGGAGTTACGAGGGCAAGGAATCGGTTCAAAACTATTGCAACAGGCTGAAAGTGAAGCTAAGAATCGAAACTGTCGTTTTGCCTTTGTCAATACTTACCAGTTTCAAGCTCCAGATTTTTATAAAAGGCATGGCTACAAGGAAGTCTTTAGGTTACAAGATTATCCCCACATTGGCCAAAGATATTATTACCAAAAGAATCTGTAAGGAGAATATGAAAGCATAAAGCAAAGAGGGATTTTTCACATTACTATGAAGGTGGATTGATAGGCATAAGATTGACCGTTTAAGGAGATTCTAGACAAATACCAGTTAAATCCTACAAATTGTGTCTTTCTAGGCGATATGGAGGACAATATAATCGCAGCTGAGAAGGTGGGCATCAAGATCTATCAGGTTAAGAAAAAAGTGATGTCGCCGATATTTTGAAATCATATATTTAGACTCAAAACTCTCTATCTTTTGTGGTAGAGAGTTTTTTGTTAATAAAATATTACAAAATGACATTTATATATTGCATTAAGTTAGATATATGATATAATAAGGTTAAAAAGAGGCGCAACTTTTTAAAACTATAAGGAGGATGCAGGTGGCTAAAAATTTAAAATTAAAATTAGCTCGGGTTGAGCGTGATTTAACACAAGGTCAACTGGCAGAGGCTGTTGGGGTGACGCGCCAGACTATTGGTTTGATAGAGGCGGGAAAATACAATCCCAGTCTCTCGCTCTGCCAGTCCATTTGCAGATGTTTAGGGAAAACACTAGACCAACTATTTTGGGAGGAAGAAGATGGTAACTAAATTCATTCATTATCAATTACTTGACGAAAGAGAAGAACAATTAATCAATAAAGCTGGGGCGGAATCCTTTTCCCTCTTCATTGGGCTTGTGCTTCTAAGCTATTTGGTGGCTGTATTAGCTCCCTCTCTTTTTAATCCGAATTTTCTAGTCTATACTCTGATAGTAGGGATTTTCTTCTTTTTCAATCGTGCTCGTTATCTGGGAGTGACCTATTATAGCCGATTTCATTTTACGATTTTGGGTTGTTTTTTCTTAACCTTGGCGATTACAACTCTCTTGATGTTGCAGAATTATCAATTCAATATAGAAATTTATCAGCACAATCCTTTGAACGTTAAATACTTGTCTGCTTGGGTCATTACATATGTCATTTACCTTCCCTGGGTCTTTATTGGCAATCTTGGTCTTAAAAGTTATGGTGAATGGGCCCAGAAAAAATTTGAGCAAGACATGGATGAACTGGAGAGTGGAGAATAGCTTGTTACTCTTTTCTCAATCCAGCTAAATGTGATATAATAGTACTAATTTATTGGAATACATGAAAGTTTTTGAAAAATTTCATGTGTTTCTAGTTAAGGAAGTAGGAAAAGTATGTATCCAGATGATAGTTTGACATTGCACACGGACTTGTACCAGATTAATATGATGCAGGTTTACTTTGACCAAGGGATTCACAATAAGAAGGCGGTCTTTGAGGTTTATTTCCGCCAACAGCCTTTTAAGAATGGCTATGCGGTTTTTGCTGGTTTGGAAAGAATTGTGAACTATCTTGAAGACTTGCGTTTTTCAGATAGTGATATTGCCTATTTGGAGTCGCTTGGCTATCATGGGGAATTCTTGGACTATCTTCGCAATTTCAAGTTGGAGTTGACCGTTCGTTCTGCCCAAGAAGGGGATTTGGTTTTTGCTAATGAACCGATTGTGCAGGTGGAAGGCCCTCTAGCCCAATGTCAGTTGGTCGAAACAGCTCTTTTGAACATCGTTAACTACCAGACCTTGGTGGCTACTAAGGCAGCACGTATTCGTTCAGTCATTGAAGATGAACCCTTGATGGAGTTTGGGACACGTCGGGCTCAAGAAATGGATGCGGCTATCTGGGGAACACGCGCAGCGGTGATTGGTGGTGCCAATGGAACCAGCAACGTGCGTGCTGGTAAACTTTTTGACATTCCTGTCTTGGGGACTCACGCCCATGCCTTGGTACAGGTTTATGGTAACGACTATGAGGCCTTTAAGGCTTACGCTGCGACCCACAAAAATTGCGTCTTTCTTGTGGATACCTATGACACCCTTCGCATCGGTGTGCCAGCTGCCATTCAGGTGGCGCGTGAGCTGGGCGACCAGATTAACTTTATGGGTGTGCGGATTGACTCTGGGGATATTGCCTACATTTCTAAGAAAGTCCGTCAGCAACTGGACGAGGCTGGATTTACAGAGGCTAAGATTTATGCATCTAATGATCTAGATGAAAATACTATCCTCAACCTCAAGATGCAAAAGGCTAAGATTGATGTCTGGGGTGTGGGAACCAAGCTGATTACAGCCTATGACCAACCAGCTCTTGGGGCAGTTTATAAGATTGTGGCCATCGAAGATGAAAATGGTAATATGCGTAATACCATCAAACTGTCTAATAATGCGGAAAAAGTATCGACGCCAGGTAAGAAGCAGGTGTGGCGTATTACCAGTCGTGAAAAAGGCAAGTCAGAGGGTGACTATATCACTTATGACGGTGTGGATGTGAGCGACATGACTGAAATCAAGATGTTCCATCCGACTTATACATACATCAAGAAGACCGTTCGTAATTTTGATGCTGTTCCTCTCTTGATGGATATTTTCAAGGACGGGAAATTGATTTACAACTTGCCTAGCTTGACTGAGATTCAGGATTATGCCCGTAAGGAATTTGACAAGTTGTGGGATGAGTACAAGCGTGTTCTCAATCCGCAGCATTATCCAGTGGATTTGGCGCGTGATGTATGGCAAGACAAGATGGACTTGATTGACAAAATGCGCAAGGAAGCCCTTGGTGAAGGAGAAGAAGAATGAGTTTGCAAGAAACGATTATCCAAGAACTAGGCGTGAAACCAGTGATTGATGCCCAGGAAGAAATCCGTCGTTCGATTGATTTTTTAAAGAGATATCTGAAAAAGCATCCCTTCCTAAAAACCTTTGTATTAGGGATTTCTGGAGGTCAGGATTCAACCTTGGCAGGTCGCTTGGCCCAATTAGCTATGGAAGAACTGCGAGCAGAGACAGGAGATGACAACTACAAATTTATCGCTGTCCGTCTGCCATACGGAGTGCAAGCTGATGAAGCAGATGCTCAAAAAGCTCTAGCCTTTATCCAGCCAGATGTCAGCTTGGTGGTTAATATTAAGGAATCAGCTGACGCTATGACAGCTGCAGTCGAAGCGACAGGAAGCCCTGTTTCAGACTTCAACAAGGGAAATATTAAGGCTCGTTGCCGTATGATTGCCCAATATGCCCTGGCTGGTGCTCATAGTGGAGCGGTCATTGGAACAGACCATGCTGCGGAAAATATCACAGGTTTCTTTACCAAGTTTGGTGACGGTGGTGCAGATATTTTACCACTTTTCCGCCTCAATAAACGCCAAGGAAAACAACTATTGAAGGAACTAGGTGCAGACCCAGCCCTTTATGAAAAAATCCCAACAGCAGACCTAGAAGAAGACAAACCAGGACTAGCTGATGAAGTCGCACTTGGAGTCACTTATGAAGAGATTGACGACTACTTAGAAGGCAAAACAATCAGCCCAGAAGCTCAAGCGACCATTGAAAACTGGTGGCACAAAGGCCAACACAAACGCCACTTACCAATCACAGTATTTGATGACTTTTGGGAGTAAAAACCTCCAGTGGAGGTTTTTACCCTGAGCCTAGAAATGAGAAAGCGAAGAAGGTCCGGGGGACCTTTTTAGCTTGAGCCTTGAAACTCGAGAGCAAGAATAACCTCCAGTAGAGGTTTTCAGCCTCTCACCTTGAAATAAAAAAGTGAGAGAAGGTCCGGTGGACCTTTTTAGCTTATAACCTTGAGATTAGAAAGCAAAACAAGTTTCAATGGAGATTGGACAGAGAATCATCTATCAGAAAGTGAGGTAGTATCGTGAAATCTATCGGTACACAAATATTACAAACAGAACGTTTGATTTTAAGAAGATTTGTGGAGAGTGATGCAGAAGCTATGTTTCAAAATTGGGCTTCATCCGCTGAGAATCTGACCTATGTTACCTGGGATCCCCATCCTGATGTCGAAATCACTCGAAACTCGATTCGCAATTGGGTTGCTTCCTATACCAGTCCCAACTATTACAAATGGGCCATTTGTCTCAAAGAAAACCCAGAGCAAGTGATAGGAGATATCAGTATCGTTGCAATAGATGAGAACGATTCTTCTTGTGAAATTGGTTATGTGCTAGGCAAGGCTTACTGGGGGAATGGTATGATGACAGAGGCCTTGAAAGCTGTCTTGGACTTTTGTTTTACTCAAGTAGGCTTTCAAGAAGTCAAGGCACGTTATGCCAGTCTCAATCCAGCTTCAGGTCGTGTCATGGAAAAGGCTGGAATGTCCTATCTCAAGACTATTACCAATGGTGTAGAGAGAAAAGGCTATCTTGTGGATCTTATTTATTATCAGATAAGCTGTGAAGACAGATAATCTTAACATTTATTACTTATCCGCTGTTCTTTTTTTTTCATTTATCCTCTCTTTTCCGAATAAATAGATAGAGCCAGTGAATCTAGTAAAACTAGATTTAATACTCTTCGAAAATCAAATTCAAACCACGTCAACGTCGCCTTGCCGTACTCAAGTACAGCCTGCGGCTAGTTTCCTAGTTTGCTCTTTGATTTTCATTGAGTATAAAACTGTGGTATAATAAGAGGAGGAAATGGATGACTTTAAGACATCCGGGCATTAGCCCGACCAATGACTTGGTAGCTAAGAAAATCTTCAGCAATCCAGAAATCACTTGTCAATTTATTCGCGATATGTTGGATTTACCAGCCAAGAATGTAACGATTTTGGAGGGAAGTAATATTCATGTACTACCTTCCCTGCCTTATTCAGCCCAAGATTTCTATACAAGTATAGACGTTTTGGCGGAGTTGGATAATGGCACACAGGTTATTATTGAAATTCAAGTTCATCATCAGAATTTTTTCATCAATCGCCTGTGGGCTTATTTGTGCAGTCAGGTCAATCAGAATCTTGAAAAAATTCGCCAACGTGAAGGCGATACACACCAGAGTTACAAACATATTGCACCTGTTTACGCAATAGCTATTGTGGATAGTAATTATTTCTCAGATGACTTGGCCTTCCACAGCTTTAGTATGCGGGAGGACACGACGGGTGAGGTCTTAACCATCACAAACAATGGACAAGAAAACCATCTGGTTAAGATGGCGTTCTTGGAACTAAAAAAATACAGAGAAACCAGCAAAGATAGCATTCGCAAACCGTGGTTGGAGTTTTTCGGTAATAAACCCTTTACCCAACAACCTGAACGAGCCATCAGCCAAGCAGACCAACTGCTGGACTATAAAAGCTGGTCCGAGGAGGACAGGAAGATGTTTAGTGAACAACGCAGACGTGAAGAACAAGCCTTGTTAGCGCAGGACTATGCCTTGGAAACTGCTAGGGCAGAAGGTATTGAACAGGGACTAAAAAAAGGGTTAGTAAATCTTGTTCGCCAGCATCTTTTAACAGCAGAGGTTGCGAGTGAGCAATTAGGCATGACTGTCTCCGAGTTTGAGGCCTTGTTGTAAGACTAGCACTAATGGTCAAGAAAACCATCTAGTCAAGATGGCATTCTTGGAATTAAAAAAATACAGAGAAACCAGCAAGGATAGTATTCGCAAGCCGTGGTTGGAGTTTTTTGGAAACAAGCCCTTTACTAAACAACCCGAGCGAGCCATCAGCCAGGCAGACCAACTGCTGGACTATAAAAGCTGGTCCGAGGAGGACAGGAAAATGTTTAGTGAACAACGCAGGCGTGAAGAACAAGCCTTGTTAGCGCAGGACTATGCCTTGGAAACAGCTAGAGCAGAAGGGATTGAACAAGGACTAAAAAAAGGGTTAGTAAATCTTGTTCGCCAGCATCTTTTAACAGCAGAGGTTGCGAGTGAGCAATTGGGCATGACCGTTGCTGAGTTTGAAGCCTTGTTGTAAGACTAGCACTAACAGTCTGGAAAACCATCTGGTCAAGATGGCATTCTTGGAATTAAGAAAATATAGAGAAACCAGCAAAGATAAGGTTCATAAACCGTGGTTGGAGTTTTTGTAAATCAGTAAGTCAATGACAGATTTTTTCCGTGATAAAGGGAAGAATCTGTTTTTTTTATTTACTAGATGTTCGCTCTAAAACCTAAGATAGCTTACTCTTTTACTCATGCTTTTTTGATTTATTTGAAGTATAACCTGATTAAATTCCTATTTTTCCCTATCATTGTCCCTGTTTTTTCTGGAGTTTTGGGGCTATAATAGTACTATCAAATCAAAGAATGGAGGAAGGCAATGGATAATATAATCTTTTTTATCAGTGTGTTTCTTGCTGGAATTCTTTCCTTCTTTTCTCCTTGTATCTTACCCTTGTTACCGGTCTATGCAGGGGTCTTACTGGATGACAAAGATGGTTCTCAGGCTTCTAGTGGAAAATATTCAATATCAGTTGTTAGTCTATTGCGAACTTTGGCTTTTATAGCGGGGATATCCTTTATCTTTATCTTACTGGGCTATGGAGCTGGTTTTTTAGGCAATTTGCTGTATGCTTCTTGGTTTCAGTATGTGACGGGTGCGGTCATCATTCTCTTGGGCTTGCATCAGATGGAAGTCTTACATTTGAAGGGACTATACAAGGAAAGAAGGCTACAATTAAGGAGACAGGGGCAAAAGGGTAAGGGCTATAGTCAGGCATTTTTACTGGGCTTGATCTTTAGTTTTGCTTGGACGCCATGTGTGGGGCCGGTTCTGGGCTCTGTTTTGGCTTTGGCGGCTTCAGGTGGTTCAGGAGCTTGGCAGGGAGCTGGACTCATGTTGGTTTACACGCTGGGATTGGCACTACCATTTTTGGTTCTAGCTCTCGCCTCCAGCTATGTTTTGAAACATTTCCGAAAACTCCATCCTTATCTCGGAGCCCTCAAAAAAGTGGGTGGTTTTCTCATTATCGTAATGGGAATCTTGGTTCTTTTGGGAAATGCTTCCATTTTGACTACATTATTTGAATAGAGAGGAAAAAGAAATGAAAAAATGGCAAACATGTCTCCTTGGAGTAGGCTCAATCTGTTGCTTGGCAGCCTGTTCGGCTAAAAACATGTCAGACGAGTCTACTATGAAGGAGCAAACCAAAACAGAACAAGTCAGTGCGCAAACTGCGACTAAAGGTCAAGCAGTTGCTGATTTTGAATTGATGGGTGTAGATGGTAAGACCTACCGCTTGTCTGATTACAAGGGCAAGAAAGTCTATCTCAAATTCTGGGCTTCTTGGTGTTCCATCTGTCTGGCCAGCCTTCCAGATACGGATGAAATCGCTAAGGATGCTGGTGATGACTATGTGGTCTTGACAGTGGTGTCTCCTGGTCACAAGGGAGAACAAGCGGAAGCTGACTTTAAGAACTGGTACAAGGGCTTGAATTATAAAAATTTCCCAGTTCTAATTGATCCATCAGGTAAACTTTTAGAAAGTTATGGCGTTCGTTCTTACCCAACTCAAGCCTTTATAGACAAGGAAGGCAAACTGGTCAAAACGCAACCAGGTTTTATGGATAAGGATATGATTTTAAAAGAATTGAAAGAAATGGGGTAGAGAAAGGTCATGAATGATAAAGTAAAATTGTTTGTCTTGGCAGGGATTTTTTTCCTAGCCATAACCGGTTTCTATTTTCTATTGATGCGAAATGCAGGGCAGACAGATACCTCGCAAATTGAGAAAGCGGCAGTTAGCCAAGGAGGAAAAACAGTGAAAAAAACAGAAATTAGTAAAGATGCAGATTTGCACGAAATTTATCTAGCTGGAGGATGTTTCTGGGGAGTGGAGGAATACTTCTCACGTGTGCCTGGAGTGACAGATGCCGTTTCAGGCTATGCGAACGGTAGAGGGGAAACAACCAAGTACGAATTGATTAACCAAACAGGTCATGCGGAGACTGTCCATGTTACTTATGATGCCAAGCAAATTTCCCTCAAGGAAATCTTGCTACATTACTTCCGCATTATCAATCCAACCAGCAAAAATAAACAAGGAAATGACGTGGGAACCCAGTATCGTACCGGTGTTTATTACACAGATGACAAGGATTTAGAGGTGATTAATCAAGTCTTTGATGAGGTGGCTAAGAAATACGACCAACCTCTAGCAGTTGAAAAGGAGCCCTTGAAGAATTTTGTGGTGGCAGAGGATTACCATCAAGACTACCTTAAGAAAAATCCAAATGGCTACTGTCATATCAACGTCAATCAGGCTGCCTACCCCGTCATTGATGCCAGCAAATATCCTAAACCAAGTGACGAGGAATTGAAAAAGACCTTGTCACCTGAAGAGTATGCAGTTACCCAGAAAAATCAAACAGAACGAGCTTTTTCAAACCGCTACTGGGATAAATTCGAATCCGGTATCTATGTGGATGTGGCAACTGGCGAACCCCTCTTTTCATCAAAGGACAAGTTTGAGTCTGGTTGTGGATGGCCTAGTTTCACCCAACCAATCAGTCCAGATGTTGCTACCTACAAGGAAGATAAGTCTTACAATATGACGCGCATGGAAGTGAGAAGCCGAGTTGGAGATTCTCACCTTGGCCATGTCTTTACGGACGGCCCACAGGACAAGGGTGGCTTGCGCTACTGTATCAATAGTCTATCTATCCGCTTTATTCCTAAAGACCAAATGGAAGAAAAAGGCTATGCTTATTTACTAGATTATGTCGATTAAGAAGTCTTTCCTAAGCAGTTAGAGGAGAATTTTGCTATACTGATACTAGTAAGTGACAAAGGAGCAGACCATGACCTACACAATCTTAATCGTAGAAGATGAGTATCTGGTAAGACAAGGTTTGACCAAGCTGGTCAATGTAGCGGCCTACGATATGGAAATCATCGGTCAGGCTGAAAATGGAAGGCAGGCTTGGGATTTGATCCAAAAACAGGTGCCAGATATCATTTTAACCGATATCAACATGCCTCAGCTAAATGGCATCCAGTTGGCCAGTCTAGTCCGAGAAACCTATCCTCAGGTGCATCTAGTTTTTTTGACAGGTTATGATGATTTTGATTATGCCTTGTCTGCTGTTAAACTCGGTGTGGATGACTACTTGCTCAAGCCCTTTTCTCGTCAGGACATTGAGGAAATGTTGGGGAAAATCAAGCAAAAACTAGACAAGGAAGAAAAAGAAGAGCAGTTACAAGATTTACTGACCGCTAAGTTTGAGGGAAACCTGGCTCAGAAAATCCAGTCTCATCTGGCTGACAGCCAATTTAGTTTAAAGTCTTTGGCCAGTGACTTGGGCTTTAGTCCGACTTATCTGAGTTCCTTGATTAAGAAAGAGCTGGGCCTGCCTTTTCAGGATTATCTGGTAAGAGAGCGTGTCAAACAAGCCAAACTCTTGCTTCTGACCACAGATTTAAAGATTTATGAGATAGCCGAAAAGGTTGGATTTGAAGATATGAACTACTTTACTCAGCGTTTCAAACAGATTGCAGGCGTGACGCCTCGTCAGTTTAAGAAGGGAGAAGGTCGATGAAGCGTTCTTCTCTCCTAGTCAGAATGGTTATTTCCATCTTTCTGGTCTTTCTCATTCTCCTAGCTCTGGTCGGGACTTTCTATTATCAATCTAGTTCTTCAGCCATTGAGGCCACTATTGAGGGCAATAGCCAAACGACCATTAGTCAAACTAGCCACTTTATTCAGTCTTATATCAAAAAATTAGAAACCACCTCTACCAGTTTGACCCAGCAGAAGGATCTCCTAGCCTATGCTGAGAATCCCAGTCAAGACAAGGTTAAGGGAATTCGAGAGCTGTTTTTGACCATTTTAAAGGCAGACCAGGACTTGAAAATGGTAGTTCTGGTCACCAAATCCGGTCAGGTCATTTCTACAGATGATAGTGTGCAAATGAAAACTTCCTCTGATATGATGGCTGAGGATTGGTACCAAAAGGCCATTCATCAGGGGGCTAAACCAGTTTTAACCCCAGCTCGTAAATCAGATAGTCAGTGGGTTATTTCTGTCACTCAGGAACTTGTTGATGCAAAGGGGGCCAATCTTGGCGTACTTCGCTTGGATATTTCCTATGAAACTTTGGAAGCCTATCTTAACCAACTTCAGTTGGGTCAGCAGGGTTTTGCCTTTATCATCAATGAAAACCATGAATTTGTCTACCATCCTCAACACACAGTTTATAGTTCATCTAGCGAAATGGAGGCTATGAAACCTTACATTGAGACGGGGCAGGGCTACACTCTGGACCACAAATCCTACGTCAGTCAGGAACAGATTGCAGGAACTGATTGGACGGTTATAGGAGTGTCTTCATTGGAGAAGTTAGACCAGGTTCGGAGTCAGCTCTTGTGGACCTTGCTTGGGGCTAGTGTTACCTCTCTTCTTGCCTGTCTCTGCTTGGTGTGGTTCAGTCTCAAGCGTTGGATTGCCCCTTTGAAGGATTTGAGAGAAACAATGTTGGAAATTGCTTCTGGTACACAAAATCTGCGTGCCAAGGAAACTGGTGCATATGAGTTGAGAGAAGTGACTCGTCAGTTCAATGCCATGTTAGATCAGATTGATCAGTTGATGGCAGATGTGCGCAGGCAGGAAGAAACGACCCGTCAGTATGAACTTCAAGCCCTGTCGAGCCAGATTAATCCGCATTTTCTCTACAACACCTTGGACACCATCATCTGGATGGCTGAATTTCAGGATAGTCAGAGAGTGGTTCAGGTGACCAAGTCCTTGGCAACCTATTTCCGCCTAGCGCTCAATCAAGGCAAGGATTTGATTTGCCTGTCTGACGAAATTAACCATGTTCGCCAGTATCTCTTTATCCAGAAACAACGCTATGGGGATAAACTAGAATATGAAATTGATGAAAATCCTGCCTTTGATAACCTAGTCTTGCCTAAACTGGTGCTACAACCTCTGGTAGAAAATGCTCTTTACCACGGCATCAAGGAGAAGGAAGGCCAGGGACATATTATAGTTTCTGTCCAGAAACAGGATAGAGGACTAGTCATCCGCATTGAGGATGATGGCGTTGGCTTCCAATCTACTGGCGATAGTAGTCAAAGTCAGCTCAAACGTGGGGGAGTTGGTCTGCAAAATGTTGACCAGCGGCTCAAACTTCATTTTGGAGACAATTACCAGATGAAGATTGATTCTGCACCCGACAAAGGAACGACGGTTGAAATATACATAAATAGAATAGAAACTAGCTAACTCCCGGTCAATTCTGGGAGTTTTATGCGTAATTGGGCAAGCTTTCTAGGTTGTCTATCTTGCTAAAAACAAGAAAAAACGATATGATAGATAATGACAAAAGAGGTATCAAGTATGAAGGAAAAAGACATTCAAAGAGAAACAAGCCAGATTGTAGAAGATGTATTGGAAAAGGCCAATTTGAAGCAAGGATCTATCTTTGTTTTGGGCCTTTCTTCTAGTGAAGTCATAGGTGGTCAGATTGGCAAGGAATCTAGCCAAGAAATTGGCGAAATCATTGTGAAAACCATCCTAGATATCCTAGAGGAAAAAGGAATTCATCTAGCTGTTCAAGGTTGTGAACATGTCAATCGAGCCCTCGTTGTTGAACGTCAGGTGGCAGAGCAGTTTGGTCTGGAAATCGTCAGTGTCCTTCCGACTCTTCATGCAGGAGGTTCGGGTCAGTTGGCAGCCTTCAAGTTTATGCAGGATCCAGTTGAGGTTGAATTTATCAAGGCTCATGCTGGATTGGATATCGGAGATACTGCAATTGGCATGCATGTCAAGCATGTTCAGGTTCCGATTCGCCCTCTTTTGAGAGAGATTGGTCATGCCCACGTAACGGCGCTGGCTAGTCGTCCCAAATTAATCGGAGGCGCGCGTGCGCATTATCCTCAAGATTCTATTAGAAAGTCGTGAGAATGAAAAAAACAAAACAACAACTAGAAAAAATCACCAAATATTCGATTCGTAAGCTAACTGTTGGGGTAGGTCCTGTAGCCATCGGGGCCTTCCTTTTTGGTGCTAGTACCCTTTCAGTAGATAAGGTACAAGCCAATGAAGTTGGTGGTGCTCATAGCGTTCATTACCGTTATTTGGCGGAGCAGGAATTGACTGAGTCTGAAAAAGCCCTGATTCACCATGAGGTTCCTACAGAATTTCAAGATGATGATATTCTCTATGTAGTTTATCGCAAGAAGGCAACTAACAGTCAACAACTTCCATACACAGGAAGTAAGGAACTAGCTCTAGCAGGTCTTGGCTTGGCAACTGCCTCTCTAGCAGTCTTTTTGGTGTCCAAAAAAGGTCGCAAAGAGGTTCTAGGTGTTCTCTTGATTGGTTCTTTAGGAGCCAGCACTTTTGTACCTTATGGGACATTTGCATTTGAAAATAAGGAATTGCTTTCTTATAACCAAACTATTTCAGCCTCTACACATGAAGGCTTGGCTGAAGGGATTATCCACATTGATGGCTATGAATACATTGGATACTTTAAGGAAGCGGAACTCCATCCATCAAGACCAGCTTCAGCTGAACAGCCTCAGTTGCCAGTAGAAAAGCAAAGTTCAAAAGAAATCGAGAAAACAGAAGTCGTTCAAGAAAGACCTGCTCTTGCTCCGGAAACTGTCGTTGAAAAACCTGTAGTAGAGAATCCAGTTGCCCCTGCTGTTGAAGAAAGACCAGTTTCTGAGAAGCCTCAGGTTAGACAGGAAGAGAGCTTGGTAGAGATTCCTTTTGAAACGGTGACAAGCCCAGATGCGAATTTGGCAGAAGGACAGACTCGTATCGTCACAGCCGGAGTAAATGGTAAGCGTCGCCTTGTAACCAAAGTTTCGATGGTTAACGGTCAAGAAGTTAGAGAAGTCATCGAAGATCAAGTAGTCCAAAATCCTGTGTCGCAAGTCATTGCTGTCGGAACTAAGAAAGAGGTGCAACCTGCTCCAACTCCAGTACCACAAGCTGAACCAAATCACCAAGCAGCTAAAGGTACGCAAGAAGAAGGCAAAGAAGGCCAATCTTTAACGCAGTCAGAATTGCCAGAGGCTACAGTAGAGTCTAAAGGAATTCAAGAGGTAGGTAAGGAAGGTCAAGCCTTAACGCAACCCGAATTACCAGAAGCTCCAGTAGAGTCTAAAGGAACTCAGGAGGCAGGTAAGGAAGGTCAAGCTCTAACACAAGCTAAATTACCAGAAGCTCAAGTAGAAGTAAAAGGTACACAAGAGGAAGGCAAGGTAGGTCAAGCCCTTGTTCAAGATCCATTACCTGAGTATAAGGTAACTGAGGGAACCCTTGTTGAAGAATCAACTACAGAAATTGACTACAAAACCGAAACGACTGAGGATCCAACTAAGTATACAGACGAAGAAACTGTCCTACGAAATGGTGAAAAAGGAAGTCAAGTTACAAAAACAACCTATAAAACGGTAGAAGGTGTCAAAACTGACCAAGTTCTTTCAACCAGTACGGAAGTGACTAAGGAGCCTGTAAATCAACAGGTAAGCCGTGGTACAAAACCAATTGAAGGAACTCTTGTAGAGGAAAGCCTTGAAAAAATTCCATTCAAAGAAAAGATTGAAGAAGATGCTCAACTGAAAAAAGGTTTAGAAGTCGTAGCTCAAGAAGGGAAAGAAGGTCAGAAAAAAATCACTAAGACCTTTAATACTATCAAAGGAGTTAAGACTGAGGATGCACCAAAAGTAACGGAAGAAGTAATTGAGGCCCCTCAAGACCGAATTTTGAAACGTGGTACTAAGAGCTTTGAAAAACCAGTATTGACCATCACAGCGGTTGAGCCTAGGGATTTGAAACGGACTTCAGATGTTAAATACAGTCTAGAAAATCCAAGTAAGGCAGCCATTAAATCTATCACCCTAACTCTGAAAAAAGGTGATGAGATTGTGAAAACATTGAATGTTTCACCTGACAACTTAACAGCTAGCCTGACAGATTTGCAATACTACAAAGATTATAAGATTGAAACTAAGATGGTTTATGACCGTGGTGAAGGCGATGAGGAAGTAGTTCTGAATGAAGAACCTCTAAGAATTGACCTCAAAAAAGTTGAAATCAAGAACATCAAAGAAACCAGCTTGATGAGTGTAGATGCTGACGGTAACGAAACAGATACTAGTTTGCTTACGGAAAAACCAGCTGATGTCGCTCCGCTTTATCTACGAGTAACCACTCATGATAACAAAACAACCAGACTGGCTGTTGATAAGATTGAAGAAGTCACAGTTGATGGCAAGACCTTGTATAAGGTCACTGCCAAAGCACCTGATTTGATTCAACGTAATGCTGATAACACACTTAGCGAAGAGTATGTTCATTACTTTGAAAAGCAAAAAGCAAAAGAAGGTAATGTTTACTATAACTTCAAAGAATTAATTGAAGATATGCAAAAAGAACCGACGGGTACCTTTAAGCTTGGTAGCAATATCAATGCTGCCAACGTTAACCCAGCAGGAAAATCTTATGTTACAAATGCTTTCAAAGGAACATTAACAAGTACTGATGGTAATAAATTTACCATTAGCAATATGAACAGACCATTATTCGGTGATATTGTCGGTGGTACAGTAAAAGACCTACTACTTGAAAATGTAAATATCGACATGCCAGAAACCGATAGAATCGCACCGATAGCTAACGTTATTAAAAATAATGCTACTGTAGAGAATATTAAAGTAACAGGTAACGTTGTTGGTAACAATGATGTATCTGGGGTGATTAATAAAATTGATGGCAGCGGAAAATTAAGTAACGTTGCATTCATCGGTAAAGTCCACGCCGCTGGAAATAAAGGTGGTTACTTAACAGGTATCGTTGGTGAAAACTGGAAAGGTATCGTGGAAAAAGCTTATGTTGATGCCGAAATCACAGGTAACAAAGCTAAGGCTGCCGGAATTGTATATTCATCTCAAAACGGTGGTAACAACAGCACTTTAGGTAAAGAAGGTACCCTTCGAAATTCTGTAGCAAAAGGTTCTATCGAACTTAAAGAAGCTGTTATGTCTGGAGGATTATTAGGTACTAACTGGGCACTGGGGGCTATTGAAGACAACATCACTATGATGAAAGTTAAGACTGGTGAGATGGTCTTCGGTCACTCTGATATCGATGCTGATGATTACTTCACATACTCTAGAACGAAACGTAACTATAGTGTTGAAGGTGTAAGTGAAGGTAAAAAGACTTATAAAAACTCAAATAAAGTCCCTAGCATAACTCAAGAAAAAGCGGATGAATTAATCGCTAAAATGGGAATCACTGCCGATAAATTCGAAAGCACACTTCCTGTTGAAGACAAACTGAACAACATTGTAAGTAAGGCTGATCAATACAAAAATATTGATGACTACGACTCATCTCGTGAGCTTGCTTACCGAAACATTGAAAAACTTCAACCATTCTATAATAAAGAATGGATTGTTAACCAAGGTAACAAGATTCCTGCTGGTTCTAAATTATTAACTACAGAAGTTTTGTCTGTTACTGCTATGAAAGGAAATGACTTTGTCACAGACCTTACAGATGCTGATCACATTATGATTCATTATGCAGATAAGACGAAAGAAATTAAAGCTATTACACAAAAAGAATCGAAGGTTCAACAAGTTCGTGAATATAGTATTAACGATTTAGGTGATATTGTTTACACACCAAATAGGGTTGTTAAAGATCGTGCCGATTTGATCAGTGCTATCGAAAGTAAATTGAGTCCAGTTGAATTGCAATCTGATGATGTTTACAAGTTATTCGGAAAAAATGGTGACGGAAAAGTTAACGCAATTAAGAACCTTTACTTAGAAGAAAGCTTCAAGTATGTTAAAGATAATCTTACTCAATTCGTTACGAAGTTAGTGGAAAATGAAGATCATCAGCTTAACACTGATGAAGCCGCTAAACGTGCCTTGATTAAGAAAATTGATGACAATAAGGCTGCAGTTCTTCTTGGTTTGTCTTACCTCAACCGTTACTACGGAGTTAAGTTCGATGACTTTAACATTAAAGAGTTAATGTTATTCAAACCTGACTTCTACGGTAAGAATGTTAGTGTCTTAGATAGAATCATCAATATTGGTTCTAAAGAAAACAATGTAAAAGGTGACCGTACTCACGATGCATACCGTGAAGTGATCGCTGGTGCTACTGGTAAAGGTAATTTACATGAGTTCTTGAAATACAATATGGAACTCTTCACAAGTGACACAGACTTAAACGATTGGTTCATTAAAGCAACTAAAGATAATGTATATGTCGTTGAACCAACAACTACAAATCCTGCATTCGCAGATAAGAAACACAGAGCTTATGAAGGATTAAATAACGATGTTCACGGTAAGATGATTCTTCCCCTTCTGAACCTAAAAGATGCACATATGTTCTTAATCTCAACATATAACACTATGGCATACAGCTCATTTGAGAAATATGGTAAGTATACTGAAGCTGAGCGTGAGGCATTCAAGGCTGAAATTAATAAAGTAGCTAAAGGTCAACAAAATTACCTAGATTTCTGGTCACGTTTATCATTAGATAAAGTTCGTAATCAATTATTGAAGAGTCAAAATATGGTACCAACTCCAGTATTAGATAACCAAAACTATAAAGGAATCAGCACAGATAAATACGGACACACTGCTAGTGGTAAAGATGTTGCGCCAGTACGTGAATTATATGGACCAACAGGTCGTTATCATGCAACTGATGGACGAATGGGAGCGGTAGCTCGTGTTTATCCTAAACCATATAAAGATGATTCTGTTTTCTTCATGGTGACAGATATGATTAGTGATTTTGGTATTTCAGCCTTTACTCACGAAACAACTCACGTAAATGATCGTATGGTTTATTTAGGAGGTTCAGGACATCGTGAAGGTACGGACTTAGAAGCGTTTGCTCAAGGGATGCTACAATCTCCTGCTGAATCCAGTCCAAATGGTGACTTTAAAGCATTAGGATTAAACATGGCCTATGAACGTCCAAATAACGGAAACCAATGGTATAACACTAATCCAAATGACCTTGCATCTCGAGAAGAGATCGATCATTACATGAAAGGTTTCAATGATACGCTCATGCTTCTTGATTATCTAGAAGGTGAAGCCGTACTTAATAAAGGCAGCAAAGAACTAAACAACGCTTGGTTCAAGAAAGTGGATAAGAAATTACGCGGAGCGAATACGAAAAATCAATATGATGTAGTTCGTGATCTGAATGACGAAGAAAAGGCATATGATTTAAATTCTGTTAATGACTTAATAGAGAAAAACTTCATGACAAAACATGGTCCTGGTAATGCTACATATGACCCAACTGGATTTGGAACTGCCTATGTAACAGTGCCTATAACTGCAGGTATCTATGGTGGTAATACAAGTGAAGGAGCTCCTGGCTCAATGTCATTCAAACATAACACCTTCCGTATGTGGGGTTACTTTGGATATGAAAAAGGCTTCCTAAACTACGCTTCAAATATGTTAAAAGCTGAATCTAAAAAAGCTGGTAACGCTACTTTAGGTGACGACTTCATCATTAAGAAAGTTTCTGATGGTAAATTTACTTCTCTAGAAGCTTGGAAGAAAGAATACTTCAAAGAAGTTGTGGATAAAGCGAAAGCAGGATTTAACCCTGTTACAATCGACGGTACTACATACAGTAGTTATGATGACTTGAAGAATGCATTTGCTGCAGCAGTTGATAAAGATAAAGCTACTCTTAAAACTGATAAAAATGGAAACAAATCTGTTTCTACAAACAATACAGTTACACTCAAAGAGAAATTATACAAAAAACTTCTTCAACAAACAAACAGCTTTAAAACTTCAATCTTTAAGTAATCGAAATCTCTCATCTGCTTTGCGGATGAGGGTTTTCTTAATTTGTGCTATACTTAAGGTATGCATAGAAAAACAGTGATTGATTTTAGGGCTTTGGGCGAGAGATACACCTTTACCCAGCCTATCAAAGAGTTGAAAACGAGAGATTTAGCGGAAGTAACAGCCTTGCTGGCACAAGTGGAAAGCTACCAAGAGCAGGGCTACTATGTGGTGGGCTATGTCAGCTACGAGGCTGCACCTGCTTTTGAGGAGAAATTAGCAGTTCACAAGGCACCTTTATTGGACGAGTATTTGCTTTATTTTACTGTTCACGATAGGGTGGAGACCTCCCCTATTCCTCTGACTTATGATGAGGTTGATTTGCCTTCAAATTGGCAGGAAGTGACGTCTGAAGCAGAATATGAAAAGGCGATTGCCCAGATTCACCATCATTTGCGGCAGGGGGACACCTATCAGGTTAACTACACCGTCCAACTCAAGCAGGACTTAAGTGCCAATCCGTTTGCCATCTACAATCGTATGGTGGTAGAGCAGGAGGCAGGCTACAATGCCTATGTGGAACATGACGAAATGGCAGTGATTTCCATGAGCCCAGAGCTCTTTTTTGAGCAAAACGACCGTGAGTTGACTACGCGACCAATGAAGGGAACGACTCAGCGTGGAGTGATTGACCAAGAAGATCTTGACCAAGCTAGTTGGTTGGAGCAGGATCCTAAAAATCGCTCTGAAAATATGATGATTGTGGACCTCTTGCGCAATGATATGAACCGTATTTCTGAGGTGGGGAGTGAGCATGTAGAACGTCTGTGCCAAGTGGAACAGTATTCGACAGTTTGGCAGATGACTTCGACCATCAAGAGTCAGTTGCGAGAGGATGTTGACCTTGTTGAAATCTTTCGCTCTCTCTTTCCTTGTGGTTCCATAACAGGAGCTCCCAAAATTGCGACTATGGAGATTATCAAAAATTTGGAACCTCAACCGCGCGGAGTTTATTGTGGAACGATTGGTCTCTTACTTCCAAATGGGCGTCGGATTTTCAATGTTGCCATTCGGACCATTCAACTGCATCAAGGGAAAGCCATATATGGAGTAGGTGGCGGCATTACATGGGATAGCACTTGGGAATCTGAATACCGAGAGGTTCATCAAAAGGCGGCAGTCCTTTATCGCAAACAAGCTCGCTTCCAACTGATTACTACAGGGAAAATCAGCCAAAAACAACTGCTGTATGAAGAACAACATTTGGAAAGACTGAGAAAAGCTAGTCGCTATTTTGCCTTTCCTTTTGAGGTAGAAGAACTGAGACAAGAGATAGAGAAGGAGTGTCAGTCTTGTGATATTGTTCAAGACTACCGCTTGCGAATCAGCCTTAGCAAGTCTGGAGAAATAGAAGTCAGTCGTCAAGTCTTAACACCTCTTAGTACGACCTTCTGTCAGGTCAAACTTTGCCTTCAGGAATCGAATTTACAGCAAGCATTTACCTATTTTAAAACGACTCATAGACCTCATTTGACAGTGGGAAATCAGGAAATCATCTATCACACTGCTGCTGGAGAACTGCTTGAAACCTCTATCGGAAATTTGGTTTTGAAAATCGCTGGAAAGCTCTATACACCGCCAGTCCGACTTGGCATCTTACCGGGAATTTATCGTCAGTATTTACTAGAAACAGGAAAAGTAGAAGAGAAAGTCTTAACCTTAAAAGACTTAGTCCAAGCAGAATCTGTATTCGGCTGTAATGCAGTGAGAGGCTTGTATGAGTTATTTATTCAAAAATAAAAATTGTAATGAAAAGTTATAAGAACTAGGATTGATTTTTCCTTGAATTGAAGAAATAAATCTGATAAAATAAACATGAAATCGATATCATAATTATGGGAGAAAAAGATGAACAAACGTCTATTTTTAAAAATAAGTCTGGCGACATTGCCAGTTTTGGCTTTGTTTTCACAACCAGTTTTAGCAGAAGAAAACATCCATTTTTCTAGCTGTATGGAAGCTTGGGCTAATGGCTATTCGGATCTTCATGAGGGGGATCCTGGTTATTCTGCCAAGTTAGACCGCGATCATGATGGTGTGGCTTGCGAATTGAAAAATGCTCCTAAGGGTGCCTTTAAAGCAAAACAAGCAACTGCGGCTCAAACCAACACAAGTTCAGCAACAACAAGTGGTTGGGTTAAGCAGGACGGTGCTTGGTACTACTTTGATGGAAATGGAAACCCAGTGAAAAATACTTGGCAAGGAAGTTATTACCTGAAAGCAGACGGTAAAATGGCCCAGAGCGAATGGATTTATGATGATTCTTATCAAGCTTGGTATTACTTGAAATCCGATGGATCTTATGCTTACAGTACATGGCAAGGAGCTTACTACCTTAAATCAAACGGTAAAATGGCTAAAGGTGAATGGGTTTATGACTCTTCTTACCAAGCCTGGTATTACTTGAAATCCGATGGATCTTATGCTCGCAATGCTTGGCAAGGGAACTACTATTTGAAATCAGATGGTAAAATGGCTATCAATGAATGGGTTTATGATGCTACCTATCAAGCTTGGTATTACTTGAAATCCGATGGATCTTATGCTTATAGTACATGGCAAGGAAATTACTATTTAAAATCGAATGGTAAAATGGCTGTCAATGAATGGGTTGATGGTGGACGTTATTATGTTGGCGCTGACGGAGTTTGGAAGGAAGGTCAAGCAAGTACAGCTTCTTCTAGTAATGATAGCAATAGTGAATATTCTGCTGCTTTAGGAAAGGCAAAAAGTTATAATTCGTTATTCCACATGTCAAAAAAACGTATGTATAGACAATTAACTTCTAATTTTGATAAATTTTCAAATGATGCAGCTCAATATGCGGTTGATCATTTAGAAGCCGATTATAAATATAATGCCTTATTTAATGCTAAAAACTATAGAAAATTATTTAATATGTCTAAATCTCGTCTCATCAATCAATTGACCTCTTCTATAGATGGCTTTACAGAGGAAGAAGCTAACTATGCAATTGATCATTTAGATGATTAACAGATACTGGCAGGCAAAAAAATTCCTTATAATTCATTTACGCAAACCTTTGCATAAATGAGTGAATTTTGTTATACTAGTACTGTAAGCATTTTCAATTACTACACAATGAAAAAGGAGAATATGATGAGTCAAAAGATTATTGGGATTGACCTTGGTGGAACTTCTATCAAATTTGCAATCTTAACAACAGCAGGAGAAATCCAAGAAAAATGGTCTATCAAGACTAACATTTTGGATGAGGGAAGTCATATCGTAGATGATATGATTGAGTCTATTCAACACCGTTTGGACTTGCTTGGATTGGTAGCAGCGGATTTCCAAGGTATTGGAATGGGATCACCAGGTGTGGTTGACCGTGAAAAAGGAACTGTTATTGGTGCCTACAACCTCAACTGGAAAACCCTTCAACCTATTAAAGAGAAAATTGAAAAAGCCTTGGGTATTCCATTCTTCATCGATAATGATGCCAACGTGGCAGCTCTTGGTGAACGCTGGATGGGTGCTGGTGATAACCAACCAGATGTTGTCTTTATGACACTTGGTACAGGTGTTGGTGGCGGTATCGTAGCAGAAGGCAAATTACTTCACGGTGTTGCTGGAGCAGCAGGTGAGCTTGGCCACATCACTGTTGACTTTGACCAACCAATCGCATGTACTTGCGGTAAGAAAGGTTGCCTTGAGACAGTCGCTTCTGCAACAGGGATTGTCAACTTGACTCGTCGCTATGCTGATGAATACGAAGGCGATGCAGCCTTGAAACGCTTGATTGATAACGGAGAAGAAGTGACAGCTAAGACTGTTTTTGACCTTGCAAAAGAAGGAGACGACCTTGCCTTGATCGTTTACCGTAACTTCTCACGTTACTTGGGAATCGCTTGTGCCAACATCGGTTCAATTCTCAACCCATCAACAATTGTTATCGGTGGCGGTGTGTCAGCTGCGGGAGAATTTCTTCTACAAGGTGTTCAAAAAGTCTACGACGAAAATACCTTCCCACAAGTACGTACATCAACAAAATTGGCTCTTGCAACTCTAGGAAACGACGCTGGAGTAATCGGAGCAGCGTCACTTGTATTGCAATAAGATAATAAAAGAGGAAAAATGCTAACCTAAAGTTAGTAATGTTCCTCTTTTCTTTTTTATGCTATACTAGTTAGGAAATAAATGAGGTGAGAGTAAATGACAAAAGCAGATACGATTTTTAAAGAAAATATTGAACGAATCCTCAAAGACGGTGTCTTTTCTGAGCAGGCCCGTCCCAAGTACAAGGATGGAACTGTTGCTAATTCCAAGTATGTAACTGGTGCCTTTGCCGAGTATGACTTGGCCAAGGGAGAATTCCCCATCACAACCTTGCGTCCTATAGCTATCAAATCTGCCATCAAGGAAGTGCTCTGGATTTACCAAGATCAGTCTAATAGCTTAGAAGTGCTCAATGACAAGTACAATGTTCACTACTGGAATGACTGGGAAGTTGGAGATACAGGAACCATTGGTGAGCGCTATGGTGCCGTTGTTAAGAAACATGATATCATCAATAAGCTTCTCAAACAGTTGGAAGCCAACCCTTGGAACCGCCGCAATATCATTTCGCTCTGGGATTACCAAGCTTTTGAGGAGACAGATGGACTGCTCCCATGCGCCTTTCAGACCATGTTTGATGTCCGCCGTGTAGATGGAGAAATCTATCTGGATGCGACCTTGACTCAGCGTTCTAATGATATGTTGGTGGCCCACCACATCAATGCGATGCAGTATGTGGCTCTTCAAATGATGATTGCCAAGCATTTCGGCTGGAAGGTTGGGAAGTTCTTTTACTTCATCAACAACCTCCATATCTATGACAATCAATTTGAACAAGCTCAAGAATTGCTTCGTCGTGAACCGTCTGACTGCCAACCACGTTTGGTTTTGAATGTTCCTGATGGGACTAATTTCTTTGATATCAAAGCAGAAGATTTTGAATTGGTGGATTATGATCCTGTTAAGCCGCAGTTGAAGTTTGACCTAGCTATTTAAAAGAATAGAAAAAAGCAGTTGAGACAATAAATCCCAACTTCTTTTGTTTCTTAACGTGATACGCGGCGACGAGCTGCTTTTTTACGGTTTTCTTCGATGAAAGCTGCTTTTTGCTCTTCTGGTTCGATTACTTTCTTTTTAAATGCGTATACTGCGCCTGCAAGTGCAGCGACAGTTCCTGCGACACCTGTTACAAGACCTTTAGCGAATCCTTTAGCCATGAGTCTTCCTCCTTTATCTTCTTAATCAGTCAGCCTCTTCAAGAGGTCACATTTTTCTGACTGACCTTTTTGTGTTATAATAATAGTAACGAAAAAATGGGAATTTTTCAAGGAAAAAAGATGAAAACAAAAATAATTGTGATTGTTGGACCGACTGCTGTTGGAAAAACGTCTCTTGCCATTGAAGTGGCCAAGCACTTTGGTGGGGAAGTTGTGAGCGGTGATAGTCAGCAGGTTTACCGAGGTCTAGATATTGGGACGGCGAAGGCTAGCCCAGAGGAGCAGGCAGCTGTTCCCCATCATTTAATCGATGTTAGAGAGGTAACCGAGTCTTACTCGGCTTTTGATTTTGTTTCAGAAGCTAAGATAGCTATTGAGGATATTAACAGCCGTGGCAATCTAGCCATTATCGCTGGTGGGACTGGACTTTATATTCAGAGCTTGCTTGAAGGCTATCACCTGGGCGGGGAGACTCCTCATGAGGAGATTTTAGCCTATCGGGCTAGTTTGGAGCCTTATACAGATGAGGAATTAACCCATCTTGTGGAGCAATCAGGCCTTGAAATTCCTCAGTTTAATCGTCGTCGCGCTATGCGTGCCTTGGAAATAGCCCATTTTGGTCAGGATTTGGAAAATCAGGAAAGTCCTTATGAACCACTGATTATCTGCTTGGATGATGAACGCAGTCAGCTTTATGAACGAATCAATCATCGAGTGGATTTGATGTTTGAGGCTGGGCTTTTGGATGAGGCTAAGTGGCTTTTTGACCATTACCCTGATGTGCAGGCGGCTAAAGGAATTGGTTACAAGGAACTCTTTCCTTATTTCCGTGGAGAGCAATCCTTAGAGGAAGTTAGTGAGAGTCTTAAACAGGCGACCCGTCGTTTTGCCAAGCGTCAGTTGACCTGGTTCCGTAATCGCATGCAGGTCACCTTTTATCAGATTGGAGAGTCTGGTGTGCAAGACCGTATTTTTAGCCAGATAGAGGAGTTTTTAGATGATTGATACGGAGAAAAAAGAGGAGCGCGTCTTGCTCATCGGTGTGGAATTGCAGGGCATGGACAATTTTGATCTCTCTATGGAAGAATTGGCCAGTCTAGCTAAGACAGCTGGGGCAGTCGTTGTAGATAGCTACAGACAAAAACGTGAAAAGTATGACTCCAAGACCTTCGTCGGATCTGGTAAGTTGGAAGAAATTGCGCTCATGGTGGATGCAGAAGAGATTACCACTGTCATTGTCAATAACCGCTTGACTCCGCGACAAAATGTCAATCTGGAGGAAGTTCTGGGTGTCAAGGTCATTGACCGTATGCAGTTGATTTTGGATATCTTTGCTATGCGGGCTCGAAGCCATGAAGGGAAGCTCCAAGTGCATTTGGCTCAGTTAAAATATCTCTTGCCACGCTTGGTTGGTCAGGGAATTATGCTCAGCCGTCAGGCAGGGGGAATTGGTTCCCGTGGACCTGGTGAAAGCCAGCTGGAACTGAACCGTCGTAGTGTACGTAATCAAATCACAGATATCGAGCGTCAGCTCAAGGTGGTTGAGAAAAATCGGGCCACAGTCAGAGAAAAACGTCTGGAATCGAGCACCTTTAAGATTGGTTTGATTGGTTATACCAATGCTGGGAAGTCAACTATCATGAACACCTTGACCAGTAAGACCCAGTATGAGGCTGACGAGCTATTTGCGACTCTAGATGCGACGACTAAGAGTATCCATCTGGGAGGCAATCTCCAGGTAACCTTGACAGATACGGTGGGCTTTATCCAAGATTTGCCGACAGAGTTGGTGTCTAGTTTCAAGTCAACCTTGGAAGAAAGCAAGCATGTGGATCTTCTGGTGCATGTCATCGATGCCAGCAATCCTTACCACGAGGAGCATGAAAAAACGGTTCTGTCCATCATGAAAGACTTAGACATGGAAGATATTCCTCGCCTGACCCTTTATAATAAAGCCGATTTGGTGGAGGATTTCACGCCTACCCAAACGCCTTATGCCCTCATTTCTGCCAAGTCTGAGGATAGTCGTGAGAATTTGCAGACTTTGTTTTTAGAGAAAATCAAGGATATTTTTGAGAGATTTACCCTGCGCGTGCCTTTTTCAAAGTCTTACAAGATACATGATTTAGAAAGTGTTGCGATTCTGGAAGAACGCGATTATCAAGATGACGGAGAAGTCATTACAGGCTACATTTCTGAGAAAAACAAATGGAGGTTAGAAGAATTTTATGACTGATATTAAAACGTTGGCTCTAAAGTATGGAGGTTATACAAGTCTGGATAAGGTCTATCTGGATCAACTTCTAGCTGGTAAAACAGAGCAGGAGCAGTTGGCTCTCATCACACCTCCGCCTAGTGTAGTCAATGCCTACTTTGCTGAACTCTACCAGAAAAAGAGTCCTGAGGCTGCGACGGATTATTTTGCGGAACTCAGTAAGGAACTGAATCTTTACAATGCTGAGCCAAATTTTACTCTCGAAAACAAGCCTTTTATTCGTCTTAACCTATCTGGTAAATCTTTTGGTTTTTGCTATGTGAGAGATGGTCTGGGTCGAATTTTCTCTGAACATGAGGAAGCAATTTCAGATGACTTGCTTTTTGAGATTGCGCAAATTTTCCCCCATCAACTGGTCTTTGAAGAGTCTGGTAAGATTTACATGAAGCCTGTCGGAGATGAGGAAGTTGTTAGTGTGGAGAGTCTCACAGCTTTGACGGATTTAGAAAGCTTGGCTGATGGTTGCAAACGTCTCAAAGGCTACAGCCAAGAGGATTTACTGCAAGAAGCTGCTGCTTTTTCCGGCAAGCGCTATTTCCGATCGGAAAACCGCACAGCTATGTTATATATTGATTAATTAGAAAGTATCGAATGGATATTCAATTTTTAGGAACAGGGGCTGGTCAGCCCTCTAAAGCCCGCAATGTTTCAAGTCTCGCCCTGAAACTCTTGGACGAGATTAACGAAGTTTGGCTCTTTGACTGTGGAGAAGGAACGCAAAATCGTATTCTGGAAACCACAATTCGACCACGTAAGGTCAGCAAAATCTTTATCACTCACTTGCACGGAGACCACATTTTTGGCTTGCCAGGTTTCCTTTCTAGTCGTGCCTTTCAGGCCAATGAAGAGCAGACAGATTTGGAAATCTATGGCCCGCAAGGTATCAAGTCCTTTGTCTTAACCAGTCTTCGTGTGTCAGGTTCTCGTTTGCCCTACCGTATTCATTTTCACGAGTTTGACCAAGATTCTCTAGGTAAAATCCTTGAGACCGATAAATTCACTGTGTATGCAGAGGAGTTGGACCACACTATTTTCTGTGTTGGTTATCGTGTCATGCAAAAGGACCTAGAAGGAACGCTGGATGCTGAAAAACTCAAGGCAGCTGGTGTCCCATTTGGCCCTCTTTTTGGAAAAATCAAAAACGGTCAAGACGTTGTTCTTGAAGATGGTACTGAAATCAAGGCGGCTGACTATATCTCAGCACCACGACCTGGTAAGATTATTACTATTCTGGGTGACACCCGCAAAACTAATGCCAGTGTGCGTCTGGCAGTTAATGCTGATGTCTTGGTTCATGAGTCGACTTATGGCAAGGGTGATGAAAAAATTGCCTGCAATCACGGCCACTCAACCAACATGCAGGCAGCGGAGGTCGCAGTAGAAGCAGGTGCCAAACGCCTTCTGCTCAACCACATCAGTGCCCGTTTTCTCTCAAAAGATATCAGCAAACTCAAAAAAGACGCTGCCACAATTTTTGAAAATGTGCATGTGGTCAAAGACTTGGAAGAAGTGGAAATCTAAAACATTGAGGAAGGATAAGTATGCCTACTATTCTCATTACCGGAGCTAGCGGTGGTCTAGCCCAAGAAATGGTCAAACTCCTGCCAGATGACCAGCTCATCTTGCTTGGTAGAAATAAGGAAAAATTAGCTCAACTCTACGGAAATCATCCCCATGCAGAATTAATTGAAATCGACATTACCGATGATTCGGCCTTAGAATCTCTGGTAGCAGACCTCTATCTCCGTTATGGCAAGATTGATGTCTTGATTAACAACGCTGGTTACGGGATTTTTGAAGAATTTGACCTGATTTCTGACCAAGATATTCACCAGATGTTTGAGGTCAATACCTTTGCCTTGATGAATCTATCTCGTAGCCTTGCAGCTCGTATGAAGGAAAGCCGAAAAGGCCATATTATCAATATCGTCAGCATGGCAGGTTTGATCGCTACTGGCAAGTCCAGCCTTTACTCAGCGACCAAGTTTGCAGCCATCGGTTTTTCAAATGCTCTACGCCTAGAACTTATGTCCTACGGTGTTTATGTGACGACGGTCAATCCAGGACCAATCCGTACAGGATTTTTTGACCAAGCTGACCCAGATGGTACCTATCTCAAGTCTGTTGACCGCTTCCTGCTAGAACCGGATGCAGTAGCTAAAAAGATTGTCAAGATTATGGGAAAAAACAAACGAGAACTCAATCTCCCAGTTTTGTTGAACCTAGCCCATAAGTTTTATACCCTCTTTCCTAAGTTAGCTGATAAGTTGGCAGGGGAGACTTTTAATTATAAATAAAAAGAACCAATGCGTAGGTTGTTGCTGGCCTACATATTGGTTCTTATTATTTCTCAACTATCAAACTGGACTTCTTCTAGTAGATAGTCGATAAAGCGTTCGCCCATCTTAGACAAGCTGGTTTTTTCATGCTGGATATAGACCAGCTCAATGGGGTCGTCAATATCCAATGGGATGGAAACGATGTTGTCTCCGTTGAGATTACTGTTCAAAATCCCTGTCGCAATGGTATAACCATCCAAACCAATCAAGAGGTTAAAGAGGGTGGCACGGTCACTGACTACGATGGATTTTTTGTGGTGCTCTTGGGAAAGGATCTCCTCTGAGAAGTAGAAGGAATTGTGCGTCCCCTGGTCATAGCTGAGGTAAGGGAAGTTTTCCAAATCAGACAGTTTTACCTTGTCTTTCTTTGCCAGAGGATTGGTCTTGCTGACAAAGATATGGGGTTGAGCTGTGAAAAGATGGTGAGCTAGCAGGTGGTTGTCATCCAGCATTTTTGTTAAAACATCACGGTTGTAGCTGTTTAAGAAGAGGACACCGACCTCACTACGGAAGTTCTTGACGTCGTCGATAATCTCCCAAGTCCGTGTTTCACGAAGGAAGAGCTCGTATTTTTCCATATCGCTTTTCTTGAGTAACGATACAAAGGCGTTGACCACAAAGGCATAGTGCTGGGAGGACACGCTAAAGAGTTCGCGGTGGGCGACAGGATTTTTATAGCGTTCTTCAAGAAGCTGAGTTTGCTCGACAACCTGACGGGCATAGGAGAGAAACTCCATGCCATCACGGGTCAAGGTAATACCCTTGGGATTGCGGATAAAGATTTCAATGCCCATTTCATTTTCCAAATCTCTCACAGCATTGGAAAGACTAGGTTGGGTGATAAAGAGCTGCTTGGCTGCCTCATTCATGGAGCCAGTTTCGACGATTTTGATAATATAATGTAATTGTTGAATTCTCATGTTTTTATTGTACCACACTTGCGTCAGAATCGCCAAAGAAGATAGGAAAATCAGGAGCATTGTGTAAGTCTCTTCTTGAAAAAAACATAAAATTTTGCTAGAATGAGTCTTATGAAAACATTCTATGATGTGCAGCAATTCCTCAAACGATTTGGTATTATTGTTTACATGGGAAAACGCTTATATGATATTGAACTGATGAAGCTGGAACTCTCTCGGATTTACGATGCAGGGTTGATGGACAAACTAGACTATCTAGAAGCAGAAGCGGTTCTTCGCAGAGAGCACAAGGTAGAATTGGATTATATTGAGAAAAATGGAGAAAAGAACTAATGGTTACTTGGATTTTGTGGGCACTTATACTAGCAATGTTGGCGTGGATGGGCTTTAACTATCTTCGTATTCGCCGTGCGGCTAAAATTGTGGACAATGAGGAATTTGAAGCCTTGATTCGTACGGGTCAATTGATTGATTTGCGCGACCCAGCTGAATTCCACAGAAAACATATCCTTGGGGCCCGCAATATTCCTTCAAGTCAGTTGAAGACTAGTCTTGCAGCCCTTCGTAAGGATAAACCTGTCCTTCTCTACGAAAACCAACGTGCGCAACGTGTCACAAATACGGCCCTTTACTTGAAAAAACAAGGTTTTTCTGAGATTTATATCCTTTCTTATGGTTTGGATTCTTGGAAAGGGAAAGTCAAAGTTGAGAAATAAGAAAACGAGCTTGGATATTTTCCGAGCTCATTTTTTAACCACTTTTTCTGAGAAATTCACGAATGCTTGCCAATTCTTCCGAGTTTAGGGGGCGATAATCTCCTTCTTTTAGATTCTCATCCAAACTCCAAGGCCCAAAATGAGTACGTTTGAGAGAGGTGACTTTGACACCAACTGAGAGGAACATTTTCTTGACTTGATGAAATTTTCCTTCTGAAATAGTGATAGAAGCTTGACTGAGGGAAGGACTTGCGGATAGAATTTCTAGTCTAGAAGGTTTACAGACAGTACCATCTAAAAAGACAATTCCCTTTTGAAAGGCTTGGATATGGTCAGGTGTCAGGAGTCCATTAACCTCAACTTGGTAGGTCTTATCGACATGATACTGAGGATGAAGGAGTTGAAAACCCAAGGGACCGTTATCGGTCAAGAGGAGAAGACCAGTCGTATCTCGGTCCAGTCGGCCGATGGCATAGAGCTTGTCAGACTGGATGTCAGGTGGAAGGAGGTCCATGACGGTTGGAAGTTCCTTGTCTTTATTGGCTGTCACGACACCAGCAGGTTTATGAAGCATAAGGTAGGTGTGCTCATAGACTTGAATGATTCGGTCCTGAAAAAGGAGTTCTTGTAGCCCTGTATCGATATTCTGAGCTAGGGAGCGGGCTGGGCAACCATCAACTAGAATTTCCCCTTTAAGAATTGCTTGTTTCATGGACTTTCGGCTGATTTTTTCTTGGGCTAATAAATTATCTAAACGCATACTGTGCCTATCTTATCATAAGTTGCTTGCTTTGAAAAGGCTTGACGTGAAAAGAAAAGCAGAGTGAAAACATTTACACTTGCTTGAGTTATGTTATTTACTTGAAAATATGGTATAATCGTTCAGTTAGAAAATAAATTTTGAATATTATAGAGGAAATCATGACAAAATTAAGAGAAGATATCCGTAACATTGCGATTATCGCCCACGTTGACCACGGTAAAACAACCCTCGTTGACGAATTATTGAAACAATCAGAAACGCTCGATGCACGTACTGAATTGGCAGAGCGTGCTATGGACTCAAATGATATCGAAAAAGAGCGTGGAATTACCATCCTTGCTAAAAATACAGCCGTTGCCTACAACGGAACTCGTATTAACATCATGGACACACCAGGACACGCGGACTTCGGTGGAGAAGTTGAGCGTATCATGAAAATGGTTGATGGTGTTGTCTTGGTCGTAGATGCCTACGAAGGAACCATGCCACAAACTCGTTTCGTATTGAAAAAAGCTTTGGAACAAGACCTTGTGCCAATCGTGGTTGTTAACAAAATCGATAAACCATCAGCTCGCCCAGCAGAAGTAGTGGACGAAGTCTTGGAACTTTTCATCGAGCTTGGTGCAGATGACGACCAGCTTGATTTCCCAGTGGTGTATGCTTCAGCGATCAACGGAACTTCTTCATTGTCAGATGATCCAGCTGACCAAGAAGCGACTATGGCACCAATCTTTGACACGATTATCGACCATATTCCAGCTCCAGTAGATAACTCAGATGAGCCTTTGCAATTCCAAGTATCACTTTTGGACTACAATGACTTCGTTGGTCGTATCGGTATCGGTCGTGTCTTCCGTGGTACTGTTAAGGTTGGGGACCAAGTTACCCTCTCTAAACTAGATGGTACAACGAAGAACTTCCGTGTTACAAAACTCTTCGGTTTCTTTGGTTTGGAACGTCGTGAAATCCAAGAAGCAAAAGCAGGTGACTTGATTGCCGTTTCAGGTATGGAAGATATCTTTGTCGGTGAAACCATTACTCCGACAGACGCAGTTGAAGCTCTTCCAATCCTACACATCGATGAACCAACTCTTCAAATGACTTTCTTGGTCAACAACTCACCATTTGCTGGTAAAGAAGGTAAATGGGTGACTTCTCGTAAGGTAGAAGAACGCTTGCAGGCAGAATTGCAAACAGACGTTTCCCTTCGTGTTGACCCAACTGATTCACCAGATAAATGGACTGTTTCAGGACGTGGAGAATTACACTTGTCAATCCTTATCGAAACAATGCGTCGTGAAGGATATGAACTTCAAGTATCTCGTCCAGAAGTTATCGTAAAAGAAATCGACGGTGTGAAATGTGAGCCATTTGAACGTGTTCAAATCGATACTCCAGAAGAATACCAAGGTTCTGTTATCCAAAGCCTTTCTGAACGTAAGGGTGAAATGTTGGATATGATTTCAACTGGTAATGGTCAAACTCGTTTGGTCTTCCTTGTTCCAGCGCGTGGTTTGATTGGATACTCAACTGAGTTCTTGTCAATGACTCGTGGTTACGGTATCATGAACCATACCTTTGACCAATACTTGCCATTGATTCCAGGTGAAATTGGTGGACGTCACCGTGGTGCCCTTGTTTCTATCGATGCTGGTAAGGCTACAACTTACTCAATCATGTCTATCGAAGAACGTGGTACTATCTTTGTCAACCCAGGTACTGAGGTTTACGAAGGAATGATCATTGGTGAAAACTCTCGTGAAAACGACTTGACAGTTAACATCACTAAGGCTAAACAAATGACCAACGTTCGTTCAGCTACTAAGGACCAAACAGCTGTTATCAAGACACCTCGTATCTTGACACTTGAAGAGTCTCTTGAGTTCTTGAACGACGATGAGTACATGGAAGTAACGCCTGAGTCTATCCGTTTGCGTAAACAAATCCTTAACAAGGCAGAACGTGAGAAAGCTAACAAGAAGAAAAAATCAGCTGAATAAGAGCTAGAAAGAGATAAAGATGGTTTATTTAATCATAGGAATCCTCTTATTACTACTCTATGTATTTGCGACACCAGAAAGCATTAAAGGGACAGTCAATATCGTCCTTGTCGTCTTTGCTTTCGTAGCACTCTTGATTTTACTCATGTTGTCTGTTCTGCAAATCTTTCAGCTACCGACAGAATTCTTCATCGCAGTCGCTATGCTCTTTCTAGCATACTTTAGCTTGCGAGATATTACCCTCATGTCGGTCCATAAAAGTAAAAGAAGATAAAAAGAGAGTTTCGGCTCTCTTTTTGCTTGTTAGAATGCTGAATCTGAGCATTTTCATTTAGAATTATTTCCATAAAAATGGTAAAATAGTAGGAGTAGAAATGGAGTTTGAGACATGAAAGTAATAGATCAATTTAAAAATAAGAAAGTCCTTGTTTTAGGTTTGGCCAAGTCTGGTGAATCTGCAGCTCGTTTGCTGGACAAGCTAGGTGCTATTGTGACAGTAAATGACGGGAAACCTTTCGAGGACAATCCAGCTGCCCAAAGTTTGTTGGAAGAAGGAATCAAGGTCATTACAGGTGGCCATCCTTTGGAACTTTTGGATGAAGAGTTTGCCCTTATGGTGAAAAATCCAGGTATTCCCTACACCAATCCCATGATTGAAAAGGCTTTGGCCAAGGGAATTCCAGTCTTGACTGAGGTGGAATTGGCTTACTTGATTTCAGAAGCGCCGATTGTTGGTATTACTGGTTCAAATGGAAAAACAACCACAACGACCATGATTGGGGAAGTTTTGACTGCTGCTGGGCAACATGGTCTTTTATCAGGGAATATCGGCTATCCAGCTAGTCAAGTAGCCCAAACTGCGTCAGACAAGGACACGCTTGTTATGGAACTTTCTTCTTTCCAACTCATGGGAGTTCAAGAATTCCATCCAGAGATTGCGGTTATTACCAACCTCATGCCAACTCATATCGACTACCATGGTTCTTTTGAGGAATATGTGGCAGCCAAGTGGAATATCCAGAACAAGATGACAGCAGCTGATTTCCTTGTCTTGAACTTTAACCAAGACTTAGCAAAAGAATTGGCTACTAAAACACAAGCTACAGTTGTACCATTTTCAACACTTGAAAAGGTTGATGGAGCTTATTTGGAAGATGGTCAGCTCTACTTCCGTGGAGAAGTGGTCATGGCAGCAAATGAAATCGGTGTTCCAGGTAGCCATAATGTGGAAAATGCCCTTGCGACTATTGCAGTAGCCAAGCTCCGTGGTGTGGAGAACCAAACCATCAAGGAAACTCTTTCAGCCTTTGGTGGTGTCAAGCACCGTCTCCAATTTGTGGATGAAATCAAGGGTGTCAAGTTCTATAATGATAGCAAGTCAACCAATATTTTGGCTACTCAAAAAGCCTTGTCAGGCTTTGACAACAGCAAGGTCATCTTGATTGCAGGTGGTTTAGACCGTGGCAATGAGTTTGACGAGTTGGTTCCAGACATTACTGGAATCAAGAAGATGGTCATCCTCGGTCAGTCTGCAGAACGTGTCAAACGGGCAGCGGACAAGGCTAGTGTCGCATATGTGGATGCGACTGATATTGCAGATGCGACTCGCAAGGCCTATGAGTTTGCGACTCAAGGAGATGTGGTTCTTCTCAGTCCTGCCAATGCCAGCTGGGATATGTATGCTAACTTTGAAGTACGTGGCGACCTCTTTATCGACACAGTAGCGGAGTTAAAGGAATAATATGAAAAAAATTGTCTTTACAGGTGGGGGGACGGTTGGACACGTTACCCTCAATCTTTTGTTAATGCCGAAGTTCATCGAAGATGGTTGGGAAGTCCACTATATCGGGGACAAGCGTGGTATTGAACACCAAGAAATCCTCAAATCAGGTCTAGATATCACCTTCCATTCTATTGCGACTGGAAAATTGCGTCGCTATTTCTCTTGGCAAAATATGCTGGACATCTTCAAAGTTGGCTGGGGAATCGTCCAATCGCTCTTTATCATGTTGCGACTTCGTCCACAAGCCCTTTTTTCAAAGGGTGGCTTTGTCTCAGTACCGCCTGTTATCGCAGCGCGTGTGTCAGGAGTGCCTGTCTTTATTCATGAATCTGATCTATCTATGGGCTTGGCCAATAAAATCGCCTATAAGTTTGCGACGAAGATGTATTCAACCTTTGAGCAAGCTTCAAGTTTGGCTAAGGTCGAGCATGTGGGAGCAGTGACCAAGGTTTCAGACCAAAACACTTCGGAACCAGATGAATTGGTGGATATCCAAACCCACTTTAATCCTAAATTGCCAACGGTATTGTTTGTCGGTGGTTCTGCAGGTGCTCGTGTCTTTAACAAATTGGTAACAGACCATAAGCAAGAACTGACAGAGCGTTACAATATTATCAATCTAACTGGAGATTCTAGTCTGAACGAGTTGAACCAAAATCTTTTTCGTGTCGACTATGTGACCAATCTCTATCAACCTTTGATGGAATTGGCTGACATTGTTGTGACACGTGGTGGTGCCAATACGATTTTTGAGCTCTTGGCCATGGCAAAATTACATGTCATTGTGCCACTTGGTCGTGAAGCTAGTCGTGGTGACCAGATTGAAAATGCGGCTTACTTTGTTAAGAAAGGCTATGCAGAAGAGCTTCAAGAAAGCGATTTGACCTTGGATAGTTTGGAAGAGAAGCTTTCTCACTTACTAAGCCACAAGGAAGATTATCAAGCTAAGATGAAGGCTTCTAAGGAATTGAAATCTCTAGCAGATTTTTATCAATTATTGAAAAAAGATTTATCATAAGGAAAGTAAATGTCAAAAGATAAGAAAAATGAGGGCAAAGAAATCCTCGAAGAATTTAAAGAGTTATCAGAATGGCAGAAACGGAACCAAGAATATCTAAAAAAGAAGGCTGAAGAAGAGGCGGCCCTAGCTGAGGAGAAGGAAAAGGAAAGACGAGCTCGAATGGGAGAAGAATCTGAGAAGTCAGAGGACAAGGAGGGCTCGGAGAGTGAAGCGGACCCAGAAGATGAAGAATCAGCTAAGGAAAAGTCTGAAGAAAAAGTAGAAGCTCCAGAGGGTGACAAAGAGGAAGAAGAGATAGAAGAATCAGGGGCTAAAGAGGGTGAGGAACAGGATAAAAAGCTTGCTAAAAAGGCTACAAAAGAAAAACCAGCCAAAGCAAAGATTCCTGGCCTCCATATCTTACGAGCCTTAACGATTTTATTTCCAAGTCTGCTTTTATTGATTGTCTCTGCCTACTTACTCAGTCCTTATGCGACCATGAAGGATATCCGTATTGAGGGAACGGTGCAAACTACCGCTGATGATATTCGACAGGCTTCAGGTATTCAGGATTCGGATTATACGATTAACCTTCTGCTAGACAAGGCAAAATATGAAGAACAGATCAAGTCTAATTATTGGGTTGAATCAGCTCAGCTGGTTTATCAATTTCCAACTAAGTTCACTATCAAGGTCAAGGAATATGATATTGTGGCTTACTATGTTTCTGGTGAAAATCATTATCCTATTCTTTCCAGTGGTCAGCTTGAGACCGGTGCTGTAAGTTTGGTGAGTCTACCAGAAACTTATTTGTCAGTTCTCTTTAATGATAGCGAACAAATCAAGAACTTTACCTCAGAACTTTCTCAAATTAGTCCAGAACTCAAGGCTGCTATCCAAAAGGTAGAACTAGCCCCAAGCAAGGTGACTTCAGATTTAATTCGATTGACCATGAATGATTCGGACGAAATCTTGGTTCCCCTGTCTGAAATGAGCAAGAAATTGCCTTACTACAGTAAGATTAAGCCTCAATTGTCAGAACCGAGTGTGATCGACATGGAAGCTGGAATCTACAGTTATACTGTGGCGGATAAATTAATTATGGAGGCAGAAGAAAAAGCCAAAAAAGAGGCCGAAGAAGCTGAGAAAAAGCAGGAAGAAGAACGTAAACGTTTAGAAGAAGAAAAGAAAAAACAAGGGGAAGAGAGCAATCGAAACCAAACAAATCAGCGTTCATCGCGTCGCTAGGTTTACCTTTTCTCCTATAGCTCTTTAGTTGCCATGTTTTTACTTGACAAGTGCTAGTAGAAATAATAGAATAATAGAAAACCTTTAAAGCAGTCCAGAGAGGCAGCTAAGGTTAGACGGTGAAAGGGTGGAGACTACCCATTTTTCGTGGAACCTTGCTGTTGGCAGGTTCCTTTTTTCGTGGCTTCTGTTGACCAGACTCTCTCACTAGCAAAGGTAAAAGGAGAAACCTATGCGAGAACATCGTCCAGTCATTGCTCTTGATTTTCCTAGTTTTGAGGCGGTCAAGGAATTCTTAGCTCACTTCCCAGAAGAAGAAAGCCTTTATCTCAAGGTAGGGATGGAGCTCTATTACGCAACGGGGCCTGAGATTGTGTCTTACTTGAAAGGCTTGGGCCATAGTGTCTTTTTGGATCTCAAACTTCATGACATTCCCAATACAGTCAAGTCAGCCATGAAGGTCTTATCTCAGCTTGGTGTCGATATGACCAATGTTCATGCGGCTGGTGGTGTAGAGATGATGAAGGCTGCGCGTGAAGGTCTTGGGAGTCAAGCCAAATTGATTGCTGTAACGCAGCTGACCTCAACATCAGAAGCTCAGATGCAGGATTTTCAAAATATTCAAACCAGCCTGCAAGAGTCTGTAATCCACTATGCCAAGAAGACAGCTGAAGCTGGCTTGGATGGTGTCGTTTGCTCAGCTCAGGAAGTTCAACTCATCAAGCAGGCGACCTATCCAGATTTTATCTGTCTGACACCAGGGATTCGCCCTCAGGGAGCTGCTGTTGGAGACCAAAAACGTGTGATGACGCCAGCAGATGCCTATCAAATCGGTAGTGACTATATCGTAGTGGGACGTCCCATTACCCAAGCTGAAGATCCTGTTGTAGCTTATCATTCCATCAAGGATGAATGGACACAGGACTGGAATTAAAGAAATAGATTAGAAAAATAAAAGGAGAAGACCATGACACTTGCTAAAGATATCGCTAGCCACCTCTTGAAAATTCAAGCAGTTTACCTCAAACCAGAGGAGCCTTTCACTTGGGCATCTGGTATCAAGTCGCCAATTTACACGGATAACCGTGTGACCCTTGCCTATCCAGAGACTCGTACTCTCATTGAAAATGGTTTTGTCGATGCTATCAAAGAAGCCTTTCCAGATGTAGAAGTGATAGCAGGAACTGCGACAGCTGGGATTCCACACGGAGCTATCATTGCTGATAAGATGAACTTACCATTTGCCTACATCCGTAGCAAACCAAAAGACCACGGAGCAGGTAATCAAATCGAAGGACGTGTAGCTCAAGGTCAAAAAATGGTAGTGGTTGAAGACCTTATTTCAACTGGTGGTTCTGTTCTTGAAGCTGTTGCAGCAGCTAAGCGAGAAGGAGCAGATGTGCTTGGAGTTGTAGCAATTTTCAGTTATCAATTGCCAAAGGCAGATAAGAACTTTGCGGATGCTGGTGTTAAGCTGGTAACACTTTCTAACTACAGCGAACTCATCCACCTAGCCCAAGAAGAAGGCTACATCACACCAGAAGGACTCGACCTTCTAAAACGCTTTAAAGAAGACCAAGAGAATTGGCAAGAAGGTTAGGTCAGTAAGATAAAGAGAGAAGAGTCTGGGACAAAAATCAACCTTAAATATAAAAAACGAACAAAACGAGTTATCTAACAATCAGAATTCTGTTTTGTTCGCTTTTTTTGTATAATCTATCGATTTTTAAAATTTATAATAAAGAATTTCTAAAATTAAAATCTTTTTGTCCCAGACTCTTTTAACCATTTTGTTTAAAATATGACAATATTTTAAACAAAATAATTGACAGCGCTTTCTTTTGTTGATATAATGAAAATATAATATGTATCAAATTGATCAATCAACTATCTTGTTTATCACTTCTTAGGAAGACGATGTCATGAAAAGAAGAAAAACATATTCCCTTTTTTGCGTAGTTACAATTGCAGCTAGTTTGTTTCTCCCTACCGTCTTAGCTAGACAGATTGGAGATTATGATTTAACGTTGCCAAGTTGGGGTTCGGATACAACTAGTGAGCTTGAGAAAGAAAACGCCTCTGCTGGAATTAATAATAATGACAGTACTGGTGGCGGTAAAACATTAAATACCTCTATTCGTAGCGCCTATAGTGGGTCAGATATTACCCCGGTATATTCATTGGGGTCTGGCTCTAGGATTGTCATGTACTATAATGGAGGTGGTGACAATTATATTGGTTCTGGTACTAGATTAGCTATGGCACCACAATTTGGAAATTATGTAAGAATTCATACTTCAGGTTCTTGGAGTCCAGATTCTTATTAACTTACTTGTCAGAGTAAGCCTTAAAGATGGTTGATTGTGGGTGTAGCATGAAAAAAGGATGCTACACCCTATTTTTATTATAAGGAGGAGTTGGGATGGAATTTTTCATTTGTAATCTTGTACGAGTCGTTCAATCACCTCGATTTTATATGTCTTTATTTTTGACCCTTCTTTGCATGTTTTTAGGAAATCTTCTTGCTTTCAATGGTATTTATAAAATTGAAGGTTTATCGATTTTTTTTGCTGCCTCTTCTATTCGAGGATTTTCACCGATTAGTCTAGTAGCTGCACTTATCTGTACACTGCCTTATTCTAGTCAGATAATAGAGGATGCTGAGAGTCATTTTCTAACAGCACAATTGTGCCGAATTTCTAAAAAGAGGTATCTAGCTATTGTAGGTAGTACTGCAATTATTTCTTCTTTTCTAGTCTTTTTTCTCCCCTATTTATTATTATTAGGAATTAATCTTTTAGTGACTCCTTATCAGGAAATTTATATTGGAGATTATAGTGGTGCCTTAAAAGAATTATTTGATTCCAATCAGTTGCTCTATAGTCTTGTGACGACTCTCTGGTATGGAGTTTGGGGCGCTGTGTTCTCTATTTTTGGACTAGCTAGTGCTTTGCTAGTGAAGAAAAAATTAGGAGCTATTTTCATACCAATTGCCTATATGATGGTTGGGGGTATTTTATGGGCTATTTTAGGGCTATCTTACTTAGAACCTGTGACAACGTTAGCTTTAGGATATCAGAAAGATATCAGTCTTTCCTTAGTTAGTGCTCATCTTGCTTTTATTTTATTTGTTAGTTGTTTGGTTGTGTATGGTACATTTTTTCTACATTCAGAGGACTATGTATAATGAAACAATTTGTTCAATTTTATAAAAAAGATTTCTTAGCAGTATTGGTTTATTTTATATTACTGCTATCCTGTGTTTTATCTAGTACAGTATATTTATTGCGCTGTCGCCAATATTCAATCCATCCAAATGTATTAGAATGGATCTTAGTCTTACTTCAAGATATGACAACTGGAGTATATTGCTTTCCGTTCATATATATATTGTTCTTTTTTTATTTGATGAATAACTATTTTAATAGGTTGGAGTGTCGCATTCGTCTGAAATCAATTAAGCACTTTACGAGTTTTAGTTTCAAATTAGCAGCTCTTAGTACGGGGATTTGGACGGCGACTTTATTTTTATTGATTTTTCTAATTGCATTTAGTAATGGTTTTAGCTTATCCGTGGAAATCAAGGAAGTTGATTTTTTAAGAGAATTTTATGGTATAAGTATTGAAAACAATGCTAGTTTCTTTATAGGATTTTTTTCTCTTATATAGCATACTATTTCTTTTTATCCTTACTTACTATTAGCAGTTTTTCTTGGTTTAAAAAATCAAACATGAGCTTAGTATTTATGTTTACTTTTTTATTTGTAGAATCCTTATTCTGGATTTATCAGTTGAACAATGGGATAATTGAACTCTTGCCAATTTTTCAGTATATGGTTAATTCCAATCCGTATGCATTGATTTATTGGCTTACATTACTATCTATCATAATTCCATTGACTGTATTTTCTGTTCATAGAAACTGGAGGAGAGTGTAAAAGTTGGAAATGGGAAAGTTAAGTAGTCACATGTGGAGGTTGAATCAGATAATCTATACCAAGTACTTTTGGGGTTATGTTCTTTTTTGGATATTGATTTGTTTAGGATTATGGTATTGGTTAGAAGGAAATGATAGACTTGTTATAGAAATTTTAAAAGGGCCTAATCTGAGTCAAAACTCTTTTTTAGTCTTATCTATATGGCTGCTTCATTGGTTTATTATTCATACATTTTTTCTAGCAGTTGTATATCGTAGAAGAGCATCCGATTTCTTTATGGAAGTGATTCGATTTTCTTCTATTAAGCTCTGGATTAGGTATCAGATTTGGACCTGTTTTCTTTATGGACTCGTTTTAATTATGGTAAAAGTTCTAGTGATTCAATTTATGTTACAGTTACCAAACTGGGATATAGGAGTTTTGTTTATAGTTGATTTTTTGAATGTTTGTGTGCTATCCTTGCTTTGCTTTACGTTATACATACTAGGAGCGAATGAGCAAATGAACTTTTCTTGTGTTAGCTTCTTTTTACTCATGATTGTGTTTGGCAGTTTATTTGTGGGGAATCGAACCAATTATCTATTTTATATTCTGAATAGAGGAAATGGAGATATAGGACGAGATCTATTTCTTCAGTTGCTATTTTTAGTCTTTCTTTTTAAAAGCATTTTCTATTTCACTCGTCAAAAGAGGAGGTTTATAGAATGAATGAAATAATTACATTAAAAAATATTCAGTTGGAATTAAAAAAAACATGTGTTTTTCAAAACCTTAATTTTAGTTGTAAACAGGGGGAAATTATAGGAATTACTGGTGCGAATGGCTCAGGGAAAAGTGTATTGTTTAAATTAATAGCTGGTTTATATAGTCCGTCTTATGGAGAAGTGTTAATCAATGGGGAAAATATTGTTCCTGAGAGAAAAATTCCAGCTAATTTGGGAGCTTTGATTGAAGAACCTGGTTTTATAAATTATTATAGTGGCTTTAAGAATTTACAATATTTGGCAAGCATACGAGGAGTAGTTGGTAATCAGGAAATCAATGATACACTGAAAATAGTTGGTCTATATGAGCAAAAAGACCAGAAAGTTAAAACTTATTCGCTAGGTATGAGGAAAAAGCTAGGGATTGCTCAAGCAATTATGGAGAATCCCTCTATTCTTTTACTAGATGAACCTATGAATGCCTTGGACAAATCAAGTGTAGAAAATATGAGAACATTGTTTAGAAAGCTCTCTAGTGAAAAAGGGACAACAATTTTGATTGCTAGTCATAGTGAAGAGGATATTCGTATCTTATGTGATAAAGTATATGCAATAGAAGATAAAGTATGTACACTGTGTTCAGATTGAACATCTTAGATAGACTCAGGATGTTATAGGTAAAATCTTAAAAAGGGATTGGAGCTTAAAATCCAGTCCCTTTTAAGAGTTAATGACTAGTCAACTTTTCCGCCTTCAACAACAAGGTCATCTGCCTTAGCAGCATCACCGTAGGTTGGGTGAAGTGTTTTTTCATAGGCCTTGTGGAAGAAGTTTTCCTTACCTAATTTTTCAATATCTTTATTGATGAAGTCTAGCAGTTCTTGGTTGCCTTTTTGAACTGCTGCTGCGATGGTATCTGGATCACCGAGGGAAGTAATTCCGACTTCAAATCCTTTGTTTTCAAGCGCCCAAGCTAGGACTTCCGTATTGTCAGTAGAGAAGGCATCTCCGCGTCCGTCAAGAAGGGCTTGGTAGGCATCGCTATATTGGTCGTATTTTTGGAGTTTTACTTCTGGGTGATTTTTCTCAAAATAAGTTTCAGCGGTCGTTCCTTTTGTGACAATCAAAGTTTTACCCTCAAGTTGTTTGACATCTGTAATGAGACCAGTCTTAGGCGATACGACACCAAGTGAAACTTTCATGTAAGGAAGGGCAAAATCAACTTGTTTCTTACGTTCGTCAGTCACTGTAAAGTTGGCAAGAGTAATATCCACCTTGTTTGAAATCAAGTATTCAGCACGGTTGGCAGCATCGACGGAAACGTATTTGACCTTGACACCAAGGTCTTGGGCCAGTTGGTTCCCAAGTTCAATATCGTAACCTTGGTAAGAACCGTCATTGTCAACGTAACCAAACGGTTTCTTGTCTCCAAATACGGCGATTCGCAGCTCACCGCTTTTTTTGATTTCATCGATTGTGCGAGCCTTGGCAGTGGTTTTTCCAGATGATGAACCAGCATTTCCACCTGAGCTACAAGCTGTGACAAAGATAAGAGCAAAGGCAAGTGCCAAAACAGTTAAGAGTGGTTTGAGTAGTTTCATAAAAATCTCCTTTATAGATATGAGCCAAATTGGCTAAAGTCAAAGACGTTTAAAAATTCCTGAGCTCGTTTGGTTTGCGGATTGGTAAAGAAGGCTTGAGCCGTTCCTTCTTCAGCGATTTTTCCTTGGTCGAGGAAGATAATCCGGTCTGCAATGGCTTGGGCAAACTGCATTTCGTGGGTTACTAAAATCATGGTACGGCCTTCTTGGGCCAAGTCATTGATGAGTTCCAGAACCTCACGCACCATTTCTGGATCCAGTGAAGCGGTCACTTCATCAAAGAGGATGATTTCTGGATGCATGAGCAGGGCACGGACAATCGCAACCCGTTGCTTCTGTCCACCAGATAATTGACGGGCAAAGCTATGTTGTTTATCCAGTAATCCGACACGTTCCAGTAGTTGCAAAGCTTCTTCCGTTACTTCTTTTTTGTCCCGTCCCTGTGCTTTGATAGGGCCTAGGATGAGGTTTTGTAGGACATCCAGATGGGGAAAGAGTTCATAACTTTGAAAGACCATGCCAATCTTTTGGCGAACTAGGTGAAAGTCTTTCTGATTGCCAATAATGGACTGGCCATCCAGAAGAATATCTCCACTTTGAATGCTTTCTAAGCCATTGAGGCAACGAAGGAGGGTACTTTTCCCACAACCAGATGGCCCTAGGATGACCACAACTTCCCCTTTTTTGATATCTAGAGAAAGTCCTTGGAGGATAGGATTGTCTCCGAAGGATTTTTTTAGTTCCTTGATTTCTAAAATAGTTTCAGACATTTAGTTCCTCCAATGTTTTTCTAAGTGTGTGGATAGTTTGGAAATAGGAAAGCAGACTGCGAAATACAAGACCAGAATGGTTCCATAAATCCAAAAAGAAGCAGTTGGGATAGTCAAGCGATTGCTATCGATGATTTGCTGTCCAACCTTGGTCACTTCCACAACCCCAATCAACACGACCAAAGAAGTCGTTTTGATCATCCTAGTGACAAGATTGATTGCTTGTGGTAGCAGTCTTCTCAAGACCTGTGGGATGATGATGTGGTAGTATAGTTGAACATTGGTCAAACCGAGTGCTTGTCCGCTTTCAAACTGATGTTTAGGGAGGGAAGTGATAGCGCCACGTACCAAATCCCCCATTTCAGCTGTTCCCCAGAGGGTAAAAACGATAATAGCAGAAGTCTCTCCTGAGATATTGATATTAAAGTTTCGAGCCAAGCCGAAATAAACGATGAAGAGTAGCACCAGCTGGGGCATGATACGAATAAATTCCAGATACAATCGTGTCAAAAATCGTACGACTCTAGAATGGGAGATCATGATGATTCCCATGACTGTTCCGAAAATCATGGACAAAAGGACAGACAGGATAGAAATCCCAATCGTAACTCCCAGTCCCTGTATGATTCTCAGGAGATTATTTCCCTGAAAGAGTACTTGGATTCCCGAATCCTGCATGGCGAAGCCTCCTTTCTATCCAGCTAAAGACCAGTGAGATGGGCAGCAACATAATCAGATAGGCAACTACTAACATAGCTAGCGCAATGTCTGTCTCATAGTAGAGCCCAATCAAGTCCTTGGCGACGTACATGAGGTCGGCCAAAGCCACTGCTGAGAAAACAGAGGTTTCCTTGATCAGGAAAATGACATTGGCGCTAAAAGACGGTAAGGCCACCGCTGTTGCTTGCGGAAGAACCACATAGCGAAAGACCTGTACAGGTGTCAGACCGATGGCTAATCCAATCTCGTGCTGGGTTTGATTGACGGCTTCCAAACCACTCCGGAAAGATTCTGCCATATAGGAGCCTCCTAAAAAGACCAATCCTAGAGTAGCGCAGACTTCTGAAGATAGGACAATCCCTATTCGGGGAAGACCGAAGTAGAGAAAGAAGAGTTGAATCAAAAGGGGCGTGTTGCGTGATAACTCGATGTAAGCTGTCGCTACTTGCGCCAAAACAGGGATGCGGTAATGCCGGATGATACTAACGATTAAACCGAGCAGAAAGGATCCCAAAATTCCCCACACTGCAATATGCAAGGTCAGAAGAAATGCCTTTTGATATAGTGGTAGATATTGTTCAACAATGGACCAATCCAAAAATAGAACCTCCCATCTAGAAATAATACAGCTATTGTAGCACTTAAAAGTTCCTTTGGATAATATCTATTTTTTATTGCCGTGATAAGGATTTTTTATCATAGAAATAAAATTTCTGAAATTTCCAAACAAAATATTTGAAAAGTTTTGAAAAAAGAGTTAAGATATTTTTGTAATATACAAAGTAAACGCTTACTTATTAAGGAGGGCATTTTATGTCATACAAAACAAGCAATGCAGAAGGTCATGTAGATTTCATCAATACCTATGATTTGGAGCCAATGGCGCAACAAGTGATTCCGAAAGCAGCATTTGGCTATATCGCCAGTGGAGCGGAAGATACATTCACTTTACGCGAGAATATCCGCGCCTTTAACCACAAACTCATCGTTCCGCATACACTTTGCAATGTAGAAAATCCAAGTACAGAGATTGAATTTGCAGGTGAAAAATTGTCTTCACCAATCATTATGGCGCCTGTTGCGGCTCATAAATTGGCAAATGAACAGGGTGAAGTGGCTACTGCGCGTGGTGTGCATGAGTTTGGTTCTCTTTATACAACCAGCTCTTACTCTACTGTTGACCTTCCAGAAATTACGGAAGCCCTTCAAGGGACACCTCATTGGTTCCAATTTTACTTTAGTAAAGATGATGGCATTAACCGCCACATCATGGACCGTGTGAAGGCTGAAGGTTATAAAGCGATTGTCTTGACAGCAGATGCAACTGTAGGGGGCAATCGTGAGGTTGATAAGCGTAATGGTTTTGTCTTCCCAGTTGGCATGCCGATTGTTGAAGAATACCTGCCAGAAGGTGCTGGTAAATCAATGGACTTTGTTTACAAATCAGCTAAACAACGCTTGTCTCCACGTGACGTAGAATTTATCGCTGAATACTCAGGACTTCCTGTATATGTCAAGGGACCACAATGCCGTGAGGACGTTGAACGTTCGCTTGCTGCAGGGGCTTCTGGTATCTGGGTAACCAACCACGGTGGTCGCCAAATCGACGGTGGACCAGCTGCCTTCGACTCACTTCAAGAAGTAGCAGAAGCAGTTGACAAACGTGTTCCTATTGTCTTTGACTCAGGTATTCGTCGTGGTCAACATGTCTTTAAAGCCTTGGCTTCAGGAGCAGACTTGGTAGCTATTGGTCGCCCTGTTATCTATGGCTTGGCCCTTGGTGGTAGTGTCGGTGTACGCCAAGTCTTTGAACACTTGAATGCGGAATTGAAGACAGTTATGCAGTTGTCTGGAACTCAGACTATTGAAGATGTTAAACACTTCAAACTCCGTCACAATCCATACAACCCAACCTTCCCAGTTGACCCTCGTGACTTAAAATTGTATTGATAAAACAGCTTGCCTCCACTTGATGTGGAGGTTTTTCCTTGTGTTTTAATACTCTTCGAAAATCTCTTCAAACCACGTCAGCTCTATCTGCAACCTCAAAACAGTGTTTTGAGCTGACTTCGTCAGTTCTATCTACAACCTCAAAGCAGTGCTTTGAGCAACCTGCGGTTAGCTTCCTAGTTTGCTTTTTGATTTTCATTGAGTATAAACACTTTTGAAATAAAGATTTTAAAAAAAGAGAAAGATTTGAATTTTATGATTGACAAATGTAGATTTTTGGAGTATACTAATAACTGTAATTGACAAATGTAGATTTAGGAGGTGTGATGATGCAGATTTCAGATGCAGAATGGCAGGTCATGAAAATTATTTGGATGCAAGGAGAGCAGACCAGTACGGATTTGATCAGGGTTCTGGCGGAGAGGTTTGACTGGTCCAAGTCGACCATTCAGACTCTTTTGGCTCGTTTGGTTGAGAAAGAGTGTCTGACAAGGAAAAAAGAAGGCAAGTTCTTTGTCTATTCAGCCCTTTTAACTTTGGACCAAAGTCGGGATTTACTTGTCCAAGATATCAAGGACAAGGTTTGTTCCCGTAGGATTAAGAACTTGTTGGCTGATTTGATTGCTGAATGTGATTTTACTCAGGCTGACTTGGAAGACTTGGAAGCTGTGATTTCTGAGAAGAAATCAAGCGCTGTAACAAAAGTAAAATGTAATTGTATGTAAAGGAGACGTCATGTTAAATAGTATTGTAACCATTATTTGTATTGCCCTTATCGCGTTTATCTTGTTTTGGTTTTTCAAAAAGCCTGAAAAATCTGGACAAAAGGCCCAGCAAAAAAACGGCTACCAAGAGATTCGAGTGGAAGTCATGGGAGGCTACACTCCTGAGTTGATTATCCTCAAGAAATCAGTGCCAGCCCGCATTGTCTTTGACCGTAAGGACCCTTCACCCTGTCTGGACCAAATTGTTTTTCCAGATTTTGGTGTACATGCGGACCTGCCTATGGGGGAAGAGTATGTAGTGGAAATCACGCCTGAGCAGGCTGGAGAGTATGGTTTCTCTTGTGGCATGAATATGATGCACGGCAAGATGATTGTAGAATAGGAGAATGATATGACTGAAATTATAAAAGCAAATCTTGAAAATGGTGTTCAAAAAATCCGTATCACGGCAGACAAAGGCTACCATCCAGCCCATATCCAACTTCAAAAAGGGGTTCCAGCTGAGATTACCTTTCATCGTGCAACTCCTTCAAACTGTTACAAGGAAATCCTTTTTGAAGAAGAAGGGATTCTAGAACCAATTGGCGTAGACGAGGAGAAGACAATTCGTTTTACACCTCAAGAATTAGGCCAACATGAATTTTCTTGTGGCATGAAGATGCAAAAGGGAAGCTATACAGTCGTTCAGAAGACTCGAAAATCTCTATCCCTCTTGCAACGTTTTTGGATTACTAGTATCTTTACTGTGCCTCTTGTGATTCTCATGATTGGGATGTTGACAGGTAGCATTATTCACCAAGTCATGCATTGGGGAACCTTTTTAGCCACAACACCGATTATGTTGGTGGCGGGTGGTCCCTATATCCAAAGTGCTTGGGCTAGCTTTAAAAAGCACAATGCCAACATGGATACCTTGGTGGCTCTGGGAACCCTAGTGGCTTATTTCTATAGCCTAGTCGCCCTCTTTACTGGTCTTCCTGTTTACTTTGAAAGTGCTGGATTTATCCTCTTCTTTGTTCTTTTGGGAGCCGTTTTTGAGGAAAAAATGCGAAAAAACACTTCCCAAGCTGTGGAGAAATTGCTTGATTTGCAGGCTAAAACTGCAGAAGTCTTGCGTGAGGATAACTATGTTCAAGTTCCTTTGGAACAAGTCAAGGTAGGAGACCTGATTCGGGTACGTCCTGGAGAAAAGATTGCGGTTGATGGGGTTGTAGTGGAAGGTGTGTCCAGTATTGATGAATCCATGGTGACAGGTGAGAGCCTGCCAGTGGACAAGACAGTGGGGGATACCGTCATTGGCTCCACCATCAATAATAGTGGAACACTTGTTTTTAGAGCAGAAAAAGTTGGTTCAGAGACTGTCTTGGCACAGATTGTGGATTTTGTGAAGAAAGCTCAGACAAGTCGTGCGCCGATTCAAGATTTGACAGATAAAATTTCAGGGATTTTTGTTCCAGCAGTTGTCATTTTAGGAATCGTGACCTTTTGGGTTTGGTTCGTCTTGCTCAGGGATAGTGTCGTCGTGCTTGGTGCGAGCTTTGTGTCCTCTCTTCTCTACGGAGTGGCGGTTTTGATTATCGCCTGCCCTTGTGCCTTGGGACTTGCAACACCGACAGCCCTTATGGTAGGGACAGGACGCAGTGCCAAGATGGGAGTTCTTCTCAAAAATGGAACCGTCTTACAGGAAATCCAGAAAGTTCAAACTATTGTCTTTGATAAGACCGGGACTTTGACGGAAGGAAAACCAGTGGTAACAGATATTATTGGTGACGAAGCAGAAGTGCTTGGCTTGGCAGCTTCCTTGGAAGAAGCTTCTCAACACCCACTGGCTGAAGCCATTGTTAAACGAGCGAGTGAAGCTGGACTTGAGTTGCAAACTGTGGAAAATTTCCAAGCCCTACACGGAAAAGGTGTTTCAGGGCAAATCAATGAGAACCAAGTTCTTCTTGGAAATGCTAAAATGTTGGATGGCATGAATATTTCTAGCACTTATCAGGAAAAATTAGAAGAACTGGAAAAAGAAGCTAAGACAGTTGTGTTCTTGGCTGTTGAGAATGAAATCAAAGGCTTGCTTGCTTTGCAAGATATTCCTAAGGAAAATGCTAAGCTTGCCATCAATCAGCTAAAAAAACGTGGTCTTAAAACAGTCATGCTGACAGGAGATAATGCTGGTGTGGCGCGTGCTATTGCCAATCAGATCGGAATAGATGAGGTCATTGCAGGTGTCTTGCCAGAAGAAAAAGCCCATGAAATCCATCAACTGCAACAGTCAGGCAAGGTAGCCTTTGTTGGGGACGGTATCAATGACGCTCCTGCCCTCAGTGTAGCAGATGTAGGGATTGCCATGGGAGCTGGAACAGATATTGCCATCGAGTCAGCAGATTTGGTGTTGACAACCAATAATCTCTTAGGTGTGGTGCGTGCCTTTGACATGAGTAAGAAAACCTTTAATCGAATTCTGCTCAATCTTTTCTGGGCCTTTATCTACAATGTCGTTGGAATTCCGATAGCAGCAGGAGTCTTTTCAGGTGTTGGACTGGCCCTCAACCCAGAACTGGCAGGTCTAGCCATGGCCTTTAGTTCTGTATCTGTGCTGACCAGTTCCCTTCTGTTAAACTTTAGTAAAATAGATTAAAAGCGGGCTTGCTCGCTTTTTTATTATAAAACAGAAACTAAAAACGTTTTCAAACTGTACTGTAATAGAGAATAAAAACTTCTGAGCAGATTCTTAGTAAACTAAAAATAAATGTGATAAATTAGTAGTGTAAAAATTTACTGAAACGTTTTCAAAAACTATATGAAACCTTTTTTAGTAGATTTAAAAATATTTGAAGGAGAGTTATCATTATGACTCAAGGGAAAATTACTGCATCTGCAGCAATGCTTAATGTATTGAAAACATGGGGCGTAGACACAATCTACGGTATCCCATCAGGAACACTCAGCTCATTGATGGACGCTTTGGCTGAAGACAAAGATATCCGCTTCTTGCAAGTTCGCCACGAAGAAACAGGTGCTCTTGCAGCGGTTATGCAAGCTAAATTCGGCGGCTCAATCGGGGTTGCAGTTGGTTCAGGTGGTCCAGGTGCGACTCACTTGATTAACGGTGTTTACGATGCAGCTATGGATAACACTCCATTCCTAGCAATCCTTGGATCACGTCCAGTGAACGAACTCAACATGGATGCTTTCCAAGAATTGAACCAAAACCCAATGTACAACGGTATCGCTGTTTACAACAAACGTGTAGCTTACGCTGAGCAATTACCAAAAGTAATCGACGAAGCTTGCCGTGCTGCAGTTTCTAAAAAAGGTCCAGCTGTTGTTGAAATTCCAGTAAACTTCGGTTTCCAAGAAATCGACGAAAACTCATACTATGGATCAGGTTCATACGAGCGTTCATTCATCGCTCCTGCTTTGAACGAAACTGAAATCGACAAAGCTGTTGAAATCTTGAACAATGCTGAACGTCCAGTTATCTATGCTGGTTACGGTGGTGTTAAAGCTGGTGAAGTGATCACTGAATTGTCACGTAAAATCAAAGCACCAATCATCACAACTGGTAAAAACTTTGAAGCTTTCGAATGGAACTATGAAGGTTTGACAGGTTCTGCTTACCGTGTTGGTTGGAAACCAGCCAACGAAGTGGTCTTTGAAGCAGACACAGTTCTTTTCCTTGGTTCAAACTTCCCATTTGCTGAAGTTTACGAAGCCTTCAAGAACACTGAAAAATTCATCCAAGTCGATATCGACCCTTACAAACTTGGTAAACGTCATGCCTTAGACGCTTCAATCCTTGGTGATGCAGGTCAAGCAGCGAGAGCAATCCTTGACAAAGTGAATCCAGTTGAATCTACTCCATGGTGGCGTGCAAACGTTAAGAATAACCAAAACTGGCGTGATTACATGAACAAAATCGAAGGTAAAACTGAGGGTGAATTGCAATTGTATCAAGTTTACAATGCAATCAACAAACATGCTGATCAAGACGCTATCTACTCAATCGACGTCGGTGACACTACTCAAACATCTACTCGTCACCTTCACATGACACCTAAGAACATGTGGCGTACATCTCCACTCTTTGCGACAATGGGTATTGCCCTTCCTGGTGGTATCGCTGCTAAGAAAGACAATCCAGATCGCCAAGTATGGAACATCATGGGTGACGGTGCATTCAACATGTGCTACCCAGACGTTATCACAAACGTTCAATACGACCTTCCAGTTATCAATGTTGTCTTCTCAAATGGTAAATATGCCTTCATCAAGGACAAATACGAAGACACAAACAAACACTTGTTTGGTTGTGACTTCCCTAATGCTGACTATGCGAAAATCGCTGAAGCTCAAGGAGCTGTTGGATTTACAGTTGACCGTATCGAAGACATCGATGCAGTTGTTGCAGAAGCTGTTAAATTGAACAAAGAAGGTAAAACTGTTGTTATCGATGCTCGCATCTCTCAACACCGTCCACTTCCAGTAGAAGTACTTGAATTGGATCCAAAACTTCACTCAGAAGAAGCAATCAAAGCCTTCAAGGAAAAATACGAAGCAGAAGAACTCGTACCATTCCGTCTCTTCTTGGAAGAAGAAGGATTGCAATCACGCGCAATTAAATAATTCCTCTCGTCGAAAATCAAATTTAAACTGTGTTATCTTCACCTTGCCGTACTTCAGTACTGCCTGCGGTTCGATGCCTTGTTTATTCTTTGATTTTCTTAGAGCGAAACTTGAAAAGATCGGAGTAATCCGGTCTTTTTATGGAGGATAGTAAATGAACTTAAACCAATTAGATATTATCGTTTCAAATGTTCCTCAAGTCTGTGCTGACTTGGAGCGTATTTTGGATAAAAAAGCTGATTATGTTGACGATGGTTTTGCTCAGTTCACGATTGGCAATCACTGCCTCATGTTGTCACAAAATCATTTGGTTCCTTTGGAAAACTTTCAGTCAGGAATCATTCTTCATATTGAGGTTGAGGATGTAGATGAGAACTACCAACGGTTGAAAGAGATTGGTGTCGAGATTTTACACGGTCCTTGTGAAACGGATTGGGGAACAGAGTCCTTATTAGTTAAAGGCCCTGCTGGCCTAGTGATTGATTTTTATCGTATGAAATAGGTAATGCTATTATCAAATTTTTATCTAAAAATTTAAACATTCTTGGAGCAGAACTTGAAAAGATCGGAGCAATCCGGTCTTTTTCTTATCACCAGACTGCGATAGTTTATATTTTTATAACAAAATTCTCAAACTCTGGCTTGTTTTTGCATCAAATTATAAAATAGAAAGCATAAAAGAATAAAAGAGGTTTTGAAAATGTCTGAAAAACAAATGAAAGTGTTGGGGTGGCTAGCGACCTTCATGTCCGTTATGATGTATGTGTCTTACTTCCCACAAATCATGAATAATCTTGCCGGTCAAAAAGGGAATTTTATCCAGCTCTTGGTTGCATCTATTAACTGTAGTCTCTGGATTTACTACGGTCTTTTCAAGAAGGAAAGAGATATTCCCCTTGCTGCTGCCAATGCACCTGGTATTGTCTTTGGTCTAGTAACGGCTATCACAGCTTTGATTTAAAAAGAAGACTGGTTTCAGTCTTTTTTTCGTACATGTAAGCAAGAACAGTACCATCATTACCCAGATAGTTACTAACTTTTTATCTATTTTTAGTATAATAGAAGTAATAAATCAAGTGAGGTAAAGGTATGACAGAAAATGGTCAATTTCCAGAGGGGTTCCTCTGGGGTGGTGCTACGGCAGCTAATCAATGTGAGGGGGCTTATAATCTAGATGGTCGAGGGCTTGCTAACGTTGATGTGGTACCCATTGGACCTGACCGTGAAGCAGTTATCACAGGTCAGAAAAAGATGTTTTCGTTTGAGGAGGGCTATTTTTACCCAGCTAAGGAAGCTATTGATATGTACCATCATTATAAGGAAGATATCGCTCTTTTTGCAGAAATGGGCTTTAAGACTTATAGACTTTCTATTGCTTGGACTCGGATTTTTCCTAAGGGAGATGAAGCAGAGCCAAATGAAGCTGGTCTAGCCTTTTATGAGGATTTGTTTAAAGAATGTCACAAGTATGGGATCCAACCTCTGGTGACCATTACGCATTTCGATTGTCCTATGCACCTGATTACCGAGTACGGTGGTTGGCGCAATCGTCGTATGTTGGACTTTTACGCAAATCTCTGTCGTACCCTCTTTACTCGTTATAAGGGCTTGGTCAAGTACTGGCTAACCTTCAACGAAATCAATATGATTCTGCATGCCCCTTTTTTAGGAGCTGGGATTTGTTTTGAAGAAGGAGAAAATCAAGAACAGGTCAAATACCAAGCAGCCCACCATGAGTTGGTAGCCTCAGCCCTTGCGACTAAGATTGCCCACGAAATTGACCCAGAAAACAAGGTGGGATGTATGTTGGCAGCAGGGCAGTACTATCCCAACACTGCCCATCCGAGAGACTACTGGGCAGCCATGGAGGAAGACCGCAAGAGTTACTTCTTCATTGATGTCCAAGCGCGTGGGGAATACCCAAATTATGCCAAGAAGCAGTGGGAGCGTGAGGGAATTGAGATTGAAATGACAGCAGAGGATTTGGATTTGTTGAAGAATCACACTGTTGACTTTGTTTCCTTCTCTTACTATGCGAGTCGAGTGGCCTCAGGGGATCCAGAAGTGAGGGATATGACAGCTGGAAATGTCTTTGCCTCTATCAAAAATCCTTATCTAGAATCTTCTGAATGGGGGTGGCAGATTGACCCACTGGGGCTTCGTATCACCCTCAATGCCATCTGGGATCGTTATCAAAAGCCTATGTTCATCGTAGAAAATGGTCTCGGCGCTATAGACACGCCAGATGAAAATGTTTATGTAGCAGATGACTATCGAATTGCTTACTTAGAGGCCCACATCAAGGCTATGCGAGATGCCATTTACCAAGATGGGGTTGACTTGCTTGGTTATACGACTTGGGGTTGTATTGATTTGGTTTCAGCTGGAACAGGCGAAATGAACAAGCGCTATGGCTTTATCTATGTGGATCGTGATAATGCTGGTCATGGAAGCCTAAAACGGAGCAAGAAGAAATCCTTCTACTGGTACAAGGATGTCATTGCCAGCAATGGTGCAAGTATTGAGTAGAGCACATTTGTTCACTATTTTTATAAAATCTTCTCTCTACTTTATATAATAGGAAAAAGAGTTCAATTAGACCTAGCTTTTTGCTATAATGAGGGGAGAAAAATCAGACAGGAGAAGAAGATGTCAGAACCATTATTTTTACAATCAGTTATGCAAGAAAAAATCTGGGGTGGAACCAAGCTACGTGATGAGTTTGGCTACGACATCCCAAGTGAAAAAATCGGAGAATATTGGGCCATCTCAGCCCATCCAAATGGAGTCTCTAAAGTTGCCAATGGTCGCTACAAGGGAACAGACCTCGCTACTTTGTATGCGGAACACCGTGAATTATTTGGCAATCGTCCAGAACCTGTATTTCCACTTTTGACTAAGATTCTGGATGCCAACGACTGGCTCAGTGTTCAAGTTCACCCAGACGATGCCTATGGTCTAGAAAATGAAGGCGAGCTCGGAAAAACAGAATGCTGGTATATCATCGCTGCAGATGAAGGTTCAGAGATTATCTATGGCCACAATGCCAAATCAAAAGAAGAACTCCGCCAGCAAATCGAGGACAAGAACTGGGATGCCTTGTTGACAAAAGTGCCTGTAAAGGCTGGAGATTTCTTCTATGTACCAAGTGGCACCATGCACGCCATCGGAGCAGGTATATTAATCCTTGAAACCCAGCAATCTAGCGATACCACTTACCGTGTCTATGACTTTGACCGTAAGGATGATAATGGTAACTTGCGTGAACTTCACCTTGAAAAATCAATTGATGTTTTGAACATTGGCGAGCCTGCCAATAGCCGTCCTGTAACTATCAAAGCAGATGATTTGCGTTCCACTCTTCTTGTATCCAATGATTTCTTCGCAGTTTACAAGTGGGAAATTACTGGAAAAGTTGACTTTGAAAAGACTGCTGACTACAGCTTGTTTAGTGTCTTGGCTGGTCAAGGTCACCTCACTGTTGACGGAAAAAACTATCCGATCCAAAAAGGTAGCCACTTTATCCTACCAAGTGATGTTCAAGCTTGGACTTTGGAAGGGCAAGGTTTGGAATTAATTGTTAGCCATCCATAAAAAAGAAAGGGCCTGAGTTCATTACTCAAGTCCTTTTTGATTACATAAATTGGGCGATAAAGACCACAATGATGATGATAGGAATGATAAAGCGAAGAAGGAAGAGCCAGACTTGGAAAAGTCCCTGTTTCCATGTTCTTTCATCAAGATGGAGTTCCTCCATAGCAAGAGCCTTTTTGAAGATGTAGCCTGTAAAAAGTGAAAGGCAGAGGGCTCCAAATGGCATGAGGAGATTGGAAACCAAGAAGTCCATAGCGTCAAAGAAGGTCTTTCCAAAGATGTGAACATCCGCCATAACACCGTAAGATAGGGCTGAAGGAATTCCAAAGACAAAGGTCAAGATTCCTAAAATGGTGCTCCACTTGGCACGCTTGCTGTTGTCCTGATTGGTGATATTGCCTACATTGATTTCCAGCATCACGACAGAAGAAGTGACCGTCGCAAAGAGGAAGAGCAAGAGGAATAGGATGTAGAAAATGGTTCCAAAAGGCATCTTATCAAAGAGTTGAGGCAAGACGATAAAGAGCAGGCTTGGTCCCCCTTCAGACTGGATATTGAAGGCTGACATGGCTGGGAAAATAGCTAGTCCTGCCATGATGGATACTGAGATGTTCATGGCTACGATGGAAATACCTGACTGGACCAGATTGGTTTTCTTGTCCAAGTAAGAAGCATAGGTCAGCATGGCTGTCACCCCTAGCGAGAGGGCAAAGAAAGATTGTCCCAGAGCATAGAGGAGACCAGCACTAGTTAGTTTTGAAAAGTCTGGTTTGAGGAAGTAGAGAACCCCTTCCGTGGCATTTGGTAAGCTGAGAGAACGACCGATGATGACGACAAAGATGATAAAGAGCAGGGGCATCATGACTTTCGAAGCTCTTTCAATTCCTTTTTGAACCCCACGTGATACAATGAAGATATTCAACAAGATAAAGGCCGCTTGAGCTCCTAGGGCAATGGCTGGATTTGAAATGATTGAAGTAAATAACTGAGCATAATCACCCGTTCCGCCAAGATGGAACAATTTTCCAAACTCAATACCCAGATAAACTAGAATCCATCCTCCAATAACACTGTAAAAAGATAAGAGGATAAAGAGAGCAAAGGCACCAATCCAACCGATAAAATTGTATTTGCTATTCTTACCAAGTTTTCCAAAGGTTTTGATTGCTGAAACGCCAGCACTTCGGCCGAGGGCAAATTCAGCTAGCAAAAGAGGGAAACCGATTAAAATAGTGGAAATGAGAAAGACAAGTAAAAAGCCTCCTCCACCGTTAGCAGCAGTCATATAAGGGAATTTCCAAACGGCACCAAGTCCGATGGCTGAACCAGCAGATGCTAGGATGAAGCCTAGTTTAGAACCCCATTGCGATTTTTCAGACATAGTTAAACTCCTAAAATTAGTATTACAAAAGAAAAAGCTACTGCCCTTGGCAAATAGCCTCATAAGTACTCAAAATGAGCCTTTCTTTTGATTGATAGACTTGACTATCCTATCATGTTTTCTAAGGTCTGTCAAGAAAACCATTTTCATGTTATGATAAAGTAAAAAAATTTCGCAAAAACGCTTGACTCTGACCTAAGGGGAGGGGTTATACTATCAATGTAATACTCTTCGAAAATCAAATTCAAACCACGTCAGCGTCGCCTTGCCGTACTCAAGTACAGCCTGCGGCTAGCTTCCTAGTTTGCTCTTTGATTTTCATTGAGTATAAGGAGGAAATCATGTACCATATAAAAGAAGCTGCGCAGCTTTCAGGTGTCTCTGTCAAGACCCTGCACCACTACGACAAGATAGGACTCTTGGTTCCCTTAAAGTCGGAAAACGGCTATCGAACCTATAGCCAAGAGGATTTGGAGCGACTTCAGGTTATTCTGTATTATAAATATCTTGGCTTTTCTTTAGAAAAAATAGCAGAGCTATTAAAGGAAGAAAGGACAGATTTATTGCCCCATCTGACCAGGCAGTTGGACTATTTGACTCGAGAAAGGGAACATCTGGATACCTTGATTTCCACCTTGCAAAAAACCATTCAAGAACAAAAAGGAGAAAGAGAAATGAGCATTCAAGAGAAATTTGCTGGATTTAACTACCAAGACCATCAAAAATACCACCAAGAGGCGGTAGAGAAGTATGGACAAGAAGTTATGGATCAAGCACTGGAGCGCCAAAAAGGTCACGAAGACGAGGCTACGGTTGCCTTTAACCAAGTCTTTCAAGCCTTGGCACAAAATCTTCAATCTGGTCTACCTGTAACAGCAACCGAAAACCAAGAAGAAGCAGCCAAACTCTTGCAAGCCATCCGTACTTATGGATTTGACTGCTCTATTGAGGTCTTTGGTCATATTGGAAAAGGCTATGTCTATAATCCAGAGTTTAAGGAAAACATTGACAAATTTGGAACAGGAACAGCCCAGTACACATCAGATGTCATTGCCCACTATGTCCAAACTCATACTCAATGAAAATCAAAAAGCAAACTAGGAAACTAGCCGCAGGCTGTACTTGAGTACGGCAAGACGACGTTGACGCAGTTTGAATTTGATTTTCGAAGAGTATCAGACAAAATAAAATCGGAGGAGTAATCTTCCGATTTTTACTAAATTTAAGTACTACTTGCTTAATAATTTTTCTACCACATTTAGTTTTCGCATGGTCAAATCTACATTGAAAAGTTTTTCAAGATAGTTAGTATTGAGCTTTTTTTGTTTTGCAGTTCTAGGGAGATAGAGGTAGAGACAATGGTTACCGACACAAATTTCTTCTTCACCGTAATCAATTTTTAATTTTTCTAAAGGAAGACTTTGAATAGGTTCTTGATAAAAAATCACGTGTACACGGTCATAAAGATAGTGTTCTCCAAACGGATTTTCTTGGACAATGTTTTTAAAAATATCCTTATTCTTAATGATTATTTTGAGATCGGCTCCAATCTTTTCCTTTATTAGAGTATGAACCTGTTCTCGTATTTCTTCGAGAGCTAAGTTACTTTCAAGAATAATATTTCCACTTTGAATATAAGTTCGAACTTGTTGAAAACCAGCTTCTGTCAAGATATCTACTAGATAAGACATTTTAGGGATAGCATTTTTTCCATTAGGAGTCACTCCCCTTAGCAAGATAATATGTTCCAAAGTAGTTCCTTTCTTTTGGGGTGGATTGTTCCATTTAGTAATGTATATTTAGAATGAATTTGAACCCGCAACCCAGCCGGTGCAGAGGGCAGAAGTGATGTTAAAGCCACCCGTGTGGGCATTGATATCCATGACCTCGCCAGCAAAGTGGAGGCCAGGTACCAGCTTACTTTCCAGAGTTTTGGGGTTGATTTCCTTGAGACTGACGCCCCCTTTTGTGACGAAGGACTTGGCCAGGGACATTTTGCCAGTGACAGGGATTTTGAGGGCCTTAATAGACTGGAGAAGTTGTTCACGTTCCTTTTCAGTCAGTTGTTTGACTTTTTCAGGATAGCCTTGCACAAAAAATTCTGCCAAGCGCTCAGGTAATAAAGATTTTAAAGCATTTTTCAAGGATTTTTCCCGATTTTCTTCTAGAAATGCAGCCAAGTCCTTCTCAGAAAGTTGAGGCAAAACATCCAGTGAGAGAAGCTCCCCACCCTTGACAAAACTAGACATACGCAGGGCAGCAGGGCCAGACAAACCAAAGTGGGTAAAAAGTAAATCGTGAGTGATGACATGCTTACCATAGCTTAGGGTCACATCGTTCAATGAAATTCCTTGCAAGGCCTTATGTGGAAAATCCGTCAATAATGGACTTTCAGCGGCCTCAAGCTCGGTGATGGTATGCTTAAAATGACGGGCAATCTCATGTCCGAAACCAGTAGAACCAGTGGAAGGATAGGATTTCCCACCAGTTGTGACAATCAGTTTATCACAAGTGAAGATTTGGTCAGCTGATTTAAGAACAAATTGGTCATCCACCTTTTTAACCGAAACAATCTCGGTTTGAGTAGCAACTTGACCACCTAGCTCAGTGATTTTCTGTTCCAAGGCTTCGATAATGGTTCGAGACTTGTCACTAGCAGGAAATACGCGTCCGTGGTCCTCGACCTTGAGTTTAACCCCATTTTCCGTAAAAAAGTTGATGATATCATGGTTATCAAACTGGGAGAAGACACTATAGAGAAAGCGCCCATTTCCAGGGATGCCAGCTAGCAGGTCGTCCAAGCTACCATTGTTGGTCACATTGCAACGTCCACCACCAGTCCCGGCTAATTTTTTTCCAAGTTTCCGATTTTTTTCGATGAGGAGGGTTTTCTGTCCATAAAAGCTACTGGAAATCGTAGCCATCATACCAGCAGGACCTCCACCGATGACAATAGTATCAAAATGTTTCATAGCTCTATTGTACCACAAAAAAACAAGAGATGAAGTCACCTCTTGTCAAGAATGCAATTAATCAATTTCATATCCCATCAGCAAACCGCCATCTTCTGCATAGAAACTGCAGAGACCAGATGTTGGGAGAATTTTGATATCCGCTTGTGGGAAGGTTTCAAGGATTCGCTCTGAGAGCTGTTGGCAACATTTCTCGTTATTGCGTTGGGCCATGATAATACGTCCACCAGCATATCCAGCCTTCACCAACTCTTCATAGGCTGCCTGAACTGATTTCTTTGCTCCTCTTGCTTTTTGTAGCAATTCGAGAGTTCCGGTTTCACTAGCTTCTCCAACCATACGGATGTTGAGAAGGCCAACAACCGTACCGATAAGCTTACTCAAACGGCCGTTCTTCACCAAGTTATCGACTTTGGCTAGGACAAAAAGTAACTTGGTTTTTTCTTGATAGGCAGTGATAGTTTCAACAACTTCTTCAAAAGACAAGCCCTGGTCAATCAAGTCATTCAATTTTTCTACGAGCAAGTCAACCTCACCACCAGCAGACAAACTATCAATCACATGAATCTTAGTATCGGGATGTTCTTCCAGATAAATATTCTTAGCTAGTTGAGCACTATTGTGGCTGCCAGAAAGAGTACCAGTAATGGTTACTAGGAAAATGTTGTTGGCACCTTCAAATGCTCGCAAATAATCATCTGGGCTTGGACAAGCTGATTTTGAAGCTTCTGCGGTTGCATACATGGTTTCCATCATTTGGTCAATGTCAAGACTGGCATCATCAACAAAGACCTGATCAGCTACTTGAATGGTTAAGGGGACACTTACAAAGGTTGTATCAATTGCTGGTGTCTCCAGCTGACGATAATCACAACCAGAGTCAGCAATAATCTTCCAAGTCATAGAAATTCTCCATCTTTGTCAGTTATACATTGACAAAGGTTCTGTCTTTTTTTACAATTATATCATGAAAGCCCTTGAAACAAAAGCCTCATCCGTCTGTTGTGACAAGTAGAAAGAAAATGTTATGTCTGAACGTAGAATCTCTGAAAAGTCTCTTGAAAATCTCAGAAAATCAAACCAAGAATCCAATTTATTAACTAGAGAAGCCATTGAAACAGCCCTCTTGCAACTCTTGGAAAAAAAGGACTTGACCAAGATTAGTATTTCGGAATTGGTCAAACGTGCAGGCGTTTCTCGTGCAGCCTTTTACCGTAATTATGATTCCAAAGAGGAGATTTTAGAAAGCGTCTTTAAACGAACTGTCCACAATATTATGGAACAGTTGCATCATTATGATTTAAAGACAGACCTTTATCTGGTCTGGGTTCACCTTTTCCGAGAAGCAAGAAAGGAAGCCAGAGTGATTCAATTGGCCTTAGATTACCATCTGGAAAAAATCTTTGTCCAAGCCATGCAGGAATTTCTAGAAAAGTACCATGGAAAATCAAAAGGTGTCAGCTCTTATCTTCATTCCTTCTGGAGCTCGGCCATCGTCTCTGTCCTTTTAAAATGGATCAAGGATGGCATGAAGGTACCTGCTGAAAAGATTGCGGATTTACGGTTACCATTTTTTAAAAAATAGAGAAAAAGGAGAAGAGATATGACTGAAAAAAGACTAGCCTGGGATGAGTATTTTGCAGCCCAAGCCTTACTAATTGCCAATCGTTCCACTTGTAAACGTGCCAAAGTGGGCGCGATTCTGGTAAAAGATAATAAGGTTATTTCCACTGGTTACAATGGTTCGGTGTCAGGAACCGAGCATTGTATTGATCACGAATGTCTGGTCATTGAAGGACACTGTGTTCGCACCCTTCACGCCGAGGTTAATGCTATCCTTCAAGGTGCTGAACGTGGTGTTCCAAAAGGTTTTACAGCCTATGTAACCCATTTTCCTTGTCTGAACTGTACCAAACAATTGCTTCAGGTCGGTTGCAAGCGTGTGGTTTATATTAACCAGTACCGAATGGATGACTATGCCCAATACCTTTATCAAGAAAAAGGGACAGAATTGACCCATCTACCACTTGAGACAGTACAAGCAGCTCTTAAAGAAGCAGATTTAATGTAAAAATTATCAAAAATAAATGGTTTAGAAAGATTTTTAAACCGTTTTTTGGTATAATAAGAAGAATAAATTGAAAGAAGGAATTCCAAAAATGGGAAAAATTGAAGTTATTAATCATCCACTGATTCAACACAAATTGTCAATCTTGCGTCGTACAGATACTTCTACCAAAGCTTTCCGTGAGCTAGTAGATGAGATTGCAATGTTGATGGGGTATGAAGTACTTCGTGATCTTCCACTAGAAGATGTGGAAATCGAAACACCAATCACAAAAACAGTTCAAAAACAATTGACAGGTAAGAAATTGGCCATCGTTCCAATCTTGCGTGCAGGTATCGGGATGGTCGATGGGCTCTTGAGCTTGGTTCCAGCTGCTAAGGTTGGTCACATCGGTATGTATCGTGATGAAGAAACGCTTCAACCAGTTGAATACTTGGTAAAATTGCCTGAGGACATTGATCAACGTCAAATTTTTGTGGTAGACCCAATGTTGGCAACAGGTGGGTCAGCAATCTTGGCTGTTGATTCTCTTAAAAAACGTGGCGCATCAAATATCAAATTTGTCTGCCTTGTATCTGCTCCAGAAGGTGTAAAAGCCCTTCAAGAAGCTCATCCAGATGTAGAAATCTTTACAGCAGCCTTGGATGAACGCTTGAACGAACACGGTTATATCGTTCCAGGTCTTGGAGATGCTGGGGACCGCTTGTTCGGTACAAAATAACATTAAAAAGAGATTGACTTGGAAAAGAATTTCCAGTCTTATAAGGAGGTTGGATTTTTGTTTCTGTCTAATGAAAACAGAGCAAAAATTTGACCTTTTTTGACCTAGATATTATAATAGTCTTATCTTCAGTCATTTGACCAACAAAAATAAAACTCAAAAGGAGAAATGAATGATTCCTGTAGTTATTGAACAAACAAGTCGTGGAGAACGTTCCTACGATATTTACTCACGTCTTCTCAAAGACCGCATCATTATGCTGACAGGTCCAGTTGAAGACAATATGGCTAACTCAGTTATTGCCCAATTGCTTTTCTTGGATGCCCAAGATAGTACAAAAGATATTTACCTTTACGTCAATACACCTGGTGGTTCCGTTTCAGCAGGTTTGGCAATCGTTGATACCATGAACTTTATCAAGGCAGATGTCCAAACTATCGTTATGGGGATGGCTGCATCTATGGGGACTGTCATCGCATCAAGTGGAGCAAAAGGCAAACGTTTCATGCTTCCAAATGCTGAATACATGATCCACCAACCAATGGGTGGTACAGGTGGTGGTACTCAACAAACTGATATGGCTATCGCTGCAGAACACTTGCTTAAAACTCGTAACACCTTGGAAAAAATCTTGGCTGAAAATTCAGGTCAGTCAATCGAAAAAGTCCATGCAGATGCAGAACGCGATAACTGGATGAGTGCTCAAGAAACACTTGAATATGGCTTTATTGATGAAATCATGGCTAACAATTCATTGAACTAATGATGAAAGAAGGCAAACTCGACTGGGTTTGCTTTTTTTGGTATAATAAGGAGAAATGTCTTAGAAAGAGGATTTATCATGTTTGAAAAAGTCAATCGATCTGGCTTGATTATCTATCTTTACTATAATCGTGATGCCAAAAAACTGCAGGATTATGGAGATATTACCTATCATTCCAAGAAACATCGTTACTTACAACTCTATGTTCCAACTCAAGAAGTGGAGCAATTGGTCGGACACTTGAGCAAGGAAAAATTTATCAAAAAAGTGAGAGTTTGTCATATCCAAGAGCTGGAAACACCCTTTGTGGGCAATCTTTATCGAGAGGAAAACGTTATCATCGAAAAAGTTCAAGAAAAGTGTTGACAATTTTCTGATAATTCGGTATATTCTTAACATGCTATTTATTTAAGAAATAAGGAGACAAAAAAGATGAAGAAAAAATTTGCCCTATCGTTTGTGGCTCTTGCAAGTGTGGCACTTCTTGCAGCCTGTGGAGAAGTGAAGTCTGGAGCGTCAAACGCTGCTGGTAACTCAGTAGATGAAAAGACAATCAAAATCGGATTTAACTTTGAAGAAACTGGTGCCGTAGCAGCCTACGGAACATCTGAACAAAAAGGTGCCCAACTTGCTGTTGATGAAATCAATGCAGCAGGTGGTATCGATGGAAAACAAATCGAAGTAGTCGATAAAGATAACAAGTCTGAAACAGCAGAGGCTGCTTCAGTAACAACTAACCTTGTAACCCAATCTAAAGTATCAGCAATCGTAGGACCTGCGACATCTGGTGCAACTGCAGCTGCGGTAGCGAACGCTACAAAAGCAGGTGTTCCATTGATCTCACCAAGTGCGACTCAAGATGGATTGACTAAGGGTCAAGATTATCTCTTTATCGGAACTTTCCAAGATAGCTTCCAAGGAAAAATTATCTCAAACTATGTTTCTGATAAATTACAAGCTAAGAAAGTTGTTCTTTACACTGACAATGCCAGCGACTATGCTAAAGGTATTGCAAAAGCCTTCCGTGAAGCTTATAAAGGTGAAATCGTTGCAGATGAAACTTTCGTAGCAGGTGACACAGACTTCCAAGCAGCCCTTACAAAAATGAAAGGGAAAGACTTTGATGCTATCATCGTCCCTGGTTACTACACTGAAGCTGGTAAAATTGTAAACCAAGCGCGTGGTATGGGAATTGACAAACCAATCGTTGGTGGTGATGGATTTAACGGTGAAGAGTTTGTACAACAAGCAACTGCTGAAAAAGCATCAAACATCTACTTTATCTCAGGCTTCTCAACTACTGTAGAAGTTTCAGCTAAAGCAAAAGCTTTCCTTGATGCTTACCGTGCTAAGTACAATGAAGAGCCTTCAACATTTGCAGCCTTGGCTTATGACTCAGTTCACCTTGTAGCAAACGCAGCAAAAGGTGCTAAAAACTCTGGCGAAATCAAGGATAACCTTGCTAAAACAAAAGATTTTGAAGGTGTAACTGGTCAAACAAGCTTTGATGCAGACCACAACACAGTCAAAACTGCTTACATGATGACCATGAACAATGGTAAGGTTGAAGCAGCAGAAGTTGTAAAACCATAATAGAAAATGTTGAAATAGGGAATGAGCCTCGGACTCACTCCCTGTTTCGATGTTTAATACTCTTCGAAAATCAAATTCAAACTGCGTCAACGTCGCCTTGCCGTACTCAAGTACAGCCTGTGGCTAGTTTCCTAGTTTGCTCTTTGATTTTTATTGAGTATAAGAACCTATCAAAAAATGAGGGAAAACCCTCGAAATTATAAATAGAAAGAGTGAATCTTATGCTCCAACAACTAGTAAATGGTTTGATTCTAGGTAGTGTTTATGCGCTGTTAGCCCTAGGATATACCATGGTTTACGGAATTATCAAGCTCATCAACTTCGCCCACGGTGATATTTATATGATGGGAGCCTTTATCGGTTATTTCTTGATTAATTCTTTCCAAATGAATTTCTTTGTAGCACTTATTGTAGCTATGCTAGCGACAGCCATTCTTGGTGTCGTGATTGAGTTCCTTGCCTACCGACCTTTACGTCACTCTACTCGTATTGCTGTTTTGATTACAGCTATTGGGGTTTCTTTCCTATTAGAGTATGGCATGGTCTATCTAGTTGGTGCCAATACTCGTGCCTTCCCTCAAGCGATTCAAACAGTTCGCTATGATTTGGGACCAATTAGCTTAACAAACGTTCAGTTAATGATCTTGGCAATTTCCTTGATTTTGATGATTTTGTTACAAGTCATTGTTCAAAAGACCAAGATGGGGAAAGCCATGCGTGCCGTATCTGTAGATAGCGATGCAGCGCAATTGATGGGGATCAATGTAAACCGTACTATCAGCTTTACCTTCGCTTTGGGTTCAGCTCTTGCGGGTGCAGCTGGTGTTCTGATTGCCCTCTATTATAACTCTCTTGAGCCTTTGATGGGGGTTACTCCAGGTCTTAAATCTTTCGTTGCCGCAGTACTTGGCGGTATCGGAATCATTCCTGGTGCAGCGCTTGGTGGCTTTGTGATTGGTCTATTGGAAACTTTTGCAACAGCCTTTGGGATGTCAGACTTCCGTGATGCCATTGTTTATGGAATCTTGTTGTTGATCTTGATTGTCCGCCCAGCTGGTATCCTTGGTAAAAATGTGAAAGAGAAGGTGTAAACGATGAAGGAAAATTTAAAAGTTAATATTCTATGGTTACTCCTTTTGTTAGCTGGCTATGGCTTGATTAGTGTACTGGTTTCAGTCGGAGTACTCAACCTATTCTATGTACAGATTTTACAACAAATTGGAATTAATATTATTCTGGCTGTTGGTCTCAACTTAATCGTTGGTTTTTCAGGACAATTTTCACTTGGGCATGCTGGTTTCATGGCGATTGGTGCCTATGCCGCTGCTATTATTGGTTCTAAATCACCAACTTACGGTGCTTTCTTTGGAGCTATGCTTGTAGGAGCTTTGCTTTCAGGAGCGGTTGCCTTACTTGTCGGAATTCCAACCTTGCGTTTGAAGGGAGACTATCTTGCGGTAGCGACTCTAGGTGTTTCTGAAATTATCCGTATCTTTATCATCAATGGTGGAAGCCTTACAAATGGTGCGGCAGGTATCTTGGGAATTCCAAACTTTACAACTTGGCCAATGGTTTACTTCTTTGTCGTAATTACAACCATTGCAACCTTGAACTTCTTGCGTAGTCCAATTGGTCGTTCAACCCTATCCGTTCGTGAGGATGAAATCGCTGCTGAGTCAGTTGGGGTTAATACGACTAAAATTAAAATTATCGCCTTTGTCTTTGGTGCCATTACTGCAAGTATTGCAGGATCACTTCAGGCAGGATTTATCGGGTCTGTTGTACCGAAAGATTACACATTCATCAACTCAATCAACGTATTGATTATTGTTGTATTTGGTGGACTTGGTTCCATTACAGGTGCCATCGTTTCAGCTATTGTCCTTGGAATTTTGAATATGCTTCTCCAAGATGTTGCCAGTGTGCGTATGATTATCTATGCTTTGGCCTTGGTATTGGTAATGATTTTCAGACCAGGTGGACTCCTTGGAACATGGGAATTGAGCCTATCACGTTTCTTTAAAAAATCTAAGAAGGAGGAACAAAACTAATGGCGTTACTTGAAGTAAAACAGTTAACCAAACATTTTGGCGGTCTAACAGCTGTTGGAGATGTGACTCTTGAATTGAACGAAGGGGAACTGGTTGGACTAATCGGTCCAAATGGCGCTGGGAAAACCACTCTTTTCAACCTCTTGACGGGTGTTTATGAACCAAGTGAGGGAACAGTTACCCTTGATGGTCACCTTTTGAATGGAAAGGCACCTTATAAGATTGCTTCTTTGGGACTTGGACGTACTTTCCAAAATATCCGTCTCTTTAAAGATTTAACAGTTTTGGACAATGTTTTGATTGCCTTTGGCAACCATCACAAACAACATGTTTTTGCTAGTTTCTTACGCTTGCCAGCTTTTTACAAGAGTGAAAAAGAATTAAAGGCTAAGGCTTTGGAATTGCTAAAAATCTTTGATTTAGATGGAGATGCAGAAACTCTGGCTAAAAACCTTGCCTACGGACAACAACGTCGTTTAGAAATTGTTCGTGCCCTTGCTACGGAACCTAAAATTCTCTTTTTGGATGAACCAGCCGCAGGTATGAACCCACAGGAAACAGCAGAATTGACTGAGTTAATTCGTCGTATCAAAGATGAATTTAAGATTACGATCATGCTGATTGAACACGATATGAATCTGGTTATGGAAGTAACAGAACGTATCTACGTACTTGAATACGGTCGTTTGATTGCTCAGGGAACTCCAGACGAAATTAAGACCAATAAACGCGTTATCGAAGCTTATCTAGGAGGTGAAGCCTAATGTCTATGTTAAAAGTTGATAATCTTTCTGTACATTACGGTATGATCCAAGCAGTCCGTGATGTAAGCTTTGAAGTGAATGAAGGAGAAGTTGTTTCCCTTATCGGTGCCAATGGTGCAGGTAAGACAACCATTCTCCGTACCCTATCAGGTCTGGTTCGACCAAGCTCAGGAAAGATTGAATTTTTAGGTCAAGAAATCCAAAAAATGCCAGCTCAGAAAATCGTGGCAGGTGGACTTTCACAAGTACCAGAAGGTCGCCACGTCTTCCCTGGCTTGACTGTTATGGAAAATCTTGAAATGGGAGCTTTCTTAAAGAAAAATCGTGAAGAAAATCAAGCTAACTTGAAGAAGGTTTTCTCACGCTTCCCACGTCTTGAAGAACGAAAGAACCAAGATGCAGCTACTCTTTCAGGAGGGGAACAACAAATGCTTGCCATGGGACGCGCTCTTATGTCAACACCAAAACTTCTTCTTTTAGATGAACCATCAATGGGACTTGCCCCAATCTTTATCCAAGAGATTTTTGATATCATTCAAGATATCCAGAAACAAGGAACAACCGTCCTCTTGATTGAACAAAATGCTAATAAAGCACTCGCAATCTCTGACCGAGGTTATGTACTGGAAACAGGAAAAATTGTCCTATCAGGAACAGGGAAAGAACTCGCTTCATCAGAAGAAGTCAGAAAAGCATATCTAGGTGGCTAAAACAATCCAGTGGATTGTTTTAGTCGGCAGATGAAGATTACGAAGTAATCATCATTATAGTCCGGTTGACCTTTTTAGTCGGCAGATGGAGATTGCGAAGCAATCATCAGAATCCAGTGGATTGTTTTAGTCGGCAGGTAGAGATTGCAGAGAAATTTTCGCATAGTCTGGGAGACTAGTTTAGGTTGCGGATGGAGATTACGAAGTAATCTTCATTATAGTCCGGTGGACCTTTTTAGTCGGTGGATGAGGATTGCGAAGCAATTCTCATCTGCACTGGAAGGTTAGCTTCTAATCATTGAAACAAAACAGAATGAAGCTGTCTATCCTTCATTCACGGAGCTCGATTTTAGAGCTCTTTTTGCTAGCTTATTCATACTTTTCTGAATTTTGAAAAAGAAATGTAAGCGTTTGATAGATTTGCAAAAAGATTGTATAATAGGGATAAGAATAGAAAAGGAGAAGTCTCATGGCAGTTAAAGATTTTATGACCCGCAAGGTAGTTTATATTAGTCCAGATACAACAGTATCTCATGCAGCAGATTTAATGAGAGAGCAAGGGTTACACCGCTTGCCTGTTATCGAAAATGATCAATTGGTTGGTTTGGTGACAGAGGGAACCATTGCCCAAGCAAGTCCATCAAAAGCAACAAGTCTTTCTATCTATGAGATGAACTATCTTCTAAATAAGACAAAAGTAAAAGATGTTATGATTCGCGATGTTGTCACTGTTTCAGGCTATGCCAGTCTTGAGGATGCAACTTATTTGATGTTGAAAAACAAGATTGGGATTCTTCCTGTTGTAGATAACCATCAAGTATACGGAGTTATTACGGATCGTGACGTTTTCCAAGCTTTTCTTGAAATTGCTGGTTATGGTGAGGAAGGAATTCGTGTGCGCTTCGTTACAGAAGATGAAGTTGGTGTACTCGGAAAGATTGTTTCTTTAATTGCTGAAGAAAATTTGAATATCTCCCATACAGTAAATATTCCACGTAAAGATGGTAAGGTGATTATCGAAGTTCAAATCGAAGGATCAATTGATTTACCAGCCTTGAAAGAAAAATTTGAATCAGAGAATATTCAAGTAGAAGAAATCACTCGTACTTCAGCAAAAGTCTTGTAAGAAGAGAAGCCGAAAGGCTTCTTTTTTCATGGTAAATTCCCAAACTAAATTCCACCGCTAGTACAAGTGGAAGTTAGTCTGATAAAAATCCTAAAAACCAGTGGAAATCCGTGTCAGGGTAAGTTC
>CAJNBS010000003.1 GCA_905221065.1 bacterium
GAACAAGCCATTATAGACTATATCGATTACTACAACAACAAACGAATTAAGGTAAAACTAAAAGGACTTAGTCCTGTGCAATACAGAACTAAATCCTTTCAATAATTATTTGTCCAACTTTTTGGGGTCAGTACATAAATCAACGTTTTTTATTTTTGTTTTTGGTATTCCTTGGCATTCTTTTGCGGAAAAAGGATACAACAAAGGATACAACATTTTTGTCGTATCCTAGAAATAATTTTTCTTTTCCACGGAAGACATGGGATTCGAACCCACGCACGCTGTTACACGCCTACCGCGTTTCCAACACGGCCTCTTAAGCCTCTTGAGTAATCTTCCAATACTTACTCAAATAGTCTACCATAAAGGCTCTTATCTTGCAATAAAAATTCTGGAAATAAGAAAAATGATAGAATTTGAAAGAAAATGATAAAAAACGCTTGACTTTGAAAGAAAGTGTGATAAAATGAATAGTGTAAACGATAACAGGAGGTGATTCGGTGTTAAAAACAGAGCGGAAGAAACTGATTTTAGAGGAGTTAAATCAACATCATGTAGTTTCTCTAGAAAAATTAGTTAGTTTGCTAGAAACGTCAGAATCAACGGTTCGAAGAGACTTAGATGAGCTGGAAGCAGAAAACAAGCTTCGTCGCGTGCATGGTGGAGCAGAACTCCCCCATTCCTTGCAGGAAGAAGAAACCATTCAAGAAAAATCTGTCAAAAACCTTCAAGAGAAAAAGTTGCTTGCTCAGAAGGCAGCCTCTCTGATTAAGGAACAAGATGTCATCTTTATCGATGCTGGAACAACGACAGCCTTTTTGATTCATGAATTGGTTAATAAGAATGTTACAGTCGTGACCAACTCCATTCACCATGCAGCTCAGTTGGTTGAAAAGCATATTCCAACTGTCATGGTTGGAGGAAGTGTCAAGACGGCGACGGATGCTAGTATCGGGGGCGTTGCTCTTAACCAGATTAACCAATTGCACTTTGACCGTGCCTTTATCGGGATGAATGGTGTGGATGATGGCTATTATACGACTCCTGATATGGAAGAGGGAGCTGTGAAGCGAGCCATTTTGGAGAATGCCAAACAGACTTATGTCTTGGTGGATTCGTCAAAAATTGGACAAACTTGTTTTGCCAAGGTAGCACCCCTCAAACGAGCAATTGTTATCACCAGTCAAGGGCATGAGCTCTTGGGTGCTATTAAGGAGAAAACGGAGGTAATAGAAGTATGATTTATACAGTCACACTCAATCCATCCATTGATTATATCGTTCGTCTGGACCAAGTCCAAGTTGGTAGTGTCAATCGTATGGACAGTGATGATAAGTTTGCTGGTGGGAAAGGAATCAATGTCAGTCGTGTCTTGAAACGCTTGGGTATTCCAAATACAGCGACGGGATTTATCGGAGGATTTACTGGTAAATTTATCACAGATACTTTGGCAGTGGAAGAAATCGAGACACGTTTTGTCCAAGTGGCAGAAGATACTCGTATCAATGTTAAAATCAAAGCAGACCAAGAAACAGAAATCAACGGAACTGGTCCAACTGTTGAACCAGCTCAGCTAGAAGAATTGAAAGCTATTTTATCTAGTTTGACTGCAGAAGACACGGTTGTATTTGCGGGTTCAAGTGCTAAAAATCTGGGAAATGTTATCTACAGGGATTTGATTGCCTTAACGCGCCAGACTGGTGCGCAAGTAGTCTGTGACTTTGAAGGACAGACCTTGATTGATAGTTTGGACTACCAGCCACTTTTGGTCAAACCAAACAATCACGAACTTGGAGCTATCTTTGGAGTGAAACTTGAAAGTTTAGATGAAATCGAGAAATATGCTCGCGAATTGCTGACTAAAGGTGCTCAAAACGTCATTATCTCTATGGCTGGGGATGGTGCTCTTCTTGTCACATCTGAGGGAGCTTACTTCGCAAAACCTATCAAGGGAACAGTCAAAAATTCAGTTGGAGCTGGTGACTCTATGGTTGCTGGATTCACAGGTGAATTTGTCAAATCAAAAGACGCAGTAGAAGCCTTCAAATGGGGTGTGGCTTGTGGAACGGCAACGACCTTCTCGGATGACTTGGCAACAGCAGAATTTATTAAAGAAACATATGAAAAAGTTGAGGTAGAAAAACGATGAAAATTCAAGACCTATTGAGAAAAGATGTCATGTTGCTGGATTTGCAGGCAACTGAAAAAACAGCTGTTATCGAAGAGATGATTAAAAGCTTGACAGATCACGGTTATGTGACGGATTTTGAAACATTTAAAGAAGGTATTTTGGCGCGTGAAGCTTTGACTTCTACAGGTTTGGGTGACGGAATCGCTATGCCTCACAGCAAAAACGCTGCTGTCAAAGAGGCGACAGTTCTCTTTGCTAAGTCAAACAAGGGTGTTGACTATGAGAGCTTGGATGGGCAACCAACAGACCTCTTCTTCATGATTGCGGCTCCAGAAGGTGCCAATGATACTCACTTGGCAGCTTTGGCAGAATTGTCCCAATATTTGATGAAAGACGGTTTTGCTGACAAACTTCGTCAAGCAAGATCAGCTGACCAAGTCATTGAACTTTTTGACCAAGCTTCAGAAAAAACGGCAGAACCTGTTCAAGCGCCTGCCAATGAATCTGGCGACTTTATTGTAGCTGTTACAGCTTGTACGACAGGTATTGCCCACACTTACATGGCCCAAGAAGCCCTTCAAAAAGTGGCTACTGAAATGGGTGTTGAGATCAAGGTTGAAACTAATGGTGCCAGCGGTGTTGGGAATCAACTAACTGCAGAGGATATCCGCAAGGCTAAAGCTGTTATTATCGCTGCTGACAAGGCTGTTGAGATGGATCGTTTCGATGGCAAACCATTGGTAAACCGTCCAGTTGCAGACGGAATCCGTAAGACAGAAGAATTGATTAACTTGGCTCTTTCTGGGAATGCTGAAGTTTACCGTGCTGCTAATGGAGCAAAAGCTACGGCAGCAAGCAATGAAAAACAAAGTCTTGGTGGTGCCTTCTACAAACACTTGATGAGTGGTGTATCTCAAATGTTACCATTCGTTATCGGTGGTGGTATCATGATTGCCCTTGCCTTCTTGATTGATGGGGCTTTGGGTGTTCCAAATGAAAATCTTGGTAATCTAGGTTCTTATCATGAGCTAGCTTCTATGTTCATGAAAATTGGTGGTGCAGCCTTTGGTTTGATGCTTCCAGTCTTTGCAGGTTATGTTGCTTACTCTATCGCTGAAAAACCAGGTTTGGTAGCAGGTTTCGTGGCTGGTGCTATTGCCAAAGAAGGTTTTGCCTTTGGTAAAATCCCTTATGCCGCAGGTGGTGAAGCAACTTCAACTCTTGCAGGTGTCTCATCTGGTTTCCTAGGTGCTCTTGTGGGTGGGTTTATCGCAGGTGCCTTGGTTCTTGCTATCAAGAAATATGTCAAAGTTCCTCGTTCACTTGAAGGTGCTAAATCAATCCTTCTCTTGCCACTTCTTGGAACAATCTTGACAGGATTTGTCATGCTAGCTGTTAACATCCCGATGGCAGCAATCAACACTGCTATGAATGACTTCCTTGGCGGTCTTGGAGGCGGTTCAGCTGTCCTTCTCGGTATCGTCCTTGGTGGAATGATGGCTGTTGACATGGGGGGACCGGTCAATAAAGCGGCTTATGTATTTGGTACAGGTACGCTTGCCGCTACTGTTTCTTCAGGTGGTTCTGTGGCTATGGCAGCAGTTATGGCTGGAGGAATGGTGCCACCACTTGCAATCTTTGTCGCAACTCTTCTTTTCAAAGATAAATTTACTAAGGAAGAACGTAACTCAGGTTTGACAAACATCATCATGGGCTTGTCATTTATCACTGAGGGAGCGATTCCATTTGGTGCCGCTGACCCAGCTCGTGCGATCCCAAGCTTCATCCTTGGTTCAGCTGTAGCAGGCGGACTCGTTGGTCTTGCTGGAATCAAACTCATGGCGCCACACGGAGGAATCTTCGTCATCGCCCTTACTTCAAATGCCCTTCTTTACCTTGCCTCTGTCTTGGTAGGAGCAATCGTGAGTGGTGTAGTCTATGGTTACCTCCGCAAACCACAAGCATAAAAATTAGATAGAAAATGAAAAGATTGTACTGTTTGGTGCAGTCTTTTTCTCTTTCCGAAATGGATTTGAAATATGGTATAATAGAAGAATGGCAAACAAGAATACAAGTAAAACAAGACGGAGACCGTCTAAAGCAGAACTCGAAAGAAAAGAAGCGATTCAACGAATGTTGATTTCGCTTGGAATCGCGATTTTATTGATTTTCGCAGCCTTTAAATTAGGGGCTGCAGGTATAACCCTTTATAATTTAATTCGCTTGCTGGTTGGGAGCCTAGCTTATCTGGCAATATTTGCCCTCTTGATCTATCTCTTCTTTTTCAAGTGGATCCGAAAACAGGAAGGCCTCCTAGCTGGCTTTTTCACTATATTTGCGGGCTTACTCCTGATTTTTGAGGCCTACTTAGTTTGGAAATATGGTTTGGACAAGTCGGTCTTAAAAGGAACTATAGCTCAGGTTGTGACTGATTTGACTGGTTTTCGAACGACCAGTTTTGCTGGTGGAGGCTTGATTGGTGTTGGACTCTATGTGCCAACAGCCTTTCTCTTCTCAAATATCGGTACTTACTTTATTGGTTCTATCTTGATTTTAGCAGGCGCTCTCCTAGTTAGTCCTTGGTCTGTTTACGATATTGCTGAATTTTTCAGTAGAGGCTTTGCCAAATGGCGGGAAGGGCATGAGCGTCGAAAAGAGGAACGCTTTGTCAAACAAGAAGAAAAAGCTCGCCAAAAGGCTGAGCAAGAGGCTAGATTAGAAAAAGAAGCAGCTGAGAAAGCCTTACTCGATTTACCTCCTGTCGATATGGAAACGGGTGAAATTCTGACAGAAGATGTTGTGCTTGACGTTCCACCTGTTCCAGAAGAAGAGTGGGTGGAACCAGAAATCATCCTCCCTCAAGCTGAACTTGAATTCCCAGAACAGGAACAAACATTTGATGACGAAGATGTTCAGGTTGATTTTTCATCCAAGGAAGCTCTTGAATACAAACTTCCAAGTTTACAACTCTTTGCTCCTGATAAACCCAAAGACCAGTCTAAAGAGAAGAAAATCGTCCGAGAAAATATCAAAATCCTAGAAGAAACTTTTGCCAGCTTTGGTATCAAGGTGACAGTTGAACGGGCTGAAATTGGCCCATCAGTGACCAAGTATGAAGTCAAGCCAGCAGTTGGTGTACGGGTTAACCGCATTTCCAATCTAGCAGACGACCTCGCTCTTGCCTTGGCAGCCAAGGATGTTCGGATTGAAGCTCCAATCCCCGGGAAATCCCTAGTCGGAATCGAGGTTCCTAACTCTGAAATTGCGACTGTGTCCTTCCGCGAACTATGGGAACAATCTCAAACGAAAGCAGAAAATCTCTTGGAAATTCCTCTAGGAAAGGCGGTTAATGGCACAGCAAGAGCTTTTGACCTTTCTAAAATGCCTCACTTGCTAGTCGCGGGTTCAACAGGTTCAGGGAAGTCAGTAGCAGTTAACGGTATTATCGCTAGCATTCTCATGAAGGCAAGACCAGACCAAGTCAAATTTATGATGGTTGACCCCAAGATGGTTGAGTTATCGGTTTACAATGACATTCCTCATCTCTTGATTCCAGTTGTAACCAATCCACGCAAGGCCAGCAAGGCCCTACAAAAGGTTGTGGACGAAATGGAAAATCGCTACGAACTCTTTGCCAAGGTGGGAGTTCGGAATATTGCAGGCTTTAATGCCAAGGTAGAAGAGTTTAATGCCCAGTCTGAGTACAAGCAGATTCCACTGCCACTCATTGTTGTGATTGTGGATGAGTTGGCTGACCTCATGATGGTGGCCAGCAAGGAAGTAGAGGATGCCATTATTCGTCTTGGACAGAAGGCGCGTGCTGCCGGTATTCACATGATTCTTGCAACCCAGCGTCCATCCGTTGATGTCATTTCTGGTCTGATTAAGGCCAATGTCCCATCTCGTGTGGCGTTTGCAGTTTCGTCAGGGACAGACTCTCGTACGATCTTGGATGAAAATGGAGCAGAAAAACTGCTTGGTCGAGGAGACATGCTCTTTAAACCGATTGATGAAAATCATCCAGTTCGTTTGCAAGGCTCCTTTATCTCGGATGATGATGTCGAACGCATCGTAAACTTCATCAAGGCTCAGGCAGACGCGGACTACGATGAGAGTTTTGATCCAGGTGAGGTTTCTGAAAATGACGGAGAATTTTCAGATGGTGAAACTGGTGGAGATCCGCTTTTTGAAGAAGCCAAGGCTTTGGTAATAGAAACCCAGAAAGCCAGTGCGTCTATGATTCAACGTCGTTTGTCAGTTGGATTTAACCGTGCGACCCGTCTCATGGAAGAACTGGAGATGGCAGGTGTCATCGGTCCAGCTGAAGGTACCAAACCTCGAAAAGTATTACAACAATAAATTTCTCTCTTATACGGAAATGTGAACCTGACGTGATTTGAAGAGATTTTTGAAGAGTATCAGTAAAGAAGATAAAAAAATTCCGTGTCTGATCAGACACGGGATTCTGCTATTCACCAAAGAAAAATGGTGGGGCGAACCGTTTCAGCTCTTCAAAGCAATGTTGAGCAGCTTCTGCGTCTTCGCAGATGACGAGACAGACATCATCGCCACAGAGGGTAGCGATAGCATCAGGGAAGTTCAAAGCATCAATGATAGAACCAAAGGATTGAGCAAGTCCAGGAAGGGTTTTTAGTAGGACTTGGTGTTGAACTGGGCGCATCAAGACAAGGGCGTCTTCCATGTAGATTTCGAGACGTTTTTCCCATTTTGAGATAGAACCTGTATTGAGCACGTAGTAAGAGTTATCCTCTTCGCGGACTTTTGACAAGTTCATGTTTTTGATGTCGCGTGAGAGAGTTGCTTGGGTAACTTGAATATCGTTATCAGCAAGAAGGGCTTGTAGCTCAGCTTGAGTATGAATCTTGTTTTTTGCAACAAGAGCGCGTATGAGTTGGTGTCGGTGTTCAGATTTATTCATAATAATTTAACTCCTTTTTTAGTGAGGTAGGATAAGTGTAGACTGTTCAAGATCGATAGTCAAGTGGTAGTCGGTATTGTCACGTATGGTGATTTCAAAGTCAGTAGTATAAAGGACTAAACGAAGAGTATCTCCTTCTTTTAGCTTGTAAATAGTTGGTTGCAGTTCAAATTGTACATCCATCCATTCATCTGCAGTAATCTCCTCTACTAACAGTAAATCGTTTCTATTCTGTAAATTGAGGTAGCCTTTTGTCACGACTCGTTGTGCCTCTGGTCTAAATGGCAATTCACAGAGATTTTCCAACATGTGGTAGCGACCATTGTCAATGGTTCTAGCACTTAAAATAGCTGGATAGGGTTGTAGGTATTTCTTTTGACCAAGTTCCAGTAGTTGAGCAGATAAAAGCCCCTTGTTTGTGTTGGATTTGATGCGAAGATTGAGTTGAGCGCGACCGTTCAAGTGAAGATCTTTGGTCACAGGAAGGTCAAGGGTAATCTGATTTGTTTTCCCTTGATAGAGTTCTGTATTGAAGGTCTGGTAGGTTTTACCATAGCGCTCAAAATCCTTATCTGAGTACTGGTTTTGAATAACTTGCTCTTCTTGACCAAGTGAGAAGGTTTCAAAGTTTTCTTGCTGACCGAAGTTATCAAGTGATAACCAAGTCTGAGGGGCTGTATTGTCCTGCCAGATGACAGTAGGAAGTTGGTAATCCGTTTCCTGTTCCAGTAATTTTTTAGTTAATAAGGCATTCATAGACTCACGGAAGTCAATGGACTGCCAGTTATTCATATACACATGGGCACCATTATGGAAAAAGAGGTGCTTGTTGATATGAGCAGGCAGGGCATGGAACATCTGGTAAACATGAAGTGGTTTGACATTCCAATCCTGAGAACCGTGGGTAAAGACAACCTCTGCCTTTACTTTATCAGCATTGAGTAAATAGTTGCGGTCATGCCAAAACTGATTGTAGTCGCCAGATTTGCGATCTAACTGCTCTTTTACTTTTTCTAAGTCAGCTTGGTGAGCCTCATTGCCACGAATATAGTCGCCAGCCAAGAGATTACGAGAATAGGTTAACTCAGCAAGGGAGTCAAAGTCCTCACCTGGATAACCGCCTGGGCTAGTCACTAAACCGTTTTCACGGTAGTAGTTGTACCATGAAGAAATGCCTGCCTCGGCAATGATGACTTCTAAACCATCGACGCCTGTAGTAGCAAGACCATTTGACAGGGTACCTAGATAGGAAAGTCCAGTTGTAGCGACTTTTCCATTTGACCAGTCAGCCTTTACTTGACGCTGGCGCGTATGGTCGGTAAAGGCACGGCAACGACCATTAAGCCAATCAATGACATTTTTATAAGCCTCGATTTGCTGGTAGTCCCCATTAGTCATGAAACCAGTAGAGTCTTTGGTACCAACACCTGAGACATAGAGATTAGCAAAACCTCGTGGAAGAAAGTAGTCGTTGAGTGTATAGCTAGAGTTGATGTGAGTTAACTTTTCCTCAGCTTCTGACACAAGCTCAGCTTGGCCTTGAGATTGGACGAGATTTAGTTGAGGTTCCTCTAGCTCAATCTTGTGAGCAGGCTTAACCTCAAGCTCGCCCTCCATCTTGTAGAGAGCTTTGTCACTGGCCTTGTCATTTGTTCCTTGGTGATAGGGACTGGCTGTCATGATAGCAGGAATTTGCCCCTCATAACATGGACGAATAATGCTAACCTTGACTAAGTCAGGCAGTCCTTTTTGATCAGTATCGACACGAGACTCAACGTAGACCACTTCTCGAATCACATCATGGCTAGAAAAAGTAGCTAAACTCTTACCGTTAAAGTAGTGGTAGTCATTATCCTCAGGAATAAGACCATCACTAACAAGTTGGTCGATAAGAGTATTTCCCTTTTTGGTGCGAGTATTGAGTAACTGATAGAGATTTTCAATCAAGTCACCATATATAATGGGAAATCCAGTCTCTTTACGGAAAACGTCACTATCTTCGAAGTCAACCAAATAAGAAAAGCCTAAAAGTTGAAAAGCAACAGTATAAAAAATATCTGCTGTCAGTTCATCTTCTGATTGAAAAAATGTTAGCAGGTCTGTTTTTTTATCAGCTGCTAGGATGGAAAGTGGATAGTTGATGTCTTGATAAGTGAAAAAGAAACGACTTAGAAAAGACTCCAACATCTTTTTATTTGTTGACTCAGATGGAAAATCAAATCCATACTTTTTTAATTCATATAAAATAGTATCTCTTGGAAGTGATAAATAGCTGAATTGATTAAAGCGCATAAAACCTCCTTGTAAAATAATAATTAAGGTTATTATATCAAAAAAATAGGAGAAAGGGAATTATTAAGTGAGAAAGAAATTAATTAAAGAATAATGAATACAATTTATATGAAATAATATGTGATATTCTATAGTGTTCGTAAATTAAACTATATCTAATAAGAATTTTGAGTGAATTTATCTCACTTCTTTAAAAGAGATATCCACTTATTGGGATAAAAAGTTCAAAATAGTTTACAGAAACATTTCTATTGCAAATATATTTGTTTTTTTCATCCAAAATGCCTTATTTAAAATATAAAACAGAGATAGGAGTTATTGCTTTTGTCTTTCTCTTTTTGAAAATGGTATAATATAGTGAGAACGATAGAGGAGAAGTGTAAATTGATCGCACAACTAGATACAAAAACAGTCTATAGTTTTATGGAGAGCGTCATTTCGATCGACAAGTATGTGAGAGCAGCTAGAGAATTCGGCTACACACATTTGGCTACGATGGATATTGATAATCTTTATGGCGCTTTTGACTTTCTAGAGGTTACAAAAAAATACGGCATTCATCCTTTGCTAGGGCTTGAGATGACTGTGTTTGTAGATAATCAGGAAGTGAATCTGCGCTGTTTAGCTCTATCTAGTGTAGGCTATCAGCACTTGATGAAGCTTTCAACAGCCAAGATGCAGGGGGAGAAAGATTGGTCAGTTTTATCTCAGTACCTAGAGGATATTGCGGTAATTGTGCCTTATTTTGATGGATTGGAGTCATTAGAACTAGGCCGTGATTACTATATTGGGGTTTATCCAGAAACGGTAGCAAGCGAATTTCACCATCTTATTTTGCCACTTTATCGGGTCAATGCCTTTGAAAGCAGGGATAGAGAAGTCCTGCAAGTCTTAACAGCGATTAAAGAAAATCTACCGCTCAGAGAAGTTCCCTTGCGTTCACGACAAGATGTTCTTTTATCTGCAAGTTCTTTAGAGAAATTATTCCAAGAGCGTTTTCCGCAAGCCTTGGACAATTTAGAAAAACTTATTTCAGGCATTTCTTATGATTTGGATACGAGTCTGAAACTGCCTCGTTTTAACCCAGATAGACCAGCTGTGGAAGAGTTGAGAGAACATGCTGAACTGGGGCTTGCTCAGAAGGGATTGTCTAGTAAAGAATATCAAGACCGTCTAGACCAAGAATTGGCTGTTATTCATGATATGGGCTTTGATGATTATTTCTTGGTTGTTTGGGATTTGCTGCGTTTTGGACGTTCGAATGGCTACTACATGGGGATGGGACGGGGTTCTGCAGTTGGTAGCTTGGTTTCTTATGCCTTAGACATCACAGGGATTGACCCAGTCGAGAAAAACCTGATTTTTGAACGTTTCCTCAATCATGAACGCTATACCATGCCTGATATTGATATCGATATTCCTGATATTTATCGTCCAGATTTTATCAGATATGTTGGCAATAAATATGGTAGTAAACATGCGGCTCAAATCGTTACCTTTTCTACCTTTGGGGCCAAACAGGCTCTGCGTGATGTCTTGAAACGCTTTGGTGTTCCAGAGTATGAATTATCCGCAATTACTAAGAAAATCAGTTTTCGCGACAATCTCAAATCAGCCTATGAGGGCAATCTCCAGTTTCGTCAGCAAATCAATAGTAAGTTAGAATACCAAAAAGCCTTTGACATTGCTTGCAAGATAGAGGGCTATCCAAGACAAACCTCTGTCCATGCGGCTGGTGTTGTGATCAGTGACCAAGATTTGACTGACTACATTCCTCTAAAGCATGGAGATGAAATTCCATTGACTCAGTACGATGCTCATGGTGTTGAAGCTAGTGGGCTTTTGAAAATGGATTTTCTGGGACTACGAAATTTGACCTTTGTTCAGAAAATGAAAGAGTTGCTTGCTGAAACAGAAGGTATTCACCTGAAAATTGAAGAAATTGATTTGGAAGACAAAGAAACGTTAGCTTTATTTGCTTCTGGCAATACAAAAGGTATCTTTCAATTTGAGCAACCTGGCGCTATTCGCTTGCTCAAGCGTGTGCAGCCAGTCTGTTTTGAAGATGTCGTAGCAACTACTTCTTTAAATCGTCCAGGTGCAAGTGACTATATCAATAATTTTGTGGCAAGAAAGCATGGTCAGGAAGAAGTAACGGTACTGGATCCAGTGCTGGAGGATATTTTGGCTCCAACCTATGGTATCATGCTCTATCAAGAGCAGGTTATGCAGGTTGCTCAGCGATTTGCTGGATTTAGTCTTGGGAAAGCCGATATTTTGCGCAGAGCTATGGGGAAAAAGGATGCCTCTGCCATGCATGAGATGAGGGCTTCTTTTATTCAAGGTTCATTAGAAGCTGGTCATACTGCGGAAAAGGCAGAACAGGTCTTTGATGTCATGGAGAAGTTTGCAGGTTATGGTTTTAACAGGTCACATGCCTATGCATACTCAGCCTTGGCCTTCCAGTTGGCTTATTTCAAAACACATTATCCAGCCATCTTTTATCAGGTCATGTTAAATTCTGCCAACAGTGATTACTTAATAGATGCACTTGAAGCAGGCTTTGAAGTGGCGCCTCTGTCTATCAACACCATTCCCTATCACGATAAAATTGCGAACAAGTCTATCTATCTAGGATTGAAATCGATTAAAGGAGTCAGCAAGGATTTGGCGCTTTGGATTATTGAAAATAGACCTTATTCCAACATTGAAGATTTTATAGCTAAATTACCTGAGAATTATCTGAAACTTCCCTTGCTAGAACCTTTGGTAAAAGTTGGTCTTTTCGATTCATTTGAAAAAAATCGTCAAAAAGTATTCAATAATTTAGCTAATCTATTTGAATTTGTGAAAGAGTTAGGAAGCTTATTTGGAGAGACCATTTATAGCTGGCAAGATTCGGAGGACTGGACGGAACAAGAAAAATTCTATATGGAACAAGAGCTTCTAGGAGTAGGAGTGAGCAAACACCCACTACAAACTATCGCAAGTAAAGCTATTTATCCGATTACTCCAATTGGGAATTTGTCAGAAAATAGCTATGCTATTATCTTGGTTGAAGTTCAGAAGATAAAAGTAATTCGTACCCAAAAGGGCGAAAACATGGCATTTTTACAGGTGGTTGACAGTAAGAAAAAATTGGATGTCACTCTCTTTTCAGACTTATATCGTCAGGTTGGACAGGAAATAAAAGAGGGAGCCTTCTACTATATAAAAGGAAAAATCCAGTCACGTGATGGCCGTCTGCAAATGATTGCACAAGAAATAAGAGAAGCAGTGGCTGAACGCTTTTGGATACAGGTGAAAAATCATGAATCGGATCAAGAAATTTCGAGAATTTTAGACCAGTATAAAGGCCCAATCCCAGTCATCATCAGGTATGAAGAGGAACAGAAAACCATTGTATCTCCCCATCATTTTGTAGCTAAATCCAATGAATTAGAAGCGAAATTGAATGAAATGGTTATGAAAACGATTTATCGCTAAAAATACGGAAAATAGAAGAATTTTAAAATCAAATGTGGTATAATTAATAAGAATGTTAAAAGAAAAAGGAGCATAAACCAATATGAAACGTATTGCTGTTTTGACTAGTGGCGGAGACGCACCTGGTATGAACGCTGCTATCCGTGCAGTTGTTCGTCAAGCAATTTCAGAAGGAATGGAAGTGTTTGGTATCTATGACGGATATGCTGGTATGGTTGCCGGTGAAATTCATCCCCTAGATGCAGCTTCAGTAGGAGACATCATTTCTCGTGGTGGTACTTTCCTTCACTCAGCTCGTTACCCAGAGTTCGCTCAACTTGAAGGGCAACTTAAAGGGATTGAGCAATTGAAAAAACACGGAATTGAAGGTGTAGTTGTTATCGGTGGTGACGGATCTTACCACGGTGCTATGCGTTTGACTGAACATGGCTTCCCAGCTATCGGTCTTCCAGGTACAATCGATAACGATATCGTTGGTACTGACTTCACAATCGGTTTTGACACAGCGGTTACAACTGCTATGGACGCTATCGATAAGATTCGTGATACATCATCAAGTCACCGTCGTACTTTTGTTATTGAAGTTATGGGACGTAACGCGGGTGATATCGCTCTTTGGGCAGGTATTGCAACTGGTGCTGATGAAATCATCATTCCTGAAGAAGGCTTCAAGATTGAAGATATCGTAGAAAGCATTAAATGTGGTTATGAGTGTGGTAAAAAACACAACATCATCGTCTTGGCAGAAGGTGTGATGTCAGCAGCTGAATTTGGTAAAAAACTAAAAGAAGCTGGGGATACAAGCGACCTTCGTGTAACAGAACTTGGACATATCCAACGTGGTGGTTCTCCAACTGCGCGTGACCGTGTATTGGCGTCACGCATGGGTGCGCATGCTGTTAAACTTCTTAAAGAAGGTATCGGTGGTGTTGCGGTTGGTATTCGTAACGAAAAAATGGTTGAAAATCCAATTCTCGGTACTGCAGAAGAAGGAGCATTGTTTAGCTTGACTGCAGATGGTAAAATTGTGGTTAACAACCCACACAAGGCTGACCTTGAGCTATCTAGCTTGAATAAGAGCTTGTCATAATTTACATTTTAGTTAATAAGACCAAAAAGGTCATATATATAAAGGAGTCACAAAAATCATGAACAAACGTGTAAAAATCGTTGCAACTTTGGGTCCTGCGGTAGAAATCCGTGGTGGTAAAAAATTTGGTGATGACGGATACTGGGGTGAAAAACTTGATGTTGAAGCTTCAGCTAAAAACATTGCTAAATTGATTGAAGCTGGTGCTAACACATTCCGTTTCAACTTCTCACACGGTGACCACCAAGAACAAGGTGAGCGTATGGCAACTGTTAAACTTGCAGAAAAACTTGCAGGTAAAAAAGTTGGTTTCCTTCTTGATACAAAAGGACCAGAAATCCGTACAGAATTGTTCGAAGGTGAAGCTAAAGAGTATTCATACAAAACTGGTGAGAAAATCCGTGTTGCAACCAAACAAGGAATCAAATCAACTCGTGAAGTGATTGCATTGAACGTTGCTGGTGCTCTTGATATCTATGATGATGTTGAAGTTGGTCGTCAAGTGTTGGTTGACGATGGTAAACTTGGTCTTCGTGTGGTTGCTAAAGATGACGCAACTCGTGAATTTGAAGTTGAAGTTGAAAACGATGGTATCATCGCTAAACAAAAAGGTGTGAACATTCCTAACACTAAAATTCCTTTCCCAGCTCTTGCTGAACGCGATAACGACGATATCCGCTTTGGTCTTGAGCAAGGTATCAACTTCATCGCGATTTCATTCGTACGTACTGCAAAAGACGTTAACGAAGTTCGTGCAATCTGTGAAGAAACTGGAAACGGACACGTTCAATTGTTCGCTAAAATCGAAAACCAACAAGGTATCGATAACTTGGATGAAATCATCGAAGCTGCTGATGGTATCATGATCGCTCGTGGTGACATGGGTATCGAAGTACCATTCGAAATGGTTCCAGTTTACCAAAAAATGATTATCACTAAAGTCAATGCTGCAGGTAAAGTTGTTATTACTGCAACAAACATGCTTGAAACAATGACTGAAAAACCACGTGCAACTCGTTCAGAAGTATCAGACGTATTTAACGCTGTTATCGATGGAACTGATGCAACAATGCTTTCAGGTGAGTCTGCAAACGGTAAATACCCACTTGAGTCAGTAACTACAATGGCTACAATCGATAAGAACGCTCAAACTCTTCTTAACGAATATGGACGTTTGAACTCAGATTCATTCGAACGTAACTCTAAGACAGAAGTAATGGCTTCAGCTGTTAAAGATGCTACTAACTCAATGGACATTAAATTGGTTGTAACTCTTACTAAGACAGGTCACACTGCACGTTTGATCTCTAAATACCGTCCAAATGCTGATATCTTGGCATTGACATTCGACGAATTGACAGAACGTGGATTGATGTTGAACTGGGGTGTTATCCCAATGTTGACAGATGCTCCATCTTCAACTGACGATATGTTCGAAATTGCTGAACGTAAAGCAGTTGAAGCAGGTCTTGTACAATCTGGTGACGATATCGTTATCGTAGCTGGTGTACCACTTGGAGAAGCTGTTCGCACAAATACAATGCGTATCCGTACAGTACGTTAATTAAAATAAAAAGCCTATCATATTAAGCCTTCTAGCCTGTATGATGGGCTTTTTTGTATATGGGAAAAGTTTTCTACTTTTGATTTAATGTAACTGTAGCCAAAGAGTAAATCGTTGCTTATTACATACCTTTTGTGATGTGAGTATAAATCTGATTTGTTGCTTTGGCGTCTTTATGAACTTCAAGCGCTTATAGCTTTAAGAGGTACATTTCTTTCAGCAAGCAAGATATTTAGTGTAAATACAGATAAAAAACAACTCCCTGATGATTCAAGGAGTTGTCTATAGTTAAATTAGTTTTTAGAAGCTGCTTGGAATTCTGGATTTTTCCATGCTTCGTCAATGATAGCTTGCAATTCTTTAGCAGATGCTTGCATTTTTTGAGTTTCTGCGTCGTTCAATGGGATATTTACTGGACGAACGATACCATGTGCACCAACAACAGCTGGTTGACCGATAAATACGTCTTTAACACCATATTGACCTTCTTGGAATACAGAAAGTGGAAGTACTGCATTTTCATCGTCAAGGATTGCTTTAGTGATACGAGCAAGGGCTACTGCGATACCGTAGTATGTTGCACCTTTTTTGTTGATGATTGTGTAGGCTGCATCACGAACACCTTCGAACAATTCAATCAATTCAGCTTCTTGAACATTTTGAGTGTCTTTAAGGAATTCTTCAAGGTTTACACCAGCGATGTTTGCGTGTGACCAAACAGCGAACTCAGAGTCACCGTGTTCACCCATGATGTAGGCGTGAACTGAACGAGCATCAACGTCAAGTTTTTCAGCAAGTGCTTGACGGAAACGAGCTGAGTCAAGTGAAGTACCTGAACCGATAACACGTTCTTTAGGGAAACCAGAGAATTTCCAAGTTGAGTAAGTCAAAACGTCAACTGGGTTAGCAGCAACAAGGAAGATACCTTTGAAACCTGATTCAACAACTTGAGTTACGATTGATTTGTTGATAGCAAGGTTTTTACCTACAAGGTCAAGACGAGTTTCACCTGGTTTTTGAGGTGCACCTGCAGTGATTACAACAAGGTCAGCGTCTGCACAGTCAGAGTATTGAGCTGCATAGATTTTTTTAGGTGAAGTGAAGGCAAGGGCGTGACTAAGGTCAAGCGCGTCACCAACAGCTTTTTCATGCAATTGTGGAATTTCGATAATTCCAAGCTCTTGTGCAATTCCTTGGTTAACAAGTGCAAAAGCGTAAGATGAACCTACAGCACCATCACCGACAAGGATAACTTTTTTGTGTTGTTTAGTTGAAGTCATTGTTCTAAACATCTCCTTAATTTTATTCAGGGATTTACCCAGTTGTTTTAATTCTATCACTTTTAAAAAGCTTTGTCACGTCTGTGCCTTGGAGTTCTTGATGTAAACGTTTTAGCTAATTTGGATACCTGAAATATGGCGGACATTATGGTATAATATTATTAATTACTAATAGTGAAATGAGGCATTTATTAATGCAGGATAGAAATTTAGTGAATGTCAATCTGACAAAGGAGATGAAGACGAGCTTTATCGATTACGCCATGAGTGTTATCGTAGCGCGGGCTCTTCCTGATGTTCGAGATGGCTTGAAACCCGTTCACCGTCGGATTCTCTATGGAATGAATGAATTGGGTGTTACTCCAGACAAACCTCATAAAAAATCTGCTCGTATTACAGGGGATGTCATGGGTAAATACCACCCACACGGGGATTCCTCTATCTATGAAGCTATGGTTCGTATGGCTCAATGGTGGAGTTACCGTTACATGCTTGTAGATGGGCATGGAAACTTTGGTTCCATGGATGGCGATGGTGCTGCCGCCCAGCGTTACACTGAGGCACGCATGAGCAAGATTGCTCTGGAAATGCTTCGTGATATCAATAAGAATACGGTTGATTTCGTTGATAACTATGATGCCAATGAACGTGAACCCTTGGTCTTGCCAGCTCGTTTTCCAAATCTTTTGGTCAATGGAGCAACTGGTATTGCCGTTGGGATGGCGACCAATATTCCACCTCACAACTTGGGAGAAACCATTGATGCAGTGAAGTTGGTTATGGACAATCCTGAAGTGACTACCAAGGACTTGATGGAAGTCTTGCCTGGTCCAGATTTTCCAACTGGTGCCCTTGTTATGGGGAAATCAGGCATTCATAAGGCTTATGAAACAGGTAAAGGTTCTATTGTCCTTCGTTCTCGTACTGAAATCGAAGAAACTAAGACTGGTCGTGAACGAATCGTTGTAACAGAATTTCCTTACATGGTCAATAAAACCAAGGTGCATGAGCATATTGTTCGTTTGGTTCAGGAAAAACGTATTGAGGGGATTACAGCGGTTCGTGATGAGTCAAACCGTGAAGGAGTTCGTTTCGTAATCGAGGTCAAGCGCGATGCCTCAGCCAATGTTATCCTTAACAATCTTTTCAAGATGACCCAGATGCAAACCAACTTTGGTTTCAATATGCTGGCGATTCAAAATGGGGTGCCGAAGATTTTGTCCCTTCGTCAGATTTTGGATGCTTATATTGAGCACCAAAAAGAAGTGGTTGTTCGTCGGACACGTTTTGATAAGGAAAAAGCGGAAGCACGTGCTCATATCTTAGAAGGTCTTTTAATCGCGCTAGACCATATCGATGAAGTGATTCGTATCATCCGTGCTAGTGAAACGGATGCGGAAGCACAAGCTGAGTTGATGAGTAAGTTTAAGCTTTCTGAACGTCAAAGTCAGGCTATCCTAGATATGCGTCTTCGTCGTTTGACAGGTTTGGAACGCGATAAAATTCAGTCTGAATATGATGATCTCTTGGCTCTGATTGCGGATTTGGCGGATATTCTTGCTAAGCCAGAACGTGTTTCTCAAATCATTAAAGATGAATTAGACGAAGTCAAGCGTAAGTTTGGAGATCAACGTCGTACTGAATTGATGGTAGGTGAAGTCTTGAGCCTCGAAGATGAAGACTTGATTGAAGAATCAGATGTCTTGATTACATTGTCTAACAAAGGCTACATCAAACGTCTGGACCAAGCTGAATTTACCGCTCAAAAACGTGGTGGTCGTGGTGTCCAAGGAACCGGTGTTAAGGATGATGATTTTGTTCGTGAGTTAGTGTCGACTAGTACCCATGATCACCTACTCTTCTTTACAAATAAAGGACGTGTCTATCGCCTGAAAGGTTATGAAATTCCAGAGTATGGTCGGACGGCCAAAGGGCTACCAGTAGTCAATCTCTTGAAATTGGATGAAGGTGAAAGTATTCAAACCATCATCAATGTAGAGTCTGAACGCAGTGATGATGCTTATCTCTTCTTCACAACCCGTCATGGTATTGTGAAGCGAACCAGCGTCAAGGAATTTGCTAACATTCGCCAGAATGGTCTCAAGGCTTTGAACCTCAAAGATGAAGATGAGTTGATTAATGTCTTGCTGACGGAAGAAGATACGGATATTATCATTGGTACCAAGTTTGGTTATGCAGTTCGTTTTAATCAATCAGCTGTTCGTGGCATGAGTCGTATCGCCACTGGTGTGAAAGGTGTTAACCTTCGTGACGGAGACACAGTTGTTGGTGCTAGTGTGATAACAGACCAGGATGAGGTCCTTATCATCACAGAAAAAGGATTTGGTAAGCGCACAGTTGCGACTGAATATCCTACTAAAGGCCGTGGTGGTAAAGGAATGCAAACAGCTAAGATTACAGAAAAGAATGGTTCTCTTGCTGGTCTTATGACCGTTAAAGGCGATGAAGACTTGATGATTATCACTGATACAGGTGTCATGATTCGAACCAATGTTGCCAATATTTCACAAACAGGACGCTCAACTATGGGAGTTAAAGTAATGCGTCTGGACCAAGATGCTAAAATTGTGACCTTTACGACGGTTGCAGCGGCAGAAAAAGAAGAAGTTGGGACAGAAAACGAAACAGAAGGTGAAGCATAATGTCTCAAAAAAATCATAAGAAGAAAAATAAACGAAAAAATCTGCTGACAAATATCCTAGCAGGATTTCTGATACTACTATCAATTGCTTTGATTTTTAATGCTAAAATTCGTGATATTTTCATAGTTTGGAATACCAATAAATACCAAGTCAGTCAGGTATCAAAAGAAAAAATAGAAGAAAATCAGGATACAGAAGGAAATTTTGATTTTGATTCTGTCAATGCTATCTCTTCGGAAGCTGTTCTAGCTTCTCAATGGGATGCTCAAAAATTACCAGTTATCGGCGGAATTGCAGTTCCTGAATTAGAAATGAATCTGCCAATTTTTAAAGGGCTTGATAATGTCAATCTCTTCTATGGTGCTGGTACCATGAAACGCGATCAAGTGATGGGGAAAGGAAATTATAGTCTAGCTAGTCATCATATTTTTGGTGTCAATAATGCTAATAAAATGTTATTTTCTCCTTTAGATAACGCTAAAAATGGTATGAAGATTTATCTAACCGATAAAAATAAAGTTTATACTTATGAAATACGTGAAGTCAAACGGGTTACACCGGATCGTGTTGATGAAGTTGATGATAGAGATGGTGTAAATGAGATTACATTAGTAACCTGTGAAGACCTTGCCGCTACAGAACGTATTATTGTAAAAGGCGATTTAAAAGAAACAAAAGATTATTCACAAACATCTGATGAAATCCTAACAGCTTTCAATCAACCATATAAACAATTTTATTAATACAAATCAGTGAAATCCAGGATTTCACTGATTTTTTAAGATTTTCATAAAAATAAACTTTTATGAAAATACAGAAAACGTTTCCTAAAATCGAAAGTTTGTGATATAATTATCAGGTAAAAAAATTTTAGGAGTTTATTATGGTTTCTTCAGAATTTATTTCAAAGATTGAATTTGCTTGCAAGAAGAAAGAAAGTCTTTATAATCAAAGCAAATTTAAGTATGCAATTCGTTCTATGTTCGCAGGTGCATTTTTAACCTTCAGTACAGCTGCTGGTGCAGTTGGGGCTGACTTGATTAATAAAATCGCACCAGGTAGTGGACGATTCCTCTTCCCATTTGTTTTCGCTTGGGGCTTGGCCTACATTGTTTTCTTGAATGCTGAGTTGGTAACATCAAACATGATGTTTTTGACTGCTGGTAGTTTCTTGAAAAAAATCTCTTGGAGAAAAACAGCAGAGATTTTACTATACTGTACCTTGTTCAACCTTATCGGAGCCTTGATAGCAGGTTGGGGATTCGCTCACTCAGCAGCCTATGCACATCTGACACACGATAGTTTCATCTCGGGGGTTGTTGAGATGAAGTTAGGCCGTTCAAATGAGCTAGTCTTACTTGAAGGTATTTTAGCCAATATCTTTGTAAACATTGCGATTCTTTCATTTGTTTTGGTCAAAGATGGTGGTGCCAAACTTTGGCTTGTGTTGTCAGCGATTTACATGTTTGTATTCTTAACAAACGAGCACATTGCTGCGAACTTTGCTTCTTTCGCGATTGTGAAATTCAGTGTTGCTGCTGATTCAATTGCTAACTTCGGTGTTGGAAATATGCTCCGTCACTGGGGAGTAACCTTCATCGGAAACTTTATAGGAGGCGGCCTCTTGATGGGTCTTCCATATGCCTTCCTCAATAAAAACGAAGATACTTATGTAGATTAAGAAAATGAGCACGATTGAGTCGTGCTTTTTTCGTTTTGTAAGAAGTAATAGTCGCTCCTTATATCAAAATATAGAAAAGAGGTATTAGTCAAGATAATCATAAGGTGCTACAATATCCTTAATCAAACTATATGGAGGTCGCCTTATGACTCGTGATTTTAAATTTGAAACCTTACAATTGCATGCTGGTCAAGTTGTGGATCCAGCTACCAAGTCTCGTGCAGTGCCGATTTACCAAACAACATCTTTTGTTTTTGATGATACGCAGGAGGGTGCCGATCTGTTTGCCTTGAGAAAACCAGGGAATATCTATACTCGTATTACCAACCCTACAACAGCTGCTTTTGAAGAAAGAATTGCTGCCCTTGAAGGTGGTGTCGGAGCACTTGCAACAGCTTCAGGTATGGCAGCAGTGACTTATACGATTTTGGCGCTTGCCCACGCTGGTGACCATGTAGTAGCAGCTTCAACTATCTACGGTGGAACCTTCAATCTCTTGAAAGAAACCCTTCCTCGTTATGGGATTACAACAACCTTTGTGGATGTGGATAATTTGGAGGAAGTAGAAGCAGCTATCAATGACAATACCAAGCTTGTCTTGATTGAAACCTTGGGCAATCCCTTGATTAACATTCCTGATTTGGAAAAATTGGCAGAGATTGCGCATAAACACCAGATTCCTCTTGTTTCGGACAACACCTTTGCCACGCCTTACTTGATTAACGTCTTCTCTCACGGTGTAGATATTGTCATTCACTCTGCGACTAAGTTTATCGGTGGGCATGGTACGACTATTGGTGGAGTGATCGTTGATAGTGGTCGTTTTGACTGGGCAGCTTCAGGAAAATTCCCTCAATTTGTTGAGGAAGACCCAAGTTACCATAACTTGAGCTATACTCGTGATGTGGGTGCGGCAGCCTTTATTATCGCTGTTCGTGTCCAATTGCTCCGTGATACAGGTGCTGCCTTATCGCCATTCAATGCCTTCCTCTTGCTCCAAGGACTTGAAACCCTTTCTCTTCGTGTGGAACGTCACGTGCAAAATGCAGAGAAAATTGTTGATTTTCTTGTAAATCATCCTAAGGTAGAGAAGGTAAATTATCCAAAACTGGCAGACAGTCCATATCATGCCTTGGCTGAGAAATATTTGCCAAAAGGTGTGGGCTCCATCTTTACCTTCCATGTCAAAGGTGGGGAGGCAGAAGCCCGCAAGGTAATTGATAATTTGGAAATCTTTTCTGACCTAGCAAACGTAGCAGATGCTAAATCGCTTGTTGTTCATCCAGCCACAACCACTCACGGTCAATTGTCAGAAAAAGACCTGGAAGCAGCAGGTGTCACACCAAACCAAATCCGCTTGTCTATTGGACTTGAAAATGTAGATGATTTGATTGAAGACTTGCGCTTGGCCTTGGAAAAAATTTAAAGTAATAGATATAAACAGTGGGTTTCGACTCACTGTTTTTGATTTTCCCTCAGGCATGATATAATGGTTAAAGAAGTCTAGAAAGAGGAACGATATGAACGAAATCAAATGTCCCAACTGTGGGGAAGTCTTTACAGTAAATGAAAGCCAGTATGCCGAACTCTTGTCCCAAGTAAGAACGGCAGAGTTTGATAAGGAATTGCACGATCGCATGAAGCAGGAACTGGCCTTGGCTGAGCAAAAGGCTATGAATGAGCAACAGTCTAAGCTAGCTCAAAAAGACCAAGAAATCGCGCAATTGCAGAGTCAAATCCAAAACTTTGATACAGAGAAAGAGTTGGCCAAGAAAGAAGTTGAACAGTCAAGCCACCAGGCTCTCTTGGCCAAGGACAAGGAAGTGCAGGCCTTGGAAAACCAATTGGCCACCTTGCGTTTGGAACATGAAAATCGACTGCAAAAGACCCTTTCTGACCTTGAAAAAGAACGAGATCAGGTCAAAAATCAACTCCTCTTGCAAGAAAAAGAAAATGAATTATCTTTGGCTTCTGTTAAGCAAAACTATGAGGCCCAACTTAAAGCAGCCAGTGAACAAGTCGAATTCTACAAGAATTTCAAAGCTCAACAATCCACAAAAGCTATCGGTGAAAGTTTGGAACAATATGCAGAGAGTGAGTTTAACAAGGTACGCAGTTTTGCCTTTCCAAATGCCTACTTTGAGAAGGATAATAAGGTTTCTGCGCGTGGTTCTAAAGGCGACTTTATCTTCCGTGACTTTGATGAAAATGGGTTAGAATTTATTTCTATCATGTTTGAAATGAAAAATGAAGCGGATGGAACAGAGAAGAAGCACAAGAATGCGGACTTCTACAAGGAATTGGACAAGGACCGTCGGGAGAAAAACTGCGAATATGCGGTTCTGGTGACCATGCTAGAAGCAGATAACGACTACTTTAATACAGGGATTGTTGATGTCAGCCACGAGTATGAAAAGATGTATGTGGTCCGTCCTCAATTCTTTATTCAGTTGATTGGGCTCTTGCGTAATGCAGCGCTTAATTCTCTAAAATATAAGCAGGAGTTGGCCTTGGTCCGTGAACAAAATATCGATATTACACATTTTGAGGAAGACTTGGATGCCTTTAAGCTAGCTTTTGCCAAGAACTACAACTCTGCTTCGACCAACTTTGGTAAAGCTATTGATGAAATCGACAAGGCCATCAAACGCATGGAAGAGGTTAAGAAATTCCTAACTACATCCGAAAATCAACTCCGTCTAGCTAACAACAAATTGGAAGATGTTTCGGTCAAAAAATTGACCCGTAAAAATCCAACCATGAAAGCAAAATTTGAAGCATTGAAGGGGGAGTGAGAAAGCAAAAATGAACGGTATTATCAACTTAAAAAAAGAAGCGGGAATGACCTCGCATGATGCGGTTTTTAAACTGCGTAAGATTTTAGGAACTAAGAAAATTGGACATGGTGGGACCTTAGATCCGGATGTGGTGGGTGTTTTGCCAATTGCGGTTGGCAAGGCGACCCGCATGGTTGAGTTTATGCAGGACGAGGGCAAGGTCTATGAGGGTGAAATCACTCTTGGTTATTCAACGACGACAGAGGATGCTAGTGGGGAAGTGGTCACAGAGACACCAGTTTTGTCGCCCTTGGATGAAACCATTGTCGATCAAGCGATTGCGAGTCTGACTGGGCCTATTACCCAGATTCCGCCTATGTACTCAGCTGTCAAGGTCAATGGTCGAAAGCTCTATGAGTATGCGCGTGCTGGTCAAGAAGTGGAGCGTCCAGAACGTCAGGTGACTATTTATCAGTTTGAGCGGACAAGTCCGATTTCTTATGAGGGCGAACTTGCACGTTTTACTTTTCGTGTGAAATGCAGTAAGGGAACTTACATCCGTACCTTATCGGTTGATTTAGGTGAGAAGCTTGGTTATGCAGCTCATATGTCACATCTGACACGGACTAGTGCAGCAGGTTTGCAACTGGAGGATGCTCTTACCTTGGAAGAAATTGCTGAAAGAGTTGAGGCTGGTCAATTAGACTTTCTCCATCCTCTAGAGATTGGGACGGGGGACCTTGTCAAAGTTTTTCTAAGTCCAGAAGAGGCTACAGAAGTGCGCTTTGGTCGCTTTATCGAGCTCGACCAAACAGACCAAGAATTAGCTGCCTTTGAAGATGATAAATTGCTAGCCATTCTAGAAAAGCGAGACAATCTCTACAAACCAAGGAAGGTTTTTATCTAGTCTAACTGGGGTGTAGGGAATGTTGTTTCCCATAGACTATCCAAATCAGACTATAAATTTTGCAAAAAATGTGATAGAATAGACGACGGATAAAAAAACGGAGGATAGCATGCAAAATAGACCAATCATTATCGGAGTGACAGGTGGTTCTGGTGGAGGTAAGACCAGTGTTTCAAGAGCCATTTTATCGCATTTCCCTGATGAAAAGATTTCCATGATTGAGCATGATTCATACTACAAGGATCAGTCTCATTTGACCTTTGAAGAGCGTGTCAAAACCAACTATGACCATCCTTTTGCTTTTGATACAGACTTGATGATCGAGCAGATTAAGGAATTGTTGGCAGGGCGTCCGGTGGACATTCCGACTTATGACTATACAGAGCATACACGAAGTAGCAAGACTTATCGTCAGGAGCCTCAAGATGTCTTTATCGTTGAGGGGATTTTGGTCTTGGAGGACAAGCGCCTGCGCGATTTGATGGATATCAAGATTTTTGTGGATACGGATGATGATGTGCGCATTATTCGTCGGATCAAGCGTGATATGGAAGAGCGTGGCCGTAGTCTTGATAGCGTTATTGACCAGTACTTAAGCGTGGTTAAACCAATGTACCATCAGTTTATCGAACCAACCAAGCGTTATGCTGATATCGTCATTCCTGAAGGGGTTAGCAATACCGTTGCTATCGACCTGTTGACGACCAAGATTGAAAAGATTTTGGAAGAAGCTCGAAACAGCAAATAATCAAATGTGGAGGCCTTGCCTCCTTTTTCTATTTTTCCCTTATAATGGTACATAAATGAAGATTTTTAGGCATATTTTTGGTATAATAATACCCATGAAAGAGCAAGAAAATGAATAGTAGGTGGAGATGGAAAAGTATTTATCGGTAACAACTTTGACCAAGTATCTGAAAATGAAATTCGATAAAGACCCTTACTTGGAACGGGTCTATTTAACTGGTCAAGTTTCCAACTTTCGTAAACGACCTACTCACCAATACTTCTCCCTAAAGGATGATCATGCAGTCATTCAAGCGACCATATGGTCTGGGATTTATCAGAAATTAGGTTTTGACCTGGAAGAAGGAATGAAGATCAATGTGATTGGGCGTGTTCAGGTCTACGAACCGAGCGGTAGCTACTCCATCATTATTGAAAAGGCTGAGCCTGATGGCGTTGGGGCGTTAGCGATTCAGTTTGAACAACTCAAGAAAAAATTGACAGAAGAAGGTCTGTTTCAAGAGAGATTCAAGCAACCTCTGCCCCAATTTTCTAAGAGAATTGGTGTAGTGACAAGTCGTAGTGGAGCCGTTATTCGAGATATTATCACGACCGTCAGCAGGCGATTCCCAGGTGTGGACATTCTTCTCTATCCGACCAAGGTTCAAGGTGAAGGAGCAGCGGAGGAAATTGCTCGAAATATTGCGCGTGCTAATCAACGGGACGATTTGGATTTACTGATTATTGGTCGTGGTGGTGGTTCCATTGAGGATCTCTGGGCCTTTAACGAAGAAATTGTGGTACGGGCTATTTTTGAATCTCGTCTGCCAGTTATCTCTAGTGTGGGCCATGAGACAGATGTGACCTTGGCGGATTTTGTGGCAGATAGACGGGCTGCTACACCGACTGCTGCAGCTGAACTAGCAACTCCCGTGACCAAGTTGGATCTATTGGCTCATTTACAAAATCAAGAAAAACGGATGGCAACAGCAGTCCGAAATGTCCTATCTAAGAAACAAGAAGCCCTAAAAAAATGCAGTCAGTCAGTCATCTTTAGACAACCAGGTCGTTTGTATGACGGTTATTTGCAACGCTTGGACCAACTGCAACTGCGCTTAAAACAAAGTCTACGAACACGGATTTCTGATAACAAACAGCTAGTCCAAGCAAGGATGCATCAACTGGTGCAATTATCACCTGTGACCAAAATCCAGCGTTATCAAGACCGTCTAGGTCAGTTGGACAAGCTTTTACGTAGCCAAATGGCATTAGTTTATGATGCCAAGGTTGCTGAGGTGAAAAGACTTTCAGAAGCCTTGTTGATGTTGGATACCAGTCGAATTGTGGCGCGTGGTTATGCTATTGTCAAAAAAGAAGAGTCCGTTGTAGATTCGGTTGAAAATTTGAAGAAGAAAGACCAAGTAACGCTTTTGATGCGAGATGGTCAAGTAGAATTAGAGGTTAAAGATGTCAAAACAAAAGAAATTTGAGGAAAATCTAGCACAACTGGAGACCATTGTACAAAGTTTGGAAAATGGTGAAATAGCTCTAGAAGATGCGATTGCAGCCTTTCAAAAGGGCATGGTCTTGTCAAAAGAACTCCAAGCTACGCTGGACAAGGCTGAAAAGACCTTGGTCAAGGTCATGCAAGAAGACGGAACAGAAAGTGATTTTGAATGAAGAAGCAAGAAAAATTAGCTCTTGTCGAGTCGGCTTTGGAAGATTTTTATGGAGACCAGCAGTTTGCCTCTAGTTTGCGAGAGTCTGTTCTCTATTCCATTCATGCTGGTGGCAAGCGTATTCGGCCTTTTCTCCTGTTGGAAGTTTTGGAAGCCTTGCATGTTGCTCTCAAACCTGCTCACGCGCAGGTGGCCGCGGCCTTGGAAATGATTCATACAGGGAGCTTGATTCACGATGATCTTCCTGCTATGGATGATGATGATTACCGTCGAGGGCGTTTGACCAATCATAAGAAATTTGGTGAAGCAATGGCCATTTTGGCTGGAGATGCCTTGTTTCTAGATCCTTACGCCTTGATAGCGCAGTCAGATTTGTCAAGTCAGATCAAGGTGGACTTGATTGCCAACTTATCCCTTGCTTCAGGTAGTCTGGGTATGGTGGCAGGACAGGTTTTGGACATGGAGGGTGAACACCAACACTTGTCCTTGAAAGAACTTCAGACCATTCATGCCAATAAGACTGGGAAATTACTAGCCTTTCCTTTCCAAGCAGCTGCTATTATAGCTGATTTGGCTCCTGAAATACAGGCAAAGCTGAAAACTGTTGGTGAATTAATCGGGCTGGCTTTTCAAGTTAGAGACGATGTGCTAGATGTGACAGCTAGTTTTGAGGAAATCGGCAAGACACCGCAAAAGGACTTGCAGGCAGAAAAGTCAACCTACCCTGCCTTGTTGGGCTTGGAAGAGGCCATTGCCTTTTGTAACCAAACCCTAGATCAAGCTAATGGCAAATTAGAAGAAATTGCCCAGCAAGTTCCCTTTGAGATAGAATCGATTGTAAGTGTAGTAGAAAGTTTGAGAATGAATGGCTAAGGAAAGAGTGGATGTACTAGCTTATAAACAGGGCTTGTTTGAAACGCGAGAGCAGGCCAAGCGCGGTGTCATGGCTGGACTAGTCGTAGCAGTCCTGAATGGAGAACGGTTTGATAAACCAGGAGAGAAAATCCCGGACGACACCGAGCTAAAACTCAAGGGTGAAAAACTCAAGTATGTCAGCCGTGGTGGCTTGAAATTGGAAAAAGCCTTGCAGGTCTTTGATTTGTCAGTTGAAGGAGCAACAACGATTGATATAGGTGCTTCTACTGGAGGATTTACCGATGTCATGTTGCAGAATGGTGCTGAGTTAGTCTTTGCTGTCGATGTCGGCACCAATCAGTTGGCTTGGAAATTACGCCAAGACCCGCGGGTTGTCAGTATGGAGCAGTTCAATTTCCGCTATGCTGAAAAGACTGATTTCGAAAAGGAACCGAGCTTTGCCAGTATTGATGTGAGTTTCATTTCCCTTAGTCTGATTTTGCCAGCCTTGCATCGAGTCTTAGCCGATCAAGGTCAGGTTGTGGCTCTAGTTAAGCCTCAGTTTGAGGCAGGACGTGAGCAGATTGGGAAAAATGGAATTATTCGAGATGCTAAGGTTCATCAGAATGTCCTTGAATCTGTCACAGCTATGGCAGTAGAGGAAGGTTTTTCAGTCCTTGGTTTGGATTTTTCTCCCATCCAAGGTGGTCATGGAAATATTGAGTTTTTAGCGTATTTGAAAAAAGAAGAGTCAGCAAGCAATCAGGTTCTTGCTGAGATTGAAGAAGTAGTAGAGAGGGCGCATAGTCAATTTAAAAATGAATAAAAAAGAGAGACTTGAAAAAATTAGACGATTTGTGACAGATTATCAAATCGGTACGCAAGAAGAAATCGTAGAACATTTGAAAGAAGCAGGCATCACTGCCACTCAGGCGACAGTATCCCGAGATATCAAAGAGCTAGGTATTGTCAAAATTCCTTTGAGAGACAACACCTATGTCTATGAATTGCCAAAATCAATCGTAAAAAGTTTGCAACTGGCTGAAGACAATATTGAGTCTGCAGACTTGATGGACAAGATGATCAATCTCCAAGTTATCCCAGGAAATACAGCTTTCGTAAAAGCTCAGTTAATCGAGACTTTTGCGGACAAGATTTTCAGCTGTTTGGCTGATGATAGCTCGATTTTAGTCATTGCCAGAAGTGAAAGTCTAGCTGAGGAAATCTTTGAACAAGTAAAAAATTGGTAGGTCTATATGTTACTTGAAATTTCGATAAAAAACTTTGCCATTATTGAGGCTATTTCCCTCAATTTTGAAAAGGGAATGACTGTTCTGACTGGTGAAACGGGTGCAGGGAAGTCGATTATCATTGATGCCATGAATATGATGTTGGGGGCTCGTGCGACGACAGATGTTATTCGTCATGGTGCACCAAAGGCAGAGATTGAGGGACTTTTCTCAGTTGAAAATAGTCGCCTTTTGCAGGAAATTTTCGATGAGCAAGGTTTGGAATTGGGTGATGAGATTATCATCCGTCGGGAAATTCTGCAAAATGGTCGTAGTATCAGTAGAGTGAATGGTCAGATGGTCAATCTGTCTGTTTTGCGTGCCATTGGGCAACATCTTGTGGACATACATGGTCAGCATGACCAAGAGGAGTTAATGCGTCCTCAACTGCACATCCAGATGTTGGATGAATTTGGCGACGCAGCTTTTTGGGACTTAAAAGAAACCTATCAAACAAGTTTTGATGCCTATCGAAAAATGCGCAAGCAGGTTCTGGAAGTTAAGAAAAACCAACAGGAACACAAGGCTCGTATTGAAATGTTGGAATTTCAAATGGCAGAGATTGAGGCAGCAAACTTGCAGGCTGGAGAAGACCTGGCTCTCAATCAAGAGCGAGAGAAACTGCTCAACCATAAAAATATCGCAGATACGCTGACCAATGCCTACAGTATGTTGGACAATGAAGATTTCTCAAGTCTGGCCAATGTTCGTTCAGCCATGAATGACATGGAAAGTGTTGAAGAGTATGACCCTGACTACCGTGAAATTTCAAGTTCTCTGTCTGAGACCTACTATGTCTTAGAGGATATTAGCAAGCGTCTGGAAGCTATTATTGAGGACCTTGATTTTGACGGCAATCGCCTTATGCATGTTGAGAATCGTTTGGACCTCCTTCATACTATTACGCGTAAGTATGGTGGTACTGTAGACGATGTCTTGCTTTATTTTGCCAAGATTACGGAAGAATACAATCTTTTGACAGGTAATAACCTTTCGTCTGAGGACATGGAAGCAGAGCTTAAGAAGTTAGAAGTTAGTCTTGTCGATTTGGCAGGTCAGCTTGCCTCTGCTCGTCATGACTTGGCCCAGCAGCTCGAAGCTGAGATTAAACAAGAACTGCAAGACCTTTATATGGAAAAAGCCCAGTTTCAGGTTCGTTTTAGCAAGGGCAAATTCAGCCGTGAGGGCAATGAAATGGTTGAGTTTTACATTTCAACCAATCCTGGCGAAGACTTTAAACCCTTGGTCAAGGTTGCATCTGGTGGGGAATTGTCTCGCCTCATGTTGGCCATTAAGTCTGCCTTTTCACGTAAAGAAGGCAAGACTAGCATTGTCTTTGATGAAGTGGATACGGGAGTTTCAGGCCGTGTTGCCCAAGCTATTGCTCAGAAGATTCACAAGATTGGCCAGCATGGTCAGGTTCTGGCTATTTCCCATTTGCCACAAGTGATTGCGATTGCAGATTATCAATTCTTTATTGAGAAGATTAGCAATGAGCATTCAACAGTTTCGACTGTTCGTCTTTTGACGGTTGAAGAGCGAGTGGAGGAAGTTGCTAAAATGTTGGCAGGTGATGATGTGACGGAAGCAGCCCTGACGCAAGCTAGAGAATTGTTGAGAAACAGGGAGAAATAAGATGACAGACTATTATGTAATTGGAGACGTTCACGGAAAAGCTGGGATGCTAGAAGACCTTCTCAAAACTTGGGATGGTCAGACCCAGTTGCTTTTTCTAGGGGATTTAATTGACCGTGGTGAAGATAGTCGCCGTGTCCTAGAGATGGTTAAGGACTTGGTCGATAATCAAGGGGCTATCTGTTTGTCAGGAAATCACGAGTATATGTTTTTGACTTGGCTAGATGACCCAGAAGAAAGTTATGACCACTATCGCCGCAATGGTGGAGATACAACCATTAACTCTATCCTAGGTCGTCCCTTGGATGCTCCAGTTGATGGAGTAGAAGATGCCAAGCGTGTCGCTACTGAAGCTGCAGATTTGGTCGAATTTATTCGTCAAATGCCATTTGTGGTAGAGACAGATAAGTATATCTTTGTTCACGCAGGTATTGATTTGACCTTGGACGACTGGCATGAAACTACAGATTATAAAAAAGTCTGGCTTAGAAAACCATTCCACGAAGCCGAAAATCATACTGGGAAAACTATTGTCTTTGGTCATACACCGGTTTATGGTTTGTTGAAGCAAGATCGTGGTACTGCTGAGCTTTGGACTACAGAAGATGGCAAGATTGGCATGGACGGAGGAGCTGTTTATGGTGGTGTCCTTCATGGGATTGTCTTTACAGACCAAGGAATGACAGAACACCACTTTATTGAAAATGACGGCTTTGTCGCTGAAGATTAGTACTCCTAGCAGGGTATGGTCTTGTCAAAATGTCAAAAACAATTTATAATAAATAGATACCCTGAAAGGAAGAGAATCATGAACTTAGAAGAATTGAAAAAACGACAGGAGAAGATCCGTAACTTCTCTATTATCGCCCATATTGACCACGGAAAGTCGACTCTTGCAGACCGCATTTTGGAAAAGACAGAGACAGTTTCAAGTCGTGAAATGCAAGCCCAGCTTTTGGATAGCATGGATTTAGAGCGAGAACGTGGTATTACCATTAAACTAAATGCCATCGAGCTGAATTATACTGCAAAAGATGGGGAAACTTATATTTTCCACTTGATTGACACGCCGGGGCACGTAGACTTTACCTATGAAGTTTCACGTTCGCTAGCTGCCTGTGAGGGAGCGATTTTGGTCGTCGATGCTGCCCAAGGGATTGAGGCCCAAACCCTTGCCAACGTTTATCTGGCCTTGGACAATGATTTGGAAATCATGCCAGTCATTAATAAAATTGACCTGCCAGCAGCAGATCCAGAGCGCGTGCGTACAGAGATTGAAGATGTCATTGGTTTGGATGCCAGTGAAGCAGTCTTAGCATCAGCTAAAGCTGGTATTGGTATCGAAGAAATTCTCGAGCAAATCGTAGAAAAAGTGCCAGCTCCAACAGGTGATGTGACGGCGCCGCTCAAAGCCCTGATTTTTGACTCTGTTTACGATGCTTACCGCGGGGTTATTCTCCAAGTACGTGTCATGGATGGGGTGGTTAAACCTGGTGATAAGATTCAGCTTATGAGCAATGGCAAGACCTTTGATGTTACCGAAGTCGGTATTTTCACACCAAAAGCAGTTGGGCGTGATTTCCTCGCGACTGGTGACGTTGGTTATATTGCGGCTTCTATCAAGACGGTTCAGGACACTCGTGTGGGTGATACCGTTACCTTGGCAACCAATCCTGCTGCAGAGCCCTTACATGGTTACAAGCAGATGAACCCGATGGTCTTTGCGGGTCTCTACCCAATCGAGTCAAACAAGTATAATGACCTTCGTGAAGCCCTTGAAAAATTGCAACTGAATGATGCCAGCTTGCAGTTTGAACCAGAAACATCTCAGGCACTTGGATTTGGTTTCCGTTGTGGATTCCTTGGACTTCTACATATGGACGTTATCCAAGAGCGTTTAGAGCGTGAGTTTAACATTGACCTCATCATGACAGCGCCGTCTGTTATCTATAAGGTTAATTTGACTGACGGTGAATCAATGGATGTCTCTAATCCGTCTGAGTTCCCAGACCCAACCAAGATTGCGACCATTGAAGAGCCTTATGTTAAAGCTCAAATCATGGTGCCGCAAGAGTTTGTAGGAGCAGTGATGGAATTGGCTCAGCGCAAACGTGGGGACTTTGTGACCATGGATTATATCGATGATAATCGTGTTAATGTTATCTATCAAATTCCACTTGCTGAAATCGTCTTTGACTTCTTTGATAAGCTTAAGTCTTCAACGCGTGGTTATGCAAGCTTTGACTATGAATTGTCAGAGTACCGCCCATCTAAGCTGGTGAAAATGGATATCCTTCTCAATGGAGACAAGGTGGATGCCCTCAGCTTTATCGTTCACAAGGATTTTGCCTACGAACGTGGGAAACTCATCGTTGATAAGCTTAAGAAAATCATACCTCGTCAACAATTTGAAGTTCCGATTCAAGCAGCAATTGGACACAAAATCGTGGCTCGTACTGATATCAAGGCCCTTCGTAAGAACGTACTTGCTAAGTGTTACGGTGGTGACGTTTCTCGTAAACGCAAACTCCTTGAAAAACAAAAAGCTGGTAAGAAACGCATGAAAGCTATCGGATCAGTAGAAGTCCCACAAGAAGCCTTCCTCAGCGTCTTGAGTATGGATGAAGAGTAAATTTTTAAAATAACTTTTTATTATTTATAGGACGTTAATATAAGAAGAGAATGCTAAAACAGGCTTAAATAGGCCTGTTTTTTTATCTTTTAAAAGCTTTTGATTGTTTGTTTTGATTGTTTGTTTTGATCGTATAAATAAAAAGTAAACAAAAAAATCAAAAAAAGGACAAAAAACAACAGAAAATGATTGACAACGATTTCATATAGTGTTATACTTATAGCATAAAGTTAATGGAAAGAAGGGAAAACCTTATGGGATTAGATCATTTCTTTGACAAAAACCTTGTGTTTTGCTTAGAAGCGAATAATCAAGAACATCTCTTTGATCAGGTTGCAACTTTATTGGAAGAACGAGAAATCGTGACTCCAACCTATCGTGAAGCCTTGATCACGCGTGAAAAGTCATTTCCAACTGGCTTAGATATGGAATTTTTGGGTAAGGATTTGCCTAATGTGGCTATTCCTCATACAGATATTGTTCATAATCTAGCTGAAAAAGTTGTAGTGGTTCGATTAGAAAAACCAGTGACTTTCCACAATATGATTGCACCAGATAAGGAAGTAGAGGTATCCTTGCTCTTCTTTATCATTAATAACTCAAGTTCAAGTCAAACCAACATTCTTGCTCAGTTAATGGACTTCTTTACAGGAAATGGCCATTTGGAAGATTTGGCTAAAATTTCTGAACCAGAAGCACTTTATGATTATATCTCTGAAGCAACCGCTTAATCTTGTCAATTAAAAATATTAAATCGGAGGAAATCCATATGATTAAAATTCTTGCTGCCTGCGGTGCAGGTGTTAACTCAAGCCACCAAATTAAAAGCGCTCTTGAAGAAGAACTTTCAAACCGCGGCTTTGATGTTCACTGTGATGCAGTTATGGTAAAAGACGTTAACGAAGACCTTATCAAAGGTTATGACATCTTCACACCAATTGCTGCTACAGATCTTGGTTTTGAACCAGGTATCCCAGTTATCGAAGCTGGGCCAATCTTATTCCGTATCCCAGCCATGAGTGCTCCAGTATTTGATAATATTGAAGCAGCTATTAAAGAACACGGATTAAGCTAGTTTTAATTTGTTAACATTCATATAACATAAAAAAGGGAGGAACTGTTATGGATGCAATCTTTGACCTAATCGGCAAGATTTTCAAGCCCATCTTAGATATGGGTGGACCTGTCATCATGTTAATCATTTTGACAGTATTGGCTTTACTTTTTGGAGTGAAATTCTCCAAAGCGCTTGAAGGTGGTATCAAACTTGCCATCGCTCTTACTGGTATCGGTGCTATCATCGGTATGCTAAACACTGCTTTCTCAGCGTCGCTAGCAAAATTCGTTGAAAATACTGGTATTCAATTGAGTATTACCGACGTTGGTTGGGCACCACTTGCTACAATCACTTGGGGTTCTGCTTGGACACTTTACTTCTTGCTCATCATGTTGATTGTCAACATAGTGATGCTTGCTATGAAGAAAACAGATACACTTGATGTTGATATCTTCGATATCTGGCACTTGTCTATCACAGGTCTTTTGATTAAATGGTATGCAGACAACAACGGTGTGAGCCAAGGGGTTTCACTCTTGATTGCTACAGCAGCTATTGTCCTTGTTGGGGTTCTTAAAATCATCAACTCTGACTTGATGAAACCTACATTTGATGACCTTCTTAACGCACCAAGTTCATCTCCAATGACTTCAACACACATGAACTACATGATGAACCCAGTTATCATGGTTTTGGATAAGATTTTTGAAAAATTCTTCCCAGGTCTTGATAAATATGACTTTGATGCTGCTAAATTGAACAAGAAAATCGGTTTCTGGGGATCTAAATTCTTTATCGGTTTCATTCTTGGTATCGTTATCGGTATTATGGGAACTCCACATCCAATTGAAGGTGTTGCCGATGCAGATAAATGGCGTCTAGTTATCAAAGGTTGGTTGTCTCTTGGTTTGACTGCCGGTGTATCTTTGGAACTCTTCTCACTTATTGGTTCATGGTTCATCGCTGCCGTAGAACCTCTTTCACAAGGTATTACAAACGTTGCTACTAAACGTCTTCAAGGACGTAAATTCAATATCGGTCTTGACTGGCCATTCATCGCTGGTCGTGCTGAAATCTGGGCTTGTGCCAACGTACTTGCACCAATCATGTTGATTGAAGCAGTGCTTCTTTCAAAAGTCGGAAATGGTATCTTGCCACTTGCCGGTATCATCGCTATGGGTGTTACTCCAGCTCTCTTGGTTGTAACTCGTGGTAAATTGCTCCGTATGATTATCTTCGGAACACTCTTGTTGCCACTCTTCCTTCTTTCAGGTACACTTATCGCACCATTTGCAACAGAACTTGCTAAAGGTGTAGGTGCCTTCCCAGCAGGTGTGAGCGAAACTCAATTGATCACTCACTCAACTCTTGAAGGACCAATCGAAAAACTTCTTGGTTGGACAATTGGTAACACTACAACAGGTGATATCAAAGCAATCCTTGGTGCTGTAGTCTTCCTTGTATTCTATATCGGTATCTTTGCTTGGTACAGAAAACAAATGATCAAACGTAACGAAGAGTACGCAGCAAAAGCAAAATAATGCGCTCCTATAAAATGTAAGCTCAATGAAAATCAAAGAGCAAACTAGGAAGCTAGCCGCAGGCTATACTAAAGTATGGCAAGGCGACGCTGACGAAGTTTGAATTGGATTTTCGCAGAGTGTAAATTGTTGAAACTAGGTTGTCATACCATTAGGAGTGACAGCCTAGTTTTTTTAATAAACTATCAAGAAATCGGAGAAAATAATGGTAATTGAATTAAAATCAGAACAATTAAGTGTTCAATTTAACAGTTTTGGTGGGGCTATGTCTTCTATAAAAGATGCTGAAGGTCTTGAGTATTTGTGGCAAGGAGATGCTACTTATTGGAGTGGACAAGCCCCTGTTCTCTTCCCTATTTGTGGTTCATTGAGAGCGGATACAGCCTTCTATATAGATGAGAAAGGGCAAGAAAGTAAAGGAAAGATTCCTCGTCATGGTTTGGTTCGCAAGAAAGAATTTGACTTAGTTGAGCAGACAGATAACAGTGTAACTTTTGCAATTGAAGATGATGAGAATAGCTATCAGAACTATCCTTATCATTTCCGCCTAGAAATCACTTATAGCCTTACCGGCAAGACAGTACGAACTCAATATAAGATTTTCAACAAAGAAACCAGCAAGGACATGCCTTACTTTATTGGTGGACATCCAGGCTTTAATTGTCCTCTACTGGATGATGAAGACTATGAAGATTACTATTTAGAGTTTGAGAAAGAAGAGACTTGCTCTGTTCCACATCCTTTCCCAGAAACAGGTATGTTGGATTTCCAAGATAGAAGTCTATGGCTAGAAGGTCAAAAAGAAGTAGATCTCAGCTATGATTTGTTTAGTACAGATGCAGTTACCTTAGATGAATTACAATCTAGAATAATTGCCCTTCGTTCTCATAAACATGATAAAGGGTTGAAAGTGCACTTTGCTGAGTTTCCAAATCTCATTATCTGGTCAACTTTGAATAAAGGTCCTTTCATTGCTTTTGAACCTTGGTCTGGCTTGTCAACATCCCTTGAAGAAGGAGATCATCTAGAAGATAAGAAGAATGTTCGTCTCCTAGAACCTGGTCAAGTAGATCAAATTGGTTTTGATATCGAAATCTTTTAGATTAAAAAATAAAACACAAAAACAAACATTAACTGTTGACTTTTTTATAAAATAGGAGTATATTATGTTTGTAGGCAACAAATGATGTTTGCAACAAACAAATAATCACTTGTTATATTCTCTTTGAAAGAGAGATTATTTCTAGGAAACTGATTTCCTAAACTTGAATAAGGTGTAAGTCATCTCATTCAATCCAATTTGTCAATAAACTGCTAGAAAGCTTTTTGTAGGTAATACTCAATGAAAATTAAAGAGCAAACTAGGAAACTAGCCGCAGGCTGTACTTGAGTACGGCAAGGCGACGTTGACGCGGTTTGAATTTGATTTTCGAAGAGTATAAACTGCTAACTATAAAAGGTTTTATTAGCCTAGAAAAATAAAAAGGAGTATACAATATGTCTATTGTTATCGGTGCAGATGCTGCAGGTTTGAGATTGAAAGAAGTTGTGAAAGACTTCTTGGAAAAAGAAAACTTCCACGTTGTGGATGTTACAGTTGAAGGTCAAGACTTTGTTGATGTGACGCTTGCTGTTGCTGCAGAAGTAAACAAAGAAGAACAAAATCTTGGTATCGTGATTGATGCCTATGGTGCTGGTCCATTCATGGTCGCAACAAAAATCAAAGGAATGGTTGCTGCAGAAGTATCTGACGAACGTTCAGCTTATATGACTCGTGGCCACAACAACTCACGTATGATCACTATGGGTGCACAACTTGTCGGTGATGAATTGGCTAAAAATATTGCTAAAGGATTTGTTAACGGTAAATACGATGGCGGACGTCACCAAATTCGTGTCGACATGTTGAACAAAATGTGCTAATTAGATTACAGTAAGAAAGGTAAGTTAAAAATGAGAATTGCAATTGGATGTGACCACATCGTAACAGATGAAAAAATGGCGGTTTCAGAATTTTTGAAATCAAAAGGATATGAAGTCATTGACTTTGGTACTTATGACCACACACGTACTCACTACCCAATCTTTGGAAAAAAAGTTGGTGAAGCTGTAACTAGTGGTCAAGCTGATCTTGGGGTATGTATCTGTGGTACTGGTGTTGGTATCAACAACGCTGTAAATAAAGTTCCAGGTGTCCGTTCTGCCTTGGTTCGTGATATGACAACAGCCCTTTATGCTAAAGAACAATTGAACGCCAACGTTATCGGTTTTGGTGGTAAGATTACTGGTGAATTGCTCATGTGTGACATCATCGAAGCTTTCATCCATGCTGAATACAAACCAACTGAAGAAAACAAAAAATTGATTGCGAAAATTGAACACGTTGAAAGTCACAATGCTCAACAAACAGACGCAAACTTCTTCACTGAATTCCTTGAAAAATGGGATCGCGGAGAATACCACGACTAAGAGGTGACCTATGATTTTAACAGTCACAATGAACCCATCCATTGATATTTCTTATCCCTTGGATGAGTTAAAGATTGATACTGTCAATCGTGTGGTGGATGTAACCAAAACGGCTGGTGGTAAGGGCCTCAATGTTACACGAGTACTTTCAGAATTTGGTGATTCTGTTCTTGCTACTGGTTTAGTCGGTGGTAAACTTGGTGAGTTTTTGGTTGAAAATATCGATGATAACGTTAAGAAAGATTTCTTCTCAATTCAGGGAGAAACTCGTAACTGTATCGCTATTCTCCACGGAGATAACCAAACAGAAGTTCTTGAAAAAGGTCCTGTAGTATTGGAACAGGAAGGTCAAGACTTTTTGAAACATTTCAAAAATCTTCTGGAGTCAGTTGAAGTAGTAGCTATCTCAGGTAGTCTCCCAGCTGGCCTTCCAGTTGATTACTATGCGAGCTTGGTAGAACTTGCTAATCAAGCTGGCAAGCCTGTAGTCTTGGACTGTTCAGGTGCAGCTCTTCAGGCGGTTCTTGAATCACCACATAAACCAACAGTCATCAAACCAAATAATGAGGAATTGTCTCAGCTTCTAGGAAGAGAAGTTTCTGAGGATTTGGATGAATTAAAAGAAGTCCTTCAAGAACCTTTGTTTGCAGGTATTGAATGGATTATCGTTTCACTTGGTGCCAACGGTGCCTTTGCCAAACATGGGGACACTTTCTACAAGGTAGATATTCCTAGAATTCAGGTAGTCAATCCTGTCGGATCTGGAGATTCTACTGTGGCAGGTATTTCTTCAGGACTACTTCACAAAGAATCGGATGCAGAATTACTCATCAAGGCAAATGTCCTTGGTATGCTTAATGCTCAAGAAAAAATGACTGGTCATGTCAACATGGCTAACTATCAAGCTCTATATGATCAATTAATAGTAAAAGAGGTATAAAATGGCTTTAACAGAACAAAAACGTGCACGCTTAGAAAAACTTTCTGACGAAAATGGTATCATCTCAGCTCTTGCATTTGACCAACGTGGTGCTTTGAAACGCCTCATGGCTCAACACCAAACAGAAGAACCAACTGTTTCTCAAATGGAAGAACTGAAAGTTTTGGTAGCAGATGAATTGACTAAATACGCTTCATCAATGCTTCTTGACCCTGAGTATGGACTTCCAGCAACTAAAGCTCTTGATGAAAAAGCTGGTTTTCTCCTTGCTTATGAAAAAACAGGTTATGACACAACAAGCACAAAACGCTTGCCAGACTGCTTGGATGTTTGGTCTGCAAAACGTATTAAAGAAGAAGGTGCAGATGCAGTTAAATTCTTGCTTTACTATGATGTAGATAGCTCAGACGAACTCAACCAAGAAAAACAAGCTTACATCGAACGTATCGGTTCAGAGTGTGTGGCTGAAGATATCCCATTCTTCCTTGAAATCCTTGCTTACGATGAAAAAATTGCTGACGCAGGTTCTGTTGAATACGCGAAAGTAAAACCACACAAAGTTATCGGTGCTATGAAAGTCTTCTCAGACCCACGCTTTAACATTGATGTCTTGAAAGTAGAAGTTCCTGTTAACATTAAATATGTTGAAGGATTCGCTGAAGGTGAAGTGGTTTACACACGCGAAGAAGCAGCAGACTTCTTCAAAGCACAAGATGAAGCAACTAACTTGCCATACATCTACTTGAGTGCGGGTGTATCAGCTAAACTTTTCCAAGATACTCTTGTATTTGCTCATGAATCAGGTGCAAACTTCAACGGAGTTCTTTGTGGCCGTGCAACTTGGGCTGGATCAGTTGAAGCTTACATCAAAGATGGTGAAGCAGCAGCTCGCGAATGGCTACGCACAACTGGTTTTGAAAACATTGACGAACTCAATAAAGTTCTTCAAACAACAGCGACTTCATGGAAAGAACGAGTGTAAGAAGCTTCTCCTAATTTAGGAACATAAATCTAAAAAAATTTTAAAAAAAGTTGCATGTAAAGGTTTACAAAACAACCTACTTGTGCTATACTTAAATCACAAGTTAATACAAGGTGAGTGTTACTAAGTAATATTAGGCATGATCACAGGTGAATTAGAAATCGGCTGATTTTCTAGTTCATTTGTGGTCATTTTTTATACTCATATACCTTTAAAATATAAAAGGAGGTTGACATGTATCGAATTCTAAATCCAATAAATCATAATGTTTCGCTTGTCAGGAATGATAAAGGAGAAGAAGTGATTGTAATTGGTAAGGGGATTGCATTTGGAAAGAAGAAGGGAGATTTGATTGCTGAAAATCAGGTTGAGAAAATCTTTCGGATGAAGACCGAAGAGTCCAGAGAAAACTTTATGGCTCTCCTCAAAGATGTTCCGCTTGATTTTATCACAGTGACCTATGAAATCATTGATAAGCTATCAAAGAAATATCATTATCCGATTCAAGAATATCTTTACGTAACCTTGACAGATCATATTTACTGTTCTTACCAAGCTCTAGCACAAGGAAGGTACAAGGATAGCAATCTGCCAGATATTTCTGCCAAGTATCCTGTCGCTTTTCAAATCGCAAATGAAGCTTTTGAAATTTACCGTCAGAAGCTAGCAGATCATTTCCCTGAGGATGAAATTATTCGGATTGCTTATCATTTCATCAATGCTGAGGGTGAGAATGAAGTCCAAATAGTTGAATCGATTGATAAGAGGAAAGAAATTCTCAGGAATGTCGAAGACGTTCTAAAGGACTATGCAATTCAACGAACCAAAGAGAATAATCATTTCTATGATCGCTTTATGATTCATTTGAATTATTTCTTGGATTATTTAGACCGAACCAGAGATGATAACCAATCACTTCTGGATATGGAAGACCACATCAAACAATCCTATCCAAAAGCGTTCGAGATTGGTTCCAAGATCTATGATGTGATTACGCAACATACGGGTCTTGATTTGTATAAAAGTGAACGAGTTTATCTGGTTCTACATATCCAACGTTTATTGTCATAAAAATTTAATTAAAAATATATAAGGAGAATTCTATCATGAATAGAGAAGAAGTAACATTGTTAGGTTTTGAAATAGTAGCTTATGCTGGCGATGCTCGTTCAAAACTATTGGAAGCCTTGAAGGCTGCTGAAGCTAGTGATTTTGCAAAAGCGGATAGCTTAGTTGAGGAAGCTGGTTCTTGCATTGCTGAAGCTCACCACGCGCAAACAAGTCTATTGACTAAGGAAGCAGCTGGTGAAGATTTAGCTTATAGTGTAACCATGATGCATGGCCAAGACCACTTGATGACCACCATCTTATTAAAAGATTTGATGCATCATTTAATTGAACTCTACAAGAGAGGAGTTAAATAATGAATAAACTAATTGCATTTATCGAGAAAGGAAAGCCTTTCTTTGAGAAACTGTCGCGTAATATCTACCTTCGTGCTATTCGTGATGGTTTCATTGCAGGTATGCCTGTTATTCTCTTCTCAAGTATCTTTATCTTGATTGCCTTTGTACCAAACTCATGGGGCTTTAAATGGTCTGATGAAGTTGTAGCCTTTCTGATGAAACCTTACAGCTATTCAATGGGGATTTTGGCTCTCTTGGTAGCTGGTACAACAGCTAAATCATTGACTGATTCAGTAAACCGTAGCATGGAGAAAACCAATCAAATCAACTACATGTCAACTCTATTGGCAGCCATTGTTGGATTGTTGATGTTGGCAGCTGACCCTATTGAAAACGGTCTTGCTACTGGTTTCCTAGGAACAAAAGGTTTACTTTCAGCCTTTCTAGCTGCATTTGTAACAGTAAGCATCTATAAAGTTTGTGTTAAGAACAACGTCACTATTCGTATGCCTGACGAAGTTCCACCAAATATCTCACAAGTCTTTAAAGATGTGATTCCATTCACTCTATCAGTGGTTTCTCTTTATGCTCTTGATTTACTAGCTCGTCATTTTGTTGGTGCAAGCGTAGCTGAATCAATCGGTAAATTCTTTGCACCACTCTTCTCTGCAGCAGACGGATACCTTGGTATCACCATTATCTTTGGTGCCTTTGCCTTCTTTTGGTTTGTTGGGATTCATGGTCCATCTATCGTTGAACCAGCAATCGCAGCTATTACCTATGCAAATGCCGAAGTCAACTTGAACCTTCTCCAACAAGGGATGCATGCAGACAAGATTCTTACTTCTGGTACACAAATGTTTATCGTTACCATGGGTGGTACTGGTGCGACACTGGTTGTTCCATTTATGTTCATGTGGTTAACAAAATCAAAACGTAACCGTGCAATCGGTCGTGCTTCAGTAGTTCCAACTTTCTTTGGTGTAAACGAACCAATCTTGTTTGGTGCACCTCTTGTTTTGAACCCAATCTTCTTCATTCCATTTATTTTTGCTCCTATCGCAAACGTTTGGATCTTTAAATTCTTCATTGAAACTCTTGGAATGAATTCATTTACTGCTAATCTACCATGGACAACCCCAGCTCCACTAGGTCTAGTTCTTGGTACTAACTTCCAAGTTCTATCATTCATTCTTGCTGCCCTTCTAATCGTGGTTGACGTAGTCATTTATTATCCATTCCTTAAGGTCTATGATGAACAAATTCTTGAAGAAGAACGTTCAGGTAAATCTAATGATGAATTGAAAGAAAAAGTTGCTGCAAACTTCAACACTGCAAAAGCAGATGCTATTCTTGAAAAAGCTGGTGTAGAAGCAGCACAAAATACAATCACTGAAGAAACAAATGTCCTCGTTCTCTGTGCAGGTGGAGGGACAAGTGGACTTCTTGCGAATGCTTTGAATAAGGCAGCAGCAGAGTACAATGTTCCTGTGAAAGCAGCAGCAGGTGGCTATGGTGCTCACCGTGAAATGTTGCCAAAGTTTGATCTAGTTATCCTTGCCCCTCAAGTAGCTTCTAACTTTGAAGACATGAAAGCAGAAACAGATAAACTCGGTATTAAACTTGCGAAAACAGAAGGTGCTCAATACATCAAATTAACTCGTGATGGAAAAGGTGCTCTTGCATTTGTACAAGCTCAATTCGATTAACGATAGGGACTGTGAAACAGTCTCCTCTCGTTACGGAAATCGCTATGGCGAATTTCCTAATCGCCTTGTTAATTCGTCGGTAAAAAGATATCGTTTTTACCTTTTCATGTCACAATTCGATTAATAATAGGGACTATGAAATAGTTTCCTCTCGTTACGGAAATCGCTATGGCGAATTTCCTAATCGCCTTATTAATTCGTCGGTAAAAAGATATCGTTTTTACCTTCTCATGTCACAATTCGGTGACTTAGTACAAGAAGTGAGATGGAGAAGGATGGCTCACTGACTCCTCTCCTCTCACTTTTACTTTATTTTAAATCAAGAAATAGGTGAAAAAATGACAAAAACATTACCAAAAGACTTTATTTTCGGTGGCGCAACTGCTGCTTATCAAGCAGAAGGCGCTACACGTACTGATGGAAAAGGACCAGTTGCGTGGGATAAATATCTTGAAGATAACTATTGGTACACTGCAGAACCAGCCAGTGATTTTTACAATCGATATCCAGTTGACCTCAAGCTAGCAGAAGAGTATGGTGTCAATGGTATTAGAATTTCCATTGCCTGGTCACGTATTTTCCCAACTGGTTACGGTCAAGTAAATCAGAAAGGTGTCGAGTTTTATCATAATCTATTTGCAGAGTGTCACAAACGTCACGTTGAGCCCTTTGTAACTCTTCATCACTTTGACACACCAGAAGCTCTCCACTCAAATGGCGACTTCTTAAACCGTGAAAATATCGAACACTTTGTAGATTACGCTGCCTTCTGTTTTGAAGAATTTCCAGAAGTAAACTATTGGACAACCTTCAATGAAATTGGACCAATCGGTGATGGTCAATACTTGGTTGGTAAATTTCCTCCTGGTATTCAGTACGACCTTGCCAAAGTATTTCAATCTCACCACAATATGATGGTGTCTCATGCGCGTGCGGTTAAGCTATATAAAGAGAAAGGCTATAAAGGGGAAATTGGTGTCGTGCACGCTCTCCCAACCAAGTATCCTTTAGATCCTGAAAATCCAGCAGATGTTATTGCGGCAGAGTTGGAGGACATTATCCATAACAAATTTATCTTGGATGCAACTTATCTGGGTCACTACTCTGAAAAGACCCTGGCAGGGGTAGAGGCTATCTTGGCTGCCAATGGTGGAAAGCTTGACTTGCGTGACGAAGATTTCGAAGTATTAGAAGCCGCAAAAGACTTGAATGACTTCCTTGGAATTAATTACTATATGAGTGACTGGATGGAAGCCTTTGATGGACAAACTGAAATCATCCATAACGGTAAGGGTGAAAAAGGAAGCTCTAAATACCAAATCAAAGGTGTTGGTCGTCGTGTAGCTCCTGATTATGTACCACGCACGGACTGGGATTGGATTATCTATCCTCAAGGTTTGTATGACCAAATCATGCGCGTGAAGAAAGATTATCCTAACTACAAGAAGATTTACATCACTGAAAATGGTCTTGGATATAAAGATGAGTTCGTTGATAGCACTGTTTATGATGATGGCCGTATTGATTATGTCAAACAACACTTGGAGGTCTTGTCTGATGCTATTGCAGATGGAGCTAATGTAAAAGGTTACTTCATTTGGTCATTAATGGATGTCTTCTCATGGTCAAATGGGTATGAAAAACGCTACGGTCTCTTTTATGTAGACTTTGAAACTCAAGAACGTTATCCGAAGAAATCAGCTCACTGGTACAAGAAAGTAGCGGAAACTCAGATTATTGATTAAATTGTTGACAAAAATCCCCACCAATCGGTGGGGATCGTTTTATGGTTTAGAAAGAATAATTTTTGTTTGTTTCGAAAGTTGTTCGAATGTTTCTTTGCTCAGTTTAGAGTCTGAAACGATGGTATCAATATCAGAGATATTGTAGAAGGTATAAAAATCAAACTTATTGAACTTACTATTGTCAGCTAGTAAGTATTTTTTATTGGAATTATTGAGGGCGATGCGTTGGGATTCACCTTCCTCTTCACTAAAGGTCGCAATCGCATTGTCCTTGATACCATTACAGCTCACGAAAGCTTTAGAAAATTGTAGGTTAGCTAAGTTTTGCAAGGTTAGTGTTCCGACAAAGGCTCCAGTGATAGAGCGATAGTTTCCACCGATTAAAATCAAATCTGTTAGTTTTCGTTCGTTTAAGATGAGAAAGACTGGTAAACTGTTTGTTACAACACGAATATTATCGATTGGAAGTTCACGAGCAAAAGATTCCAAGGTCGTACCAGGGCCGATAAAAATGGTTTCCCCTTCATCGATTAAATGACCTGCAAAACGGCTAATTTCTTGTTTTTCTGCGATTTGTAAGCTTTGTTTTTCGATATTGGAACGTTCATTGTTTAAAATGGAACCTGTGCGAATTTTTTCAGCTCCTCCATGCACACGAACAAGTAAATCCTTGTCAGCCAACTCTTGTAAGTAGCGTCTAGCAGTCATATCTGACACATCCAGGCGAGTCATGATTTCTTTTACAGTAATAGTTCCCTTTGTATTTACCGTTTCTAGAATATTATCTAGTTTTTCCTGCTTTAGCATCGTTATCACCTCTATTTCTATTACTATTTTATCATAAAGTATTCAATCAATCAATTTAAAAAACAAAAGAAAACAAAAACAAAAATATCATGGTCGATTTAAACAAACCATGATATTGATATCAGTTATGAAATTGTTGACTTAGTCCAAACCGTAGTTGTAGTCATCGTCTTGCATGGCTTCAACTTCACCAAGAAGGTAACCATTTCCGACTTGAGAGAAGAAGTCGTGGTTGGAAGTTCCTGTTGAAATACCGTTCATAACGATTGGGTTGACATCATCTGCTGAGTCTGGGAAGAGTGGATCTTGTCCCAGGTTCATGAGTGCCTTGTTGGCATTGTAGCGAAGGAAGGTTTTAACTTCTTCCGTCCAACCAACACCGTCATAGAGACTCTCTGTATAACCTTCTTCATTCTCGTAAAGAGTATAGAGCAGATCGTACATCCATTCTTTGAGTTTTTCTTGCTCTTCTTCAGGCAATTCATTGAAACCAAGTTGGAATTTGTAACCGATGTAGGTTCCGTGAACAGACTCATCACGAATGATCAATTTGATGATTTCAGCGACGTTGGCTAGTTTGTTGTTACCAAGATAGTAGAGGGGAGTGAAGAAACCAGAGTAGAAAAGGAAGGTTTCGAGGAAGACACTAGCAACTTTCTTTTCAAGTGGGCTACCGTTGAGGTAGATTTCGTTGACAATCTCAGCCTTCTTTTGTAGGTAAGGATTGGTATTGGTCCATTCGAAAATTTCTTCAATCTCAGCCTTGGTATTCAGGGTAGAGAAGATTGATGAGTAAGATTTTGCATGGACAGATTCCATAAATTGGATGTTATTGAAAACAGCTTCCTCATGCGGTGTACGGATGTCTGCGCGAAGGGCTTGAACCCCTGTTTCAGATTGCATAGTGTCGAGAAGGGTTAAACCACCAAAGACTTTTCCTACTAAGTCTTTTTCTTTGTTTGACAGTTTTCTCCAGTCGTCTAGGTCATTTGACAAGGGGATACGCGTATCGAGCCAGAATTGCTCCGTCAGCTTTTCCCAAGTTGATTTATCGATGACATCTTCGATGGCATTCCAGTTAATGGCTTTGTAGTAAGTTTCCATTTGAAATCTCTTTCTGTGTTTAATATTGCGAACTCACAATTATCTCTATTTTATCATAATTCCAGAGGAGTATCGCACAAAAAGTCGGAAGCCCGACTTTTTGTTATTTCATAGTATAGCTGCTTATTCCAGTTTAGCTTGGTAAATGAATCGATAGCCTGAGTAAATGTAGTTTCCTAAAGCAAAGATTAAATCACACAGCTTTCACATTGGTTGGCACCGACTTCTCCACCATCATCTGTAAAGGTACGGACGTAGTAGATAGACTTGATACCCTTGTTAAAGGCATAGTTACGAAGGATAGACAAGTCACGTGTCGTTTGTTTGTTTTCTTTCTTCCATTCGTAAAGTCCTTTTGGAATGTCACTACGCATGAAGAGGGTGAGTGAAAGTCCTTGGTCCACGTGCTCAGTCGCAGCAGCGTAAACATCGATTACCTTACGCATATCCATATCGTAAGCAGAAGTGTAGTAAGGAATGGTTTCTGTTGACAAGCCAGCAGCAGGGTAGTAGATTTTACCGATTTTCTTCTCTTGGCGTTCTTCGATACGTTGCGTAATCGGGTGGATAGAAGCAGAAACGTCGTTGATATAGCTGATAGAACCATTTGGCGCTACAGCAAGGCGGTTTTGGTGGTAAAGTCCATCTGCTTGAACCTTGTCACGAAGTTCAGCCCAGTCAGTAGCACTTGGGATAAAGACATCTTTGAAGAGTTCTTTAACACGGTCTGATTTTGGAACAAATTCGCCCGTTATATACTTGTCAAAGTAGCTTCCGTTAGCATAGTCTGATTTTTCAAAGTTATGGAAGGTAATACCACGTTCTCGCGCGATATTGTTTGACTCAACCAAGGTCCAGTAGTTCATAAGCATAAAGTAGATGCTTGTAAATTCAACAGACTCAGGAGATCCATACTCAATCAATTGTTGGGCAAGGTAGCTGTGAAGTCCCATTGCACCAAGACCAAAGGTATGAGCTTGGCTATTTCCATGGTCGATAGTAGGGACAGCTACGATGTGTGAACTATCTGTAACGAAAGTAAGGGCACGAACCATAGCACGGATAGAACGGCCAAAGTCAGGTGAAGTCATCATGTTGACCACGTTAGTTGAACCAAGGTTACATGATACGTCTGTTCCCATTTGAAGGAATTCTTGAGCATCGTTGATTAAGCTTGGTTCTTGGACTTGAAGAATCTCAGAACACAAGTTACTCATGATAATCTTACCATCAACAGGATTTGCACGGTTAGCCGTATCAATGTTGACTACATAAGGGTAACCAGACTCTTGTTGCAATTTAGAAATTTCCGTTTCCAAATCACGCGCTTTGATTTTTGTCTTGCGGATGTTTGGATTTGCGACCAATTCATCGTATTTTTCAGTGATGTCGATGTAGTTGAAAGGAACACCATATTCAAGTTCTACAGAATATGGGCTGAAGAGGTACATTTCTTCATTTTTACGTGCTAATTCGTAGAATTTATCGGGCACCACAACACCAAGTGAAAGGGTCTTAACACGAACTTTTTCATCGGCGTTTTCTTTCTTAGTTGAAAGGAAGGCGATAATATCTGGGTGGAAGACGTTGAGGTAGACAACACCAGCACCTTGACGTTGACCCAATTGGTTTGAATAAGAGAAGCTGTCTTCAAAGAGTTTCATAACAGGTACGACTCCAGAAGCTGCTCCTTCATAGCCCTTGATAGGTGCACCAGCTTCACGAAGGTTGCTGAGAGAAATCCCCACACCACCACCGATACGTGAAAGTTGAAGGGCAGAGTTGATAGAACGTCCGATAGAGTTCATATCATCAGTCACTTGGATCAAGAAGCAAGATACCAACTCCCCACGACGAGCACGTCCAGCATTCAAGAAGGAAGGAGTAGCAGGTTGGTAGCGTTGGTGGATGATTTCATTGGCAATATCGATTGCAACAGCTTCATCACCATCAGCGAAATAAAGGGCGTTAAAGAAGACGCGGTCTTCCATACTTTCAAGATAATATTCACCGTCGTTGGTTTTCAAAGCATATTGATTATAAAATTTATAGGCAGCCATGAAAGACTTGAATTGGAAGTTTTGGTCTTTGATAAATTGGTGCAATTCTTCCAAAAACTCTGGACGGTATTTCTTGATGAAGGCTGTTTCGATGTAGTTGTGTTCAATGAGGTAGTTGATTTTATCAGTGATTGAATCAAAAACCATAGTGTTTGGAACTACATTTTCTTTAAAGAAGGCATCCAAGGCTTCTTTATCTTTATGAAGCATGATTTGTCCATTAACAGGACGGTTGATTTCGTTATTGAGACGGAAGTAAGTCACGTCCTCAAGATGTTTTAATCCCATAAAATTTCCCTTATCTAATTACAAAAGAAAGGCTTCTAAGTTAGCCCTAGAAGCAGTCTCTTCTGGATGATGTACTAAGATTATGCTAATTGTTTCAGTTTTCCTGGTTGGAAACCTGAAAAGACTTCAGTTGGTGTTTGGATAACAGGAGCTGCGCTGAAACCGAGCTCTTTAACTTGATCGATGTACTCAGGTTGCTCATCGAGATTGATTTCTTTGTATTCAACGTTATTACTGTCCAAGAAACGTTTGGTCATCTTGCATTGGACACAGTTATTTTTAGAATAAACGGTTACCATTGTGTAACTCCTCTTCAAAATTTAATACTATCTTAGTATATCAGAAATTAAAATTTTGTCAACGATTTGAAACTAAATATAGTGGTCTGTTTTTGTACATAACTAAACAAAACACAATATGTAGTGTTTGTTTTGGGAAATAGTGATAATTCTCCTATAAGTTGTTTTTGGAAAACTATATCCTGTGTTTTGTTATCTAGAATAGAAGATTTTCAGCAAGTTATCTGAAAGGAAATCGAATAAATCCCATAAAATGCTTGAAAAAAATCCTAGAAGATGATATAATACCAAATTGTAAGGGTTATCACATATAACTCAAAAAAGAAAGAACAAAAGGAGAGTCAAACTATGGCTTCTAAAGATTTCCACGTAGTGGCAGAAACAGGTATTCACGCACGTCCAGCAACATTGTTGGTACAAACTGCTAGCAAATTTGCTTCAGATATCACTCTTGAGTACAAAGGTAAATCAGTTAACCTTAAATCAATCATGGGTGTTATGAGTCTTGGTGTTGGCCAAGGTGCTGACGTAACTATCTCAGCTGAAGGCGCAGATGCAGATGACGCTATCGCTGCAATCTCAGAAACAATGGAAAAAGAAGGATTGGCATAAGGAAAATGACAGAAATGCTTAAAGGAATCGCGGCATCTGACGGTGTTGCAGTTGCAAAAGCATATCTACTCGTTCAACCGGATTTGTCATTCGAGACTATTTCAGTCGAAGATACAAACGCAGAAGAGGCTCGTTTGGATGTAGCTCTTGAAGCTTCTCAAAACGAGCTTTCTCTTATCCGTGAGAAAGCTGTAGGTACGCTTGGTGAAGAAGCGGCTCAAGTTTTTGACGCTCATTTGATGGTTCTTGCTGACCCAGAATTGATTGGTCAGATTAAAGAAACAATTCGTGCTAAGAAAGTCAATGCAGAAGCAGGTCTTAAAGAAGTGACTGACATGTTCATCACTATCTTTGAAGGTATGGAAGACAACCCATACATGCAAGAACGTGCAGCGGATATCCGCGACGTGACAAAACGTGTATTGGCAAACCTTCTTGGTAAGAAATTACCAAACCCAGCTTCAATCAATGAAGAAGTAATCGTGATTGCACATGACTTGACACCATCTGATACAGCTCAATTGGACAAAAACTTTGTAAAAGCTTTTGTAACCAACATCGGTGGACGTACAAGCCACTCAGCTATCATGGCACGTACACTTGAAATTGCAGCTGTATTGGGAACAAATAACATCACTGAAGTAGTGAAAGACGGTGATATCCTTGCCGTTAACGGAATTACTGGTGAAGTGATTATCAACCCAACAGATGAACAAGCGGCAGAATTTAAAGCAGCTGGTGAAGCTTATGCTAAACAAAAAGCTGAATGGGCACTTTTGAAAGATGCTCAAACAGTGACTGCTGACGGTAAACACTTCGAGTTGGCTGCTAACATCGGTACTCCAAAAGACGTTGAAGGTGTTAACAACAACGGTGCAGAAGCTGTTGGACTTTACCGTACAGAATTCTTGTACATGGATTCTCAAGACTTCCCAACTGAAGATGAGCAGTATGAAGCATACAAGGCTGTTCTTGAGGGAATGAATGGTAAACCAGTGGTTGTTCGTACAATGGATATCGGTGGAGATAAGGAACTTCCTTATTTCGATATGCCACATGAAATGAACCCATTCCTTGGATTCCGTGCCCTTCGTATCTCTATTTCTGAAACTGGAGATGCAATGTTCCGTACACAAATCCGTGCCCTTCTTCGTGCTTCTGTTCATGGTCAATTGCGTATCATGTTCCCAATGGTTGCCCTTTTGAAAGAATTCCGTGCAGCTAAAGCAGTTTATGAAGAAGAAAAAGCAAACCTTCTTGCTGAAGGTGTTGCAGTTGCGGATGATATCCAAGTTGGTATCATGATTGAAATCCCTGCAGCAGCTATGCTTGCAGACCAATTTGCAAAAGAAGTAGACTTCATGTCAATTGGTACAAACGACTTGATCCAATACTCAATGGCGGCAGACCGTATGAACGAACAAGTTTCATACCTTTACCAACCATATAACCCATCAATCCTTCGCTTGATCAACAACGTTATCAAGGCAGCTCACGCTGAAGGCAAATGGGCTGGTATGTGTGGTGAGATGGCTGGTGACCAAAAAGCTGTTCCACTTCTTGTTGGAATGGGCTTGGATGAGTTCTCTATGTCAGCAACATCTGTACTTCGTACACGTAGCTTGATGAAGAAATTGGATACTGCTAAGATGGAAGAGTACGCTAACCGTGCCCTTACAGAGTGTTCAACAATGGAAGAAGTTCTTGAACTTCAAAAAGAATACGTTAACTTCGATTAATGTAATCAACCTTGCAACCTAGTTGCAAGGTTTTTTGACGCATTTTGGAAAAGTATAGTCTTATAAAGTCCACTTTTCAATGCTCTAGAGGCATGGTATAATAGGGGGAAGTAAATAGAATAAGAGAGAAACCATGTCTAAAGAAATTGATATTGAGTACTACCATCAACTAGCCTTGCAAAAGCAGAAGGAGCATCGCAAAGTCTTAGCTAATTTAAAGAAAAAGCCACCAAAAAACTTAGACAAGATTGCCCAGCAGATTCATCAAGAAGTCTTTGCGGAGATTGATTGCACCGCCTGTGCTAACTGTTGTAAGACTTTAGGGCCAGACTTCAAGGAAGCAGATATTACCCGTATTGCTAAATATTTTAAGATGAAATTACCCGCTTTTGAAGCAGAGTTTCTGCAGGTAGATGAAGATGGAGATAAGGTTTTTAAATCCATGCCCTGTCCGTTTTTAGGAGGAGATAACCTCTGTTCCATCTATGATGTTCGTCCAAAGGCCTGTCGTGAATTTCCCCATACAGACCGTAAAAAGATCCATCAAATCAACCATCTAACGATTAAGAATACCTTGACCTGTCCAGCAGCCTATCTCTTTGTTGAGAAATTAAAAGATAAGTTGTAGAGATGTAAAGGATAAAAGATTTCTAATAATAACTAGCAATGTGAAGGGAGTACTCCTGTGCCTAGACCAAAACAAAAGAGGAGCTAATGCTGGCCTCTAAGGAGAACTATGAAAAGCTTAAGCGTTTCATCTAAACGTTATATAAGTTTAAAAGGGCTATCAAGTGATGGAGCCCTTTTGAGTTATACAAGCAAATTACCATGCAAAAGCTGTCGTTGGAGCATTAAGAGCTTCTAACCATTGCATATTCTTTACAGGGCACAGAGTTACGGATATACCTGCCATATCCAGACTAGTCATAAATGTTCCTGATTTTATAAATGTGATAGTGACTCCTTCAATTTCTAGTAGTTGAAGGAGATCATTGAGAAATATGCCCATTTCTAGGTTGGTAGTAGTGCCTAGATTATTTACAAGCAATATAAATTGATCACCCTTTTTCCAATGATAGTGTAATCTTAATTTGCTTATAATTTCATTCGCAAGGATTTCCGAAGATTGAAATGGGACGATACGATATCCTTCTTCGCCATGTATCCCTATGCCATAGGAAATATTTCCTTCTTCCAAGTTAAATAGTGGAAGGGTGGTTTGGGGTAGACTAGCGGATTTCCTTGCAAAGCCAATCGTTGCGATTTCGGGAGCAAGTTCATGACCTAAATCGGTTAGTTGTTCTATGTCAGCACCATTTTGAGCTGCAAATCCTAGGGTTTTATGAAGTAAGATTGTCCCTGCAAGCCCTCTTCCTCTAATTTGAAATCTATTGTGGGGTTCAATTGAAATATCGTCGTGTGCTAGACTATAGCCGACCTTAATGCCTTCTTGTCTAGCAGTATTAATAGCTGAGCTAAATTCTTTGATGTCTGCTTCGAAATTTTTTACAATGATGAAGACACCGTGACCATTGTTTAAAAAACGAATGGACTCTAAGATTTCAGTTCTGGTAGGTGGAGTAAATAATTGGCCATAGATAGCAGCGGTAAGCATTCCTTCTCCCACATATCCAATATGCGCAGGTTCGTGACCGGAACCTCCACCCGACAATATTGGAACCTGATGAGGATTGCGATTTTTTTGATAGACTAATGGTAAGGTAGGGTGTTTTTCTAATTCAGGATGACTGCGGACAGTTGCCGAAATGTAACTTGAAATAATTTTCTGTTTATGATTTGAAATAAATGTCATTGTGGTCTCTTTCCAATAATTGTCATGATTAGAAAGTCTGGTTGTGGAACTGGACTTTTTTTATTGACGTAAGCCTTCACGATTTCTGCTAGAGCATGTGAATGATAGTCTAACAAAAAACAAGTATAAGCAGATGAATCGATATCAATCTGACCATATTCTCTTAAAATTTTTGATACAAGCAAACGACAGTAGCTGATAAAGTGGTCATAGAAGTTATTTTGCCCTTGAATATCAAAAAGTTGAATATAAAAGTCACGCTCTTGTTCGAAATAAAAAAATAATTCTTGTAATAGTTTTTGGCCTGAAATGAAGTCCAAGTTATTGGTGATATACTCGGTTAAGTCATTTTCAAATATCCAGTCGAGCAGTTCATATTTGTCAAGAAAGTGATTATAAAAGGTCTGTCTACGAATGCCAGCTGATTCCATGATATCTACAATAGAGATTTTGTCAAATTCTCTAGTAGCTAATAGGTCTCTAAATGCCTTGGCAATCCGTTTTTTTGTAATAAGTGATGATGCCATAGGAAACCTTTCTGTTACTTCCTTCATTTTACCAAAAAAATGTTTGAAACGGGTTTAAAAGGGGACAAATAATAGAATCTGTCCCTTATCAGCCAGCAATAAAAAATATATAATGAAAGCGAAAACAAAGTTACATGCCGAAAGGAGTTTCTCATGAAAAAAATTATAAATGAACCGACACAAGTTGTTGATGAAATGTTGCAGGGATTATCATTCATGCATGATGACTTGGTAGAACGTTTAGATGGTTTTGATGTCATCGTTAGAAAGGCAGAAAAGACAGGAAAAGTTGGACTCATTTCAGGTGGAGGTTCAGGACATGAACCAAGTCATGCTGGATTTGTAGGAGAAGGAATGCTGTCTGCTGCCATTTGTGGAGCAGTCTTCACTTCACCTACTCCGGACCAAATTTTAGAAGCCATTAAGGCGGCTGATGAAGGTGCTGGAGTTTTCATGGTCATCAAGAACTATTCTGGTGACATTATGAACTTTGAAATTGCACAAGAACTTGCTGAAATGGAAGGTATTGATGTAGCAAGTGTTGTAGTTGATGATGATATCGCTGTTGAAAATAGTCTCTATACCCAAGGGCGTCGAGGTGTTGCAGGTACTATATTAGTCCATAAAATTTTGGGTGCTGCAGCTCGTTCTGGTAAATCATTAGCTGAAATGAAGGACTTGGCCGACAAACTTGTTTTAGAAATTAAAACAATTGGGCTGGCCTTGTCTGGAGCAACTGTTCCTGAAGTTGGCAAACCAGGATTTGTTTTAGAAGACGATGAATTTGAATATGGAGTTGGTATTCACGGTGAGCCAGGGTATAAGAAAGAGAAAATGCAGCCTTCCGCACAATTGGCATCAGAGTTGGTTGAAAAATTATCGAAAGGTTTCCAACTTAAAGCTGGCGAACGCTATGGCCTTCTCATTAATGGTTTAGGAAGCACGCCTCTTATGGAACAATATGTATTCGCAAATGATGTGGCTAAATTGCTCCATGAAAAAGGTGTTCAGTTGGCATTTAAGAAAATTGGAAACTACATGACTTCAATCGATATGGCTGGTTTGTCATTAACATTGATTCGATTGGCAGATGATGAATGGTTGGATGCTCTAAATGCACCTGTTACTACACCAGCTTGGTAAAACTCAAGGAGGAAATGTCAAATGAATGCTGAACAAGCTCTTGAATGGATGAAGCTTTTTAATGAAAAGATTCAAGAACAGAAAGATTATCTTAGTGAGCTAGACACTCCTATAGGTGATGGAGACCACGGTGGAAATATGGCGCGTGGCATGGCTGCAGTTATGGAAAACTTAGAAGGCAAGAAATTTGAGACAAGTAGTGATGTTTTTAAACTTGTTTCAATGCAACTACTGAGTAAGGTAGGCGGTGCTTCTGGTCCCTTGTATGGCTCTGCTTTTATGGGCATGGCCAGGGCTGATTCAAATTCGAAATTAGAAGAAATCTTACAAAGTGGTTTGGATATGATTGTCAAACGTGGTAAAGCAGAAGTTGGAGAAAAGACAATGGTTGATGTTTGGACTCCTGTTATTGCTGCCTTGTCTGCTGGCCAGTTGACTCAAGAGGTTATTGATAAGGTAGTGAATGCTACCAAAGATTTACTTGCAACTAAAGGAAGGGCATCTTATGTAGGAGAACGTTCTCTTGGACATATTGATCCTGGATCATTCTCATCAGGATTACTCTTTACTGCTCTTTTAGAAACTGGGGTGGTTTAATGGGAAGTATTGGTCTTATTATCGTTTCACATTCCAAACACATTGCACAAGGTGTCGTTGAACTGATTAGTGAAGTAGCTAAAGATGTTCCGATTACTTATGTAGGAGGAACCGAAGATGGAGGAATTGGAACGAGTTTTGATCAAGTAGATAGGGTTGTTTCCGAAAATCCAGCAGATACTTTACTTGCTTTTTTTGACCTAGGTTCTGCTAAAATGAACTTAGAAATGGTGGCTGATTTCAGTGATAAGAGTATCATCATCAATAGTGTTCCAATTGTAGAAGGTGCCTATACTGCAGCTGCTCTTCTTCAGGCTGGGGCAGAACTGTCGGTTATTCAAACACAGTTGGCTGAGCTTGAAATCAACAAATAAGGAATTTACTATAACTCTTTTTATAGGTGGGCTATTGATTATCTCAACTATCAAATTTTAAGTAGATTATTACAAAATCAGAAAGGGATTGCTTTATGCAGTTCCTTTTTTATTTTAACAGGAGTAAAGACATAGAGTTTCTAAATTGTGAACCATTCAAAACTAATTGGGATGGGACTATTCTAGCTTTAGAATCCTTCAAAAACTAAAATTTAAGGCAATCAATGGCTTAGAAGAGTACTAAAACATTTAGTTTATAGGAATTCTAAGTCTAGAATTACATGGATATTTATGAAAATAGAGGATTCGATAGTTAGAATTGTTCTATTCTGAAAGATTTGGGCTGTCAATTGTATAGGATAGTGTTCGAATTTTTTCAAGTTATTAAATTAGTTAATTGTGTGAAGTGCTTTATGTTATAATATTCTTAATGAATTTTCAGAAAGGAAAAACATCAAATTGTCCTACAAATTTCTACTTTTTGACCTTGACCATACTCTTCTTGATTTTGATGCTGCTGAAGATGTGGCTTTGACCCAACTTCTAAAAGAAGAAGGAGTTGCAGATATTCAGTCTTATAAAGATTATTACGTTCCTATGAACAAGGCTCTTTGGAAGGACTTGGAGCAAAAGAAAATCAGTAAACAAGAGCTGGTTAACACGCGCTTTTCTCGTTTATTTGCCCATTTTGGACAGGAAAAAGACGGTAGTTTTCTAGCCCAGCGTTACCAGTTTTACTTAGCCCAGCAGGGACAAACTCTTTCGGGCGCTCATGAACTCTTAGACAACCTCATTGAGCGAGATTATGAGCTATATGCTGCGACAAATGGCATTACTGCCATTCAGACAGGTCGTTTGGTTCAATCGGGTCTGGCACCTTATTTCAATCAAGTCTTTATCTCTGAACAGTTGCAAACACAAAAGCCTGATGCACTCTTTTATGAAAAAATTGGTCAGCAGATTGCAGGTTTTAGCAAAGAAAAGACGCTGATGATTGGAGATTCCCTAACCGCCGACATTCAAGGTGGCAATAATGCGGGGATAGACACGATTTGGTACAACCCTCATCACCTAGAAAATCATACACAAGCCCAGCCGACTTACGAAGTCCATTCTTATCAAGACTTGCTGGATTGCTTAGATAAACTGTAAAAAGTGGTTTCCATAGCCACTTTTTGCTATAATAGAGGCAGTAAAACGAAGGAGTTGGCTATGGAACACTCGTCTTGGCATGCTTTGATTAAGAAGCAATTACCTGAAGGTTATTTTGGTAAAATCAATCAGTTTATGAACCAGGTCTATGCTCAGGGAACTGTTTATCCACCTAAGGAAAAGGTTTTTCAGGCTCTCTTGACTACACCGCTTGAAGAAGTTAAGGTGGTGATTTTAGGGCAAGACCCCTATCACGGGCCAGGTCAAGCGCAGGGCTTGAGTTTTTCTGTTCCTGACTCTATCCCAGCTCCGCCATCCTTGCAAAATATCTTGAAAGAATTGTCAGATGATATCGGAGTTAAGAAATCCCATGATTTGACGGCTTGGGCTGAGCAAGGAGTCTTACTTCTCAATGCTTGCTTGACTGTTCCTGCTGGTCAGGCCAATGGTCATGCTGGGCAGATATGGGAGCCATTTACAGATGCTGTGATTCAGGTGGTTAATCAACTAGATAAGCCAGTGGTCTTTGTACTCTGGGGAGCCTATGCACGCAAGAAGAAGGCCTTGGTTACCAATCCTCACCACTTGATTATCGAATCAGCCCATCCCAGTCCTTTGTCAGTTTATAGAGGATTTTGGGGTTCCAAACCTTTTTCCAAGGCCAATGCATTTTTAAAAGAGACAGGACAAGAGCCAATCGATTGGCTTAGATAAGGAGAGAATATGCCTCAGTTAGCGACGATTTGCTACATTGATAACGGGAAAGAACTGCTCATGCTCCACCGTAATAAGAAACCCAATGATGTTCATGAAGGGAAATGGATTGGCGTGGGTGGTAAGCTAGAGCGTGGTGAGACACCTCAAGAATGCGCGGCGCGTGAAATCCTCGAAGAAACAGGGCTCAAAGCCAAGCCAGTTCTAAAAGGTGTTATCACTTTTCCAGAATTTACGCCAGATTTAGACTGGTACACCTATGTTTTTAAGGTGACGGAGTTTGAGGGTGAATTGATTGATTGCAACGAGGGAACGCTAGAATGGGTTCCCTATGATGAGGTTTTGAGCAAGCCAACTTGGGAAGGTGACCACACCTTTGTTGAATGGCTTTTAGAGGACAAACCCTTCTTTTCAGCCAAGTTTGTTTATGATGGGGATAAATTGTTGGATACCCAAGTCGATTTCTATGAATAAAGGAGAAAGTAGATGCTACTAATCAAAAACGGTCGTGTAATGGATCCCAAGTCTGGTTTGGATCAAGTGTGTGATGTCTTAGTCCAAGATGGGAAAATTATCAAAATTGCGCCTGAAATCAAGGAAGAAGGGGCAGAGGTGCTTGATGCTACTGATCTAGTTGTTGCTCCTGGCTTGGTTGATATCCATGTTCATTTCCGTGAACCTGGTCAAACGCACAAGGAGGATATCCATACGGGTGCCCTAGCAGCCGCTGCAGGTGGTTTTACAACGGTTGTCATGATGGCTAATACTAGTCCAACTATTTCGGACGTGGAGACCTTGCAAGAAGTTCTCCAGTCAGCTGCCAAGGAAAAAATCAATGTCAAGACAGTTGCGACCATTACTAAGAATTTTAATGGCCAAGACTTAACTGACTTTAAGGCGCTTTTAGAAGCAGGTGCCGTTGGTTTTTCTGATGACGGTATTCCGCTTGAAAGCAGTAAAGTGGTCAAGGAAGCCATGGAAGAAGCCAAAAAGCTCAATACCTTTATCAGTCTTCATGAGGAAGATCCAGGTTTGAACGGTATTCTTGGCTTTAACGAAAATATTGCTAAAGAACATTTCCATATCTGCGGTGCGACTGGGGTGGCTGAGTACGCTATGATGGCGCGCGATGTCATGATTGCCTATGCAACCAAGGCCCATGTTCACATCCAGCATTTGTCTAAGGAAGAAAGTGTTAAAGTAGTTGAGTTCGCTCAAGGATTGGGTGCGCAAGTCACAGCAGAAGTAGCACCACAGCATTTCTCTAAGACGGAAGCTCTCCTTTTGACACAAGGAAGCAATGCCAAGATGAATCCGCCACTTCGTTTGGAGTCGGACCGTCGTGCAGTTATCGAAGGTCTCAAGTCAGGTGTTATCACAGTTATCGCAACTGATCACGCGCCTCACCATGCGGATGAAAAAAATGTCGAGGATATTACCAAAGCACCATCTGGCATGACTGGTTTAGAAACCTCTCTATCTCTCGGTTTGACTTATTTGGTGGAAGCTGGGGAATTGACCTTGATGGAATTACTTGAAAAGATGACCTACAACCCAGCCAAACTTTATAACTTTGAAGCAGGTTACTTGGCTGAGAATGGTCCAGCGGACATCACTATTTTTGATGCTCAGGCTGACCGCCTTGTGGACTCCCATTTTGCTTCCAAAGCAGCTAATTCACCATTCATCGGTGAAACCTTAAAAGGGCAGGTTAAATATACCATCTGTAAGGGACAAATCGTCTATCAAAACTAGGTGGGAGTCTGCTCTGTAAACCAAAAGAATAGAGAGCCTATATGTACCAGACCCATCATTTTAAAGACAAGTTTATCTTATTTTTAAAGATATTTTTCCCTATCCTGATTTATCAATTTGCCAATTATTCTGCATCCTTTGTTGATACGACTATGACTGGCCAATACAATACCATGGACTTGGCTGGTGTGTCTATGGCAACCAGTATCTGGAATCCTTTCTTTACCTTCCTGACAGGGATTGTGTCAGCCTTGGTTCCCATCATTGGTCACCATCTTGGTCGAGGCAAAAAGGAAGAAGTTGCATCTGATTTTTACCAGTTCATCTATCTGGCCTTGGGTCTATCTGTGGTCTTACTGGGACTGGTACTTTTCTTGGCACCTCCTGTCTTGAATCATATCGGACTAGAGGCACCAGTGGCAGCAGTAGCGGTTCGCTATCTATGGTTTTTATCTATTGGGATTATCCCCTTATTGCTCTTTAGTGTTATTCGCTCCTTGCTGGATTCGCTAGGGCTGACCAAACTGTCCATGTACCTCATGCTTTTGTTACTTCCACTCAATAGCGGCTTTAACTATCTCTTGATTTACGGGGCCTTTGGTGTTCCAGAGTTGGGAGGAGCTGGCTCTGGTTTAGGTACTTCCTTGGCTTATTGGGTTTTGCTGGGGATTTCTATTCTGGTTTTATTTAAGCAGGAAAAGCTCAAAAACCTACACCTTGAGAAACGCATTCCACTTAATATGGATAAAATCAAGGAAGGAGTTCGTTTGGGTCTGCCTATTGGCGGAACTGTCTTTGCGGAAGTGGCTATCTTTTCCGTGGTTGGCTTGATTATGGCTAAGTTCTCGTCCTTGATTATCGCAAGTCACCAGTCAGCTATGAACTTTTCAAGTCTCATGTACGCCTTTCCTATGAGTATCTCATCGGCTATGGCCATTGTCGTGTCTTATGAAGTGGGAGCTAAGCGATTTGATGATGCGAAAACCTATATTGGTTTAGGAAGATGGACAGCCCTCATTTTTGCAGGTTTCACCTTATCCTTCCTTTACATTTTTAGAGGAAATGTGGCCAGCCTTTATGGTAACGACCCAGAATTTATCGATTTGACAGCGCGCTTTTTGACTTACAGTCTCTTCTTCCAGTTAGCAGATACCTTTGCGGCACCGCTTCAGGGAATTTTGCGGGGTTATAAGGATACAGTTATTCCTTTTTACCTTGGTTTGGTTGGTTATTGGGGGGTAGCAATCCCAGTGGCTATGGTATTTGATTCCCTAACAGATTTTGGAGCTTATTCATACTGGATTGGTTTGATTATTAGTCTGATTGTGAGTGGGGCGCTCTATCGTTGGCGTTTAACTGTGATTATGAAGAGATTTGAATCTTTAGCAAAATCTAAATGATAAAAAGTTTGTGAAAAAATATTCTTGACAAGAAAATCCCTTGTTTTCATTGGGTTTTCTTTTTTATTTTGTGAAATTTCCTCGAGAAAAACTTTGACAGTATTTTCCAAAAACGGTAAAATAGTAAGGTAAGAAGAAAGTTAGAAAGGCAAGAAGATGTCAACTTTAGATAAAAATCTTTTGCTAGAAATGTTCCGTAAGATGGAAGAAATCCGTCGTATGGACTTAAAAATTGCACAATTAGTAAAGAAAGGGAAAGTGCCAGGAATGACGCACTTTTCTGTTGGAGAAGAAGCTGCCAACGTGGGGGCTATGTTGGCTCTCAATCCAGATGATTTGATTACCTCAAACCACCGTGGCCACGGGCAAGCTATTGCTAAAGGGATTGACCTCAATGGAATGATGGCTGAAATCCTTGGTAAATACACGGGAACCTGTAAAGGTAAAGGTGGCTCTATGCATATCGCCGACCTGGATGCTGGGAACCTCGGCGCCAATGGTATCGTAGGTGGTGGTATGGGAATCGCTGTCGGTGCAGCCCTCAGTCAGCAAATGCAAAATACAGGAAAAATTGTTGTCTGCTTCTTTGGAGATGGTGCGACCAACGAGGGTGTTTTCCACGAAGCAGTGAACATGGCTTCTATTTGGAAGCTGCCAGTCATTTTCTACTGCATTAACAATGGTTATGGTATCTCTGCGGATATCAAGAAAATGACCAACGTAGAACATATCCACCAACGTAGCGCCGCTTATGGAATTCCTGGAATGTTTATCGAAGATGGAAACAACGTCATTGACGTCTATGAAGGATTTCAGAAAGCTGTAGACCATGTTCGTGGTGGTAATGGTCCAGTCTTGATTGAAAGTGTAACTTATCGCTGGCTTGGTCACTCATCATCTGACCCTGGTAAATATCGTACCCGTGAAGAAGTGGAATTGTGGAAACAAAAAGACCCAATCGAAAATCTTCGCAACTACCTCATTGAAAATACTATTGCAAGTGCCGAAGAATTGGAAGAAATCCAAGCGCAAGTCAAGGAAGCAGTAGAAGCTTCTGTTAAATTTGCGGAAGAAAGTCCATTCCCACCGCTTGAATCAGCCTTTGAAGATATTTACGCAGACTAAGGAGAAAGAGATAAAATGGAAACAAAAACAATGTCCTTCCGTGACACCATTATCCTTGCTATGTCTGAGGAAATGCGTCGCGATGAAAATGTGTTCTTGATGGGAGAAGACGTAGGTGTCTTCGGAGGAGACTTCGGTACTTCTGTTGGAATGCTTGAAGAATTTGGTCCAGAACGTGTTCGTGACTGTCCGATTTCTGAAGCTGCCATCTCTGGAGCAGCAGCAGGAGCAGCCATGACAGGACTTCGTCCAATCGTCGATATGACTTTCATGGACTTTTCTGTTATTGCCATGGATAATATTGTCAACCAAGCCGCTAAAACACGTTATATGTTTGGTGGTAAAGGTCAGGTTCCAATGACTGTCCGTTGTGCAGCTGGTAATGGAGTTGGTTCTGCAGCCCAGCACTCGCAATCACTAGAGTCTTGGTTTACTCACATTCCTGGTCTTAAGGTTGTGGCACCAGGTACGCCTGCGGATATGAAAGGACTACTCAAGGCTTCTATCCGTGATAATAACCCTGTTATCATTCTTGAGTACAAGTCAGAATTTAACCAAAAAGGGGAAGTCCCAGTTGATCCAGACTACACAATCCCACTTGGAGTTGGCGAAATCAAACGCGAAGGAACAGATGTAACAGTTGTTACTTATGGAAAAATGCTTCGCCGTGTGGTTCAAGCAGCTGAAGAATTAGCTGAAGAAGGAATTTCAATTGAAATTGTGGACCCACGTACCCTTGTTCCGCTTGATAAGGATATCATCATTAACTCAGTGAAGAAGACTGGTAAGGTTGTTCTAGTCAACGACGCCCACAAAACAAGTGGCTATATCGGAGAGATTTCAGCTATTATTTCAGAATCAGAAGCATTTGATTATCTAGACGCACCAATCCGCCGTTGTGCAGGAGAAGATGTGCCAATGCCTTATGCGCAAAACCTAGAAAATGCAATGATTCCAACAGTTGAAAGCATTAAGGATGCAATCCGAAAAACTTATAACAAAGAATAGAATTACATAAGATAAATTATGTAAATTTTAGCTATTTTTAGCTTTAGTAACTTGAGATATATTTTGTATCCAAGTGATCTGAAGAGTTGCGACATGAGTGAGTCGAATCGATAATATTCGACAAATGAATTAGTAAGTCTACTAGGTTGGCCGCCAAATAGCGGCAACCGTAGTAACTTGAGACGCGTTTCGTGTCCAAGTTACTTGTAGAGTTGAACACGGGCTAAAGTCTGTGTGAAAAAGATAAACTTTCCTAGAAACTAAAGTTTCTTCGTCAAGTTTCCTATTTTCACTTTGACTTTTGACGCCCTTTGTATCATAAATAGAATTGGAGAGGTCATGGCTGATGACAAGCTAAGAGCGACTCCTGCGGCTAGAAAGTTAGCGGATGATTTAGGGATCAACCTCTATGACGTTTCTGGCTCAGGTGCAAACGGTCGTGTCCACAAAGAAGACGTGGAAACTTATAAAGACACAAATGTGGTTCGCATTTCGCCACTTGCAAAACGAATTGCCCTCGAACATAATATTGCTTGGCAGGAGATTCAAGGAACCGGTCATCGTGGTAAAATCATGAAGAAGGATGTTTTGGCCTTGCTTCCTGAAAATATCGAAAACGACACTATCAAGTCTCCTGCTCAGATTGAAAGAGTGGAAGAAGTTCCAGATACTATCACTCCTTATGGTGAAATTGAGCGTATCCCAATGACACCAATGCGTAAGGTGATTGCCCAACGTATGGTCGAGTCTTACCTAACTGCGCCAACTTTCACACTCAACTATGAAGTTGATATGACTGAAATGCTGGCTCTTCGTAAGAAGGTTCTTGAGCCAATCATGGAAGCAACTGGGAAGAAAACTACTGTAACAGACCTTCTTTCACTTGCAGTTGTTAAGACTCTTATGAAACACCCATACATTAACGCTTCATTGACCGAAGATGGCAAGACCATTATCACTCATAACTATGTCAACCTTGCTATGGCAGTTGGGATGGATAATGGATTGATGACACCAGTTGTTTACAATGCTGAAAAGATGAGCCTTTCAGAGTTGGTTGTAGCCTTTAAAGATGTTATTGGCCGTACCTTGGATGGTAAATTGGCTCCAAGTGAACTGCAAAATTCAACATTCACAATCAGTAATTTGGGAATGTTTGGCGTTCAGTCCTTTGGTCCGATTATTAACCAGCCCAACTCAGCTATCCTTGGTGTCAGTTCGACTATTGAGAAACCAGTTGTCATCAATGGTGAGATTGTGATTCGCCCTATCATGAGTCTTGGTTTAACAATTGACCACCGTGTTGTAGATGGTATGGCTGGTGCTAAGTTTATGAAAGACTTGAAAGAATTGATTGAAAATCCAATCTCAATGTTGATTTAAGAACAAGAGTATTCATTTTAAAGATATAGATAAAGGAAGGAAGACATGGCCTTAGAAGTAATTATGCCAAAAGCCGGCGTGGATATGACAGAAGGACAAATTGTCCAATGGAATAAAAAAGTCGGAGAATTTGTAAAAGAAGGAGAAATCCTTTTGGAAATCATGACTGACAAAGTCAGCATGGAATTGGAAGCCGAAGAAGATGGGTATTTGATTGCCATCCTTAAAGGAGACGGTGAAACTGTTCCAGTAACTGAAGTCATCGGGTACCTCGGCGAAGAGGGAGAAAATATCCCAACAGCTGGAGCAGCAGCGCCAGAAGCTAGCCCGGCGCCTGCAGTTAGTGCTTCAAACGACGATGGTAAGAGCGATGATGCCTTTGATATCGTTGTGATTGGTGGTGGTCCTGCTGGTTATGTGGCAGCCATTAAAGCAGCCCAACTCGGTGGTAAGGTTGCCCTTGTTGAGAAATCTGAGCTCGGCGGAACTTGCTTGAACCGTGGATGTATCCCAACCAAGACCTACCTTCATAACGCTGAAATTATTGAAAATATCGGTCATGCAGCAAACCGTGGTATCGTCATCGAAAATCCAAACTTCACTGTAGATATGGACAAACTACTTGAAACCAAGTCTAAGGTTGTCAATACCTTGGTTGGCGGAGTTGCAGGACTTCTTCGTAGCTACGGAGTTACTGTTCATAAGGGTATCGGTACTATTACTAAAGACAGGAATGTCTTGGTAAATGGTTCTGAATTGCTTGAAACCAAGAAAATCATCTTTGCCGGTGGTTCAAAAGTCAGCAAGATTAACGTCCCTGGTATGGAATCTCCACTTGTCATGACCAGTGACGACATTCTTGAAATGAACGAAGTACCAGAAAGCCTTGTTATCATTGGTGGTGGCGTTGTCGGTATCGAACTCGGACAGGCCTTTATGACATTTGGTTCAAAAGTGACTGTTATCGAAATGATGGACCGTATTGTTCCAGCTATGGATGCGGAAGTGTCTAAGAATCTTCGCTTGATTCTTGAGCGTAAAGGTATGACAATCTTAACTGACACTAAACTCCAAGAAATCATTGAAGAAGATGGCAAACTTCGTATCAAGGTTGAAGGAAAAGACGATATCATCGCAAGCAAAGCTCTTCTTTCAATCGGTCGTGTGCCAGACCTTGAAGGTATTGGAGATGTTGAGTTTGAATTGGATCGTGGACGTATCAAGGTCAACGAATACATGGAAACTTCTGTTCCAGGTATCTACGCACCAGGTGACATCAACGGTACTAAGATGTTGGCGCACGCAGCCTTCCGTATGGGTGAAGTTGCTGCTGAAAATGCCCTTAAAGGAAATCATGCTGTTGCCAAGTTGAACTTGACTCCTGCAGCCATCTACACTCTTCCTGAAGTAGCAGCAGTAGGCTTGACTGAAGAACAAGCACGTGAGAAATACGATGTAGCCATCGGTAAATTCAACTTTGCTGCTAACGGTCGTGCTATTGCATCGGATGCTGCTCAAGGTTTCGTAAAAGTTATCGCTGATAAGAAATACGGGGAAATCCTTGGTGTTCACATCATCGGTCCTGCAGCTGCAGAGTTAATCAACGAAGCATCAAGCATTATCGAAATGGAAATCACTGTTGAAGAAATGCTGAAGACCATCCACGGACACCCAACCTACTCTGAAGTGATGTACGAAGCGTTTGCGGATGTTCTAGGAATGGCCATCCATTCACCAAAGAAAAAATAAAACGAAGATAGAATAGACTTGAATTTTTTCCAGTCTCTATCGTATAAAGGGATATCATGAAATATATTATCAATCATTCAAACGACACTGCTTTTAATATCGCCTTGGAAGAATATGCCTTTAAACAGCTTTTGGATGAGGATCAAATCTTCCTTCTTTGGATTAATAAACCATCTATTATTGTTGGTCGTCACCAGAATACTATCGAAGAAATCAACCGTGATTATGTTCGCGAAAATGGCATTGAGGTGGTCCGCCGTATCAGTGGTGGTGGAGCTGTTTACCACGATTTAAACAATCTCAACTACACGATTATCTCAAAAGAAGATGAAAACAAGGCTTTTGACTTTAAGAGCTTCTCAACTCCAGTTATCAATACACTAGCTCAACTTGGGGTTAAAGCTGAGTTCACAGGCCGTAATGACCTTGAGATTGACGGCAAGAAATTCTGTGGCAATGCCCAAGCTTATATCAATGGCCGTATCATGCACCACGGTTGCTTGCTCTTTGACGTTGATTTGTCAGTCCTTGCTAACGCCCTCAAGGTTTCAAAAGATAAATTTGAATCAAAAGGTGTCAAATCCGTCCGTGCTCGTGTAACCAATATTATTAATGAATTACCAGAAAAAATCACAGTTGAAGAATTCCGTGATTTGCTATTGGAATACATGAAAAAAGAGTACCCAGAGATGACTGAATACGTTTTTTCTGAGCAAGAATTGGCCGAAATCAATCGTATCAAGGATACTAAGTTTGGAACTTGGGACTGGAACTATGGTAAATCACCTGAGTTTAACATCCGTCGTGGAACAAAATTCACCAGTGGTAAGGTGGAAGTCTTTGCTAATGTCGTCGAATCAAAAATCCAAGATATCAAGATTTATGGTGACTTCTTTGGTATCGAGGACGTTGCAGCTGTAGAAGATGTCCTTCGTGGAGTTAAATACGAACGCGAAGACGTCCTTAAAGCCCTAGAAACTATTGATATTGCACGCTATTTCGCTGGTATTAGCCGTGAAGAAATTGCTGAAGCGGTAGTAGAGTAAAGAAAAGCTATTATCTGGATATGACAAGTCTTAAAACCTGCTGAACGAGAATCAAAAAGAACTCGCTTCCAATGCTTAATAAAAAACTCGGAAGTTTGCTCTGAGTCAAGTAAATGCGACTATTTGCAATTGAGTATTGAGATGAGAAAGTTAGTATTAGATTGACTGTAAGGTGACACAGGAACGAGTTGCTTTTTGATTTCTATATAGTATAAACACCACCAAAAGACAATTATTTCTATAGTTGAACGATACCTCAAAAGTTAGACATAGAAAATCTAATTTTTGAGGTATTTTGCAATTCTTAATTTAGGATTTTTTAGTATCAAAAGATGTTTCATAAAATATGGACTCAACCTTTCAACTTAATCCTATTTATTGCTTACTATCCAATAAAATTGAAAAGGATGGAAAAAAGGTTACATTTATGATATAATTTATTTTAAAGACCTTATTAGAAATCTTGAAAGAGTATTAAAAACTTATAATGAGAAAAATTGTTATCAATGGTGGATTACCACTGCAAGGTGAAATTACTATTAGTGGTGCTAAAAATAGTGTTGTGGCCTTAATTCCAGCTATTATATTGGCTGATGATGTGGTGACTTTGGATTGTGTACCAGATATTTCTGATGTTGCTAGTCTTGTTGAAATCATGGAACTGATGGGTGCTACCGTTAAGCGTTATGACGATGTCTTGGAGATTGATCCAAGAGGTGTTCAAAATATTCCAATGCCTTATGGAAAAATCAACAGTCTTCGTGCATCTTATTATTTTTATGGAAGTCTTTTAGGTCGCTTTGGTGAAGCCACTGTTGGCTTACCTGGTGGATGTGATCTGGGACCTCGCCCTATTGACCTACATCTTAAGGCTTTTGAAGCTATGGGAGCTACTGTTAGCTACGAGGGTGATAACATGAAGTTATCTGCTAAAGATACAGGACTTCACGGCGCAAGCATTTACATGGATACGGTCAGCGTGGGTGCGACGATTAATACAATGATTGCTGCAGTTAAAGCAAATGGTCGTACCATTATTGAAAATGCAGCCCGTGAACCTGAAATTATTGATGTTGCTACCCTCTTGAATAATATGGGAGCCCATATCCGCGGTGCAGGAACTAATATCATCATTATTGATGGTGTTGAAAGATTACATGGAACGCATCATCAGGTGATTCCAGACCGTATTGAAGCGGGAACATATATTTCCTTAGCTGCGGCAGTCGGCAAGGGGATTCGTATAAATAATGTTCTTTACGAACACCTAGAAGGATTTATTGCTAAGCTGGAAGAAATGGGAGTTAGAATGACTGTATCTGAAGACAGCATTTTTGTCGAAGAGCAGTCTAATTTGAAAGCAATCAATATTAAGACAGCTCCTTACCCAGGCTTTGCAACTGATTTGCAACAACCGATTACCCCACTTTTACTAAGAGCGAATGGTCGTGGTACAATTGTCGATACGATTTACGAAAAACGTGTAAATCATGTTTTTGAACTAGCAAAGATGGATGCGGACATTTCGACAACAAATGGTCATATTTTGTACACAGGTGGATGTGATTTGCGTGGGGCAAGTGTTAAAGCAACTGACCTGAGAGCTGGTGCAGCTTTAGTTATTGCTGGTTTGATGGCCGAGGGGCAAACTGAAATTACCAATATCGAGTTTATCTTACGTGGTTATTCTGATATTATCGAAAAATTACGTAATCTAGGAGCGGATATTAGACTTGTTGAGGATTAAACCGTAGAGGTGTTTATGAATATTTGGACCAAATTAGCAATGTTTTCTTTTTTTGAAACGGATCGCTTGTATTTGCGTCCTTTCTTTTTTAGTGATAGTCAAGACTTCCATGAGATCGCTTCGAATCCAGAAAATCTCCAATTTATTTTCCCGACTCAGGCAAGTCTGGAAGAAAGCCAGTATGCACTGGCCAATTACTTTATGAAATCCCCTTTGGGAGTGTGGGCAATTTGTGACCAGAAAACTGAAAAAATGATTGGTTCTGTTAAGTTTGAAAAGTTAGATGAAATCAAAAAAGAAGCTGAGCTTGGCTATTTTTTGAGAAAAGATGCTTGGTCGCAAGGATTTATGACAGAGGTTGTTAGAAAAATTTGTCAACTTTCTTTTGAAGAATTTGGTTTAAAACAATTATCCATCATTACGCACCTCGAAAATGAAGCAAGTCAAAAGGTTGCTCTTAAGGCTGGATTTAGTTTGTTCCGTCAGTTTAAGGGAAGTGATCGCTACACAAGAAAAATGCGGGATTATCTTGAATTTCGGTATGTAAAAGGAGAATTCAATGAGTAAGCATCAGGAAATTCTAAGCTATTTGGAGGAATTACCAGTAGGTAAAAGGGTCAGTGTTCGTAGTATTTCCAACCATCTGGGAGTCAGTGATGGAACGGCTTATCGCGCTATCAAGGAAGCTGAAAACCGTGGAATTGTGGAGACCCGTCCTAGAAGTGGTACTATCCGTGTTAAATCCCAGAAAGTTGCGATTGAAAGATTAACCTTTGCTGAAATTGCAGAAGTGACTTCTTCTGAGGTTTTGGCTGGGCAAGAAGGTTTAGAGAGAGAATTTAGTAAGTTTTCAATCGGTGCTATGACAGAACAAAATATTTTGTCTTACCTTCACGATGGGGGACTCTTGATTGTCGGAGACCGTACCCGTATCCAACTGTTAGCACTTGAAAATGAAAATGCAGTCTTGGTTACAGGTGGTTTTCATGTTCATGATGATGTTCTTAAACTGGCAAATCAAAAAGGGATTCCTGTTCTGAGAAGCAAGCATGATACTTTCACCGTTGCAACCATGATCAATAAAGCCCTGTCAAATGTCCAAATTAAGACGGATATTCTGACAGTTGAGAAACTTTATCGTCCGAGTCATGAGTATGGTTTTCTGAGAGAGACCGACACCGTTAAAGATTATTTGGACTTAGTTCGTAAGAATCGTAGCAGTCGTTTCCCAGTTATCAATCAACATCAGGTTGTTGTTGGAGTTGTAACCATGAGAGACGCTGGTGATAAGTCACCAAGTACCACAATTGACAAGGTCATGTCTCGTAGTCTATTTTTGGTTGGATTATCGACAAATATTGCCAATGTGAGTCAACGGATGATTGCTGAAGACTTTGAAATGGTACCGGTTGTTCGGAATAATCAAACCTTGCTTGGGGTTGTAACCAGACGAGATGTCATGGAGAAGATGAGTCGTTCTCAAGTTTCGGCTCTACCAACTTTTTCTGAGCAGATTGGTCAAAAACTCGCTTATCACCATGATGAAGTAGTGATTACAGTGGAACCCTTTATGCTTGAGAAAAACGGTGTTTTAGCTAACGGTGTATTGGCAGAGATACTGACTCATATGACCCAAGATTTAGTTGTGAATAGTGGTCGCAATCTCATCATCGAGCAAATGCTGATCTACTTTTTGCAGGCTGTTCAGATAGATGATATACTGCGCATTCAAGCACGCATTATCCATCATACTAGACGGTCAGCTATTATTGATTACGATATTTATCACGGTCATCAGATTGTTTCAAAGGCAAATGTAACCGTTAAAATTAATTAGAAACTAGGAGAAAAAATGATAACATTAAAATCAGCTCGTGAAATCGAAGCTATGGACAAGGCTGGAGATTTTCTAGCAAGTATTCATATTGGCTTACGTGATTTGATTAAGCCTGGCGTAGATATGTGGGAAGTAGAAGAGTATGTTCGCCGTCGTTGTAAGGAAGAAAATTTCCTTCCGCTTCAGATTGGGGTTGACGGTGCCATGATGGACTATCCTTATGCTACCTGTTGCTCTCTTAATGATGAAGTGGCTCACGCTTTCCCTCGTCATTATATCTTGAAAGATGGTGATTTGCTTAAGGTTGATATGGTTTTGGGAGGCCCAATTGCTAAATCTGATCTGAATGTCTCAAAATTAAACTTCAACAATGTGGAACAAATGAAAAAATACACCCAGAGCTATTCTGGTGGCCTAGCAGACTCTTGTTGGGCTTATGCTGTAGGTACACCGTCCGAAGAAGTGAAAAACTTGATGGATGTAACTAAAGAAGCTATGTACAAGGGGATTGAGCAGGCTGTTGTTGGAAATCGTATTGGTGATATTGGAGCAGCCATTCAAGAATACGCTGAAAGTCGTGGTTACGGTGTAGTGCGTGATTTGGTTGGTCATGGTGTTGGCCCAACAATGCATGAAGAACCAATGGTTCCTAACTATGGTATTGCTGGTCGTGGGCTTCGTCTCCGTGAAGGAATGGTATTGACCATTGAACCAATGATTAATACCGGTGACTGGGAAATCGATACAGATATGAAAACTGGTTGGGCGCATAAGACCATTGACGGTGGATTGTCATGTCAGTATGAACACCAATTTGTCATTACGAAAGATGGACCTGTTATCTTGACTAGCCAAGGTGAAGAAGGGACTTATTAAAATAAGTAAAAGTAGATTGAAGAAAAAGTGGCTCTTTGGACAATTTTCTTCAATTTTTTCTTTTATCTATAGTGAAATGAAAAAAACGAACAACTTGATTGAGAAATTCAAATCAATTTCCAACAATGTTTTAGAAAACATAGTGTACTATTAAAGAGTTTGTTTCACATAATATAATGACAAAAACAGTTAACTGTAGCAAACTTGATACAAATTTTAACATTTATAGTACAATAGGTTTAAATTCTTAAGAAAGTTGGTTCTTTATTGGAAACGCTAGTATTTTCAATCTCCGTTTTTCTAGCAGGGGTCTTGTCCTTCTTTTCCCCCTGTATTTTTCCACTTCTGCCAGTTTATGCTGGAATTTTATTGGATGATCAGGAAAGCGCAAAAAGCATCTCCTTGTTTGGAAGAAAAGTTGCCTGGTCAGGTTTGATTCGGACGCTTTGCTTTATCGCAGGCATTTCACTCATTTTCTTTATTCTAGGATTTGGTGCTGGTTACTTTGGTAATATTCTCTATGCCAATTGGTTTCGCTATACCATGGGTACGATTATTATTATTTTGGGCCTTCACCAGATGGAAATTTTTCATTTTAAGAAATTAGAGGTTCAAAAAAGCTTTACTTTTAAGAAATCAGAAGCCAATCGTTATTGGTCGGCCTTTTTACTCGGTATTACCTTTAGCTTCGGTTGGACGCCTTGTATCGGTCCAGTTTTAAGTTCTGTTTTAGCGCTTGCGGCTTCTGGTGGAAATGGAGCTTGGCAAGGAGCTATCTATACCTTGATTTACACTCTAGGAATGGCTATTCCATTCTTGGTCTTGGCACTAGCTTCAGGAGTCGTGATGCCTTATTTTAGTAAAATCAAGCGTCATATGATGCTACTGAAGAAAATTGGTGGTTTCCTCATTATTTTAATGGGAATTTTGTTACTATTAGGACAAGTAAATGTTCTAGCTGGAATTTTTGAATAAAGGAGAAAAAGATGAAAAAAATTATGTTTGCTGGCTTAAGCCTCTTGTCATTAGTTGTATTGATGGCCTGTGGTGAGGAAGAAACTAAAAAGACTCAAGCAGCACAACAGCCAAAACAACAAACGACTGTACAACAAATAGCAGTTGGAAAAGAGGCTCCAGACTTCACATTGCAATCTATGGATGGCAAAGAAGTTAAGTTATCTGATTATAAGGGTAAAAAAGTTTACTTGAAGTTTTGGGCTTCCTGGTGTGGTCCATGTAAGAAAAGTATGCCAGAGTTGATGGAACTAGCGGCAAAACCAGATCGTGATTTCGAAATTCTTAGTGTCATTGCACCGGGTATTCAAGGCGAAAAAACTGTTGAGCAATTCCCACAATGGTTCCAAGATCAAGGTTATAAGGATATTCCCGTTCTTTATGATACTAAAGCAACTACCTTCCAAGCTTATCAAATTCGAAGCATTCCTACAGAATATTTAATTGATAGCCAAGGAAAGATTGGAAAGATTCAATTTGGTGCTATCAGTAATGCGGATGCAGAAGCAGCTTTTAAAGAAATGAACTAGCATAGATAAAGAGAATCTGATTACAAATTTCATGGTATAATAGATGGTAACCGTAACGTTGCCGTCTTTTTTGTCGGCCAATAGAAAGAGAAGAGAATGTTAAAGAAAAATGATATTGTAGAAGTTGAAATTGTTGACTTGACCCATGAAGGCGCAGGAGTTGCCAAGGTGGATGGTTTGGTATTTTTTGTAGAGAATGCTTTACCAAGTGAAAAAATCCTTATGCGTGTCCTTAAGGTTAATAAAAAGATTGGTTTTGGTAAAGTTGAAGAATACCTTGTCCAGTCACCACACCGTAATCAAGATCTAGATTTGGCTTACCTGCGTTCAGGAATCGCTGATTTAGGTCATCTTGCATATCCAGAACAGCTTAAGTTTAAAACCAAGCAAGTTAAGGATAGTCTATACAAGATTGCTGGAATTGCAGATGTAGAAGTTGCTGAAACTTTGGGTATGAAAAATCCAGTTAAGTACCGCAACAAGGCACAGGTCCCTGTTCGTCGAGTAAATGGTATCTTGGAAACTGGATTTTTCCGTAAGAATTCTCATGACCTCATGCCTCTAGAAGATTTCTTTATCCAAGATCCTGTGATTGATGAGGTAGTAGTAGGACTACGTGACTTGCTCCGTCGTTATGACCTGAAACCTTATGATGAAAAGGAACAATCTGGCTTGATTCGAAATCTTGTGGTGCGTCGTGGTCACTATTCAGGGCAAATCATGGTTATTTTGGTAACAACTCGACCTAAAGTTTTCCGTGTTGACCAATTGATTGAACAACTAATCAAGCAGTTTCCAGAGATTGTGTCTGTTATGCAAAATATCAATGACCAGAACACTAATGCTATTTTTGGTAAGGAATGGCGCACACTTTATGGACAAGACTTTATCACTGACCAGATGTTGGGAAATGACTACCAAATCGCTGGTCCAGCCTTTTACCAAGTCAATACTGAAATGGCTGAAAAACTTTATCAAACAGCCATTGACTTTGCTGAATTAAAAGAAGATGATGTGGTCATTGATGCCTATTCTGGTATCGGGACGATTGGCCTCTCTGTTGCGAAACATGTCAAAGAAGTTTATGGTGTCGAAGTGATTCCAGAAGCGGTTGAGAATAGCAAAAAGAATGCTCAGCTGAACAATATTTCAAACGCCCAATATGTCTGTGACACAGCTGAAAATGCTATGAAAAATTGGCTCAAGGAAGGAATTCAACCAACCGTTATCTTGGTTGATCCTCCACGCAAGGGCTTAACCGAAAGCTTTATCAAGGCAAGTAGCCAAACAGGAGCAGACCGCATCGCCTATATCTCCTGCAATGTCGCAACCATGGCGCGTGATATCAAACTCTATCAAGAATTGGGCTATGAATTGAAGAAAGTCCAGCCGGTGGATCTTTTTCCACAAACGCACCACGTGGAGTGTGTTGCTCTGCTCGTAAAAACCTAGAAACCTTTGAATGAAAGGGATAATGAAAATCCTTGATTGCAATGCTTTTTGTATTGGAGTGGGGAAGTATCAGAGTGAGAAAATTTTTGGAATGAATAGAAGTGATAGCTAGAAATTATCAGTTTCTATTTCCATTTACCCTGTGGGTACGTGTTTGTTTCCATTGACAAGGAGTTTGTGGGAATAGAAATGTACCCACCTTGTTTGAATCAAGTGAAGTGTAGTTGAAGGAAATCTGTTGAAAGCAATACTTCATTTTACCGAATAAGTAATAATTTAGGCAACTTCAAATCGATTAAAAAAAACTATTTTAAAGGTTAAGAGTAGACAAAAATTGTCCACTCTTTTTTGCAAACTCAATTTATCAATAAATGAAATGAGGGAATGTAAAATGAAATATTTTGAGGTTGAGTTAGAAAATCCTGATGAATTTTTAAAACTACAAACAGAAGATTTTGTGAAAGCTAATCGCTTGCTACTAAGGAAGATAATCCAGAGCGTTACAGTCTATGAAGAAAACTTCGTCATATCCTTTAAATCTGGCATCGAATTGGAAGTATGAGTCTCATTCCATAACTTTTATATTGAACATATCATCTTGTTGTGTTATACTATAAATTGATATAAACAAAGATGTAGGAGGAACCGAAACTATGACAGCCTCAATGCGTTTAAGATAAGCTGGCAATAAAAAAAGCAGAATCTATACCCGATGATAGGCTTTTTTGTTGTGCTTATTTATACGATATTGAGCATTCATTAGTTACGGTGAGGATATTGGTTATTTAACTATACCTTTATTTAACTATGTCTTTAATATGAATGTTTCCAAATTGTATGTATGCAGACCAAAAGCCACATTGTGGGGTTTGGCCTGCATTTTTTATTGCCTAGAATGCTATTCAAAATAGAAATTCAAGCAAAATAATATGCAGGAGATAATATAAATGGAAAAATACAACAATTGGAAACGAAAATTTTATGCAATATGGGCAGGGCAAGCAGTATCATTAATCACTAGTGCCATCCTGCAAATGGCGATTATTTTTTACCTTACAGAAAAAACAGGATCTGCGATGGTCTTGTCTATGGCTTCATTAGTAGGTTTTTTACCCTATGCGATTTTGGGACCTGCCATTGGTGTGCTAGTGGATCGTCATGATAGGAAGAAGATAATGATTGGTGCCGATTTAATTATCGCAGCAGCTGGTGCAGTGCTTGCTATTGTTGCATTCTGTATGGAGCTACCTGTCTGGATGATTATGATAGTATTGTTTATCCGTAGCATTGGAACAGCTTTTCATACCCCAGCACTCAATGCGGTTACACCACTTTTAGTACCAGAAGAACAGCTAACGAAATGCGCAGGCTATAGTCAGTCTTTGCAGTCTATAAGCTATATTGTTAGTCCGGCAGTTGCAGCACTCTTATACTCCGTTTGGGATTTAAATGCTATTATTGCCATCGACGTATTGGGTGCTGTGATTGCATCTATTACGGTAGCAATTGTACGTATACCTAAGCTGGGTAATCAAGTGCAAAGTTTAGAACCAAATTTCATAAGGGAGATGAAAGAAGGAGTTGTGGTTCTGAGACAAAACAAAGGATTGTTTGCCTTATTACTCTTAGGAACACTATATACTTTTGTTTATATGCCAATCAATGCACTATTTCCTTTAATAAGCATGGAACACTTTAATGGAACGCCTGTGCATATTTCTATTACGGAAATTTCCTTTGCATTTGGGATGCTAGCAGGAGGCTTATTATTAGGAAGATTAGGGGGCTTCGAAAAGCATGTATTACTAATAACAAGTTCATTTTTTATAATGGGGACCAGTTTAGCCGTTTCGGGAATACTTCCTCCAAATGGATTTGTAATATTCGTAGTTTGCTGTGCAATAATGGGGCTTTCGGTGCCATTTTATAGCGGTGTGCAAACAGCTCTTTTTCAGGAGAAAATTAAGCCTGAATATTTAGGACGTGTATTTTCTTTGATCGGAAGTATCATGTCACTTGCTATGCCAATTGGGTTAATTCTTTCTGGATTCTTTGCTGATAAAATCGGTGTAAATCATTGGTTTTTACTATCAGGTATTTTAATTATTGGCATTGCTATAGTTTGCCAAATGATAACTGAGGTTAGAAAATTAGATTTAAAATAAACAATATTGGAGGAATATTTATGTATCTTATTTTCATGTAACTCTTCCTGCTAAAATCGCAGGGTTTTCCCTGCATACAAGCAAATGAAAGCATGCGATTATAGACAGGAGGAAATGTTATGGAATTAATATTAAAAGCAAAAGACATTCGTGTGGAATTCAAAGGACGCGATGTTTTAGATATAAATGAATTAGAAGTATATGATTATGACCGTATTGGTTTAGTAGGAGCAAATGGTGCTGGAAAAAGCACTTTACTCAGGGTACTTTTAGGAGAATTAACTCCCCCAGGATGTAAAATGAATCGTCTGGGTGAACTTGCCTATATTCCCCAGTTGGACGAAGTAACTCTGCAGGAGGAAAAAGATTTTGCACTTGTAGGCAAGCTAGGTGTTGAGCAATTAAATATACAGACTATGAGCGGTGGTGAAGAAACAAGGCTTAAAATAGCACAGGCCTTATCGGCACAGGTTCATGGTATTTTAGCGGATGAACCTACGAGCCATTTAGACCGTGAAGGAATTGATTTTCTAATAGGACAGCTAAAATATTTTACAGGTGCACTGTTAGTTATTAGCCATGACCGCTATTTTCTTGATGAAATAGTAGATAAAATATGGGAACTGAAAGATGGCAAAATCACTGAGTATTGGGGAAACTATTCTGATTATCTTCGTCAGAAAGAGGAAGAACGTAAGAGCCAAGCTGCAGAATACGAACAATTTATTGCGGAACGTGCCCGATTGGAAAGGGCTGCGGAGGAAAAGCGAAAACAGGCTCGTAAAATAGAACAGAAGGCAAAAGGTTCTTCAAAGAAAAAAAGTACTGAAGACGGAGGGCGTTTAGCTCATCAAAAATCAATAGGAAGTAAGGAAAAAAAGATGTATAATGCTGCTAAAACCCTAGAGCACAGGATTGCGGCCTTAGGAAAAGTAGAAGCTCCGGAAGGCATTCGCAGAATTCGTTTCAGGCAAAGTAAAGCATTGGAGCTCCATAATCCATACCCTATAGTCGGTGCAGAAATTAATAAAGTATTTGGGGATAAGGCTCTGTTTGAAAATGCATCTTTTCAAATTCCGTTAGGAGCAAAAGTGGCGTTAACTGGTGGTAATGGAATCGGAAAAACAACTTTAATCCAAATGATCTTAAACCATGAAGAAGGAATTTCTATTTCGCCTAAGGCAAAAATAGGTTACTTTGCACAGAATGGTTACAAGTACAACAGTAATCAGAATGTTATGGAGTTTATGCAGAAGGATTGTGACTACAATATATCAGAAATTCGTTCAGTGCTAGCATCTATGGGGTTCAAACAGAACGATATTGGAAAAAGTTTATCTGTTTTAAGCGGTGGAGAAATTATAAAATTGTTGCTTGCTAAAATGCTCATGGGTAGATATAACATCCTAATAATGGATGAACCCAGTAACTTCCTTGACATACCAAGTTTAGAGGCTTTGGAAATACTAATGAAGGAGTACACCGGAACTATCGTGTTTATCACCCACGATAAACGATTACTCGAAAATGTAGCAGATGTAGTTTATGAAATTAGAGATAAGAAAATAAATCTGAAACATTAAATTTAAGGTAGTCGCTGGTCAGTATAGTCTGTTCTGGTTGGCGACTCCATTGTTAAAGAGTATAAAGACTTTAGATTTTATGAATATTAAAAATAGGAACAGTCAATTGAACTGCTCCTATTTTTCTGCTAAATATATTGTAGTTTTCTTATATGTATAATGATAGATTAGCGGATTCTCATCTACGGTACTTACTTCAAATATGAAGAAGTGATCGCGGTTATCTCTGGACTTTTCCTTATTGAGGACAAAGTAATTCTTACGTGAAGTCGCCATTGTTTTTAGGATATCATCAGTTAGGAAGGTCAATGGAATATTCATGTTAGAGTAGCGGTAGAAGTCACGTTCAAAATCTTGGTAGCTCTCGCTATAATAGTCCATTTGTAGGTGATTACGCTGAAACTCAAGCTGATTCATAGAGCACCTCCTCGACAAGTTCAATACTAATAATGTCTTTTAATTTCAAATTGATGTGACCTGTTGTAGTTTTTATCAAAATGAAATCTTTGGTCAGACTTGGTATTGTTCCAGTGTAGGAAACACGCTTGTTTTTTTCAATCACTTGAATGCGTGTGCGTAGCTGCCCGGCGTATACTTGACTGAGGAGTAATAATTTCTTCTCTAGTGATAAGTCAGACATGTACGTTACTTTGTTTGTATCATCAGAGAGTGCTAATGCATGTTCAGATAGGAAAAAGCCCATCCATTTTTGCATCTTTGTATCCTAGTACTCTCTTGCTGACTGAAATGGTAAGGATGAACGGTCAATCATTTTAATCCCTCCAATCCACCAGCGGAATGACCGCCAATAAGTTTACTGCGTTCAATATTTTAGGAACCTTCAGTTAGGACGGTTCCTTTTTGTATGGCTAAAAAGCCAAACTGTTCTCTGACAACATCAATAGCTGTCTGAAGTCTATTTTCTTTTTCAATTTCTTCTACATCATGCAAAATGAGGACAACCCTTTTACTACCAAGGTGTTCTGTGCAGAATGCGGTTCAGCTTTTGGACGTAAGAACTGGACGACCAGTCGTGGCAAACGTAAAGTTTGGCAGTGTAACAACCGTTATAAGGTAAAGGGACAGATTGGTTGTCAGAATAACCATATCGATGAGGGAACACTAGAGAAAGCTGTAATGATGGCAGTTAAACTACTGAGTGAGAATATGGATTTGTTGCATGGAAAGTGGAATAAGATCTTGGAAGAAAACCAGTTATTAGAAAAGCATTACAGTGTGTTACTGGCTGAATTGATAAATAAGGAGTGTTGGGAATATGATTCCTTTGAGATGTGTCAGGTACTAGATAGTATTTTGATTTCGGAGGATGGACAGATAACCGTTAGATTTTTGGAAGGAACAGAAGTTGATTTATAAGGCTGTAGGCATAGTATAGTTCACTATGTTTGCAGCCTTTTTTCTTGTTTAGTGGTATAATTATATGTAGGATTTTTTTAATATCGGTTACTTTTTATGAATTAACCAAAAAACTAAAATGGAGTTGTTTTATAATGAGATATTCTGAAGAAGCATTACAATCATGGATTAAGCCGTTATCTGCCACTGAAGAAACACGGGTTGAAAATACTATTGGAATGATTAAAGATGCAATAGAAAGGAGTGGGCTCTCTTCAAAGTATGAATATGAAATTTTTGCCCAAGGTTCTTATGCAAATAATACGAATGTAAAGAAAAATAGCGACATTGATATCTGTATCATGGTGAAATCTTTATTTTATTGTGAGTATGTAGATGGGTTATCGGACCTAGACTATAATTACTCTAGTAGCAGCACCAATGCTAATGTATTTAAAAACGAAGTGATTAAAGCGTTAATTTCAAAATTTGGTGCAGAATCAGTTTCTATTGGCAATAAGTGTATCAATATTAATTCTAACTCATATCACGTAAATGCAGATGTAGTCCCATGTTTTCAATATCGAAATTATAGATATATTGGTAGCAGGTCATCTGAAAAATTTGTTGAAGGCATCAAATTTTTTACCTCAAACGGAAATTATGAAGTAATTAATTATCCTAAAGTTCATATACAAAATGGTATCTCTAAGAATAAATCTACTCACTATAAATATAAATATTTAGTTAGGATTATGAAGCATATTAAGAACGAGATGCAGGAGCTAGGATTGACAAACGAACGCATTTCTTCATATTTGATAGAATGTTTGGTCTGGAATATACCTGAACAGATGTTTTTCAATAGTAATAGCTACACAGGGTTGTTACAGCAAGCGTTATATTACATAGTGTCTCAAGTGAATTTAAATTGGGTTGAAGTAAGTGGAATGTATTACCTTTTTCGTTCAGAGCAGAAATGGAATTTACAGGATACAAAAACTTTTTTAGTTAGAATGATTGAATTTTTGGATTATAAATAAAACTTATGAATGAACAGCAGAAAAAATTTTTGAATATTACAATATGGGTTTTTGCAATTTGCTTGTTATTAAGATTGTTAATAAGTGGCCAAGAGATTGCAGTGAATCTTAAATCTGATATTTTGGCATTGGTATATTCAGCCATTGGGTATATTGGTGAAGCTATATCAGTTACAGCAATTATTATGGCTATTTTTGAAAAAACAGCATGGCGGTGGCCATTACTATCTAAGATTCATAATGTTCCAATTTTATTTGCGAATTATGTAGGTAGTTTCAAGACGGACTATGATCAGAATGAAAGAAATTGTGAACTTACTATTGAACAGTCATTTACGACTATTAAAGTTAAGTTTAAAACGGGTGAAAGTTCGAGCCATAGCATTACAGCATCAATTATCAATGATAATGGAACACAAAAATTAATTTATACATATTTAAATAGCCCAAGGGCTGAATTGCAAAGTCCTATACATTATGGGACGGTAATTCTTGATATTGATAATCCAAATCAACTAGAAGGAAATTATTATACTAATCGAGGAACCAAAGGTTCAATGAGTTTTGAGATAAACAACCCTTCTCGCTAGTTGGATTTGTAAAGATTTAAATAAAGAAAGAAGAACTAACTATCGGAAACTTGGCATAGATGTAACAATACTGTATATTAACGAAGCCGTAAATACTCGCATTAGTTACGTTTAATAGTTTAATACGGATATTCAGCAGCTTTGATTTCGTTTCACAGTATAGGTAGTAACCGTCAAGACATGTGGAGGCGGTAGTTTTGATGTCAAAAGTTGCAACCAGTGAATAAATGAAGTGTAGAAAATAAAGGCTTGTTCAATTCAATATATAATGAATTACCGGCACCCAAACCAAAGAAAAAGAAATAATTAAATTAGAAGTTGAAGGGGGGAAGAATGAGAATCGGAGTTATTCAAGCAAGTTCGCAAGCGACCAAAAATCAAATAATCTATGATGCTGTATTAAAGTATGCTCCAAAGAAATCTGAGGTTATAAATTTTGGCTGTACGATGGAAGAAAATGAAAAATACTCGTATATAGAAATTTCTATTCTTATAGGTATCTTGTTGGCAAGTAGGACAGTTGATTTCGTTGTTACGGGCTGTTCTTCCGGACAAGGAATGATGCTTGCTTGTAATAGTATGCCTGATGTCATTTGCGGATATGCACCTACACCGAATGATGCCTATTTATTTGCTCAGATTAATAATGGAAATGCGATATCATTACCATTAGGTGAAAATTATACATGGTCAGGTACTGAAAATCTTGAAAGAACAATAGAAGCTCTTTTCTCGGAGCCATTTGGACAAGGATACCCCAAAAGTGAGGCAGAGAGAAAGGTAAGAGATGCTGAGAAACTTAAAGAAATAAGAAGAATCGGGCAGGTTCAGTTTGAAGAATTCGCAAATGTACTAGATATATCATTGTTTGAATCAATCAAGAGGAAACAGAATGTAATTCAGAATGTAAAGGCGTATGGGAAGAAAGAAATAGCTGATTTAATGAAATGAGTAAATCACAGTTTGTCGGGGTAATACCTTTTAACGATAACCTTATGCTATCGTCAAAAGGTTTATAGACATGTTCACTTGGCATACATAGTGTTCACTCGTTTTATGTCGAGTGTGTGGTACTGCTTTTAAGAGCTGATTGAACAAGGAAAATTAGCTAGTGAAAGTCCTACAGTAAGGAGTTTAAACATGAAATTCCATGAATTTGGTAATAAGAATTTGCCTCCTATTTTACTGATACATGGTGGTGGCAGTTCTTGGTGGAATTATCTTCGTCAAGCACGAATCCTGTCAGAAGAATACCGTATTATTCTACCCACTTTGAATGGCCACGGAGAGGAATATCAACTTGATTATGTTTCTACTGAAGATTCTGCTTTGGAGATTCTAGACTATATCAAAGCAAACTGTGGTGGAAAATTGTTTGCAATCGGTGGTGTTTCACTTGGTGGTCAAATTACCATGGAGCTTTTATCTTTAGACAGTGAAATTGCTGAGAAGACCATTATAGACGGAAGCCTCTGTATTCCTCAACTAAGGTTAGCTAAAATCAGCATCTTTCTAGTGTCTCTATTTGGTAAACTGATGTTCAATAAATTCTCTTGCAAACTTCAGTTAAGCATGATGAACAAACTCTATCCTAAACTGGCTTATCCAGAGGAAATAAAAGCTTATTATTTGGAGGATCTTCCAAGGACGCCTGTCAAAACATTGGTGACCATTTACAAAAACTATATGGGGCATTACAAGCTGAAAGATATGATTTCTGCTAGCAAGGCTCAGGTTCTGTATATCTATGGTGAAAAAGAATTGAACTGTGTGAAAGAATCAGCGAAATTATTTCATCAGCTACATGCAAATACAATTTTGTATGAAGCAAAGGGCTATAATCACGGCTATTTGTCAGCTTACCTACCTCAAGAGTGGATTGATTTGGTGGCACCATTTTTAAAGAGTTAACCATTGGGAATGTGTAATAAATCTGATATGTCACAAGGAGGAATCTTATGCTAGGAGCAATCGTTGGAGACATTGTTGGTTCTGTTTACGAATGGAACAATATCAAAACGAAGGATTTTCCTTTATTTCGGAAAGACTGCTTTTTCACAGATGATACGGTTATGACCTGTGCTGTCGCAGAAGCAATCATGAATGGTGGGCAGAAGGATGACTTTATTGACGCTATGAAGAAATATGGCAGAATGTATCCGAATGCTGATTATGGTGCTCGGTTTAATGCATGGCTAAACAGCGATAACCGTGAGCCTTATAATAGCTTTGGTAATGGATCAGCTATGCGTGTTGCTCCCTGTGCTTGGGTCATGGACTGTGGTTTTTGTGCAAGATCTGGTATGTGGCCATCATCTAGAAGACTTGCGAGTCTTTCTGCAGAGGTAACTCATAACCATCCAGAAGGTATCAAAGGTGCCGTGGCTACAGCTGATGCTATCTTTCTATGTCGTTTTTACTTTGGTGGTTATTGTAGCGAATATGAGCAACCAATTAACGACAATCCTACAGAATGTAAAAAACGGATTAAGGATTATATTGAGAAGGAATACGGCTACAATCTATCTCAAACTTTAGATGAAATTCGCCCTACATACCGTTTCAACGAAACATGTCAGGACACTGTACCTCAGGCAATTATTGCCTTTCTTGAAAGTACAGATTTCGAAGATGCGATAAGAAATGCCATCTCACTTGGTGGCGACAGTGATACACTTGCTGCAATCACTGGCAGCATAGCAGAGGCAGCTTATGGTATTCCTGATTGGATTAAGGAAAAGGCCTATTCTTACTTGGATAAACCCTTAAAGGATATACTCAGGCGGTGGGATAATAAGGTTGATATAAAATAAAAGAGTTTTAATCTCCAGTACGTCATATTTTTCTTTCCAGCATTTTCATTATATAATGGGAGTACATTTACTTGCATACGATGTAATATAAACATTTCTAATGAATATTACGGAGACAATCAATGAACAAAGCAATGTTAATTATCAACCCTACTTCTGGTGGGGAGAAGGCTTTGGATTATAAGGTCAAGCTGGAAAATAAAGCAAAAGAATATTTTGAGCACGTAGAAACCAAAATTACCGAAAAAGCTCTGGATGCAACACATTTTGCTGAAGAAGCTTCTCGTGATCAGTACGATGCAGTGGTGTGTTTTGGTGGAGATGGGACTGTCAACGAAGTCATTTCGGGTATTGCTGAGAGAGAATACGTTCCTAAGTTAGGTATTATCCCTGGTGGGACAGGTAATCTCATTACAAAACTGTTGGAAATCAACCAAGACATCGATAGCGCTATTGAGGAACTCGATTTTGATTTAACCAACAAGTTTGATATCGGTAAAGCGAATGACAATTATTTTGGTTATATCTTTAGTATCGGTTCTCTGCCTGAGGCGATTCACAATGTGGAGATTGAGGACAAGACAAAATTCGGTATTTTAGCCTATGCTGTTAATACCATGAAGTCTGTCATGACGGATCAGGTCTTTAACATTAAGGCTAAAACAGAAAATGGAAATTATGTTGGTGAAGCGAGCCATGTTTTGGTTCTCTTGACAAATTACTTCGCTGACAAAAAGATTTTTGAAGAGAACAAAGATGGATATGCCAACATTTTGATTTTAAAAGATGCATCTCTATTTTCCAAATTATCCGTCATTCCTGATTTATTGAAAGGCGATGTTGTCGCAAATGATAATATCGAATATATCAAAGCGCGCAATATTAAAATCTCCTCTGATAGTGAATTGGAGTCAGATGTTGACGGCGATAAATCAGATAACCTACCTGTAGAAATCAAAGTCCTAGCTCAGAGAGTAGAAGTATTTTCAAAACCGAAAGAGGAATAGTATATAGATAAAGCCTTTTTGAGGCTTTTTTGTATACTTAAAAAGATAGTTCTTTTAAAAATGGACTATTCTTGCAAATAGTTTACAAAAATAGTATACTGGATTTATTGATTTTGAAAACGTTTGCGTAAAAATGGATTGAAAATTTAGGAGACAATTTAATGGAATTAAGTGCTATTTACCATAGAACTGAGTCGGAGTATGCCTATCTTTATAAGGATAAGAAACTCCATATTCGGATTCGTACTAAGAAAGGGGACATTGAAAGCATCAACTTGCATTATGGCGACCCTTTTATCTTTATGGAGGAGTTTTATCAAGATACAAAAGAAATGACTAAAATAACTTCTGATGCCTTATTTGACTATTGGCAGGTTGAAGTGTCTGTTGACTTTGCACGTATCCAGTATCTTTTTGAACTCACGGATACAGAAGACCAGAGCATTTTGTATGGCGATAAAGGCTGCGTGGAAAATTCTCTAGAAAATCTTCATGCTATTGGAAATGGCTTTAAGTTGCCTTATATACATGAAATTGATGCATGCCAGGTTCCTGACTGGGTTTCAGATACGGTATGGTATCAGATATTTCCTGAGAGATTTGCTAATGGAAATGATCTATTAAACCCAGAAGGGACATTAGACTGGGATTCCTCTATCACACCTCAGAGTGATGATTTCTTTGGTGGTGATTTACAGGGGATTATAGACCATCTGGATTATTTGCAAGACTTGGGCGTTACTGGACTTTATCTTTGTCCTATCTTTGAATCTACGAGCAATCATAAGTACAATACGACAGATTATTTCGAAATTGACCGTCATTTTGGGGACAAGGAGACCTTTCGGGAACTGGTAGAGCAAGCTCATCAGCGTGGCATGAAAATCATGCTGGATGCTGTATTTAATCATATTGGTTCGCAATCGCCTCAATGGCAAGATGTTGTCAAAAATGGTGAACAGTCTGCTTATAAAGATTGGTTCCATATTCAACAATTCCCAGTGACGACTGAAAAGTTAGCCAATAAGAGAGAGTTATCCTATCATGCTTTTGGTTTCGAGGACTATATGCCTAAGCTAAATACAGCCAATCCAGAGGTCAAGGACTATCTTTTAAAAGTTGCGACTTATTGGATTGAAGAGTTTGATATCGATGCTTGGCGTTTGGATGTGGCTAATGAGATTGACCATCAGTTTTGGAGGGATTTTCGCAAGGCAGTTCTAGCTAAAAGGCCTGATCTTTATATCCTTGGAGAAGTCTGGCATACGTCTCAGCCTTGGCTAAATGGAGATGAGTTCCACGCGGTCATGAATTATCCTTTATCCGATAGTATCAAAGAGTATTTCTTACGAGGGCTTAAGAAGACAGACCAATTCATAGATGAAATCAATGGCCAATCTATGTATTACAAGCAGCAGATTTCAGAGGTTATGTTTAATCTCCTAGATTCGCATGATACAGAACGAATCTTGTGGACAGCCAATGAAGACGTTCAACTGGTCAAATCAGCCTTAGCCTTTCTCTTTTTACAAAAAGGAACACCGTGTATCTATTACGGAACAGAGTTATCCTTGACAGGAGGACCAGACCCAGATTGTCGTCGTTGTATGCCTTGGGAACGCGTATCAAGTGACAATGATATGTTGAACTTTATCAAGAAGCTAATCAAGATTCGCAAGCATTCGTCAGCAAGCATTCAGCATGGCAAGTATAGTCTCCAAGAAATCAAAGCTGATGTAGTAGCTTTGGAGTGGAAATACGATGGCCGAATTCTCAAAGCAATGTTCAACCAATCAAAAGAAGATTATCATTTACCAAAAGAAGCAGTAGCACTAGCAAGCAATTGCCAAGAATTAGAGAATCATCTTGTCATCTCTCCAAAAGGATTTGTGATTTTTCATTAAAGAGCAATTATGAGCGACAGGAAAGTTGTAGTATAGTGAAGATTTTACAAACAGACTAATTGCCGTCTTGCTATAATTGGTATATAATTTAACTTAGTGAAAATAGGAGGAATAATCGAATGGAATTAAAAGATTTTACAGAAAAAGAACAGGAAATGATTAAGAAGGGGCTGACTACGTCTAAGATTAGTGACAAGGAAACTGCTGAGAAAATTCTTGCGCTCGTCCCACAAGACTTGATTAAGCGAATCCCGTTTTTCGTCAGAAAACATGCTACAACACGTACTATTAAACGTATTTCAATTGAACACCCTGAACTCTACGCTGCAGCTCAAACAAGTGGTGAAATCCCAGAAAAAGAACGCGAAGAATTGCGTCAAATTATCACGACTATCTTTGAACAAAAAATGAATAAGCATAGTATTAAGTAGAGAATGAAGATATTTTTTATTGGTGGTCTAGGAAGCAATGTCTATCATAGCAGGGATTTTTTTCAAGAACTAGATTCGCAGGTCTGTTTTCTAAATCCATATGAAAAGCATCTTCGAGATGAAACAGAATTGAAAGCATGGTTTAAAAATGCGATTGTTGAGAAAGAATCTATCTGTCTGATAGGCCATTCTCTTGGAGGAGATTTGGCTCGTTATCTCGCATCGGAATTTCATGAAGTGAAAAAACTGATTCTTTTGGATGGTGGTTATCTAGATTTAGATAAGATTTTACCTTTAGATACAGAGTTAGAGGAAGCTAAAAACTATATCGAATCTCAAGTCGTTTCAGACTTAGCTCTTCTTATTTCTAAAGAGAAATCTGAAGCAAAGCATTGGTCAGAAAATATGGAGGAAGCTGTAAGACAGTCTTATCACTGGAATGCGGAGTATGATAGATATGAGTTAGCTATAAATTATGAAAATATAGAAGCGATACTCCGCTTACGGCGGAAAATCCAAGTTTTTAAGAGAGAAGTGGGAGATACCTTGTTTATCAGTCCTCACTATCCTAATGAAGCTAGATGGAGAGAGGAAGCCCTAAAAGAATTGCCAACTTATTTTGATATTATTTTTCTAGAAAACTTTAGTCATGTGCTTTATACTGAAGCACCTAAAGAAATCGCTAGTCTAATTAATGAGTGGTTTTCTTATTCTCACTGGGCTATTGAATAAATCATCATAATTAATATATAGTTTATTAGAATAAGATATGAACAAATTGATTAGGAATATTAAATTAATTTCGGTTCTTTGTCAACTGTGGTGGGTTAAAGAGAAGCTAAGATCTAGAAAGGACACATTTCGTCCTTTCTTTTTCTATTCAGGAAGCTTAAAGGGCTATCATCGGACAAAATAGAGAAGGCATGATATAATATAAAGTAGATTTCTATGTAATTAAATAAGAACTGTTTGAACACCATTCATTTGAAAACTCTCTATGTTCAAACGATAGTAAAATAAAATAAGGGCTCTAAACCCTTGCTACGAAAGGAAAAAAACTCAATGGCTACTATTCAATGGTTTCCTGGTCACATGTCTAAAGCGCGTCGACAGGTGCAGGAAAATTTAAAATTTGTTGATTTTGTGACGATTTTGGTGGATGCACGCTTACCTCTATCTAGTCAAAATCCTATGTTGACAAAGATTGTTGGTGACAAACCAAAACTCTTGATTTTAAACAAGGCAGACTTGGCGGACCCAGCAATGACCAAGGAATGGCGTCAGTATTTTGAATCACAAGGAATCCAGACTCTGGCTATTAACTCCAAAGAGCAAGTGACTGTAAAAGTCGTAACAGATGCAGCCAAAAAACTCATGGCTGATAAGATTGCTCGCCAGAAAGAACGTGGTATCAAGATTGAAACCCTACGTACCATGATTATCGGGATTCCAAACGCTGGTAAATCAACTCTCATGAACCGTTTGGCTGGTAAGAAAATTGCCGTTGTCGGCAATAAACCAGGTGTTACCAAGGGGCAACAATGGCTTAAAACCAATAAAGACCTGGAAATCTTGGATACACCAGGGATTCTCTGGCCTAAGTTTGAAGATGAAACTGTTGCACTGAAACTAGCCCTAACAGGAGCTATCAAAGACCAGTTGCTTCCTATGGATGAGGTAACCATTTTTGGTATCAATTATTTCAAAGAACATTATCCAGAAAAATTAGCTGAACGCTTCAAACAAATGAAAATTGAAGAAGAAGCGCCTGTTATTATTATGGATATGACCCGCGCCCTCGGTTTCCGTGATGACTATGATCGTTTTTACAGTCTCTTCGTGAAGGAAGTCCGCGATGGCAAACTCGGTAACTATACCTTAGATACATTGGAAGACCTCGATGGCGACGATTAAAGAAATCAAAGAACTCCTTGCTACGGTCAAGGACCTAGATAGCCCTATTTTTTTAGAACTCGAGCAGGATAATCGTTCTGGAGTTCAAAAGGAAATCAGCAAGCGTAAAAAAGCCATTCAGGCTGAACTGGATGAGGATATTCGTTTGGAATCCATGCTTTCCTATGAAAAAGAACTTTACAAACAAGGATTGACCTTGATAGCAGGTGTTGACGAGGTTGGTCGTGGTCCTCTGGCGGGGCCTGTAGTTGCTGCAGCCGTCATCTTACCTAAAAATTGTAAGATTAGAGGTCTCAACGACAGCAAGAAAATTCCTAAAAAGAAACATCTGGAAATTTATCAAGCCGTTCAAGATCAAGCCTTGTCAATCGGAATTGGTATCATGGATAATCAGATCATCGACCAAGTCAATATCTATGAAGCAACCAAACTGGCCATGAAGGAAGCTATCTCCCAGCTCAGTCCTCAACCTGAACATCTCTTGATCGATGCCATGAAACTGGAGTTGCCCATTTCACAAACTTCCATCATCAAAGGTGATGCTAATTCCCTCTCGATCGCAGCAGCTTCTATAGTAGCCAAGGTGACACGTGATGAATTGATGAAGGAATACGATCAGCAATTCCCTGGCTATGATTTTGCTACTAATGCAGGATATGGAACAGCTAAACACCTAGAAGGACTGGAAAAACTAGGAATTACCCCAATTCACCGAATCAGCTTTGAACCCGTTAAATCACTGGTTTCAGTAGAAAAAGAAAGTTAAGTTAGAAGGAATGATTATGGAGGAACAGTCAGAAACACTCAGTTCCAAGAAAGAATTTGCCTTTGCCTCAAGCACCATATTATCCCAAGTTGGACGAGGAATTATTGTTGGACTCGTCGTGGGGCTCATTGTCGGATCCTTTCGGTTTTCAATCGAAAAAGGCTTCCACCTGATACAAGGACTTTATCAAGATCAAGCGCACCTAGTGAGCAATCTTTTTATCATTGGTCTATTTTATTTAATAGTTTGTTGGCTCAGTGCGAAATTAACTCGGTCAGAAAAAGACATCAAAGGTTCAGGAATTCCTCAAGTTGAAGCCGAATTAAAGGGACTCATGACCCTCAACTGGTGGGGCGTACTTTGGAAAAAATATATTCTAGGAATTCTTGCTATTGCAAGTGGACTCATGCTGGGGCGTGAAGGGCCAAGTATTCAACTCGGAGCGGTTGGTGGTAAAGGTATTGCCAAGTGGCTCAAATCCAGTCCAGTAGAGGAACGCTCTCTGATTGCGAGTGGAGCTGCCGCAGGTTTAGCCGCAGCCTTTAATGCTCCGATTGCAGGACTTCTCTTTGTTGTAGAAGAAGTCTATCACCATTTTTCACGCTTTTTCTGGGTCTCAACTCTAGCAGCCAGCCTCGTAGCAAACTTTGTTTCTCTGCTCATATTTGGCCTAACACCCGTACTGGATATGCCAGACAATATCCCACTCATGACCCTAGACCAGTATTGGATTTACCTCCTCATGGGAATTTTTCTGGGTCTTTCCGGTTTTCTCTATGAAAAAGCTGTACTCAATGTTGGTAGAGTTTATGACTGGATTGGTCAAAAAATCCGTTTGGATAGAGCTTATTATCCAATTCTGGCTTTCATTCTCATCATACCAGTCGGGATCTTCTTGCCCCAGATCCTTGGAGGTGGAAATCAGCTTGTTCTTTCTTTGACTGAGCAAGATTTTAGTTTCCAAGTTCTATTAGCTTACTTTTTAATCCGCTTTGTTTGGAGCATGATTAGCTATGGAAGTGGTCTTCCAGGAGGTATTTTCCTACCCATTTTGGCGCTTGGCTCCTTACTTGGTGCTCTAGTTGGTGTTATTTGTGTTAATATTGGACTTGTCAGTCAGGAGCAATTCCCTATATTTGTCATTCTGGGAATGAGTGGCTATTTTGGAGCAATATCCAAGGCTCCCTTAACCGCTATGATTCTGGTAACCGAGATGGTAGGAGATATTCGCAATCTCATGCCACTTGGCTTAGTAACCCTAGTTGCCTACATCATCATGGATTTACTCAAAGGTGCGCCAGTCTATGAGGCTATGCTAGAAAAAATGTTGCCAGAAGAAGCGACAGATGAAGGAGAGGTCACTCTCATTGAAATCCCTGTATCTGACAAAATCGCTGGAAAACAAGTACACGAACTCAACCTGCCACACAACGTCCTCATCACCACCCAAGTTCATAATGGCAAGAGCCAAACAGTTAACGGCTCAACCAGAATGTATCTGGGTGATATGATTCACTTAGTGATTCCAAAAAGTGAAATTGGAAAAGTAAAAGATTTGTTGTTGTAGTTCTTGTTTACATAATTTATATTATGTAAATTTTGATTAAATAAACTAGAAAACCGATTCTCAGAAATGAGATCGGTTATTTTTTAAGACCCTATTTTTTAATATACTATTTCCTCCAAAATCATTGAAATTATAGCTTGAATTTGATATGATGGTCTTATGGATAAAAGTAGAGCAAAGCGTGAGAATCACGATAAGATAAGAATGAGTCTAATAGCCCTAGTAGCCATCTTCTCAGTAAGTATTTGTGTCCTTGGTTCAATAATTGGATACAAAATATACACAAATCAAAGTTTTGAACAAAAGATTGAGTCTTTAAAAAATGATAAAGATAATCAATTGAGTGAGGGAAATCAGAAGGATCATTTTCGTAAGGGACAAGCAGAAGTAATTGCCTATTATCCTCTCCAAGGGGAGCAAGTGATTGCGTCTGTAAAAGAAATCATGACACAGGATATTAAGGAAAATCTGGAAGACAAGGAAAATCTGGTTTTTTATTATACGGAGAAACAGGATTCGACTTTAAAAGGTATTGTCAACCGAAGTGTGATGAAACAAGTCTATGATTTAACTTCGTCAAAAGTTGAAGAGACTGAAAAAACTAGTCTGGCAAAAGTACATTTGACAGAAGATGGTAAACCTTTTACCCTTAATCAACTATTTTCAGATGCTAGTAAGGCCAAAGAGAAACTGATAAAAGAACTGACTTCTTTCTTACAGGATAAGAAATTGGAGCAAGAAAAGGTCGATCAACTTGTTAAAGGTTTGTCTGAACAAGACTTATCTGCATGGAATTTTGATTACAAGGATAGCCAAATTCTTATTTATCCGAGTCAGCCTGTTGAAAATCTGGATGAGATTGCCTTACCGGTATCTAGTTTCTTTGAAGTTATTCAGTCCTCTTATTTATTAGATAAGGACGCAGAACTATATAAGGCTTATTATGAAAAGAAAAATCGTAAAGTAGTGGCCTTGACTTTTGATGATGGACCAAATCCTGCAACGACAAATCAAGCATTAGATACTCTTTCTAAGTATGGTATCAAGGCAACTTTCTTTGTTTTAGGTAAGAATGTTTCTGGCAATGAAGAGATTTTGAAACGCATGAAAGCAGATGGCCATGTCATTGGAAACCATAGTTGGAGCCATCCAGTGCTTTCAAAACTTTCTCTTGATGACGCTAAAAAACAAATAACTGATACTGAGGATGCGCTAACTAAGGTCCTGGGCTCTAGTTCTAAACTTATGCGTCCGCCTTATGGAGCTATTACAGACGACATTCGCAATAGCTTAGATTTGAGCTTTATTATGTGGGATGTGGATAGTCTGGACTGGAAGAGTAAAAATGAAGCAGCTATTTTGACAGAAATTCAGCGTGAAGTCAAGAATGGTTCTATTATTCTCATGCATGATATCCATGCTGAGACAGTAAATGCTCTGCCGAAGGTTATTGACTATTTGAAAGGGCAAGGTTATGACTTTGTAACCGTACCAGATTTGTTAGATTCTCGTCTTAAAGCTCACCAGCTTTACTACGACCGTGACCAATAATATACAAAATCTAAAGAGATAAGTTTTCTTTGAGAATTTGTTTCTTTGGATTTTCTTCACATAGAAAGGAAAAATAATGAAATCTTATACTTTAAATAATGGCGTTCCAATTCCAGTTCTGGGTTTTGGAACTTGGAAAGCTGAAAATGGGGAGATTGCCTACCAAGCTGTCCTAGAGGCTTTAAAGGCAGGATATCGCCATATTGATACGGCAGCTATCTATAAAAATGAAGAAAGTGTTGGTCGTGCTATTCATGATAGTGGCGTGCCACGTGAGGAAATTTTTGTAACCAGTAAACTCTGGAATACAAATCACACCTATGAGCAAGCTCGTCAGGCTTTTGAAGAGTCTTTAGAGAAGCTGGGTTTGGAATATTTGGATTTGTATTTGATTCATTGGCCAAATCCAAAACCGCTCAGAGAAAATGAGCAATGGAAAATCCGAAATGCGGAAGTCTGGAGAGCGATGGAGGACCTCTATCAAGAAGGCAAAATCCGTGCCATTGGGGTTAGTAATTTTCTTCCCCATCATTTGGATGCCTTGCTTGAAACTGCCACTATCGTTCCTACGGTCAATCAGGTTCGCTTGGCGCCAGGTGTGTATCAAGAGGAAGTCGTAGATTACTGTCGAGAAAAAGGAATTTTATTAGAAGCTTGGGGGCCTTTTGGACAGGGAGAACTATTTGATAGTAACCAAGTACAAGAAAGCGCAGCAAATCATGGAAAATCGGTTGCTCAGATAGCCTTGGCCTGGAGCTTGGCAGAAGGATTTTTACCGCTTCCGAAATCTGTCACAGCATCTCGTATTCAGGCTAATCTTGATTGCTTTGGAATCGAATTGAGTCATGAGGAGAGAGAAACTTTAAAAACAATTGCTGTTCAGTCTGGTGCTCCACGAGTTGATGACATGGATTTCTAGAAAATCATAAAAAGAATTGTACATTGTTCTAATTTTTGATATAATAGTCTGCAGGAAAGAAAGTCTTATGGCGTTCTTCAAGCGAGCTTGGGATAGTGGGAGCCAAGTAGGGCAAAATAAAGAACTGGCGCTTTCTGTAGTATTTTCAAAAACAATGAAGTAATAAATTAGGGTGGAACCGCGTTTCTGACGCCCCTAGGTCACAGACTTAGGAGCAAAGACACGGTTCTTTTTGTATCCAAAGTCACAAGAAGTTATAAAAAGGAGTAAATAATGTCTAAAAAATTGACTTTCCAGGAAATCATCCTTACTTTGCAACAATTTTGGAATGACCAAGGTTGTATGCTTATGCAGGCTTATGATAATGAAAAAGGTGCGGGAACCATGAGTCCTTACACTTTCCTTCGCGCTATTGGACCTGAGCCATGGAATGCGGCTTATGTAGAGCCATCACGTCGTCCTGCTGACGGTCGTTACGGGGAAAACCCTAACCGTCTTTACCAACACCACCAATTCCAAGTGGTTATGAAACCTTCTCCATCAAATATCCAAGAACTTTATCTTGAGTCTTTAGAAAAATTGGGTATCAATCCATTGGAACACGATATTCGTTTTGTTGAGGACAACTGGGAAAACCCATCTACTGGTTCGGCTGGTCTTGGATGGGAAGTTTGGCTTGATGGGATGGAAATCACTCAGTTCACTTATTTCCAACAGGTTGGTGGATTGGCAACTGGCCCTGTGACTGCGGAAGTTACCTATGGTTTGGAGCGCTTGGCTTCATACATTCAAGAAGTGGACTCTGTCTATGATATCGAGTGGGCTGATGGTGTAAAATACGGAGAAATCTTTATCCAGCCTGAGTACGAGCATTCAAAATATTCGTTTGAAATTTCAGACCAAGAAATGTTGCTGGAAAACTTTGATAAGTTTGAAAAAGAAGCTGGTCGTGCCTTGGAAGAAGGATTAGTGCACCCTGCCTATGACTATGTTCTCAAATGTTCACATACCTTTAACCTGCTTGACGCGCGCGGTGCCGTATCTGTAACTGAACGTGCTGGCTATATCGCTCGTATCCGTAACTTGGCCCGTGTCGTAGCTAAAACCTTTGTCGCAGAACGAAAACGCCTAGGCTACCCACTTTTGGATGAAGCAACACGAGCTAAACTCTTAGCAGAAGACGCAGAATAGTGAGTAATACTGTGCTCTAAAATCGTTAGAGGCAAGTCGAAGACTTGCTAGAGGGATATGCGCCGCCGTACTGTTATGTGGGGATTTTTGAAACCTTAGGTTCAAAAATCAGTCAGCTAAATCCACTTTGATGAGACTGTTGGAAATCTTGATCAATTTTGCATTAGATTTCCATACAGACTCACAAAGTTAGTTAGCGACGTCCCCAGTACCTAAGGTGCATATCAAAAAAGATTGAAGAAAATGTAAAGGAAAAAACATGACAAAAAACTTATTAGTAGAACTCGGTCTTGAAGAATTACCAGCCTATGTTGTCACACCAAGTGAAAAACAACTAGGCGAAAAAATGGCAGCCTTCCTCAAGGAAAACCGCCTGTCTTTTGAAGCCATTCAAACCTTCTCAACACCACGTCGTTTGGCTGTTCGTGTGACAGGTCTTGCAGACAAACAGTCTGATTTGACAGAAGATTTCAAGGGTCCAGCAAAGAAAATTGCCTTGGATAGCGATGGAAACTTCACCAAAGCAGCTCAAGGATTTGTCCGTGGGAAAGGCTTGACAGTTGAAGATATTGAATTCCGTGAAATCAAGGGTGAAGAATATGTCTATGTTACCAAGGAAGAAATTGGTCAAGCAGTTGAAGCCATTGTTCCTGGTGTTGTAGATGTTTTGAAGTCATTGACTTTCCCAGTCAGCATGCACTGGGCTGGAAATAGCTTTGAATATATTCGTCCTGTTCACACTTTGACTGTTCTTTTAGATGAAGAAGAGTTTGACTTGGATTTCCTTGATATCAAGGGCGGTCGTGTGAGCCGTGGTCATCGTTTCTTGGGACAAGAAACAAAGATTCAGTCAGCCTTGAGCTATGAAGAAGACCTTCGTGCACAGTTTGTAATCGCAGATCCACGTGAACGTGAGCAAATGATTGTTGACCAAATCAAGGAAATTGAGGCGAAACATGGTGTACGTATCGAAATTGATGTTGATTTGCTTAATGAAGTCTTGAATTTGGTTGAATACCCAACTGCCTTTATGGGAAGTTTTGATGCCAAATACCTTGAAGTTCCAGAAGAAGTCTTGGTGACTTCAATGAAAGAACACCAACGTTACTTTGTTGTTCGCGATCAAGATGGCAAACTCTTGCCAAACTTTATTTCTGTTCGTAATGGAAATGCTGAGCATTTGGAAAATGTCATCAAAGGAAATGAAAAAGTTTTGGTAGCACGCTTGGAAGACGGTGAATTCTTCTGGCGTGAAGACCAAAAATTGGTTATTTCAGACCTTGTTGAAAAATTAAACAATGTAACCTTCCATGAGAAAATTGGATCCCTTCGTGAACACATGATTCGTACGGGTCAGATTGCTATTCTCTTGGCAGAAAAAGCCGGCTTGTCAGCGGATGAAACGATTGATCTAGCCCGTGCAGCAGCCATTTACAAGTTTGACTTGTTGACAGGTATGGTTGGTGAATTTGACGAACTCCAAGGAATTATGGGTGAAAAATATGCCCTTCTTGCTGGTGAAACTCCAGCGGTGGCAGCTGCTATTCGTGAACACTACATGCCTACATCAGCTGAAGGAGAACTTCCAGAGAGCAAGGTCGGCGCAGTGCTTGCAATTGCAGACAAATTGGATACAATTTTGAGTTTCTTCTCAGTAGGTTTGATTCCATCAGGTTCTAATGACCCTTATGCCCTTCGTCGTGCAACCCAAGGTGTAGTTCGTATCTTGGATGCCTTTGGTTGGCACATTGCTATGGATGAGTTGATTGATAGCCTTTATGCTTTGACATTTGACAGCTTGACTTATGAAAATAAAGCAGAGGTTATGGACTTTATCAAGGCTCGTGTTGATAAGATGATGGGCTCTACTCCAAAAGATATCAAGGAAGCAGTTCTTGCAGGTTCAAACTTTGTTGTGGCAGATATGTTGGAAGCAGCAAGCGCTCTTGTAGAAGCAAGCAAGGAAGAAGACTTCAAACCTTCAGTTGAATCACTTTCTCGTGCCTTTAACTTGGCTGAGAAGGCAGAAGGAGTTGTTGCAGTTGATCCAGCTCTCTTTGAAAATGAAGAAGAGAAAGCCTTGGCAGAAGCAGTAGAATCACTCGTTTTGTCAGGGACTGCAAGTCAACAATTGAACCAACTCTTTGCTCTTAGCCCAGTCATCGATGCCTTTTTTGAGAATACCATGGTTATGGCTGAAAATGAAGCAGTCCGTCAAAATCGTTTGGCAATCTTGTCTCATTTGACTCAAAAAGCATCTAAACTTGCTCGTTTTAACCAAATTAATACCAAATAAAATCTGTTAAACGGATTAAATCTTATCATAAAGGAGAGAAACATGGATCCTAAAAAAATTGATCGTATTAACGAGCTTGCCAAAAAGAAAAAAACAGAAGGCCTGACCTCAGAAGAAAAAGTAGAACAAGCCAAACTACGTGAGGAGTACATCGAAGGTTATCGTCGCACTGTTCGTCACCACATCGAAGGAATCAAAATTGTGGACGAAGAAGGAAACGATGTTACACCAGAAAAACTACGCCAAGTCCAACGTGAAAAAGGGTTACATGGCCGTAGTCTTGATGACCCAAATTCATAATAAGTATTCTTTCTTTTAACAAAGATTGGTGAAATCATAATCAAAAGACTAGCATACATAAATGAGCTGCACCTCAAAAGTTAGAGCTAGAAAATCTAACTTTTGAGGTGTTTTATTATGAAATTGAGTTATATAGTGAATTGAAATAGGATACGAACAAAAAGATTAGTGAATTCAAATTAATTTCTATACAGGTTTTAGAATTATTGGTATACTATTCTAGATTCAATCCACTGTAAATATATGCTTTAATCCGTCACTTTCTTTTTCAAGACAGCCCAAACTTGCTCAATAGGATTCAAATCTGGGGAATAAGGTGGTAGAGGTAAGAAAAAGTGTCTATCTTGAATGTAAAGTTCATCCAAGATATGCTTAGGATGAAAACTAGTATTATCCATAACAATGACATGAGGTGTCTTCAAAGCAGGCAAGATCTGCGTTTTGAACCACTCCACAAAGAAGTCGCTCGTCATACTTTCCTTGTAAATCATGGGAGCTATAAACTCTCCGTCTACTTATCCTGCAACAATTGAAGTTCGCTCAAAACATCTCTTCCTAGACTTTCTCCCCTCTAGGAGCCCATGCATAAGGTCGATAGAGGTAGCGGTCGATTCCCATTTCGTCAATATATACGACTAGTAAATCTTTTATTCTATTCAAAATGTGCCGCAATTTCCCGTAAAAAAGCGTCTGGATGAATCTCCGTAAAGGCTTTCAATTTCTCTAAAGGGATCTTCCACTTTTTGACGACTCGCTTTTTCTGCTCTAAGTGTCCTTGTTCACGTCTTTCTTTTCCCACGTGAAGAGAGTTTTGACGCCAACATTAAAAACTTTAGCTCCCTAGACATTGCTGTGTCCCTCTTTGATGTAATCTAATGCTCCTTGTTTAAAATCTGTACTATATGCCATATCTTTATTATAAGATACTTATTTTAGGCTAAGCAACTATATCAGCCAATCTAAGGCATTGTGAAGAGCTACAGTAGTTATCCCAAATTTCTTCTGAATTTTCTTTGGTTTATTGCTATCTAGTGGACCATCTAGAATACAACAAACGATAGACTTTTGGTGGATATCAATTCCACAACAAGTTTCAATCATGACTTCCATATAAAAACCTCCTGTTAACTATTTGAACAATAGAACAAGAGGCTACTAGTAAGATATTTTCATGCTCAAGGCATATTCGAGTTATTTCATGACTCTTGTTCATCCAGTTTTTTGTAGAGGCTAGGAAAAGCCCTATTAAACACCACGGATTGGTATTGTTCACCTTCATTATAGGCTAAACTTCTTTTTCTGTAATCAGAAAAGAACTTGTTCGTTTTTATGAACTTGGTTTGCTTTTTAAAACACTCGATAAACATAGGGATTCTCTGGTTTATCAACTTTGGTAAAGCTGTCGATTTCCAAGGTTGGGAGATTTTGTTTGAGTTCTTTATGGTAGTGATTGACCAGTTTTCCTTTAGCCGTAATCCAGGTGTTATTTTCATACTGACGGGTATTTCCCTTAGTCAGCAATCCATAGACACCAGAATCCGCGATACAATGGATAATGCCGAAGCGGAACAGAAATTGGCTATTGGCATGACTGGGGTCATTGTAGACAAAGCCTGTGAACTGGACTGTCTTGCCCTCAAATTCATCTGGATAGTCATAGATTGCCTCCATGACTTCCATATAGTTTTCATTCGTAATCTGAATGCTATCTTGGGACAAGTATTTATCCGCCGCCGTTCTCATTTCCTTTTCATAGGCTGTTTTTGAGAAATAAGAACTGGTATCTGGTTTCAAATATTGGCTTGTCGTCCCTTCGCTGGTCTGAATGGCTTGATCCGTGCCTTCTGATAAGGGAAAATGATAGCCTTTAGCAGAAACGGTCTGAGAATCCAAGCTAACAGTTGGGAAAGTTAAGCCGACGACAATTGGAATGGTCAGAAGAGCAATACTCGTTACCTTCGCTAATCGACTGTTCAGATGACTGTGGGTTTTGACTTGCTTCATCCAGATATACAATTGAACAATTGCCAAGATAAAGGAAAGCACCATAGAAATATAGGCCAGATAGGAATAGTGCATGTTGATGTACTGGTTTAATTTGCCCGACAAATGGAGATAAATGGTTAATTCAAAATAGCCAGCTAAAACTAAAAATCGAATCATAAGATGACTCCAATCAAGAGAGAATAGACTAAAACGACCAGAGTCACAATAGTAATGAAGTGACTGATAAATCGTGATTTCAAGTAATTTTTCATCATGAGAATATTTTTGATATCTAGCATTGGGCCAATAACGAGAAAGGCCAAAACTGGTGCCAAACCGAAACTCGAAAGAAGAGAAGCGCCGATAAAGGCATCCGCCTCACTACAGAGAGAGAGAAGAAAGGCCAAAAGCATCAAGAGCAGGATGGCAAAAAGAGGGGTCGCACTGATAGAAGTCAGAATCCGAGTCGGAACGTAGACCTGTATCATAGAGGCAAAGAGACAGCCAAATACCAAATAACGGCCCGTATCAAAAAATTCATCAATTGCTTGCACAAAGACCTGAAAAATCTTTTTTGCAGGGCTCAAGTGAGAAAAATCATGCTCATGACAGGCCAGACGATTTTCTTTTTGAATGGGTTCTTGCCAGAAAAATCCCAGAAAAATCCCAAGTATTACAGCCACAACGATGGACCCCAGAGCTCGTAACAGGGCGATATGGAAGGAGTTGCCAAAGGCAGAATAGGTCGCAAAAAGAACAATGGGATTGATAACAGGTGCTGTCACAAGAAAGGGAACCGCCGTGTAACTGGGAACCTTCTTTTCCAGAAAACGATTGATAATGGGGACGATTCCACATTCACAAGAGGGGAAAAGCATCCCGACGAAAGTCCCAAAAAAGATTCTCCCCCAACGATTTCGAGGGAGAAAATGATAAACCTTGTCAGGTGTGATATAGACTTCAATCAGCCCGGAGACAATACTTCCTATCAGAACGAAAGGGAGGGCTTCAATGATAATGGAGAGAAAAATGGCTCCAGTCTGAAGCACACTAGATGGGAGTTGTTGGAAAGCAGTCATCTAGTTTTTCTTTTCTGCTTTGGCTTTTTTCTCTTTGTCATCAGGGAAAGTAACTTGCTTCAAATCAGGGAGTTTAGCAAACTCTTCAAACATCTTGTCCAAGTCGTCTCGTTTTGTAAATTTTACAGCCATAGGTGTACCTCGATTCTAAATTCTACCTCTATTATACTATTATTTTGAGGAAAAGGGAGTTTTTTAATTTGTTTTCGATAGTTGATACTCTTCGAAAATCTCTTCAAACCACGTCAGCTTCGTCTTGCCGTAGATATGTGACTTACTCCGTCAGTCTTATCTGCAACCTCAAAACAGTGTTTTGAGCAGTCTGTGGCTAGCTTCCTAGTTTGCTTTTTGATTTTCATTGAGTATGAAAAGGATTGGAGCAAGCCTTCCAGCTTGTGGTATAATAGATTCATGGATAAAAAATATGAAAAAATCTCTCAAGATTTGGGAGTGACGTTAAAGCAAATTGATACCGTTCTAAGTTTGACAGCTGAAGGGGCGACTATTCCCTTTATCGCGCGTTATCGCAAGGACATGACTGGTAGTTTGGATGAGGTGGCGATTAAGGCCATTATCGACTTGGATAAAAGTCTGACCAATCTCAATGACCGCAAGGAAGCTGTCTTGGCTAAGATTCAAGAACAAGGCAAGCTGACCAAGGAATTGGAAGAAGCTATCTTAGCTGCCGAAAAATTAGCAGACGTAGAAGAGCTCTATCTTCCATACAAGGAAAAACGTCGAACCAAGGCAACCATTGCCCGTGAAGCCGGACTCTTTCCTCTTGCTCGCTTGATTTTGCAGAATGTAGCTGACTTAGAGAAAGAGGCTGAGAAGTTTGTCTGTGAAGGATTTGCGACTGGTAAGGAAACCTTGGCTGGTGCGGTTGATATCTTGGTCGAAGCCTTATCGGAAGATGTCAATTTACGTGCTATGACTTATCAGGAAGTGCTGAGACATTCTAAAATCACTTCGCAAGTCAAGGATGAAAGCCTTGATGAAAAGCAGGTTTTTCAGATTTACTATGATTTTTCAGAGACAGTTGGAAATATGCAAGGCTATCGTACCTTGGCCCTCAATCGTGGGGAGAAACTTGGTGTCTTGAAGATCGGTTTTGAACATGCGACGGACCGTATTCTTGCCTTCTTTGCTGCTCGTTTTAAGGTGAAAAATGCCTATATTGATGAAGTTGTTCAGCAATCTGTTAAGAAAAAGGTCTTGCCTGCTATTGAGCGCCGTATTCGTACAGAATTAACTGAAAAGGCAGAAGAAGGAGCTATTCAACTCTTTTCTGACAATCTGCGCAATCTCCTCTTGGTTGCTCCGCTGAAAGGGCGCGTGGTTCTTGGGTTTGACCCTGCCTTTCGTACAGGTGCCAAGCTAGCTGTCGTGGATGCAACAGGGAAAATGTTGACGACTCAGGTTATTTATCCTGTCAAACCAGCATCAGCTCGTCAAATTGAAGAAGCCAAGAAAGATTTGGCAGACCTGATTGGTCAATACGGCGTGGAGATTATTGCTATCGGAAATGGAACGGCCAGTCGTGAAAGTGAAGCCTTTGTGGCGGAAGTTCTTAAAGATTTTCCAGAAGTCAGCTATGTTATCGTCAATGAAAGTGGTGCTTCTGTCTATTCTGCCAGCGAACTAGCTCGTCAGGAGTTTCCAGACTTGACCGTTGAAAAGCGCTCTGCTATCTCAATCGCCCGTCGCTTGCAAGATCCCCTCGCTGAATTGGTCAAAATCGATCCTAAGTCAATCGGTGTCGGTCAATACCAGCATGATGTCAGTCAGAAGAAATTGTCTGAAAGTCTGGACTTTGTTGTGGATACCGTGGTGAACCAAGTCGGTGTCAATATCAATACAGCCAGCCCAGCCCTCCTTTCCCATGTTGCTGGACTTAATAAAACCATTTCTGAAAATATTGTCAAATACCGCGAGGAAGAAGGAAAAATCACTTCACGCGCCCAAATCAAGAAAGTTCCTCGTCTGGGAGCAAAGGCCTTTGAGCAGGCAGCTGGTTTCCTCCGTATCCCAGAAAGTAGCAATATCCTTGATAATACAGGGGTTCACCCAGAAAACTATGCTGCGGTTAAGGAGCTATTCAAACGCTTGGATATCAAGAACTTGAATGAAGAGGCCCAAAGCAGACTCAAGTCGCTTTCAGTCAAGGAAATGGTGCAAGAGCTAGACCTTGGTCCTGAAACCCTTAAAGATATCATTGCAGACCTTCTCAAACCAGGTCGAGATTTCCGTGATTCCTTTGACGCACCTGTGCTTCGCCAAGATGTCCTAGATATCAAGGACTTAGTGGTTGGGCAAAAGCTAGAAGGTGTGGTGCGTAATGTCGTTGACTTCGGTGCTTTTGTTGATATCGGAATTCATGAGGATGGCTTGATTCACATATCCCATATGAGTCGCAAATTTATCAAACATCCTAGCCAAGTGGTGTCCGTCGGAGATTTGGTGACCGTTTGGGTTAAGAAAATTGATACTGAACGTGAAAAAGTCAATCTGTCGCTCCTGGCTCCAGATGAAACTGATTGATTATGTTAAGCAGGTTTCGCTAGAAGACTTCGGAAGACCGTTTATCCATCAAGCCCAGTGGAATTCTCGTCTGCGAACGACAGGTGGGCGATTTTTCCCAAAAGATGGGCATCTGGATTTCAACCCCAAGGTCTATAATGAACTAGGTTTGGATGTTTTTAGAAAAATTGTCCGACATGAACTCTGTCACTATCACCTCTATTTTCAAGGGAAGGGCTATCAACACAAGGATCGGGATTTTAAGGAACTTTTGAAAGCAGTGGATGGATTACGCTTTGTCCCAACCTTGCCCAATAGCAACTCCAAGCCAAACAAGCTCTATCGTTGCCAATCCTGCCAGCAAACTTATCAGCGCAAGCGTAGGATTGATACCAAACGCTATCTCTGTGGACTTTGTCGAGGAAAGTTATTACTAGTAAATCAGCCTGAGGACTGATGAAAGCCGAGCCTACTCGTGATATACTAATACTCAATGAAAATCAAAGAGCAAACTAGGAAGCTAGCCGCAGGCTGCTCAAAACACTGTTTTGAGGTTGTAGATAAGACTGACGAAGTCAGTCACATATATACGGCAAGGTGAAGCTGACGCGGTTTGAATTTGATTTTCGAAGAGTATAAGTCTAACCTAGCAGAAAGAGGAAATAACATGAACAGTAAATTTTATAAAATGAGACGGAATCGCATGATTTCAGGAGTTCTGGCAGGTTTGTCAGACAAATGGAACTTTGATGTTACCCTTGTTCGTTTCCTGTTTGCCATTTTTACAGTCGCAAACTTTGGACTTGGTGTGATTATCTATATCATCCTAGCTTCTGTCATGCCAACCAAGGAAGAAATCGAAGCAGAAATGTATGGAACAGGTCCACGCAAACGCAAAGAAGCCCAAGCTATTGACGATAATGAAGGCTGGTTTTGGTGAGGTTCTACAGAAGATTTGGAATAAGCAAAAAGCTTTAAATCAATAGCCTAAACTGCTTGATTTAAAGCTTTTTTACTTTTAATGATATTTTTCCAGTTTCATATACAAATTAAAAATAATATTTTGAACTTAGATTTCTAATCTGATTTTTCTTGCTGAGACAATACGTTTTTTGAAAAATGATGGATACTGATAACAACTGATAGCCAGCAAATAGCATAAGCAGTAGCTGTAAATTCTGTACCGATAAAGTATGTCTTTTCAACTAAGAGCTGACCGATGAATGGAGAGAGCAGATAGAGAAGTCCGATGAGTATATGTTCTTTGTGTTTCATTAAAAATGAACTCTCCCTTCATGATATACATATTTATAGTGATTAGCAACGTAGGAACCTCCCAAATTTACGCTAGCGCTTTCTCCTATTCCAATATTCAGTCCTCCGCTTAAAGTTGTAGTACCGTTATCAAAGAAATCTCCATTAATTATATAGAATATTCTATCAGCCTGTTCTAAATTGACATACAATGAACCAGAAAACTGTTTTGACATTCCATTATAATTTCTATTTATTTCTGTTCTTAATATTTTTATAATACCATGATAAGTTCCATATTCGCTTGTTTCGCAGTAGAAAGAAATAGATGGTTTATAGGAGTTTGTAACAGTTATTTGAGTAGAAATTGTTCTATATGTCTGTGAAGAGCGTTCGTATAAATTTATACCAAGTAAATCTGATGCTTGTTCCAATGTGATATCATAATCAGTCGCGTATTGATTCACAAGTTGTTGAGCTGTCATAGTTTCGCTCACTATTGTATTAGTATCATCTGCAAAAACAGATGAATAGAAAAATAGTGAAAGGATAGCAAAAAAAGTAATCAAGATTTTTTTCATAATATCCACACTTTCTGGAAAAGAGCTAAAATAAATTCTTAGTAGAAATATTTTGGTAATAAAGTGATAGTTAAAATAAGCTTACTCAAATTATAGTTTCCGATTTTTTCTCCTTTCTAAAGTAAGCCCTTTCATAATTACATTATATAAATTTTATAGTAAAAAGTCAAGTGATTTATTGCATAGTGAAATGAAATAAAAACTCAATAATTGATTGGGGAATTCAAACCAATTTCTAACAATATTTTAGAAGCTACAGTGTACTTCTCTAGATTAAATCTGCTTACATTCCCCCCAATCTTACAAAAATGTAAGATTAAAGTCTCTTTTGTAAGGTTAGGTTATGGCAAGCGGTCTTTTTTTGATGTAAACTAGACTCATAAAGAACAAAGGAGTAACATCATGAAACAAATCTTACATAAGAAAACAAGAAAACCAAGCCACAAAGATATCGAGCGAGTTCAGCTGGGATGCGCTATGATGCAAGCTACATTTCATTTGATGGGATATTAAGAAAGGAGATTCTCATGACACTTTTAGATGTAAAACACGTTCAAAAAATTTATAAAACTCGTTTTCAGGGCAACCAAGTAGAGGCCCTAAAGGATATTCACTTTACCGTAGAAAAGGGTGACTACGTTGCCATCATGGGTGAGTCTGGTTCTGGTAAATCAACTCTTCTCAATATTCTAGCTATGCTGGACAAACCAACTCGTGGTCAGGTTTACTTAAATGGAACTGACACCGCAACCATTAAAAATTCACAGGCTTCTAGCTTCCGTCGTGAACAATTAGGCTTTGTCTTCCAAGATTTTAACTTGCTAGATACTCTTTCTGTTAAGGACAATATCTTGCTTCCGCTTGTCTTGTCAAGAAGACCTATTACAGAGATGATGAAGAAATTGGTGGTGACAGCTGAGAATCTGGGAATCAACCAATTACAAGAGAAGTACCCTTACGAGATTTCAGGAGGGCAGAAACAGCGTGTAGCAGTAGCTCGTGCCATCATCACAGAACCTGAAATTCTCCTTGCGGATGAGCCAACAGGAGCTCTTGACTCCAAATCATCTGCAGCCTTACTGGATGTTTTTGACGAAATCAATGAGCGTGGTCAAACCATTCTCATGGTAACCCACTCAACGGCAGCAGCCAGCAGGGCCAAACGTGTTCTATTTATCAAGGACGGCATTCTTTACAATCAAATCTACCGTGGAGAGAAGACAGAGCGTCAGATGTTCCAAGAAATCTCTGATACCTTGACTGTCATGGCAAGCGAGGTGAATTAGTATGTTTCGATTAACCAATAAGTTAGCGGTATCGAACTTGATTAAAAACCGCAAACTCTACTATCCTTTTGCGCTGGCTGTTCTCTTGGCAGTCACCGTCACCTATCTCTTTTACTCTCTAACCTTCAATCCCAAGATTGCTGAAATACGTGGAGGGACAACCATTCAGGCTACACTTGGATTTGGTATGTTTGTCGTCACCCTTGCGTCAGCCATTATCGTCCTTTATGCCAATAGTTTTGTCATGAAAAACCGTTCCAAAGAACTGGGGATTTATGGCATGTTGGGGTTGGAGAAGCGTCATCTGATCAGTATGACCTTTAAAGAGTTGGTGCTATTTGGAATTCTAACTGTTGGAGCAGGGATCGGTATTGGAGCCTTGTTTGACAAGCTGATTTTCGCCTTCTTACTCAAACTGATGAAATTGAAGGTAGAACTAGTCGCTACCTTCCAAATGAATGTTGTCATTGCAGTACTTGTTGTCTTCGGTTTGATTTTTCTAGGCCTCATGTTCCTGAATGCCCTTCGAATCGCCCGTATGAATGCCCTCCAGCTCTCTCGTGAGAAAGCCAGCGGTGAGAAAAAAGGTCGTTTCCTACCTCTCCAAACGATTCTTGGTTCGATTAGTTTAGGAATTGGTTATTATCTTGCCCTTACGGTAAAAGATCCTCTTACAGCCCTAACAACCTTCTTCCTAGCTGTTTTGCTGGTTATTTTTGGAACCTATCTCTTGTTCAATGCAGGGATTACTGTTTTCCTCCAAATCTTAAAGAAAAACAAGAAATACTATTACCAACCTAATAACCTCATCTCAGTGTCCAACTTAATTTTCCGTATGAAGAAAAATGCGGTTGGGCTAGCGACTATCGCTATTTTGTCAACAATGGTTTTGGTAACCATGTCAGCAGCGACAAGCATTTTCAATGCCTCAGAAAGCTTTAAAAAAGTGATGAATCCGCATGACTTTGGAATTACTGGACAAAATGTTGAAAAAGAAGATTTGGACAAACTCTTGAGCCAGTTTGCAAGTGACAAAGGTTATAGTGTCAAAGAGAAAGAAGTACTTCGTTACAGTAACTTTGGTATTGCAAATCAAGAAGGAACCAAGTTAACTATTTTTGAAAAAGGACAAAACCGAGTCCAACCCAAAACAGTTTTCATGGTATTTGACCAAAAAGATTATGAAAATATGACTGGTCAAAAACTTTCTCTATCAGGAAATGAAGTCGGACTCTTTGCCAAAAATGACGGACTAAAAGGACAAAAAACTCTAACTCTAAATGATCATCAATTTTCTGTAAAAGAAGAATTTAATAATGATTTCATTGTCAACCATGTCCCAAATCAGTTTAATATTTTTACCACTGATTACAATTACCTTGTTGTTCCTAATTTGCAAGCATTTTTAGACCAATTCCCAGATTCGGCTATCTATAATCAACTTTACGGTGGTATGAATGTAAATGCCAGCGAAGAAGAACAACTCAAGGTCGCTGAGGAGTATGAAAAAAACCTCAATCAATTTAATGCTCAATTAGACACAGAAGGTAGCTATGTGTATGGTAGCAATCTAGCAGATGCTAGTGCTCAAATGAGTGCCCTCTTTGGTGGTGTCTTCTTTATCGGTATTTTCTTATCCATTATCTTTATGGTCGGAACTGTTCTGGTCATCTACTACAAACAAATTTCTGAAGGCTATGAAGACCGTGAGCGCTTTATTATCTTGCAGAAAGTCGGTTTAGATCAAAAGCAAATCAAGCAAACCATCAACAAACAGGTTTTAACTGTTTTCTTCCTTCCTTTGCTCTTTGCCTTCATACATCTCGTCTTTGCCTACCATATGCTTAGTCTGATTTTAAAAGTGATTGGTGTAATAGATACGACTATGATGTTGATTGTGACCTTGTCTATCTGCGCTATCTTCCTCATCGCCTATGTGCTGATTTTCATGATTACTTCTAGAAGTTATCGCAAGATTGTCCAAATGTAAAAAAGATACCTCGACTTCAAAATCGAGGTATTTCTTGTATTTTATACTCAATGAAAATCAAAAAGCAAACTAGGAAGCTAGCCGCAGGTTGCTCAAAGCACTGCTTTGAGGTTGTAGATAGAACTGACGAAGTCAGCTCAAAACACTGTTTTGAGGTTGCAGATAGAACTGACGAAGTCAGTAACCATATATACGGCAAGGCGAAGCTGACGTGGTTTGAAGAGATTTCCGAAGAGTATTAAATGCTGAAAAGTTGTCCGAGTAAGAAGGTAACTCCCATGGTTAAAAGGCCAATAGCAAGGTTCCGAATCATAGCCGTTTTGGTTGGGGCTTTTCCAAGTTTGGCACTAGTGTAACCAGTGAGAAGAAGGGCCACACCGACGATAAGGACAGTAGCAGGGATGCGGAAATCACTTGGGAAAATGGTCACTGAGAGCATTGGAGGCAAACTTCCAAGGAAAAAGGCAACAAAGCTAGAAATGGCAGCGTGCCAAGGATTAGTAAACTCTTCATACTCAATCCCGTATTTTTCCTCTACCAGAGCCTTGAGTGGATTTTTGAGAAAGGCCTTGTTGGTTAAGAGTTGGGCAGAGGTTTCGCATTCTCCGTTTTGAATATAGGCAGCATAGAGAGACTTTTTGGCTAACTCTATATCCTGGTCTAGCAAGACTTGCTCCCGCGCAACGGCTGCTTCCTCGGTATCTTTTTGAGTTGAAACGGATACGTATTCCCCACCAGCCATAGAAAAGGCACCTGCCAAGATAGCCGCAAAGCCCGATAAAAAGATAATCCAGATATTGGTCGTGGCACTGGCAACTCCGATAACCACACCAGCAATGGAAATAATCCCATCATTGGCACCAAGAACGCCCGCACGCAGGATATTTAAACGACCTGCAAAATTTGAATCAATTTCGTGATTTGTTTCTGACATATTATTCTCCTTTTTATCCAGTATAAAGGAAAAATATAAGGAAATCAATCTTTTAAAACTGTCTGAAAAAAGTTGCACTATTCTAATGAAAAAGAGCTTTTCTGTTTAAGCTTTATCAATAAAACATGCTATAATAGTTGCAGAAAGGTTGGTATTTATGGGTAGGATATTGGTTATTGAAGACAATAGTGACATTCAAGAGATTTTGCGAACACTTCTTACTGAGGAGCATGAGGTAATCCAAGCCTTTTCTGGTACAGAAGGAATCATGCGTTTTGACCAAGGGGGGATTGACCTCGTTTTGCTAGATATCATGCTTCCTGGGAAAAATGGGGATCAGGTTTTAAAAGCCATCAGGGAACAAAGTCAAACTCCAGTCATTATGCTAACAGCTTTTAGCGATAAGAAGTTAATCAGTCAATACCTCTTAGACGGTGCCAATGATTACATAGTGAAACCTTTTGATTTAGACGAAGTCTTTGCCAGAGTTACTGTTCAACTACGCCAAAGTGCAGAAAAACAGCCTATGAAAATAGGAAAAACTGAAAATCTGCCACAAAACTTAAAAAATATCCAGTTTGATGCAGAAAGTTTTGAAATCAAAAATAGTCAGGAAACCATTCGTCTTGCTAAGAAAGAATGCTTGATTCTCCAAACTCTCCTAAAACATCCAAAGAAAATTTTCACCAAGGAAGAACTTTATGAATTGGTCTGGGAGGATAGCTATCTACCTGGAGATAATACCCTCAATACGCATTTGAGTAATCTTCGTAAAAAATTAAACCAGCTTGACCCAACTCAAGAATATATTGAAACCATCTGGGGAGTTGGGGTAAGATTAAAAGGAGACAAGCAATGACCTACATGATAATCGTTGTCCTACTGGTTCTCCTAATCATTTTATCGATTGCATTGATTCGCTACCATCTAGCACTTAAAAACTTGAGTCAACAGATTGAAGACAAGATTCTAACAGGTAGTATGAAAAGAGTAGGAGTCAGCATTTTTTCCAAACATTTTTTACAGCTCTACCAGCAGATTGAGAATCTATTTCAGGAAGTAGAGCAATCTCGGTTGGTGATGAAAAGGGAAAAGCAGACTCTGGATATGGCCATCAGCAATATAGCCCATGATATTCGGACGCCTCTGACTATCGCTTCAGGCTACACCCAACAATTGATGAAGTCTCCTGAAGATAAATCAGAAACCCTACAAAAAATAGCCCAGCATCTTGATTTAGTTTCCAAACGTTTGGAAGCTCTCCTAGAATATCGTCGTTTGATGGAAGGAGCTGTCAAACCGAAACTGGAAGAAGTGGATCTTTCCGCTTTTATCACCAAAAAGACTCTAGCTTATTATGATGTTTTTCAGGCGGCGAATATCACGCTTGATTTTAAGGTTGAAGCTGGTCTGAAAATGAGGACTGATGAGGACTTGCTAGATCGAATTATACAAAATTTGCTTGGAAATGTCCTCAAACATGGCAAGGAAGAAGCGCGTCTATCTTTGCAAAAAGAAAAGGAACAGCTTGTCTTAGAGATTGCAAACCTTGTTAAACAGCCCATCAAAAAAATAGAAAATCTCAGCAACCGTTTTTATTCTGAAAATCTATCTGATACGGAAGAATCCTCTGGTTTAGGCCTTTATATCACTGAGGAATTATGTCATCTTCTCGGTGCAGAGATGAAACTAAGCACAGATGGCCAGTGGTTATCGGTTTTCATTTATTTTTAACGAAATAAACCTCCTCTGTAGGCTAGAGGAGGTCGTTTTTTATAAACTTTTCTTTTTGAAAACTGCCAGTCCACTTAGATTAAAGATTAGAATAACAGCTAAGGTAACTATAAGTGTATAGAAAATGGATTCACTATTAGCAGTCATAGCATAGAAAAACTGCAATGATAAATATGGTAAAATTTTGATACTTGGGAAGATGAGCATTGGCGTAGAAAGCAAGATAGAGCTGACCAAATAACCAATAAATACTGCAAGATAAGAGTGACTAACATAGAGAATGAAGGAAACAATGGAAAGCCAAGCAAGGAGGCAAAGGAATTGAAGGGAAATGGTTATCAGTAGATTGCCAATAAAGCCATCAGGCATCGTTCCCAATCCATTTAAGATAGTTGCTGGAATAAAGGCAATCACAAGACTGATGATAAGCTGCAAAAGTGCAATACAAGCCACTACAAAGGCTTTGGCAAGGAAAAACTCGGTACGAGAAACCCCTACTGTCAAACTATTTTTATAGAGCTTTCCGATTAAATCAACTCCGAGAACGAGACAAGTTAGAACAATACAGAGAAAAACGAGGTTTGAACCTTGACTAGATGCGTTAATCAGGGCTTGTACACCGTCCCAACCATGGGTTGGAATGTCTGGCTCTTCTGTATTGATTGCCATCAGATGGCCAGTAGCTCCAATACTTGCGCCCATTAGCATGAGAGAGAAGAGAATGAACTCTGTAATCCAGAATCCTTTGGAACGGAAAAGACGGTAAAAGTCTGCTTGAATGGTATGTATCATGATTTTCCTCCTATTCGACCAATTGTGTGAAGTATTCTTCTAGGTTTTGACGGGCGTAGTAAATCTCGTCAATAGCGACATCTGCCAAGGTTAAGTCCTTAAGAATCTGTTTGACATCTTGTTCCTGACCAAAGATGTGGATTTCGTTTTCAGGATTGACAACCTTGAACTGGAGCTGGATTTGTTCTTTCAATACTTGGCAAGCTTTCTCTTTGTCAGCTGTCTTAAGTACAATATAATCCTCACTTAGTGTTTCAAATTCAGCTTTGCTGATTTCACGGATAATCTTGCCTTGATCTAAAATACCAAAGCGATTAGCTACGAGGTAGAGTTCTGACAAAATATGGCTAGAGATGAGAATGGTGATTCCTTTTTCTTGATTGAGCCGTTGAATCATCAGACGAAATTCTTTGATACCGATTGGGTCAAGTCCATTGATAGGTTCATCTAAGATTAGGAAGTCTGGTTTGGAGATAAGGGCAATAGCGATACCAAGTCTTTGCTTCATTCCAAGAGAGAAATCTCGAAAGACTTTTTTGCCTGTATCTGACAAGCCTACATAGTCCAGCGTTTCTCGAATGACTTGATCAGCATTTGGAATATGACGAATCATACAGTAATATTTCAGATTTTGATAGGCTGTTAAGTGATTATGAGCTACGGGTGATTCGATCACTGAACCTACTCGAGATAGAGACTTGCTCCACTCATTTTCTGATTGACTAGAAAAGAGGGAAACAGTTCCTTTGTCCGCAAAGAGTAGTTGCGTAATGATTTTTATCAAGGTGGTTTTCCCAGCTCCGTTCTTCCCGATAAGTCCATAAATATCTCCCTCTCTTATCGTTAGATGAAGATCTTGAAGAATAGCTTGTTTGGCAAAGTTTTTGGACAATCCATGAATATCAAGTACTGTTTTCATGATTCTCTCCTTTTGATTTATTTTGATAACTTTAGTATAAAGCATAGAAATCAAAGAAAGCTCAAGCATTTCTAAAGAGTTTCTAAAGTTTTAGGAATTCTTAAATATCAAAACCCAGTTGACACGAACTGGGCTTCTTAATTATAAAATATATTTTTCAATAGCACGCGCGACGCCGTCTTCTTCGTTGCTGGCTGTAACATCATCAGCTAGGGATTTGACATAATCGCTGGCATTTCCCATTGCAATCCCAAGTCCTGCAAACTGGAGCATTTCGATATCGTTATTGGCATCGCCCATGGCCATAATTTCTGATGGCTCAATCTTCAAAATCTCAGCTAGTCGAGAAAGAGCAGTAGCCTTGGTCGTTCCGAGTGGCATGGCCTCATAAATGACAGGCTGCGAACGAACTCCGCTAAATCGTTGACAGAGTTCTTCAGCAAAACGTTGCTCAAAATCATCTGTTTGGCTCTCTGTTCCTAAAAACATACCTTGGAACATACGATACTTACCACTGGTCGCTTCCTCAAGGGAGATTTCAGTCAGGTCTGAAAAGACTAACTTGGCATCATTTTGAATGATTTCATTAGGCTTGCCACCTAGGACAAAATAATGTTCCTCATCAAAAAGAGTCAACTGAACCTCACTCTTTTCAGCTAGGTCATAGAGGTATTCGATGTCAGCTGGACTGAGTTCCTGCCAATCAACTAGCCCCCAGTCACTGGTCTGGTGAGTTGAACAACCGTTGTTGACAATGACATACTCATTCTGGAGGTCCAGCCCCAGTTTTTGATAGTAGGGGAGGACACCAAAGAGCGGGCGTCCTGTACAGAGAACCAGTTTGACACCTTTTTCAATAGCTTGGTGAATAGCAGTAATGTGGGCTTGTGGGATTTCCTTGGCTTCATTGAGGAGGGTTCCGTCCATATCCAAGGCTAGTAGTTTAATCATAAGACTTCCTTCTTTATCTTTTGGTATTATTATAGCATATTTTGGAGAAGAAATTGATAAAAGGGTAGGGATATACGTTATTCAATGAAGTAAATAATTATATTTGGCAAGCTGGTCAAAAAAACAGAGGATTTAAGATGAATAACACATTTTTCATCTTAAATCCTCTGTTTTCCTAATTTTTTATAAACCAACTTGATTAGACGTGGGATATGATTTATCTTCTAAATTTTCGTTTGATAATAGAGCGTTGGACTTTTAAAACAAGTAAGCTAAATCCGATTGCTGCGACAAATGCGAGAGCAGTTGATAATTTTAATGCTAAAAAGATAAAACTAAAGATAGCAATACAGATACAAAAAACAGCAATATTAACAAAAAATAGGATTTCCTTGAGATTAGTATCAGATTGTGCTTCAGGTGTATAATCTTGATAGCGAGGAATCTGATGATTTGATTCTTCTTGATAGTCTACCTCATAGGATTGTAATTTTCTTACAGGCATTATTCTCTCCTTAACTGTACATACCTATTTTATCATTTTTTAATCGGATAATTATTACAGTAAGGTTACAAAAAGAATAAAGTCCCTTTTCATTTTCAAACTATTGTTCAGGACACTATAGTTTGAAAATAATAGTACGCATAATATTAAGGTCGTTAATCACCTATTGAAAATAGATTAGTAGAAATTGAAACAGTACATTAATACTCTTCAAAACAAGTTAGCGTCATCTTGTATTAGGTATATGTTACTAATTTAGTCAATTTTATCTACAATAAAAAAGCTGTTCTTTTATTTTTATTGAGTATATAGACTGCAAATTGCTCTTAAAAATGGTATAATGGTAAAGTTATATAGTCCCGATAAGATGGTAGGTATTCATTACTAAGAGTTTTCCTATCAGTACTTTGTAACTCGCAAAGAATGACGGCTCCAAAGTAGTCGCTCGTCATTCTACGGTTGCCGCCATAATGCGGTCATCCTATGCGCCTTACTAGCTTCAGAAATAAAAAAAGTATTGTTTTTATTTCTTTCGCGTCGTAACTCTTAGATAATGGAAATACCTATCAGTACTTTGTAACTCTATAACAATATTTTTTAAGGGGGGACATTTTTATGTCAGAACGTAAATTATTCACGTCTGAATCTGTATCTGAGGGGCATCCAGATAAGATTGCAGATCAAATTTCAGATGCTATCTTGGATGCTATTTTAGCTAAGGATCCAGAGGCGCACGTTGCTGCTGAGACAGCTGTATATACTGGTTCCGTCCATGTTTTTGGTGAAATTTCTACAAATGCCTATGTGGATATTAACCGTGTGGTTCGTGATACCATTGCAGAGATTGGCTATACCAATACCGAGTATGGTTTTTCTGCTGAGACAGTGGGAGTACACCCATCTTTAGTGGAACAATCTCCTGACATCGCCCAAGGGGTTAACGAAGCCTTGGAGGTCCGTGGAAATGCAGATCAAGATCCACTGGACTTGATTGGTGCTGGTGACCAAGGCCTCATGTTTGGATTTGCAGTGGATGAAACAGAAGAGCTCATGCCATTGCCAATTTCACTCAGTCATAAATTGGTTCGTCGTCTGGCAGAACTTCGTAAATCTGGTGAAATCAGCTATCTTCGCCCAGACGCAAAATCACAAGTTACAGTTGAGTATGATGAGAATGATCGTCCAGTACGTGTGGATACTGTTGTTATTTCTACTCAGCACGATCCAGAGGCCACTAATGAACAAATCCATCAAGATGTGATTACAAAGGTTATTAAGGAAGTGATTCCAGCTTCTTATTTGGATGAGCAAACAAAATTCTTCATCAATCCAACAGGTCGCTTTGTAATCGGTGGACCTCAAGGAGACTCAGGTTTGACTGGTCGTAAGATTATCGTGGATACTTATGGTGGCTATTCTCGTCATGGTGGTGGTGCCTTCTCTGGTAAGGATGCGACTAAGGTGGATCGTTCAGCCTCTTATGCGGCTCGTTATATTGCCAAGAATATTGTTGCAGCGGGTTTGGCTAAGAAGGCAGAAGTACAGTTGGCCTACGCTATCGGTGTTGCCCAACCTGTTTCTGTTCGTATCGATACTTTCGGTACAGGCACAGTAGCTGAAAGCAAGCTTGAAAAAGCAGCTCGTCAAATCTTTGACCTTCGCCCTGCAGGAATTATCCAAATGTTGGATCTCAAACGTCCTATCTACCGTCAAACAGCGGCTTACGGACACATGGGACGTACAGATATTGACCTTCCATGGGAACGTTTGGACAAGGTAGACGCTTTGAAAGAAGCAGTCAAATAAAATCTTGAGAGGGGAAGTTCCCCTCTTTTTTACTGATAAAACATTTTACATACAAATAATTGAACTTTCTTAAAAATAAGACTATAATTAAGTTAAAAATAGTAAACGATAAAAGCTAGAAAGGAGTTTACTGTATTTAATCTATACAGTAAGATTAAAATCATGAAAAAGAAAACAATAGCAATTATACAATGTATTTTGTATCTCATAGCTCCTTATATAGCTCTTCAGTTATGTAGAATGAACAGAAGTTTCGTTACTGATAATCTCTTTTTTATTTTCCTTATTCTGCTGACTATTTCATTCTGGTTTAGTATTTGGAAACTCGAAAAAGCACTAGATAATAATTCACAATAATAACTCCAAAGATTTAGATTTGTTTTACACAGGTTTAAATCTTTTTTATCACTTAAAAAAACTCCTATATCATCTTTCCGAAAAACTATAATTTTCTTGAAAAATATATTAGTCTATGCTATACTACTAGTAGACTTATTTATGGAGAAAATACATGAAACGCGAGATTTTACTGGAACGAATCGACAAACTAAAACAAATCATGCCCTGGTATGTTCTGGAATACTACCAATCTAAGCTTGCTGTTCCCTATAGTTTTACAACCTTGTACGAATACCTCAAGGAATACGATCGATTTTTCAGTTGGGTTTTGGAGTCTGGTATTTCAAATGCTGATAAAATGTCTGAAATTCCTTTATCGGTCTTGGAAAACATGTCTAAGAAAGATATGGAAGCTTTTATCCTATATCTACGAGAACGTCCTTTGCTGAATGCCAATACAACCAAGCAAGGCGTTTCACAGACAACCATCAATCGAACCTTATCAGCACTTTCTAGTCTTTACAAGTATCTGACTGAGGAAGTTGAAAACGACCAAGGAGAACCTTATTTCTATCGCAATGTAATGAAGAAAGTTTCAACCAAGAAAAAGAAAGAAACGCTTGCTGCTAGAGCTGAAAACATCAAGCAAAAACTTTTTCTAGGTGATGAAACAGAAGGTTTTCTGACTTATATCGACCAAGAGTACCCACAACAGCTCTCAAATCGTGCTCTCTCGTCATTCAATAAAAATAAGGAACGTGATTTGGCCATTATCGCCCTTCTACTAGCATCTGGTGTCCGCTTATCTGAAGCTGTTAATCTGGATCTAAGAGATCTCAATTTAAAAATGATGGTTATTGATGTCACTCGAAAAGGGGGCAAACGTGACTCGGTCAATGTCGCCGCCTTTGCTAAGCCTTATCTAGAGAATTATCTAGCCATTCGAAATCAACGTTATAAGACGGAAAAGACGGATACAGCACTCTTTTTAACACTCTATAGAGGTGTTCCCAATCGTATCGATGCTTCCAGCGTTGAGAAAATGGTTGCTAAGTACTCTGAGGACTTCAAAGTACGGGTAACTCCCCACAAACTGCGCCATACCCTAGCAACTAGGCTCTATGATGCGACCAAATCACAAGTTTTGGTTAGCCACCAGCTAGGACACGCCAGTACGCAAGTCACTGACCTCTATACCCATATTGTCAACGATGAACAAAAGAATGCTCTAGATAGTTTGTGAACTACATAAAATAAGTTATGTAAAAAATATAAAGGGATTCAATAAACTATTAGTCTTATTTGCTCCTATCAAATACAATATCTGACATAGTAAACAGCTTTGAGGAATATGAAATAAAATTTATGTGGCCACTAGCTTGCCTTTCTTTGTAATATCCTGGATATGCAAATCACTTATAATTGGTATTCATCTCAAAATAAGAGGATTCCACAAAAATAAATTAAATTGGAGCACCTATAAAAACACACTGCCTGCGATGGCCAATATTTTATCAGAAAATAAAATCCCTCTAAAAACAATCATGGACAGGGTTGGTCATTCTGATTCTGAGGTCACTACTTCCATCTACACCCATGTCACAAAGAACATGAAAGACGAAGCAATCAATGTACTGGATAAAGTTATGAAAAAGATTTTTTAAAAAGTTTTGCCCCTTTTATGCCCCCTGAATACAAAAATAGCCCTTCGGATAAAATCCGAGAGGCTAGAAACGTTGTTAAATCAACGGCCGAACTTTTGAGTTTCAAGGTTCGGGATAAAATAGTTCACTGAACTATTTTATTTTTTCAAGTTATAGAATGATTTCAATCCACGGTATTCTGCTACTTCACCAAGTTGGTCTTCGATGCGAAGCAATTGGTTGTATTTAGCGATACGGTCTGTACGTGAAAGCGAACCAGTTTTGATTTGTCCTGCGTTAGTTGCAACTGCAATATCAGCGATTGTTGAATCTTCAGTTTCACCTGAACGGTGTGATACAACGGCAGTGTAACCAGCTTCTTTAGCCATTTCGATAGCATCAAATGTTTCAGTAAGAGTACCGATTTGGTTAACTTTGATAAGGATTGAGTTAGCAGCACCTTCTGCAATACCTTTTTCAAGGTAAGAAGTGTTTGTTACGAAGAAGTCGTCACCAACCAATTGAACTTTACCACCAAGACGTTCAGTAAGAGCTTTCCAACCGTCCCAGTCGTTTTCGTCCATACCATCTTCGATAGTGATGATTGGGTATTTGTTTACCAATTCTTCAAGGTAGTCGATTTGTTCTGCAGCAGTACGTACAGCAGCGCCTTCACCTTCGAATTTAGTGTAGTCGTAAACTTTACGTTCTTTATCGTAGAATTCTGATGAAGCACAGTCAAATCCGATAAATACGTCTTTACCTGGAACATATCCAGCAGCTTCAATAGCAGCAAGGATAGTTTCAACTCCGTCTTCAGTTCCTTCAAAACGAGGAGCGAATCCACCTTCGTCACCTACGGCTGTTTCCAAACCACGAGATTTAAGGATTTTCTTAAGAGCGTGGAAGATTTCAGCACCCCAACGAAGAGCTTCTTTGAATGATGGCGCACCAGCAGGTACGATCATGAATTCTTGGAAAGCGATTGGAGCGTCAGAGTGAGAACCACCGTTGATGATGTTCATCATTGGAGTTGGAAGAACTTTAGTGTTGAATCCACCAAGGTAGCTGTAAAGTGGGATTTCAAGGTAGTCAGCAGCAGCACGAGCTACAGCGATAGACACACCAAGGATTGCGTTAGCACCCAATTTACCTTTGTTAGGAGTACCGTCAAGTGCGATCATAGCACGGTCGATAGCTTGTTGGTCACGTACATCGTAGCCGATGATAGCTTCAGCAATGATGTTGTTTACGTTGTCAACAGCTTTTTGTGTACCAAGACCACCGTAACGAGATTTGTCACCGTCGCGAAGTTCAACTGCTTCGTGTTCACCAGTAGAAGCTCCTGATGGAACCATACCACGTCCGAAAGCACCTGATTCAGTGTAAACTTCTACTTCAAGTGTTGGGTTACCGCGTGAGTCTAGGACTTCGCGAGCGTAAACATCAGTAATAATTGACATTTTTTACTCTCCTTATGAGTTAAATTTTTTACACCTCTATAATACCTTAAAAACCCTCCTTTTTCAAGAAAAAACGTTATCTTTGTGCAAATTTTCCTTAACTTTATAAAGTAATCGCTTTCTTTTGTCTGTTTTATTCTAACTTTTATGATATACTGTTTTCATGACAGATTTATCAAAACAATTACTTGAAAAAGCTCATGGTGGACCAAAACTAAATCCTGATGAGCAAAGACGCTATCTTGGTACTTTTGAGGAAAGAGTTCTTGGATATGCAGATATTGACACAGCAAATAGCCCTCAGCTAGAAAAAGGTTTTTTATCTATTTTAGAAAATCTTCAGGAAAAGGCTGAGCCACTATTTGTGAAGATTTCCCCAACTATCGAATTTGACAAGCAAGTTTTCTACTTGAAAGAAGCGAAAGAAACTGATAGCCAAGCCACAATAGTATCTGAAGAACACACTTCCTCTCCTTTCGGTCTGATTATTCATACCAATGCACCAGTGCAAGTAGAAGAAAAGGACCTTCGACTTGCCTTTGCAAAACTTTGGGAAGTTAAAAAAGAAGAACCCGTCAAAACATCCATCTGGAAAAAATGGTTTGGCTAAATCTTAGGCATATTTAATAAATGTCCAATATTGGTGGCCGTATGCTCCAAATAAATACTGGCATTTTTCAGACTATCTTCTAGAGGTTCACTTTTCTCCAAAATAGAAAAGGCAGCTTGGATATTTTCAAATGGTAGCGTAGGTAAATCTTCAGCGAGACTGCCACAAATAGCAATAACAGGAACTCCGACAGGGGTTCTTTTTGCAACACCTATAGGCGCTTTCCCTGCTAAACTTTGACGATCTAGCCTTCCTTCTCCAACAACAACCAAGTCAGCATCAGAAACTTTCTTATCAAAGTCAATCAAGTCTAGGCAGGTGTCAATCCCAGAAACGATACTTGCCTGAGCAAAGGCACACAAACCGCCAGCAATGCCTCCCCCAGCTCCTGCTCCTTTAAGTTCTAATGTTGCAGGTGAGACTTTTACATAAAAATCTTGGATTGCCTGATCTACGGTCTCGAACATAGTAGGATCTAGGCCTTTTTGCTTGCCAAACGTGTAGGTAGCACCTTGATATCCACATAAGGGACTTGCGACATCTGCTAAAATATGAATGTGAATATCTTCAGGAATTTTATAGCAATTTTCTGTTGAAACTGAAGCTAATTTTAGCAAGGATGTGCCACAAGTGGGCAAGATATTTCCATCATCATCATAAAATTGATACCCTAAACCAGCAGCAATCCCCAGTCCTCCATCATTACTGGCCGTACCACCAACGCCAATATAGATTTCTTTAATCTCTTGACTAATGAGGTGGCGAATCAACTCTCCAATACCACAAGTTTGGATTTGGAGTGGGTTTCGTTTCTCTTGCGGAATTTTTCCAAGGCCAACTAAATCAGCAACTTCAAATAGTGCCAGTTTCCCTTTTTGAAAATAGCGCATGGCTTCTTTTTGGCCAAAAGGTCCTGTCACTTGAATCCATTTTTCTTCAAGGTCAAGAGAATGTCGGATAGCATCTACAGTACCTTCTCCCCCATCACCAACAGGGCAGAGGAGACAGTCTACATCTGCTAGCGATTGTTGGAAGCCTCTTTTAATAGCTTCAGCTACCTTTTCAGCGGTCAAGCTTTCTTTAAATGAATCTGGTGCAATTACAATCTTCATATTGTCCCTCATTCTAAAAAGTCAATCAAAGGAAGAACTTCTAAAAAATCTCTCTTGTCAACATGATGTGGTATTTCTTGTTTCAGCACTTCTTTAGCACAAAAAGCAATTCCCAGTCCTGCTGACTTTAACATTAATAAGTCATTGGCCCCATCACCGATTGCAACTGTTCTTTCTTTAGGGAGTTTGAGTTCCTTTCTCCATTGTTCCAGAGTTGCTTGTTTGACTTCAGGGCTTATAATTGCTCCAACTAATTTTCCTGTTAGAAGACCGTCTTTGACTTCAAGTTGATTGGCGGAGAAACAGGCAATTCCGAGGGATTTTGCTAGTCTCTCAACTATTGGTGTAAATCCACCAGAAACCAGACCTACTAGGATGCCATTCTTTTGGAGAATAGAGATAAATTCCTGGGCATTTGGCGTTAAATGAATAGAGTCAAAAACTTTCTCAAAGACCGAAACAGGAAGACCTTCCAACACGGACACTCTTTTTCTTAAACTGCTTTCAAAGTCCAACTCCCCTTGCATTGCCTGACTTGTAATCTGCGCAATTTCTTCTTCACAACCTACCTCTCTTCCCAAAAGGTCAATCACTTCTTCTAGAATTAAGGTGCCGTCAACATCCATGACACACAAGCCTTTTATTTGAGACATAAGCTCTCCTCTCTAAACAGCCCAAAAATCGTATGAAGTCATCATACGATTTTATCTATTAGTTAACTAAACTATGGTACAAGTCAAGGTATGATTTGCAGGCTGTATCCCATGAGAAATCACACTCCATAGCTTGTTTTTGTAAGTTTCTCCAAACGTCAGGATGGTTCCTATACAAGTCCAATGCTGTTTGGAAAGTCCAATTTAACCAATAAGGAGATAGATTGTCAAAGCTAAAGCCTGTACCGCTTCCTTCGATTGGATTGAAAGCGCGGACAGTATCGCGCAAGCCACCAACCTCATGAACCAATGGCAAGGTTCCGTACCGCATCGCCATCATTTGAGACAAGCCACACGGTTCGAAACGACTTGGCATGAGGAAGAGATCGCATGCAGCGTAGATTTCTTGGGCAAGTTTGACATCAAAAGTGATGTTTGCTGATAGCTTGTCTGGGTAAATCTGAGCAAACCATGAGAAAGCTCCTTCAAAGGCTGGATCTCCAGTTCCCAAAAGAACAATCTGAACATCATTTTGCAAGATATGGTGAAGACTTTCGACCACCACATCAAAACCTTTTTGACGTGTCAAACGAGAAACAATTCCCACCAATGGAACATCTGCTCTAACTGGCAAGCCAACTCTCTCTTGCAATTTTGCCTTGTTTTGGGCTTTCCCAGACAAATCTTCCTGATTGAAATGATAGTCTAAAAGAGCATCCGTCTGAGGATTATATAGGTCAGCATCAATCCCGTTCACGATACCAGATACCTTGCCAGATTCCATTCGAAGAATCTGATCCAAGTTACATCCGAACTGACTGGTCATAATTTCATGAGCATAGCTAGGTGAAACTGTTGAAACACGGTCCGCATAAAGAATACCTGCCTTCATCCAGTTTAAACAATTATTCCAGCGAAGGGTACCATCAGCATACCGTTCAAAGCCGACTCCAAACAAATCCCATAACATTCCTTCTGAAAATTGTCCTTGGAATTCCAAATTATGAATGGTTAAAACAGTTTTAATTCCTTGATAAGCTTGAATCCAACGGTATTTTTCCTTTAACAAGAAAGGAATCATAGCTGTATGGTAGTCATGAACATGGAGAAGGTCAGGAATAAAGTCAATCCTTTCCATAGCCTCAATGGCAGCCAGTTGGAAGAAAGCGAAGCGTTCCCCATCGTCAAAATCACCATAAACATGGCCACGGAAGAAATAATATTGGCTGTCGATAAAGTAGAAGGTTACACCGTTTAAGACGGTTTTCTTAATCCCACAGTACTGTCTGCGCCAACCGACGCTCACCTCAAAATGAAGAACATCTTCAATCTGATTTCCAAATTTAGCCTCTACCATGTCATAGTAGGGTAAAATCACTGCAACTTCGTGCCCAGCTTTTACCAGTGATTTTGGAAGAGCGCCAATGACGTCTCCCAAACCACCTGTTTTTGAAAAGGGTGCACCCTCTGCTGCTACAAATAAAATTTTCATGAATGAATATCCTCTGTTACTTTGCTACCTTTCTTAACAACAACTGGATGTTCTGCAGTTCCTCGAATCACAACACCAGGCTCAACTTCAACACCCTTGTCCAAGATAGCATATTCTACCTGAGCTCCTTCTCCAATGACAACACGAGGGAAGAGCAGGCTATCTTTAACTAGGCTATCCTTATGGACATGAATATTACGTGATAAAACAGAATTAGCCACTTGACCTTCAATGATACTACCAGAGGCAAACTGAGAAGTACTTACCTTAGATGTATTAGCATAGTAAGTAGGCTCTTCATTTTTGACCTTGGTATAAATCTTTTGGTTTGGTGAGAAAAGAGAGTAGAATTTTTGTGATTCAAGCATATCAATATTCGCTTGATAATAAGACTCTACAGAATGAATGTTGGCTAGGTAGCCTGTGTACTCGTAGGCAAAAGCCCCTTCTTTAGCCGCCAAATCCCGTAAAACATATCGCAACTTCTCTGGATGTTCTTTTTTAGCTTCTTCTTCCAAGCGTTCAATCAACCAAGGTGTATCAACGACAAAGATATCTGTAGACATGTTATAGATTTGATCTGGTAACTTGCTATCAAAGAGTTTATGAGAACGAACATGGTCTGTTTCATCCACTTCCAAGATTGCATTGACTTCTGAAATGTCTTTCTTAGCTAGTTTTTTATAAACTACAGTGATAGGCCCTTTTGTTGTACTGTGTAGGTGGAAAACTTGGTTCAAATCAATGTTAATCAAGACATCGCAGTTGAGTGAAACTGTTTGGTTTGAGCCAGAACGTTTCAAATAAGTAAGAAGCTGTTGGTAGTATTCTTTTCCAACTGTACTACTTTCCACACGGGTATTGTAAATACCTAGATAATAGTGGCTAAGAAGAGTCGACAAGCCCCACTCACGCCCAGAACGAATATGGTCAAAGACAGAACTGATATTGTCTTGTTGGAAAATACCAAAGATACTACGGACACCTGCATTAGCAAGACTTGAAAGCGGGAAGTCGATCAAGCGATATTTACCACCAAATGGCAAACTAGCTACTGGACGATGGTCTGTCAGTGTTGACATATCATGAAAACCAACTGTGTTTCCTAAAATGGCAGAATATTTATCAATCTTCATCTGTTGCTACCCCCACTACTTCATTATATCCTACAACTTGTACTTCTTCTGTTCCATCAATTTCAACACCGTCAGAAATAACCGCACCTTCACCAATAATGGCACGTTTGATTTTAGCTCCCTGACCAACAATTGCTCCACTCATGATAACTGAATCTACTACTTCTGCCCCTTCGCGAACTTGCGCCCCTGTTGAAAGGATAGAATGCTTAACAGTTCCATCTACGAAACAGCCATCGACAACTAAGGAATCTTCCACGTGAGCATTTGCACCAAGGAAGTTTGGTGGTGAAATCAAGTTTCTTGAGTAAATCTTCCATTGACGGTTACGGCTATCCAAGGCATTTTCTGGGGAAATGTACTCCATGTTAGCTTCCCAAAGCGACTCAATGGTACCGACGTCTTTCCAGTAACCATTAAATTCATAGGCATAGACACTTTCACCTGACTCAAGGTAATTTGGAATGACATTCTTACCGAAGTCTGACATATCGACATTGCTCTTTTCAGCAGCAACAAGCATATTGCGGAGACGTTGCCAATCAAAGATGTAAATACCCATAGAAGCCTTTGTAGATTTTGGTTGAGCTGGTTTTTCTTCAAATTCAACGATACGATTGTTAGCATCTGTATTCATGATACCAAAACGACTAGCTTCTTTAAGAGGGACGTCTAAAACCGCTACTGTCAAGCTGGCATTATTATCCTTGTGAGACTGGAGCATATCATCATAGTCCATTTTGTAGATGTGGTCCCCAGATAAAATCAAGACATACTCAGGATTGACACTGTCGATATAATCGATATTTTGGTAAATAGCGTGACTAGTCCCTTCGAACCAACGATTTCCCTCACTTGCAGAATAAGGTTGAAGAATAGAGACACCAGAATTGATACCGTCTAATCCCCAGCTTGAACCGTTCCCGATATGGTTGTTGAGAGCAAGTGGTTGGTACTGGGTGATGACTCCAACATTGTGAATCCCTGAGTTGGCACAGTTTGAAAGAGCAAAGTCAATGATACGGTAGCGCCCACCAAATTGCACAGCTGGTTTTGCGATGCTTTGAGTGAGTTTACCGAGACGAGTTCCTTGCCCACCAGCAAGAATCAAAGCTAACATTTCATTCTTCATTTTCTACTCCTTTTTGGTTTTTACTTGTGACGGTTTTTGCAGGTTTCAAGCGACGTTTGATTTTCCATACACTTGCTCCCATAGCCGGTAGGGTAAAGGTCAGGGTCTGCTCATAATCCTTCCATAGTCCTTCTTGCGTTTGAACGGTTTGGTTATGCTCTTTCCAGACGCCTCCCCACTCTTCTAACTCAGTATTCCAGACCTCTTCATAGATCCCTGCGACAGGCAATCCGATTGTAAAATCTTTTCGTTCAACAGGTGCCATATTAAAGACGCAGACTAGCATGTCGCCCTTCTTACCCTTACGGATGAAGGAAAGAACACTCTGATCTCGATTATCCGCATCAATGATTTCAATACCATCATAGCTAGTATCGATTTCCCACAGACAGCGATGGTCTTTGTAGAATTGATTAAGCTGAGAAGTGAAATACTTCATCTTAGCATTCATTGGATCTTCTAGATTAGACCATTCCAATTGTTCTTCAGATTTCCATTCTAGGAATTGGCCGTATTCGCTACCCATGAAGAGCAATTTTTTACCTGGGTGACAAATTTGGTAAGTGTAGAGATTGCGCAAGCCTGCGAATTGATTGTAACGATCTCCCCACATCTTATGCATCATACTCTTCTTGCCATGAACCACTTCGTCATGTGAGAATGGTAGGAGATAATTCTCCTTGAAGACATACATAAAGCTGAAAGTCACTAGGTTAAAGTCATACTTACGGTAAATCGGATCTTCTTCGTAGAAACGAAGGATATCATTCATCCAGCCCATATTCCACTTATAATCAAATCCTAGACCACCAAGCTCTTTCATTCCCGTAATCTTGGTTGCTGACGAACTTTCTTCCGCAATCATCATCACATCTGGATGCGCTAGTTTAATGACATCATTCAAGCGTTGAAGGAAATAATATCCTTCATAGTTGAGATTGCCACCATCTTTATTAGGTGTCCAAGGTGCATCATCATAATCAAGATAGAGCATGTTGCTAACAGCATCCACACGAATACCGTCCAAATGGTAAAAATCAATCCAAAACTTAATACTAGAAATCAGGAAGGACTGGACTTCATTTTTCCCAAGGTCAAAATTGAGAGCCCCCCAACCGTAGTTATGAGCCTTATTATGGTCTTGGTACTCAAAAGTTGGAGTCCCGTCATAATAAGCTAAGGCATCATCATTAATGGTGAAATGACCAGGTACCCAGTCTACAATAACCCCAATATTGTTTAAATGACATTCCTCAACAAAATCTTGAAACTCTTCAGGGCGACCATAGGCATGCTCTAAAGCGAAGTACCCCATAAGCTGGTAACCCCAACTCAAACCTAGTGGGTGGGACATCAAGGGCATAAACTCAATATGAGTATAGTTCATCTCAACTAGGTAAGGAATGAGTTCATCTTTCAATTGAGCAAAACTATAAGGACTTCCATCTGGATTTCTCTTCCACGATCCAGCATGAACTTCGTAGATATTGACAGGACGTTCAAAGAAAGTCCAACGTTTTCTGCGAGCTAACCAAAGCCCATCCTTCCATTTCTTTTCTGGAATCTCTGTTAAAATAGCTCCAGTACCCGGACGTGCCTCATACCGTACAGCCAAAGGATCAATCTTCATCAGCTGATGACCATTTGCACGTGTGATATTGTACTTGTAAATTTGGCCTTCATGAGCAAGGCTGGTAAAGACTTCCCAGACCCCAAATTCATTTCGTTCCATTGGAATTTGATTTTCTACCCAATTGGTGAAATCCCCCACCAAGTGGACAGCCTGAGCGTTGGGAGCCCACACACGAAATGTATAACCGTACTCTCCATTTAGTTCTTCCCTATGTGCTCCTAGATAATGCTGAAGATGAAAATTTTCTCCTGTCATAAAGGTGCGCAAAGCTTCTCTTTTATCCATAATACCTCCTCTTTTCTGTAAGCGTTTTCTATAGATTTATTATACTACCTTTTTAGGGAAGATTCAAGTAAATTACGGAATTTGCAAAAAAATCTTTTGAAAGTCTTCAACAAATTCACTGATGTGTTCACTTGTAAATCAAGAAATTTTCAAACAGATTATGAAAACGAATTGTTTTTTTACAATACTATCATAAAGTTCGTCATTTTACTAATAAAATTGTTGTTTTAAAGTAAAAAATAAAACCAGGAAAACAATTTCCTGATTTTACATTTTATTTCACATCAAAAACAATGGATTTGACATTTGTCATCGCTTCAATGCTATATTTAATTCCTTGAACACCAGCACCAGAACCTTTGACACCAAGGAATGGGAAATTATCTGGACCACGCTGGGTTTTATTATTGATGTGGACTGTTCCAACTTCAAGTTTTTCAGCAATTTCAAAGGCTTTTTTGAAATCATTTGTAAAGACTGAGGATTGAAGTCCGAATTCAGATTCGTTGGCAAAGGCAATAGCTTCATCTACACTAGCAACACGAATGATTGGTAAAACAGGACCAAATGGCTCTTCCCAAGCTACTTTCATATCTTTGGTAACTTGGTCGAAAAGCACTGGCCAGAGAAGATTGCCCTCACGTTTGATTGGTGTAAGAGCCTGAGCACCTTTTTCTTGCGCATCTTCAATCAAGCCCCAAATGAAGTCGGCTGAAGCATTGTCAATAACAGGTGTAATATCAGCATTGTCAAATGGATCACCAACTGTTAATTTAGAAACTTCTTCCTGAAGCAAAGTAGCTAATTGATCTGCTACACTCTCGAGAACAATGACACGTTTAATGGCTGTGCAACGTTGACCTGAATAGCTAAAGGCTCCTGCAACGATTTGCTTCGCAGCGCGTTCCAAATCTGCATCTTCTAGTACAAGAGCTGCATCTTTTCCGCCAAGTTCTAGCATGATAGGACGCATACCAGCTAAACGACCAATACGTTCTCCGATTGGAGTTGAACCTGTAAAGTTGATGAAGTTGACTTCTTTGTGTTCAATGATATAATCCCCAATTTCTGAACCACGTCCCGTAATGGTATTGAAAACACCTGCTGGAATCCCTGCTTCTTCAAAGGCTTTAGCCAACAAGAGACCAGAAATAGATCCTTGTGTTGGTGGCTTAAACATAACCACATTTCCTGCAATCAAGGCCGGAGCAATCTTAGATCCAGAAAGGTTAACTGGATAGTTAAATGGCGCGATAGCTAAGACAACTCCAACTGGCTCACGACGAACAACAGCCAGTTTGTTTTTACTTGCTGCTTCAAAACCGCCACCTTCCATTGCTTGTCCAGTAATACGGAGACCTTCCTCAGCCGCATAGCGAATCAAGTCTGCGGTACGCACTACTTCTCCAATGGCTGCTTTAATCCCTTTAGCAACCTCTTTGGCAAGAATTGTACCAATTTTTTCTTTATCACGTTCCAAAATAGCTGCTGTCTTATGCAAATAGGCTGCACGCTCAACTGGTGCTAAATCACGCCATGCAGGGAGAGCTGCACGCGCAGCTTGCATAGCCTCATCTACTTCTGCCTGACTCATAGCGGGTACTGTCCCTAATTCTTCTTGATTGATCGGTGAATAAATCGTAATTTCTTTTTCAGATGATTTCCATTCTCCATTTACTAAATTCTGATATCTTGTCAAATTCTCGTCCTCCTGAAAATGATTAAGATATATTTTACCAAATTTTCAGAAAATTACAACCCTTTTTACAATATTTTTGAGATTTTTTTCACAAGCTTGATTTTTCAAACTATTTGAACTCTCTTGTTAAGCAGTAATACTCAATGAGAATCAAAGAGCAAACTAGGAAGCTAGCCGTAGGTTGCTCAAAGCACTGCGCAGATAGAGCTGACGTGGTTTGAAGAGATTTTCGAAGAGTATAAGTACAAAAAGAAAAGGATTAGACGAACTAAACCTTTTTCAATATTTTAAACATAAAAAACAGCTCTATCTTTCGATTCCTATAATCTCCACTTATATCACAACAAAGATGATTATTAGATTATGACCGAAGAAATATAAGGCCTATTTTTGACGTTTAAAAATAGCATTTTCAATAACTTTTAGATTTGAGACATCTTTGCTATCAACTTTTGAGATATCAAAAGTTAAATTATCACCCGAAATCTTATAAGGTACCTCAGTGCCTCCTCCTACTGGGGTCATTACTTTTTTAGATTGATCTACTTTAACATCGTAGTTTTGATCGTTCTTAAATCCCATTATTGTACTTGAAATTTTTATATTTCCTTTATCATCATTAATTGTGATTGAAACCGATAATTTAACACTTTCCCCCAATACTGATCCAAAAGTTGTAGCAAAATCTCCTTGATTTTCTGCTAATTTAGAAACTTCCTCTGTAGAGGGTTCATAAGTATAGGTTCCGTTATCACTTTTTATTGAACATCCAATTAATATAACTGACATTAAAGCTAAAATCAATGATACGTAAATTCGTTTTACTTTTCCATTTTATCTCCTTGCTTTCATTTACTTCCTATCAAATCTTTTCTACAAAACTTTATAGACGCTGGCACTAACGCCACCAACCATATCTTTATCATCTAAATGGCTATTGGTCACCAAGAGTTCTAGATTTCCAGCATTTTTAAACTGGAAGGGCTTCCCTTTAGCATTAAAGACTACCAATAGGTGATCCTCTCCATGAATCTCATAGACAATCCAACCACTATGTTCATGAGCGGAATGAACAAAAACATGATGGTAAATTTCATCATAAGTAGGGTAAGAAAAGGCACAGGTTTCTGTCTTCAATCGAATCATTTGACGGATAAATTCAATACTATCTTGACGCTCATTGATCAAGTCCCAGTTCACTTGGTTCACACTGTCTGGAGCGTTATAGCTATTCATAGCACGCTCTCTATCATCATGAGTCAACTCACCATTTTCACCAGTCGCAACCAGTTTGGTACGACCAAATTCTTGACCGATTTCCATAAATGCCATCCCCTGCATGAGCAGATTCATGGCTGTGGCTGTCTCAACCTTACGCATGATTTGCTCGGAACTTTGGTCTGGATGAAGGGTCGCCAATAAATCGTGAAGATTGTAATTGTCATGGGCTTCCACGTAGTTAAGTACTTGATTTGGATGTGTATAGGTTCCTAATTCACGACTGCCTAGAATTGCTTTGGCAAGAATTGGTTCTGTCGCAGCACCACTGACAAAACCTGACTTGATAGCACCGTAGACTTCTCCACCTTTGACAGCATCGCGCTGATTGTCATTAAAGAAACCGATATTTGGCATCTGGTAGGCATTGTCTTTCTTAGCCTTATCATAAGGGGCAAGACCTGTTCCCATATCCCATCCTTCTCCATAGAGGATAATGTTAGGGTCGATTTCATCCAAGCTCTGACGAATCATCTGCATGGTCTTGACATCATGAATCCCCATCAAGTCAAAACGGAAACCGTCAATATTATATTCTTGCACCCAGTATAGAAGCGAATCAATCATATACTTGCGGAACATTTCATGTTCGCTGGCTGTTTCATTCCCAACACCCGTTCCATTCTGGAAAGTACCGTCTGGATTCATACGATAATAATAGTCAGGGACAGTTGTTTGGAAAGGTGCATCAACAACTGAGAAAGTATGGTTATAAACCACGTCCATAATGACACCAATACCCGCATCGTGATAGGCTTGAACCATAGTTTTTAAATCACGAATGACCTGAGCTGGATCATCTGGATTGGTTGAAAGGCTGGTTTCTGGTGCGTTGTAGTTTTGTGGATCATACCCCCAATTATAGGTTACATTCCCATCCGCATCATACTCTTTGTGACGGTCTGCAATTGGTTGCAACTGAACATAATTGTAGCCTATCTTCTTGATGTAATCAAAAGCAGTTGCTTGGCCGTACTGGTTAACCGTCCCAGTCTGAGCAGCACCCAAGAAAGTTCCTCGAAGATGTTCATCCACACCTGAAGTCGGTGATTTGGTCAAATCACGAATATGCATTTCACAGATGACTGCCTTACATGGATTTGTCAAACGCCAAGTAGCCTCAGAACCATGCTTGACCTCGAAGTTTTCAACTTGCTTTTCTTCATGACTCAAAATAGCTGAACGTTTGCCATCAGGACTGGTCGCAATGGTGTAAGGATCGCGTGTCAGTGTTTGGTGATGAGGGAATTGGACTTGATACTGATAAGCCTTACCAGTCAAATCTTCCTCAACATCCAAACTCCAGACACCAATAGTATTGTCCTTATGGTTATAAGAGTAGCTATTGCCTCGCTCCATATCAAAAGTCTTCCAAACAGGTGCATCATTAGTAGAAGATTCATAAACAACAACCTGCACTTCTGTCGCTGTTGGAGCCCAAAGAGCAAAATGAGCCTGATTGTCCTCTACACGGCAACCCAATTCACCTTGGTAGCCCCAGTGGTGGTCGAAACTAGCACTATTGATAGCCTTGTCAAAGGCAAAAGGATTTTGATTTTTATAGAAAGGACTGGCAATCGCAGGATTTTCAGAGTAATAAATCCTATCATCCCCTTCTAAAATCCAGACCTCTGTTAAAAGAGGATAGTGATTAAAACGGATAGCATACTCTTTACTAGTTTGGCCAGTATGAACCACAAAATTCAAGCTTTCTAAGGGATGAACACTTGGGTGTTCAAAACTAAATAAAGCACCAAAATAATCCTCTTTATAAGTCAGTAAATCAATTCGTTGATCCTTACTCTTTACAAAAGAGCAAGTGTCGTATTCTCCATTCTTGCGATGGTAATGAATGCGCATAGGGTAGTTATACATTTTTATTTTTCCTTTTTTTAATTTGTTTCTGTTTCACTAATAAATTCTTGACCAATCTCGTCTCGATTGACAAAAAATTCGATGTGATGATGGCAGACTTGAAGTTCAACTGGGGTATCTCCTCCATATTCCCCATCTAGGTTCAGCATAAATGGTTCTTGGTCATCTAAAACTTCTAAACGTAGTTTGCTCGTTTTGAGGTATTCGATATTGACATCTGAGACATGCTGACCACCATTAATGGCCTGTATCAATAAGCCCAACATATCAAATAGCTTGTCTGTCTTGACCAAAATCAGAGTAAAATTGCCATCGTCTAACTTGGTATCAGGCGCTAACTGCTCAAATCCTCCAATGGAATTGGTCAAGGCAACAAAAATCAAGGACACCTCTCCTTCAAAGACACCCTGATCATGTGTGATTCTCACTGGACGAACCTTGGTCTTAGGGAACATTTCAATGCCTTTAGCAACATAGGCAAAATAACCAAGACGCGTCTTGACTTCACTTGGAACACTGTAAGTCAATTCGGTCAGAGTACCTGCAGCGGCAATATTAATAAAATATTTATCGCCAAAAGCTCGTCCAATATCCATATGAATGGTCTCATTTTTAGCAATAATCTGAGCAGCCGCAACAGGATCCCCCATTGGAATTTTTAGGGCACGCGCATAATCATTAGTCGTCCCTGTTGGGATGATGGCAAGCCGAGGCCTCTTGTCGAGCGAGGCAACCCCATTGACCACTTCATTAATTGTTCCATCACCACCTGCAGCAATAATCAAATCAAAACCAGCTTTGGCTGCTCTCTCAGCTTCTTTTTGTGCTGAAAGAGGTTCTGGAGTCGTTTGAAAGGCACTGGTTTCATAGCCAATATCTTCCAAAACATCCAGCACTTCTGCTATATTTTTCTTGATAATTTCCTGCCCTGAGGTTGGGTTATAAATTAAACGCGCACGTTTTCTTTCTTCTGTCATTGTTACAAACTTTCTAGCCAAGCTTCATCTCGAACTTCAATACCGAGTTCCTGTGCTTTTTGAAGTTTACTTCCAGCATCTGCTCCTGCAACGACGAGATCGGTCTTTTTAGAAACACTGCCTGTCACCTTGGCACCTAGACTTTCAAGTTTATTTTTAGCTTCTGAGCGCTTGAGACGTTCCAATTTTCCAGTCAATACAACGGTCAAACCTGACAAGGCTGCATCCGCAACTACTGTCTGTCCTTTATAGTCCAGATTGATCCCAGCTTCTTTCAATTCTCTAAGCAGAATTTCAGAACCTTCTGTCGCAAAATAAGTCTGAAGACTTTTGGCAATCACACCACCAAGACTTTCAATACTAGCCACTTCCTCTGGATCTGCCTGAGCCAGATTTTCAATCGAGTGAAAATGTTGAAGTAAAAGCTGACTGGCCTTACTGCCGACATGACGAATGCCAAGACCAAACAAGAGCTTTTCAGCCGAATTTTCCTTGGAAGCCTGGATGGCCTGATAAAGTTTAGCAGCAGACTTTTCCTTAACTCCCTCTAAAAGGAGGAAATCGTCTTCTTTCAAGCGGTAAATATCCGCCACATCCTTGACAAGATTGGCAGCAAAGAGTTTTTCAACTACTGAAGGACCAAGACCTGTAATATTCATGGCATCTCGAGAGGCAAAGTGAATCAAGCCTTCCATGATTTGGGCAGGACAACGCGGATTGATACAACGCAAAGCAACTTCATCTTCAAAGTGCAACAAGTCAGAGTCACAACTTGGGCAGTTTGTAGGGATATCTAGTTTCTCTTCAGAAATCCGTTTGGACTCTACCACACGCAAGACAGCAGGAATGATATCTCCTGCCTTATAGACGATAACCGTATCGTCCTTGCGGATATCTTTTTCAGCAATATAATCTACATTGTGCAGGGTCGCACGGCTAACAGTTGTACCAGCAAGCTGAACAGGAGTCAGATTGGCAGTTGGGGTCACAACACCAGTACGGCCAACTGTCCAGTCAACTGAAAGGAGTTGGGCTTCTTTTTCCTCAGCAGGGAACTTATAGGCTACTGCCCACTTGGGAGCCTTAACGGTAAAGCCAAGCTCTTCTTGGCCTGCTAGATCATTGACCTTGATCACCACCCCATCGATATCATAAGGCAGATTATCTCGTTCCTGTCCTACTTCTTGGATAAAATTCCAAATCTCATCCATGCTTTCAGCCAGAATTCGTTTAGAATTGACTACAAAACCAAGTTGTTCAAGATGCTTCAAAACCTTTTCTTGACTATCACGAGTTGAAGGGCTAGCTTCTTGATAGAGGAAAGTGGCAAGATTGCGCTTGGCAACTACTGCTGTATCCAGCTGACGCAGTGTGCCTGCTGCCGCATTACGAGGATTGGCAAATTCAGGCTCTCCATTTTCTTGGCGAGTTTGATTAACCTGGTCAAAAGAAGCGCGTGGCATGTAACATTCCCCACGAACTGTGATATCTAGCTCTTCTGGCAAGGTCAAAGGAATGTCCTTAACGCGCTTAAGATTTTCTGTGATGTTCTCCCCAATAGAACCATCTCCACGCGTTGCACCGGCAACTAAAATCCCCTTTTCATAAGTCAGCGAGATAGATAAGCCATCGATTTTCAGCTCACAAATATAGGTTGGATGAGCCACTTCCTTACGAACACGCGCATCAAAAGCATCAAGCTCCTCACGTGAAAAAGCATCCTGCAAACTATAAAGAGGATACTGATGACTGTATTTTTCAAAACCATCTAAAACCTTGCCACCAACACGATGGGTCGGACTGTCTGCTAATACTTGATCTGGATAGGCAGCCTCCAACTCAACCAACTCACGGTAAAGGCGGTCATACTCACTATCTGAAACCGACGGATTATCGCTGGTATAGTACTCGTTCGCATAGCGATTGAGCAAGGCGACTAACTCATTCATTCTTTTATTCATAAAACCATTTTACCATAAACTAAGCCCTCCTCACAAACGAGAAGGGAGGAAAAAATGACAAGTTTGTATTGTAGGAAAGAAATGTTTTCACACCTGCTCTGATAATTCTTCCCACTCAAGCATAGCTTCTTCCTGACGGTGGCTGATTTTGTCCAGTTCAGCCTGCAATTCCATGAGTTTGTCGGCATCGTTTGTTTCCAACATTTGTTCAGAAATGGCTTGGCTTTGACTTTCTAACTCTTCGATTTCAGTTTCTAGACTTTCAATTTGTCGCATGAGTTTGCGAACTTCTTTTTGATTTTCTTTCTGAGCTTGATAGTCATTGACTGGGCTTGTTTCTTTTGCTTGATTGCTTGTTGAAACCTCCTCTGCCAGACTCATTTCTACTTCTGCTTTCTTCTCAACATAGTAGTCGTAATCTCCAAGATAGAGAGTCGAACCATTTTCAGATAATTCTAAAACATGAGTTGCCACACGATTGATAAAGTAACGGTCGTGGCTGACAAAGAGCAAGGTACCATCAAAATCAATCAAGGCATTTTCCAACACTTCCTTGCTATCAATATCCAAGTGGTTGGTCGGCTCATCCAGAATCAGGAAGTTGTTGTTTTCCATAGACAATTTAGCCAAAAGCAAACGAGCTTTCTCGCCCCCAGACAGCATGCCAACTGATTTTTTAACATCATCTCCTGAGAAAAGAAAGGCACCTAGACGGTTACGAATTTCAACTTCAGGAGTCAGTTTGAAATCATTCCAGAGTTCATCAAGGACCGTATTACTTGATGTTAGCTTGCTTTGGGTTTGGTCATAGTAACCCACCTCCACATTAGCGCCAAATCGCTTCTCTCCCTTGATAAAAGGAATCTGATCCACAATAGATTTGATAAAGGTTGATTTTCCAATACCATTGGGACCGACGATAGCGACAGCATTCATCTTACGAAGGTCTAAGTTGATAGGCTCTGACAATATTTCCCCATCATAGCCAATAGCCGCATTTTCAACAGTCAAAACGACATTTCCCGACGTTTTTTCAGACTGGAAGGTCATGTTAGCTGCTTTCTTACCAGCTTCCGGCTTGTCCAAACGCTCCATTTTTTCCAGTTGTTTGCGTCGAGATTGAGCACGTTTGGTAGTTGAAGCTCGGACTAGATTGCGATTGACAAAGTCTTCCAGAGCAGCGATTTCCTTCTGTTGCTTTTCATAGTTTTTTGCCTCAGTAGCTAGTTTTTGCTCCTTCAGCTCGACAAAACGAGAGTAGTTACCCACATAGCGATCCAAGGAATGCTTGGTCAAATCCAGCGTAATCGTCGCAACCTTATCCAAGAAATAACGGTCGTGGCTGACGATAATGAGGGCACCGCTATAGTTTACCAAGTAATTCTCTAGCCAGGCAATAGTTTCGATATCCAAGTGGTTGGTTGGCTCGTCCAAGACCAAGAGATTGGGCTTTTCAAGAAGCATTTTAGCAAGTGCCAAACGAGTATTTTGACCACCAGAAAGTTCAGCTATTTTCATCTGCCACATAGATTCGTCAAACTTGAATCCATTCAAAATAGCACGGATATCAGCTTCATAGGTAAAGCCGCCTGCTTGACGAAAATTCTCAGATAAGCGATCGTAATCTGACATCAGTTTATCCAAATCCTCACCAGATTTTTCACCCATCTCCAATTCCATCTGACGAAGTTGTTTCTCAGTTTGACGCAAGTCATCAAAGACATGAAGCATTTCATCGTAGATGGTATTTTCAGACTCAAAACGGCTATCTTGGGCTAGGTAAGACAGAGAAATATCTTTTTTCTTATTGATTTCTCCACTAGTTTGTTCCTCTTCTCCAACCAAAATCTTCAAAAGAGTAGACTTACCCGCCCCGTTTTTCCCAACGAGGGCAATCCGGTCTCGTTCATCAACCTGCAGGTTGATATTATCAAAAAGAACCTCTCCTGCAAAAGAACGTTCAATTTTATTAGCTTGTAAAATAATCATACAAACAGTATAGCATGTTTCCCTAAGGCATTCAAGATAATGGTAAGTATTAACCCAAATATCCTAGAAAAATCGGCTCTGCTTATTCTCAGTATTCAAAAATCTTTGGATTAGAAACTCTATTTATTTTGCAAGATAGCTGATAAAACATTTTTACTCGTTTACAATAGCGCCTCAAACTCAGATACTGACATACCCAACTGCTGACTAGCTACCTCCGAAGTCAGAAGACCTTGACGTACTAGATTTGCTAACATCGCGAAACCACCTTCAACTTTCCCACGCTCTAGACCTTGTTCAATTCCCTCAGCTCGCCCACGCTCAAGACCTTGCTCTAAACCTTTTTCGATTCCTTGTTCAATACCTTCTGCTCTAGCTGTTTCCAAGGCATAGTCCTGTGCTAACAAGGCTTGTTCTTCACGCCTGCGTTGTTCACTAAACATTTTCCTGTCCTCCTCGGACCAGCTTTTATAGTCCAGCAGTTGGTCTGCTTGGCTGATGGCTCGTTCGGGTTGCTGGGTAAAGGGTTTGTTCCCAAAAAACTCTAACCACGGTTTGCGCACCTCATCTTTGCTGGTTTCTCTGTATTTTTTCAATTCCAAGAACGCCATCTTAACCAGATGGTTTTCTTGTCCATTGTTTGTGATAGTTAAGACCTCACCTGTCGTGTCCTCTCGCATACTAAAGCTATGAAAAGCCAGGTCATCTGAGAAATAATTGCTATCCACAATTGCGATAGCATATACTGGTGCAATATGCTTATAACTCTGATGAGTATCACCTTCTCGTTGACGAATTTTTTCTAGGTTTTGATTAACCTGACTACACAGGTAAGCCCACAAACGATTGATGAAAAAATTTTGATGATGCACTTGAATCTCAATAATTACTTGAGTTCCATTATCCAACTCCGCCAAGACGTCTATACTGGTATAGAAATCCTGCGCCGAGTACGGCATAGAAGGCAAGACATGAATATTACTTCCCTCCAAAATAGTTACATTTTTGGCTGGCAAGTCCAGCATATCGCGAATAAATTGACAAGTGATCTCTGGATTGCTGAAAATTTTCTTAGCAACCAAGTCATTAGTTGGGCTGATGCCCGGATGACGTACAGTCATATTTGCTCTCCTTTCATTATAGCACATTTTTTAATCTAATTTACTAGATTTGATGCTTCTATCTATTTATTCGGAAAAAGAGTAGAAAAAACAAAAGAAATCTCAAACTTTATAGCAAAATGAAATAAACTCTGAACAAATAGGATAGTAAAGTCGAATCAATTTCTAGCAATGTTTTATAAGTTATAATGTTCTATTCTGAATTTAAGATAACATATAATTTAAAGAGACTGGGCCAAAACTCAACTTCCGGAGAAAATGAAGTAAATCTTCCCACAATAAAACGCATAGTCTCAAGTTTTTCAATACCTGATACTATGCGTTTTTCTGATTTGAGAGGCTTTTTTCTCAGCCTCTTCTTAGTCTTAGCTTTTCTCAACCTGCTACAGTTGATAAAGAGCTTTATTTTTCATCTTCTTTCTTCTTGAAGAAGCCTAGTCCTAGACCAGCTAACAAGGTCATGATACCAGCGCTAGCTAAGCTAGCATTCGCTTCTGTACCTGTGTTTGGTAATTCTGCTTTATCAGATGTTTTTGTAGATGTTGCACTATCTACTGTCTTTTCTGATGTAGCTGTAGCCACTGCCTCACCTTTTTGTTCTGAAACTTTAGATGGTGCTGGGCTTGGAGCTTGTTCTGGACTTGGAGTTTGAGCTTGCTTGGTTCTAAACACATGAACTGTCAAGTCATCTCCCTCACGATGACTCTCAACAAATTCATAGCCTTCAACCTCACCAGCTTCTTGCTTATCAACTGATGGAACTTTCAAGTCTTTTCCATTTTCATCGCGCCATACTGTACGAACCGCTGGAGTTTCAGCTTTGTTTGGTTTTTCTGGCGTTGAAGTTGATGGCGAACTTAATGGAATACTTGGTTGACTAGTTGGGCTTTCTGGTAAAATTGGAGTTCCATTCGCTATTTTCTCAAATGTATGCGTCAAAATGCCTTCTTCTAAGCGACTAGATAGCCACTTGTAGCCTGCAATCTCGCCAGCAAGTTCTTTCTTGCCAACTACTTTGTCCTTAAGCTCCTTACCTGCTGTATCTACCCATAGAGTTACTGGATGCTCTGGGTTTGCTGATTCAATCGATAAAGCGGCGTATACAAACGGTGTATAATCACTCGTTTTATGTTTGGATTGAGCTTGGACTTTTTCTTTATTGACAACTGACTCTCGTGGAATGGTTACAGTACCTGTTTTCTTATCTAGTTTGACATTTTCAGGTTGTTTGTCTAAAGTCCATTCTCCATTAGTTTGCTTCGTAAGAGTTAGAACTTCCTCACCAGAGCCATCACTCTTAGGATAAGTGATTTTGACTGTATCCGCATCTTTTTTAGGTGCTTTGACCTCGATACTTGCTTTATTTGGTTCTTCAATAATAGCGATAGTCGGCGGAGCTACCTTAAGATCTGGTTGGTCTTCTGTTCCAGATTCTTTTTCCGGTTTATCTGCTGGTTTGTCACCACTTGGTGTACCTTCTGTTGGTTTGTCGCCACTTGGTGTACCTTCTGCTGGTTTGTCGCCACTTGGTGTACCTTCTGCTGGTTTGTCGCCACTTGGTGTACCTTCTGCTGGTTTGTCACCACTTGGTGTACCTTCTGTTGGTTTGTCGCCACTTGGTGTACCTTCTGTTGGTTTGTCACCACTTGGTGTACCTTCTGTTGGTTTGTCAGTTGGTTTTTCTTCTACTTTCGGTTGAGTACCACGTTTTACAACACGAGTTACTGCGTTTGTTGTAACACTTGTTGGTTCATTTGCTGTTACTTCACCTGTTGTTGGGTTTAGTTCATAAGTAGTTGTCTTAACAGTTTCTCCATTGACACCTGCTGTTACTTCCCTTTCTTCCCCTTCTGGAATTGAATTGTCAAGTTCGTAACGAGTTTCAAATGGAATTGGTGTTTTCTCTACTTTCGGTTGTGTACCACGTTTTACAACTCTTGTTACAGGGTTTGTTGTTGTACTTGTTGGCTCATTTGCAGTTACTTCACCTGTTGTTGGGTTTAGTTCATAAGTAGTTGTCTTAACAGTTTCTCCATTCTTACCTGCTGTTACTTCTTCTTCTGTTCCTTCTGGAACTGAATCATCACGTTCGTAAGTTGTTTCAAATGGAATTGGTGTTTTCTCTACTTTTGGTTGAGTACCACGTTTTACAACACGTGTAACTGGATTTGTTGTTGCTGTTTTTGGTTCATTTGCAGTCACTTCACCTGTCGTTGGATTTAGTTCATAAGTAGTTGTCTTAACAGTTTCTCCATTAACACCTGCTGTTACTTCCCTTTCTTCCCCTTCTGGAATTGAATTGTCAAGTTCATAACGAGTTTCAAATGGAATTGGTGTTTTCTCTACTTTCGGTTGTGTACCACGTTTTACAACTCTTGTTACAGGGTTTGTTGTTGTACTTGTTGGCTCATTTGCAGTTACTTCACCTGTTGTTGGATTTAGTTCATAAGTAGTTGTCTTAACAGTTTCTCCATTCTTACCTGCTGTTACTTCTTC
>CAJNBS010000004.1 GCA_905221065.1 bacterium
CGAACACAGAAGTTAAGCCCTAGAACGCCGGAAGTAGTTGGGGGTTGCCCCCTGTGAGATATGGAAGTCGCTTAGCTTTATTCCGCCATAGCTCAGTTGGTAGTAGCGCATGACTGTTAATCATGATGTCGTAGGTTCGAGTCCTACTGGCGGAGTAGTTAATTAAAGGAGGTTTCGACCTCTTTTTTTGTGGCTCTTTGTCAACTATAGTGGGTTGAAGAAAAGATAAGATATAGAAAGGACAAATTTCGTCCTTTCTTTTTTGATATTCAGAGCGATAAAAATCCGTTTTTTGAAGTTGTCAAAGTTCCGAAATCCAAAGGCATTTCGTTTGATAAGATTAATGAGATTATTAGTCGCTTCTAATTTGGTGTTGTAATATGAAGTCTCTTCAAAGTAGGTAGGAGTTGCATTTTGAACCACTTTACAAATAGGAACTATAAACTCTCTCTCTACTTTTCTTGAAACAATTGAAGTCCGCTCAAAACGCCGTCCGATAATATTTTCATATACTTTCTACTCTCTAGGAGTCCGTGCATCATAAGGACGATAGAGGTAGGGGGCGATTCCCGTTTCGTCAATATAGTAGATTGGAACTAGAATAGTATGTTACAACTGCTAAAAATATTTCTAGAAATTAATTTGACTTTCCTAATCGATTTGTTCATCTCTTATTCCAATCTACTAGATATGCATAGCTTTATTATAACATGCGCATTTTAAACTAAGCGATTATACAAACATTAAGCATACCATCAGCTATTATAGATAATGCAAAATTACATAGATTTGAATATCTGATAATATGCGTTTTTCTTATTTTAAGATTTTTTTCTCAGTTTCTTTTAGTATTTAACGCAGTCAATAAGGTTTTTATCATAGTCTAATTTAGGTAGTAAATTTATTTCTATTCTGTCAACTTTTTCTATTTTTTATCTTGTTGAGGTTGGTATTTTAACAATTCAGGAATTATTAATGATTAATTAAATTTTTTTGTTAGAATAAGATCATAAAAAGTAAAGGAGTGTATGCTTATGCTACAAAGTATTTATGATCAGATGACTGATTTCTATGACAGTATCGAAGAAGAGTATGCTACTTTCTTTGATAATAGTTGGGATTGGGAAGATTTTCATTTTAAATTTTTGATTTATTATTTAGTTCGATATAGCATCGGATGTCGTCGAGATTTTATTGTTTACCATTATCGTGTTGCCTATCGTTTGTATCTTGAAAAGATGATAATGAATCGGGGTTTTATTTCTTGTTGAGGTAATTTTAGTAAATTTCCGAACAAACTTACTTTTTTATGGCAATATAACAATAAATAGCTGGTAATTTTTCTAAATCATTTTTTAATAGTTGGAAATAGCAAATCTTTCTATTGTTTCTTCTTGATAAAAAGGCGATTTTTTCTTATAATAAATTGTAAGATATAATTGCGGGTGAGAGTCCTGCCATGTATGTGAGAAAGGAAGAGCCTGAGGGCTCAGACAAGATTATGACTTCAGTTGTTGTTGTAGGTACCCAATGGGGTGATGAAGGTAAAGGGAAGATTACAGACTTCCTTTCAGCGAATGCAGAAGTGATTGCACGTTACCAAGGTGGTGATAATGCTGGTCACACGATTGTGATTGATGGTAAGAAATTTAAGTTGCACTTGATTCCCTCTGGGATTTTCTTCCCTGAAAAAATCTCTGTCATTGGGAATGGAATGGTTGTAAATCCTAAATCTCTTGTAAAAGAGTTGAGCTATCTTCATGAGGAAGGTGTGACAACTGATAACTTGCGTATTTCTGATCGTGCGCATGTTATTTTACCTTATCATATCGAGTTGGATCGTTTGCAAGAAGAAGCTAAGGGCGACAATAAGATTGGTACTACAATCAAGGGAATTGGTCCAGCTTATATGGACAAGGCTGCTCGTGTGGGAATTCGTATTGCTGATCTTTTGGATAAAGACATTTTCCGTGAGCGTTTAGAACGTAACCTTGCTGAAAAGAATCGTCTCTTTGAAAAATTGTATGATAGTAAAGCTATTGCTTTTGATGATATTTTTGAAGAATATTACGAATATGGTCAACAAATCAAGAAATATGTGACCGATACATCTGTTATTTTGAATGATGCGCTTGATAATGGTAAACGTGTGCTTTTTGAAGGTGCACAAGGTGTTATGCTAGATATCGACCAGGGTACATATCCATTTGTTACGTCATCAAACCCTGTAGCTGGTGGGGTGACAATTGGTTCTGGCGTTGGTCCAAGTAAGATTGACAAGGTTGTAGGTGTATGTAAAGCCTATACGAGTCGTGTAGGAGACGGTCCTTTCCCAACTGAGTTGTTTGATGAAGTGGGAGAACGTATCCGCGAAGTCGGTCATGAATATGGTACAACAACTGGTCGTCCACGTCGTGTGGGTTGGTTTGACTCAGTTGTCATGCGTCATAGCCGTCGCGTTTCTGGTATTACTAACCTTTCATTGAACTCTATTGATGTTTTGAGTGGTTTAGATACAGTAAAAATCTGTGTGGCTTATGATCTTGATGGTCAACGTATTGACTACTATCCAGCTAGTCTTGAGCAATTGAAACGTTGCAAGCCTATCTATGAAGAGTTACCAGGTTGGTCAGAAGATATCACTGGAGTTCGTAATTTGGAGGATCTTCCTGAGAATGCGCGTAACTATGTTCGTCGTGTGAGCGAATTGGTTGGCGTTCGTATTTCTACTTTCTCAGTAGGTCCTGGTCGTGAACAAACAAATATTTTAGAAAGTGTTTGGTCCTAAGAGATTTTTAAGATTTGTTTAAGATAGGTCGGGTATACTATAGACAGTTACAAGAAGACCTCCTAACTTGTTGTAACAAATATCCTAAACTTTTCTTTTTCATAATAATCTCCCTATAGAGTCACCGCATTCGGTGGCTTTTTTTGTGTTGGGATTCATGATATAATAATAAAACTGACAAGTAGGAAAAGGGAAATTGATGAATTATACGCTTGAAGAAAAAGAAGTCTTTATGAGGGAGGCTTTGAGAGAGGCTGAGATTGCTCTTGAACACGATGAAATTCCAATTGGTTGTGTGATTGTCAAGGACGGAGAAATCATTGGTCGTGGGCATAATGCACGTGAGGAATTGCAGCGAGCGGTTATGCACGCGGAGATTATGGCTATAGAGAATGCGAACCTGAGTGAGGAGAGTTGGCGCTTGCTGGATTGCACGCTTTTTGTGACCATTGAGCCGTGTGTCATGTGTAGTGGGGCGATTGGACTCGCCCGTATTCCAAACGTGGTCTATGGGGCTAAAAACCAGAAATTTGGCGCTGCTGGAAGTTTGTATGATATCTTGAAAGATGAGCGTCTCAACCATCGTGTGGAGGTTGAAACGGGAATTTTGGAATATGAATGTGCAGCTATTATGCAGGACTTTTTTAGAAATAGACGGAAAAAATAATTTTTCTTTTAAAATGAATAGGAATGTGATATAATAAATAGTGGAGCAACAGTTCTGCGTGAAGCGGGTCAGGGGAGGAATCCAGCAGCCCTAAGCGATTTGAATTGTGTGCTCTTTTTTTCGTGCTTTTTCCGAATAAATAAGATAGAATAATCTAGAATAAATGATAATAGAAAAGAGAATATGATGAAAATTCGTGGTTTTGAATTGGTTTCGACTTTTACAGATGAAAATTTATTGCCAAAGCGTGAGACAGCGCATGCGGCTGGTTACGACTTAAAGGTTGCTGTGCGTACGGTTATTGCTCCAGGAGAGATTGTCTTGGTTCCGACAGGGGTTAAGGCTTATATGCAGCCAACTGAGGTTCTCTATCTCTATGATCGCTCTTCAAATCCTCGTAAGAAGGGCTTGGTTTTAATTAACTCGGTTGGGGTCATTGATGGGGATTATTATGGAAATCCTGGGAATGAGGGACATATTTTTGCTCAGATGAAGAATATTACAGACCAAGAGGTTGTTCTTGAAGTTGGGGAACGTGTGGTTCAGGCTGTATTTGCTCCTTTCTTAATTGCAGATGGAGATGCGGCTGATGGCGTGCGAACTGGTGGATTTGGATCGACTGGGCACTAGAATGAAGATTATCTTTGTACGTCATGGAGAACCAGATTATCGTGAGTTAGAGGAGCGTTCTTATACGGGATTTGGGATAGATTTGGCACCCTTGTCTGAGAAGGGACGGCAGCAAGCTCAGGAACTTTGCAAAAATCCTTTGTTTGGCTCAGCTGATATCCTGGTGTCTTCTGCAGTCACAAGAGCTTTAGAAACGGCTTCTTATGTGGTTTGTGCTACGGGACTTCCTTTAAGAGTGGAGCCATTATTGCATGAATGGCAGGTCTATAAAAGTGGCACAGATAATTTTGAAAAAGCTCGTACTATGTTTCTAGAAAATAAGGGGGAGTTACTTCCTAATAGTCCTATTCAATATGAGACAGCTACGGAAATGAAATCTCGTTTTCTAGAATGTATGGCTAAGTATCGAGATTACCAGACCGTGATAGTGGTAACTCACAACATGCTTATGCGTCAGTTTGTGCCAAATGAGAAGATTGATTTTTGCCAAGTAATTGAGTGTGAGATAGAGATATAGAAAGAGGTTTATCATCGCAAAGAAAAAAGCGACATTTGTATGTCAAAATTGTGGGTATAATTCCCCTAAATATCTGGGTCGTTGTCCCAACTGTGGGTCTTGGTCTTCTTTTGTAGAAGAGGTTGAGGTTGCCGAGGTCAAGAATGCGCGTGTGTCCTTGACAGGTGAGAAAACCAAGCCCATGAAACTGGCTGAGGTGACTTCTATCAACGTCAATCGAACCAAGACGGAGATGGAGGAATTCAACCGTGTACTTGGAGGCGGAGTGGTACCAGGAAGTCTTGTCCTCATCGGTGGGGATCCTGGGATTGGGAAATCAACCCTTCTCCTACAAGTCTCAACCCAGCTGTCTCAAGTGGGGACTGTTCTCTACGTCAGTGGGGAGGAGTCTGCCCAGCAGATTAAGCTACGAGCAGAGCGCTTGGGTGATATTGATAGCGAATTTTATCTCTATGCAGAGACCAATATGCAGAGTGTTCGTGCTGAGGTGGAGCGTATCCAACCAGACTTTCTCATTATTGACTCCATCCAGACTATTATGTCTCCTGAGATTTCAGGGGTGCAGGGGTCTGTTTCTCAAGTGCGTGAGGTGACTGCTGAGCTCATGCAGCTGGCCAAAACCAATAATATTGCCATCTTTATTGTAGGGCATGTGACCAAGGAAGGTACCTTGGCTGGACCTCGTATGTTGGAGCATATGGTGGATACGGTGCTTTACTTTGAAGGGGAGCGTCACCATACTTTTCGTATTTTGAGAGCGGTCAAAAACCGTTTTGGCTCCACTAATGAGATTGGGATTTTTGAGATGCAGTCGGGTGGTCTGGTTGAGGTCCTCAATCCGAGTCAAGTTTTCCTAGAAGAGCGTTTGGATGGGGCGACTGGCTCATCAATCGTTGTGACCATGGAAGGGACGCGTCCGATTTTGGCGGAGGTTCAGGCTTTGGTAACACCGACTATGTTTGGAAATGCCAAACGTACAACGACAGGACTTGATTTTAATCGTGCGAGTTTGATTATGGCTGTTTTGGAAAAACGGGCAGGGCTTCTCTTGCAAAATCAGGATGCCTATCTCAAATCTGCTGGTGGTGTCAAATTGGATGAACCTGCCATTGACCTAGCAGTTGCGGTTGCCATTGCTTCGAGCTACAAGGACAAGCCTACCAATCCTCAGGAATGTTTTGTAGGAGAACTTGGTTTGACAGGAGAGATTCGGCGCGTGAATCGTATCGAGCAACGTATCAATGAAGCTGCTAAGCTTGGATTTACTAAGATTTATGTACCTAAGAATTCCTTGACAGGAATCACTCCGCCCAAGGAAATTCAGGTCATTGGAGTGACAACGATTCAGGAAGTTTTGAAAAAGGTCTTTGCATAATCCGTGACAAATCCTCTTAAAAATGATAAGATAGGAGAAATATTTGACTATCAAATTTTCAAGGAGGGAATCGTGTCGTATTTTGAACAGTTTATGCAAGCCAATCAGGCTTATGTTGCCCTACATGGGCAGTTAAATCTGCCACTTAAACCCAAAACCAGAGTGGCTATTGTGACCTGTATGGACTCACGTTTGCACGTTGCGCAAGCTCTGGGCTTGGCACTTGGGGATGCTCATATCTTGCGGAATGCAGGTGGTCGAGTGACTGAGGACATGATTCGTTCGCTGGTGATTTCCCAGCAACAGATGGGGACAAGAGAAATTGTGGTGCTGCACCATACAGACTGTGGTGCTCAGACCTTTGAAAATGGTCCTTTTCAGGAGTATCTGAAAGAGGAGCTAGGTGTCGATGTGTCAGACCAGGATTTCTTGCCCTTCCAAGATATAGAGGAGAGTGTGCGAGAGGATATGCAACTCCTTATCGAATCTCCCCTAATACCAGACGATGTCATTATCTCTGGTGCCATTTACGATGTGGATACAGGAAGTATGACGGTTGTAGAATTGTAAATACTTCATTTAGAAAGAAAGTGTATGAAGAAAAACAGTATTTTATTTATTTTTATTTTATTGCTCTGTATTGGTTTGCAGTATGAAACCATCTACTATACGGATGGTTCGATGTCAGCTGCGGAATATGGACTAATGGGAGTTTCTATCTTTCTAGCTCTCTTTTACATGATTCCAGCTCTTTATTTCCTTTTCCGTATTGGGAAAAAATGGGAATTGCCAAAGAATGCTTTGATTTTATCTTTATTGGGTGGGATGTTCCTTTCAGGCTGGTTATCTAGCTTTGCGAATACCTATATCCATGATTTGCTGGGTGTTCTTTTTCCAGATAGTGCCTTTTTAAATGCCTTTGAAAGTGCTATTGTGGCTCCTTTGGTAGAAGAACCGTTGAAATTATTGCCACTTGTTTTTGTTTTGGCTTTGATTCCTGTGCGAAAATTAAAATACTTGTTTTTACTTGGGATTGCTTCTGGTTTGGGATTCCAAATGATTGAGGATATTGGCTACATTCGTACGGATTTGCCAGAGGGATTTGACTTTACCATTTCGAGAATTTTAGAGCGCATCATCTCAGGAATTGCCTCTCACTGGACTTTTTCAGGTTTGGCGGTAGTAGGTGTTTACTTGCTTTACAGCGCTTATAAAGGACAGAAGGTTGGCAAGAAACAGGGGCTTATTTTCCTAGGTTTAGCTTTGGGAACTCACTTCTTGTTTAACTCTCCTTTTGTGGAGTTGGAGACAGAGTTGCCCTTAGCGATTCCAGTGGTTACGGCTATTACTCTTTATGGTTTTTATCAGGCTTATCGCTTTGTTGAGAAGCACAATGAGTTGATGAGCTAGAATATTTTTCAAAAGAATGATGCAAGGGTACAAATATGGTGCCCTTCTTTTATTTTTGATTGAAAAATAGTGCAAAAAGCGCTACAATGGTAGATGGAAAAATCTTGTGAAAAGCACAAGCGATACATATATACCGGAGGAAATCATGTCTTTTTCTGATTTAAAGCTGTTTGCCCTTTCTTCTAATAAAGAATTGGCAGAACGTGTGGCGCAGGAGATTGGGATAGAGTTGGGGAAATCAAGTGTTCGCCAATTTTCAGATGGAGAGATTCAGGTCAACATTGAAGAATCAATCCGTGGGAAACACGTCTTTATCCTACAATCAACTAGTTCGCCTGTAAATGACAATCTGCTTGAAATTTTGATTATGGTAGATGCTTTGAAGCGTGCGAGTGCAGAATCTGTCAATGTTGTCATGCCTTACTATGGGTATGCACGTCAGGATAGAAAGGCGAGAGCGCGTGAGCCAATCACTTCAAAACTTGTCGCAAATATGCTTGAAGTAGCTGGGGTGGATCGTTTATTGACAATCGACTTGCATGCTGCGCAGATTCAAGGATTCTTTGATATTCCTGTGGATCACTTGATGGGAGCTCCTCTGATTGCAGATTATTTTGAGCGTCGTGGCATGGTTGGTTCTGACTATGTGGTTGTCAGCCCAGACCATGGAGGGGTGACTCGTGCTCGTAAGTTGGCAGAATTTTTGAAAACATCTATTGCTATCATTGACAAACGTCGTAGCGTTGATAAGATGAATACTAGTGAAGTCATGAACATCATCGGTAAGGTAGAAGGCAAGACTTGTATCTTGATTGATGATATGATTGATACGGCTGGAACGATTTGTCATGCGGCAGATGCTCTTGCGGAAGCTGGTGCTGTTGAAGTCTATGCAAGCTGTACGCACCCAGTTCTTTCTGGCCCTGCTATGGACAATATTCAAAAATCAGCTATTAAGAAATTGGTTGTTTTAGATACGATCTACTTGCCAGAAGAGCGTTTGATTGATAAGATTGAGCAGATTTCGATTGCTCATCTTTTAGGGGATGCTATCGTGCGTATCCATGAAAAACGCCCACTTTCTCCACTTTTCAGTATTGAGAAAAAGATTTAATGACCAAGCCTGAGATAATTCTCAGGTTTTTTCGTCTCTTTTCCGAATAAATAGATAGTAGCAGTGAATCTAGTAAACCTAGATTTAATACTCTTCGAAAATCAAATTCAAACCACGTCAACGTCGCCTTGCCGTATATGTGATTGACTTCGTCAGTCTTATCTACAACCTCAAAACAGTGTTTTGAGCAACCTGCGGCTAGTTTCCTAGTTTGCTCTTTGATTTTCATTGAGTATAAAACTGTGGTATAATAAAAGGAGGAAGAGGATGACTTTAAGACATCCGGGCATCAGCCCGACCAACGATTTGGTTGCTAAGAAAATTTTCAGCAATCCGGAAATCACTTGTCAATTTATTCGCGATATGCTGGATTTACCAGCAACAAATGTGACGATTTTGGAGGGGAGCAATATTCATGTACTACCTTCCCTGCCTTATTCAGCCCAAGATTTCTACACTAGCATAGATGTCTTGGCGGAGTTGGACAATGGGACACAGGTTATTATTGAAATCCAAGTTCATCATCAGAATTTTTTCATCAATCGCCTGTGGGCTTATTTGTGCAGTCAGGTCAATCAAAACCTAGAAAAAATTCGTCATCGAGAAGGCGATACTCACCAGAGTTACAAGTATATCGCACCAGTATACGCTATCGCAATTGTAGATAGTAATTATTTCTCAGATGACTTGGCTTTTCATAGCTTTAGCATGCGAGAGGATACGACAGGTGAGGTTTTAACTATCACAAATAACGGTCAAGAAAACCATCTGGTTAAAATGGCTTTCTTAGAATTAAAAAAGTATAGAGAAACCAGCAAAGATGAGGTTCGTAAACCGTGGTTGGAGTTTTTTGGGAATAAGCCCTTTACCCAGCGCCCCGAGCGAGCCATCAGCCAGGCAGACCAACTGCTAGACTACAAGAGCTGGTCCGAGGAGGACAGGAAAATGTTTAGTCAACTACGTATGCGTGAAGAACAAGCCTTGTTAGCACAGGACTATGCCTTGGAGCAAGCTGAAGAAAAAGGCTTGGAGCGTGGTCGAGAAGAAGGTATTAAACAAGGTTTAGAACGTGGTATTGAACAAGGACTGGAACGAGGACGAGCAGAGGGTGTTGAACAAGGTCTAGAGCGTGGGAAAGTCGAAGGAAAACTCTTTGCTTTCCTAGATATGGTCCGTCAAGGTCTTCTGAGTTCAGAAGTTGCCAGTCAACAGTTGGGTATGACTGTCTCTGAGTTTGAAGAACTATTGAAAGAGCATCTCAAATAAGAACTAAAACAATACAGAGAAACCAGCAAAGACAAGGTTCGCAAACCGTGGTTAGAGTTTTTCGGGAACAAACCCTTTACCCAGCAACCTGAGCGAGCCATCAGTCAGGCAGACCAACTGCTGGACTACAAGAGCTGGTCCGAGGAGGACAGGAAAATGTTTAGTCAACTACGTATGCGCGAAGAACAAGCCTTGTTAGCGCATGACTATGCCTTGGAAACTGCTAGGGCGGAAGGTGGTTTTGTTATGTTAGCAAATCTAGTCCGCCAAGGTCTTCTAACACCTAAAGTTGCGAGTGAACAGTTAGGCATGAGCGTCGCTGAGTTTGAAGAGCTGTTGTAAGATCAGCAACAATGGACAAGAAAACCATCTAGTCAAGATGGCGTTCTTGGAACTAAAAAAATACAGAGAAACCAGCAAAGACGAGGTTCGTAAGCCGTGGTTAGAGTTTTTCGGGAACAAACCCTTTACCCAGCAACCTGAGCGAGCTATTAGCCAAGCAGATCAACTGCTGGACTATAAAAGCTGGTCCGAGGAGGACAGGAAAATGTTTAGTCAACTACGTATGCGAGAAGAACAAGCCTTGTTAGCGCATGACTATGCCTTGGAACAAGCTGAGGAGAAAGGTTTAGAGCGTGGACGAGCAGAGGGACTTGAACAAGGTTTAGAACAGGGACTGGAGCGTGGTCGAACTGAGGGGATTGAACGAGGAAAACTCTTTGCCTTCCTGGATATGGTTCGTCAAGGTCTTCTGAGTTCAGAAGTTGCCAGCCAGCAGTTGGGCATGACTGTCGCAGAGTTTGAGGCTTTACTATGATATAGTAGAAAGTTTATGAACTGGCAAGTGTTATTCAAATACTTGCCGTTTTTACTTGACTTTTACAAGGGTTTGTAAGATAATACCAAGGAAGTAAGTTCTGTCTAACTATCTATATAGTTTGGATATAAAAGATATCATCTGAGGGATGAGTAGTTGCGAAATGTCAACTTGGAAGCTAGAGTATTTCAGGGGGAATTTTTGCGCGAATAAGTTTTCTTCTCCTTTTTTCGAAGAAATAGGAAAAAAGTTTAAAAAACATAAGAAAACTCTTGACAAATCCTGCAAATATTTATATACTGTATGGTAGTAAGATAGTCTTACGAAAAATAATATAATGAAAAACAAAGGAGATAAAACGATGAAAAAAGTTTTATTGACAAGCGCAGTCGCTCTTGCAGCATTTGGTGCTGTTCAAGCTGTTTCAGCAGACGTTAATGGTGGGGCTAACCTTCCAGGTGCATACGATCAACCATTAGTGAATGGTGGAAAGTATGATGTTTATAACAGCCAAACAGAATTTATTACTGCTGAGAGAGTTAATGAATATATCGCAGCTCACAATGAAGACCTCAAAGTGAAGAAAGCAGAACTTGAAGAAGTTCAAGCAAAATTAGCAAACGCTGAAGCAGAATTTAACAAAACTTTAGCAGAGTATGGTAAAGCAGAAAATGCTCCAGAAAATTTTGCTCATGACCGTGATGTACGTTTAGCTCCATACAAATTAGCAGTTGCTAAAGCTAAGACAGCTTACGATGAAGCATATGCTAATGTTAGAAATGAAGCGATTAAACATTTCCAAACAGTTTGGAATACAGCTGTTAAAAAAGAAGGTAAGTACTACATCTTGAATGAAAAACCTGAGCAAAGAAATGCTCGTTACGATAGAGAGCATGGTGTAGTTACTCTAGGTTGGATGAAAAATACTAAAGGTCAATGGACTTTTGTTAAAGAAGATGAGCAAAAACGAAAAGTTAACGCAACTGGATGGCTTAAAGATAACGACACTTGGTACTACCTAGATAAAGATGGTATCATGCAAACAGGTTGGGTTAAAGACAACGGAACTTGGTACTACCTAGATGGTTCAGGCGCAATGCAAAAAGGTTGGAAATATGTAGGTGGTCACTGGTACTACCTAGATGGTGCAGGTGCAATGCAAACAGGCTGGAAATATGTAAGTGGTCACTGGTACTACCTAAATGCTTCAGGTGCTTTGCTTGTAAATACAACTACTCCTGACGGTTACACAGTTAACGCAAGTGGTGAGTTGGTATAATACCGATATATAAATAAGACTAGGAGAACAATCTCCTAGTTTTTTCTTTTTTTGACAAGTCTAGTTATTGGGGCATGAGGAATTGTATTAAAGATATGCTACATAAAGAAGAGCTTTTTACCTTTAAATATTTCTACACTTTTTATGTTTTTTATTGCATTAATTATAGAAAAGGAATATAATGAAATAAATTTAATAGGTTAACAAGGAGGTTTTCTTATGAAGAAAACACTTACAGGTATCTTGCTAGCTACTTCAGTGCTAGCTATAGGTGCAGTTCAGCCAGTAAGCGCTGCAAGTACAGGAACTGGTGCATCGTCCACAGGTGCTCAATCGGCTTCATCATTTAAGGAAATTCATTTTGTAACATTCCAAAATGGTAGACTAGTTGATATTAAAGAAGCTCTTGCAGGATCAGCTGCATCTAATACAAGTCATCCAGATATTGCTAATTATAAATATACTAGCAGTAGAGAGGAAGAGGGTATTCTTTACCATATGTATGCTCCTACTGATACCACAAGTAGCACGAATAGTATTCCAACAAATCCATATCATAGAGATAATGACCAAAACAATAGTGCTAGTACTGATAATAATCACGGTTCAACATCTAGCTCAAATTCTATAACAATAAAGACAGTTCGCTTTGTAGAATACAAAAAGGGTAGTGATATCCCTATTGATATTAAGGCTCCCCGTACAGGAACTGCAGCATCAGATACAAGTCATCCAGATATTCCAAAATATAAATACTCTACTGGTAAATTGGTAGATGGTGTTCTTTTCCATGTGTATACACCAGAAAAATCTACAGATAATACTGGAACGACTAACAATAGTAATGTGAATAATAGTGGAAATAGCAACCCAAATAATGCTAATGCCAATAATGGTGCAAGCAATAACCAAAATCAAGGAACAACTGCCAATAGTGGTCAATTTAAAGAAGAGGGTGGTAAAGTCTACTATATCAAGGACGGTAAAAAAGTTACTGGATGGCAAAAAATTGACGGTGACTGGTATTATTTCTCTAAAGAAGATGGAATGAAGACAGGTTGGCTGAAAGATGGTTCATGGTATTACTTGGATGAAACTGGTGTGATGAGAACTGGTTGGAAACAAGTTGATGGTAATTGGTATTATTTAAACGATTTAGGTGCCATGCAAACTGGCTGGAAACTTATAAATGGTAGTTGGTATCATCTCGACAGTTTAGGTAAAATGAGTACTAGATGGATAAAAGAAAATGGTACATGGTATTATCTTGATGGCTCAGGTGCTATGCAGACAGGTTGGAAACTTGTAGATGGTAAGTGGTATTATCTTAATGATTCAGGTGCTATGAAAACTGGCTGGTTGAAACAAGGTGGTACATGGTATTATCTTGATGGTTCAGGCGCTATGAAGACTGGCTGGTTCCAAGTTGGAGGTACATGGTACTATGCTTATAGCTCAGGTGCCCTTGCTGTTAGCACTACAATTAATGGTTACACAGTAAACGCCAACGGTGAGTGGGTGTAGTTTGAATTTGTTTCTGTCACTAGGAGATTTTTAGCTTAGTTGTTTATAGCAGATGCTTGCTAATATAATACTTATCAAGCTTAAGCTACAAAAATAGAAGATAAGAAAGAACTTCCAAATACTAGTGGAAAAGATAATGTTGTGGTTACATTATTAGGATTCCTTGGATTATTCTTTGGTGCACTTCCATTTGTGAAACGCAAAAACTAATTAGTTGAAGATATAAAAGAGAAGGACGCTTTGCCTTCTCTTTTGTCGTGTAGAACTCTGTGAGTGCTTTGTTGGATAGCAAAAAATAAAAAGTGAACAGGGCTAAAATACTATCCTGTTCACTTTTATGTTATTAGTGATTGTATGGTCTCACAAGAGCTCCTCAAACTCAGCGACAGTCATGCCCAGCTGCTCACTTGCAAATTCGGAAGTTAAAACATGTTGACGAACCATGTCTAAGAAGGCAAAAAGTTTTCCTTCTTCTCTTCCTTCAACTTTCCCACGCTCCAGTCCCTGTTCAATACCACGTTCTAATCCTCTTTCTTCAGCTTGTTCCAAGGCATAGTCATGAGCGAGTAAGGCTTGTTCTTCACGTCTGCGTTGTTCACTAAACATTTTCCTATCCTCCTCGGACCAACTCTTGTAGTCTAGCAGTTGGTCTGCTTGGCTGATGGCTCGCTCGGGTTCTTGAGTAAAGGGTTTGTTACCGAAAAACTCTAACCACGGTTTGCGAATGCTATCTTTGCTGGTTTCTTTGTATTTTTAGGTCTTATTTATGATGGTCTTTCAATAGTGACTCAAACTCAGCTACTGACATGCCCAATTGCTCACTCGCAAATTCAGAAGTTAAAACATGTTGGCGTACTAAATCTAGAAAGGTAAAGATTTGTCCTTCAACTTTTCCACGTTCCAGTCCTTGTTCAATCCCCTCAGCCCTAGCAGTTTCCAAGGCATAGTCATGAGCGAGTAAGGCTTGTTCTTCACGTCTGCGTTGTTCACTAAACATTTTCCTGTCCTCCTCGGACCAGCTCTTGTAGTCTAGCAGTTGGTCTGCTTGGCTGATGGCTCGCTCGGGTTCTTGAGTAAAGGGTTTGTTACCGAAAAACTCTAACCACGGTTTGCGAATGCTATCTTTGCTGGTTTCTCTGTATTTTTTCAGTTCCAAGAATGCCATCTTGACTAGATGATGTTCCTGTCCATTACTGGTGATAGTTAAGACTTCACCTGTCGTATCCTCTCGCATGCTAAAGCTATGAAAAGCCAAGTCATCTGAGAAATAATTACTATCGACAATTGCGATTGCGTATACTGGTGCGATGTGTTTGTAACTCTGGTGTGTATCACCTTCTCGCTGACGAATTTTTTCTAGATTTTGATTGACCTGACTACACAGATAAGCCCACAAACGATTGATGAAAAAATTCTGATGATGCACCTGAATCTCAATGATAACTTGAGTTCCATTATCCAACTCCGCTAAGACGTCTATACTGGTATAGAAATCCTGCGCCGAGTACGGAAGGGAAGGTAAGACATGAATATTGCTTCCCTCCAAAATGGTTACATTTTTGGCTGGTAAATCCAGCATATCGCGAATAAATTGACAAGTGATTTCCGGATTGCTGAAGATTTTCTTAGCAACCAAATCATTAGTCGGGCTGATGCCCGGATGACGTAATGTCATACTTTCTCTCCTTTCATTATACCATAGTTTTAAATCTAGATTTACTAGATTCGATGGTTCTATCTATTTATTCGGAAAAAGTATGAAAAATACTTGCTCTAGCTCTTCCCAATGGTATTTTTTGGTGCTTTCCTTTATAATGGGTGTATGGATAAGAAAAAATTATTATTGATTGATGGGTCTTCTGTTGCTTTTCGGGCGTTTTTTGCGCTCTATCAGCAGTTGGACCGTTTTAAGAATGCGGCTGGCTTGCATACCAATGCGATTTATGGCTTTCAGTTGATGTTGAGCCATTTGTTGGAGCGGGTTGAACCTAGTCATATTTTGGTGGCTTTTGATGCGGGAAAGACGACCTTCCGTACAGAGATGTATGCGGACTATAAGGGTGGTCGGGCTAAGACTCCGGATGAGTTTCGTGAGCAATTTCCTTTCATTCGTGAGTTGCTGAATCATATGGGGATTCGTCACTATGAGTTGGCTCAGTATGAGGCGGATGACATCATCGGGACGCTGGATAAGCTAGCTGAGCAGGCTGGTTTTGATATTACCATTGTCAGTGGGGACAAGGACTTGATTCAGCTGACGGATGAGCATACGGTGGTTGAGATTTCCAAGAAAGGTGTGGCTGAATTTGAGGCTTTTACGCCAGATTATCTTATGGAAAAGATGGGTCTTACACCAACTCAGTTTATCGATCTTAAGGCGCTTATGGGAGATAAGTCGGATAATATCCCTGGGGTGACCAAAATCGGTGAAAAGACGGGTATCAAGCTCTTGCTGGAGCATGGCTCGCTTGAGGGGATTTATGAAAATATCGATGGGATGAAGGCTTCTAAGATGAAGGAAAATCTCATCAATGATAAGGAACAGGCCTTTTTGTCGAAAACACTGGCGACCATTGATCTCAAGGCACCGATTGAGATTGGTTTAGAGGATGTGGTCTATAGTGGTCCAGATATTGAAAATCTTGGGAAATTCTACGATGAGATGGGCTTCAAACAGCTCAAGCAGGCTTTAAATGCATCGTCAGCTGATGTGGCTGAGAGTTTGGACTTTACTATCGTTGACCAAGTCAGTCAAGAGATGCTGAGTGCGGACTCTATTTTCCACTTTGAACTCTTTGGTGAGAATTACCATACGGATGATTTGGTTGGTTTTGCTTGGTCTTGTGGGGATAAGCTCTATGCTACAGACAAGCTTGAACTTTTGCAAGACCCGATTTTCAAGGATTTTCTAGAAAAAACACCTCTGAGAGTGTATGACTTTAAGAAGGCTAAGGTTCTTTTAAATCGTTATGATGTGAATATGCAGGCGCCTGCTTTTGACAGCCGTTTGGCTAAATACCTCCTTTCGACTGTGGAGGACAATGAAATTGCGACCATCGCTAGTCTTTATGGCCAGACTTATTTGGTCGATGATGAGACTGTCTATGGTAAGGGTGTCAAAAAGGCCATTCCTGAGCGTGAGAAATTCTTGGAACATTTAGCTCGTAAGCTTGCTGTTTTGGTCGAAACAGAGCCTGTTTTACTTGAAAAACTCAGTGAAAATGGACAATTAGAGCTTCTTTATGATATAGAGCAACCTCTAGCCTTTGTCCTTGCTAAGATGGAAATTGCTGGGATTACGGTTAAGAAAGAGACCTTGCTTGAGATGCAGGCTGAAAATGAGCTTGTCATTGAAAAACTGACTCAAGAGATTTACGAACTGGCTGGTGAGGAGTTTAATATCAATTCGCCTAAGCAGTTGGGCGTGCTTCTCTTTGAAAAATTGGGACTTCCTCTAGAATACACTAAGAAAACCAAGACAGGTTATTCGACAGCGGTGGATGTGTTGGAACGTTTGGCTCCTATTGCTCCGATTGTTAAGAAAATTCTAGACTACCGTCAGATTGCTAAGATTCAATCCACTTATGTGATTGGCTTGCAGGACTGGATTTTGGCTGATGGTAAGATTCATACTCGCTATGTGCAGGATTTGACCCAGACTGGGCGTCTGTCTAGTGTGGATCCAAACTTGCAAAATATTCCTGTGCGTTTGGAGCAAGGCCGTCTCATTCGTAAGGCCTTTGTGCCTGAGTGGGAGGATAGTGTCCTTCTGAGCTCCGATTATTCACAGATTGAATTGCGCGTTTTGGCTCATATTTCTAAGGATGAACACTTGATTAAGGCCTTCCAAGAGGGGGCGGATATCCATACTTCTACAGCCATGCGTGTCTTTGGCATTGAACGTCCTGAGGATGTGACTGCAAATGACCGTCGTAATGCCAAGGCGGTTAACTTTGGAGTGGTTTACGGGATTTCAGACTTTGGTTTGTCTAATAATCTGGGCATCAGCCGTAAGGAGGCCAAAGCCTACATTGATACCTACTTTGAACGCTTCCCAGGTATTAAAAACTACATGGATGAAGTGGTGCGTGAAGCGCGTGATAAGGGTTATGTAGAGACCCTCTTCAAACGTCGTCGTGAGTTGCCAGATATCAATTCGCGCAACTTTAATATTCGTGGTTTTGCGGAGCGGACTGCCATCAACTCTCCTATCCAGGGTTCGGCGGCAGATATTCTTAAGATTGCTATGATCCAGCTAGATAAGGCTCTAGTTGAAGGTGGTTATCAGACCAAGATGTTGTTACAAGTGCACGATGAAATCGTCCTTGAAGTTCCGAAATCGGAACTAGCAGAGATGAAAAAATTGGTCAAACAAACCATGGAAGAAGCTATTCAACTCAGTGTTCCCCTCATTGCAGATGAGAATGAAGGAGCAACTTGGTACGAGGCTAAATAAAAAGGGGGCTAGTCCTCCTTTTTTGTAGTCAAAATCTGCAAGCCTTTTCAAAATATGCTATACTGATGAAAAAGGAGGATTTCTATGAGTCAAGAATTTATCAATCCAAGTGATGGCGTGATTCGTCAGTATCTCGCAACGAGTAAAACCCTTGCTGTGGTGGGGTTATCAGACCGTGAGGAAACAACCAGCAATCGAGTGACTAAGGAAATGCAGGCTAGGGGTTATAAAATCATCCCAGTCAATCCCAAGGCGGCAGGTGGCGAAATCTTGGGTGAAAAGGCTTATGCCAGCCTTGCTGAGATTCCTTTTCCTGTAGATATTGTCAATGTTTACCGTCGCAGCGAGTTTTTGCCAGATGTGGCGCGTGATTTTCTCAAGGCTGATGCTAAGATTTTTTGGGCACAGCTGGGACTTGAAAGTCTAGAAGCGGAAGAAATCTTGCGTGCTGGTGGATGCGATGACATCGTGATGAATCGCTGTATCAAGAGAGAACATACTCGCTTGATTGAGGAAGCATAAGAAAAGGTAGCTGGTGGGCTACCTTTTGTGTTATACTCAATGAAAATGAAAGAGCAAACTAGGCAACTAGCCGCAGGTTGCTCAAAACACTGTTTTGAGGTTGCAGATAGAACTGATGAAGTCAGTAATATCTATACGGCAAGGCGACGTTGACGTGGTTTGAAGAGATTTTCGAAGAGTATTAGAAAATACCGATAAGGGTCTGCATCCCAAGGCTGGTGAGGATGATGCCTATCCAGCAAATGGCTCCGAGGACAATGGATTTTCCGCTAGATTTGACCATAGCGACCAGATTTGTTTTGAGACCGATAGCGCTCATGGCCATGATAATGAGGAATTTAGAGAGTTGTTTGAGAGGGGTAAAGAAACTACTAGACACACCAAGAGAGGTCAGTAGGGTGGTTAGGAGAGAGGCAAGGATAAAGTAAAGGATAAAAAGTGGGAAGACTTTTTTCAGTTGCAATCCTTGCTTATTTTCTTGTTGGCGACTTTGCCAGTAGGAGAGAAAGAGAGTGATGGGAATGATAGCCAGAGTCCGCGTAAGTTTGACAATGGTTGCGGATTCGAGGGTATTAGTCTGGTAGAGATTGTCCCAGGCGCTGGCTGTGGCTGTTACAGAGGAAGTATCATTGACCGCAGTTCCTGCAAAGAGGGCGAAGCCTTCATTTGATAAGTGAAGCCAGGTTCCTAGAGTTGGAAAGATAAGTGCAGCCAAGACATTGAAGAAAAAGATAACGGAGATAGCTTGGGCTACTTCCTTTTCCTTGGCGTGGATAACGGGCGCTGTCGCTGCAATGGCAGAACCCCCACAGATAGAAGATCCCACTCCAATCAAGGTAGCCAGTTTTGTATCCAGTGCAAAGAAGCGCTGGAAAAGGTAGGCAACAATCAAGGCTATTGAAATGGTGGACAGGATAACAGGGAGCGAAGATTGTCCAACTGCGAAGACTTGCGAGATATTGAGACCAAAACCAAGTAAGATAACAGCATATTGGAGCAATTTCTTGGAACTAAAGGTCAATCCCGCATCCAGTTGTTTATAGGATGAGAGAAAGGGATGGAGAAGCATTCCCATAAAAATCGCAAAAACGGGTGCACCAATGACAGGGAAGAATCCTCCTAAGTACCAAGATAGGATGGAAATGAGAAGGCAGGCCAAGATGCCTGCTCCATTTTTTGATAGAAATGACATAAGAACCTCCAAATAGAATCTGTTACCATTATAGACCTGTAAACAGGAAAAGTAAAATAGAAAGTGGAGCTAACAATTATTTGACAAGTAGTGGTAATCATGTAATAATAATCTTACAAGAACTGTAACGAAGTCTTGGCAAAAACAAAGATACTAGAGCTCCACCTCTGGTATTTTTTTGTTGCGCTTATCTAATCCAAACTAAGTCCGTTAGTAGAGTTGCAATAAATTCATTTTAAATACTTCAATTTGTTATGCTAGCGTTATTCTCCAATGTATTTTTGCGGTCGGGGGGCTTTTGTAGTATAATAGAGATACGTTTTGACAGTAGGAGGTATCTATGGATTTAACTAAGCGCTTTAATAAACAGTTAGATAAGATTCAAGTTTCGTTGATTCGTCAGTTTGACCAGGCTATTTCGGAGATTCCTGGGGTCTTGCGTTTGACCTTGGGGGAACCTGATTTTACAACGCCAGACCATGTCAAGGAGGCGGCTAAGCGGGCGATTGACCAGAACCAATCCTACTATACAGGGATGAGTGGTTTGCTGACCTTACGTCAGGCAGCCAGTGATTTTGTTAAGGAAAAGTATCAACTGGACTATGCTCCTGAAAATGAAATCTTGGTTACAATTGGGGCGACAGAGGCTTTATCTGCTACTTTGACGGCTATTTTGGAAGAGGGAGACAAGGTACTCTTGCCAGCTCCTGCCTATCCAGGTTATGAACCGATTGTCAATCTAGTTGGGGCAGAGGTTGTCGAGATTGATACGACTGAAAATGGTTTTGTCTTGACTCCCGAGATGTTGGAAAAGGCCATTTTGGAGCAAGGAGACAAGCTAAAGGCAGTTATTCTCAACTATCCGGCTAATCCGACAGGAATTACCTATAGTCGGGAGCAGTTGGAGGCCTTGGCAGCTGTTTTACGCAAGTATGAAATTTTCGTTGTCTGTGATGAGGTTTACTCAGAATTGACCTACACAGGCGAAGCCCATGTGTCTCTAGGAACTATGTTGAGAGATCAGGCTATCATTATCAATGGTTTGTCTAAATCGCATGCTATGACAGGTTGGCGTTTGGGTCTGATTTTCGCTCCTGCAGCCTTTACAGCTCAGTTGATCAAGAGTCACCAGTACTTGGTGACTGCTGCAAATACTATGGCGCAACACGCTGCGGTGGAAGCCTTGACGGCTGGTAAAAACGATGCGGAACCTATGAAGAAGGAATACATCCAGCGTCGAGATTATATCATCGAAAAGATGACTGCTCTTGGTTTTGAGATTATCAAACCTGACGGTGCCTTCTATATCTTTGCTAAGATTCCAGCGGGCTACAATCAAGATTCCTTTGCTTTTCTGAAGGATTTTGCACAGAAGAAGGCCGTTGCCTTTATCCCTGGTGCCGCCTTTGGGCGTTATGGGGAAGGCTATGTTCGCCTGTCTTATGCGGCTAGCATGGAGACTATAAAAGAAGCCATGAAACGACTTGAGGAGTATATGAGAGAAGCATGATTCAGTCTATCACGAGTCAAGGCTTGGTGCTCTACAATCGTAACTTTCGTGAGGATGACAAGCTAGTCAAGATCTTTACCGAGCAGGCAGGCAAGCGCATGTTTTTCGTTAAACACGCTGGTCAATCCAAACTGGCGCCTGTTATTCAGCCCTTGGTGCTGGCACGATTTCTCTTGCGAATCAATGATGACGGGCTCAGTTACATTGAGGACTATCACGAGGTCATGACCTTTCCCAAGATTAATAGTGATCTCTTTGTCATGGCCTATGCGACCTATGTGGCAGCTCTTGCAGATGCGAGTTTGCAGGATAATCAGCAGGATGCTCCCTTGTTTGCTTTCTTGAGAAAGACTCTGGAGTTGATGGAAGCAGGGATAGATTATCAGGTCTTAACCAATATTTTTGAAATTCAAATCTTGACTCGATTTGGAATTAGCCTCAATTTTAATGAGTGTGCCTTTTGTCATCGGGTTGGTCAGGCTTTTGACTTTTCTTTCAAATATGGAGCTTGTCTTTGCCCAGAGCATTATCATGAAGATGAGAGACGTTGCCATCTCAATCCCAACATCCCTTATCTTCTTAATCAATTTCAAGCCATTGATTTTGAGACCTTGGAGACTATTTCGCTCAAGCCTGAAATTAAGCAAGAGCTACGCCAATTTATGGATCAGCTCTACGAAGAATACGTGGGGATTCATCTAAAATCAAAGAAATTTATTGATTCCCTAGCAGACTGGGGACAATTACTAAAAGAGGAAAAGAAATGAAAAAAATCGCAGTAGATGCCATGGGGGGCGATTACGCACCTCAAGCCATCGTTGAGGGTGTCAATCAAGCCCTGGCTGACTTTTCAGATATTGAGGTTCAACTTTACGGAGATGAAGCTAAAATCAAGCAATATCTGACAGCGACAGAGCGCGTCAGTATTATCCATACGGATGAGAAGATTGATTCGGACGATGAACCTACGAGAGCTATTCGGAAGAAGAAAAATGCTAGCATGGTCTTGGCAGCCAAGGCTGTCAAAGAGGGTGAAGCAGACGCTGTTCTTTCGGCTGGGAATACAGGTGCCTTGTTGGCAGCAGGATTTTTCATCGTGGGTCGTATCAAGAATATCGATCGACCTGGGCTTATGTCGACCTTGCCGACTGTAGATGGGAAAGGTTTTGACATGCTAGACCTCGGTGCCAATGCGGAAAATACAGCCCAGCACCTCCATCAATACGCTGTCCTCGGTTCCTTTTATGCTAAAAATGTCCGTGGCATTGCGCAACCACGTGTTGGCTTGCTCAACAACGGAACAGAGAGTAGTAAGGGAGACCCACTTCGCAAGGAAACCTATGAATTACTAGCGGCTGATGAAAGTTTGAATTTTATCGGAAATGTGGAAGCACGTGATTTAATGAATGGTGTTGCGGATGTTGTTGTGGCAGATGGTTTCACGGGAAACGCTGTGCTCAAATCCATTGAAGGAACAGCTATGGGAATCATGGGTTTGCTCAAGACCGCTATTACAGGTGGTGGTCTTCGAGCGAAACTAGGCGCCCTCCTTCTCAAGGACAGCCTCAGAGATTTGAAAAAACAGCTCAACTACTCAGATGTTGGTGGAGCAGTCTTGTTTGGTGTCAAGGCACCGGTTGTCAAGACTCATGGCTCAAGCGATGCCAAGGCTGTGTATAGTACAATCCGCCAGATTCGTACCATGCTAGAAACAGACGTAGTTGCCCAGACTGCGCGCGAATTTTCAGGAGAATAAAAGAGATGACAGAAAAAGAAATTTTTGACCGTATTGTGACCATTATCCAAGAGCGACAGGGAGAGGACTTTGTCGTGACAGAATCCTTGAGTCTGAAAGACGATTTGGATGCGGACTCAGTTGACTTGATGGAGTTTATCTTGACACTGGAAGATGAATTTAATATCGAAATCAGCGATGAGGAAATTGACCAACTGCAAAGTGTAGGAGATGTGGTAGAAGTCGTCAAAAGTAAAGAATAGCAAGAAGCAACATGCAAGTCGTGTTGCTTTTTTATTGTCAGGGAAAATAAAAAATTTAGAACTTTTAGTGGGAATTACGAATAGATAGATAAGGAAGAAAAAGAGGAGTATTTATGTATGTGACTGGTTTTTATCTGTGGTTTATTAAGTTATTTTTTAAATAAAATTTAATTTCGTTGTACATTTTCGAATTGTTTTTCGAATAGATAAGTAAGAGGAAAAGGAAAGGAGTTTGCTTCATGTATTTACCAATCTTGTATCCGTGGTTTATTAAATTATTTTTTAAATAAAATTTAATTTTGTTGTTTATTTTCGAATTCTTTTTCGAATAAATAAGTGAGAGGAAAAGGAAAGGAGCCTGGTTTATGTATCTACCAATCTTGTATCCGTGGTTTACTAAATTATTTTTCAAATAAATTTAATTTAGTTGTACATTTTCGAAATTTTTTTCGAATAGATAAGTAAGAGGAAAAAAGAAAGGAATAAAATAATGAAAGAACATTACTATGGATTTGTTGAGCTAACTTCGGAAGAATTGACCGATATTCAAGGTGGAGAAAATTGGACAAAGACCCTTGTAGATTGGTACATTGGATTTCGTAGAGGTTTTGGTTTTTAGGAGGATAAGAGATGAATGAAATGAATGATAAGTATACTATTGAAGTATTAAAGGAAAGCGACTTAGCCTTGCTGGTGGGTGGTAGCAAGGAAAGCTATCAACGGGGTTTAAATACAGGTCTATGGTTACGTCGTGCATTATTTGGATTTTAAGAAAACATTTAGAGAGTAAAATTTACCTACAATAATGAACAGAATATATGAAAAAGGAAATACAAATAACTACCTTTTTCAATCGTTAAGAATCAAAAAAGGAGAATAAGATGGAACAAATTAAAAATATGGAAAATAGTTTTCATGTAATGAGTCATGAGGAATTGGCCGATGTAGAAGGAGGCTTGCTATTTGGTCTGGCAGTAGTTGGAGGAGTCGCAATTGCAGGAACGTTTTTATTGGGTGCGGTAGATGGTGCTTCAGGAGCACATGCTAAGCGTCGTGGACGTTAACAGGGAAGGAAGAGCGCTGATGGAACGCATGATAGAAAGTTGGATTACTAGGGTAGAGACCTTTTACAGTTTGCAGTCAATTCCTGTAAAAGTATTGATTTTCATAGTTGGAGTAGTTGGGGTTTATGCTTTAGGGACATTACTTTTAGGACCGGTTTATTGGGCGGGACAGAAGTTTGGCGAAATGGTTTACAATTATTTATTTTAATAAAAAATTATAGATAAAGAGGAACAAATACAATGAATATGATAAAAATTGAAGAAAGATTTACAAGTCTCACAGAAAAAGATTTAGCAACAGTAGAGGGCGGTCGAGTGTCATGGAGAGGTAATATTAACATCGATGTCCATAAAGTGATTGATAGTACGGGAAGATTTTTCGGTGGTATCTATAATGCTGGTAGAGCATTTGGTCGAAATGTTTACAATGCATTTTATTAATATAGTTTATTAAAATTGATATATATTATGTTTTTGAATTCGTTTTTGAATAGATAAATAAGAGGAAAATAAAATAGCAGGTGAAGCAGCTTTGGGGTATTATGCGAATAGACCATAATCTGATTGTAGTCAGAGAGGCATTTCTATGTTTTTGAAAAAAGAAGTGATATTATTAGGGGTATTGTTATCGCTACGCATTATTTTTACTATCGTTCAGATTTTAATTGATTATAAAATATTATCTGGACAGTATAGTATGAATTTTATGGATATCTCAGAAGTATTTACTTATCCAATACTCATTTTAATCATTTACATAGCAATAAAATATAATACAAAGGAGTAATGACGAACATGAATCAAAAGGATTTGGTGCATGTGAATGGCAGAGTTTTTCCGCCATTCTTGTCAGACAAATAGGAGTCTAACATGAAAACATTTTTATTAGGTTTTGTTGAGGGGTATTTTACCGTATCGCTCATAATCTACATCGCAACGTATTTGATATTGAAAAATCCGATCAATACCCTATTTTATCCAGAAATTTACCCTGTTTTATTTGGACTCTTTTATCTAGGATATAAGGTCAATAAAAAGCGAGTAGAGTAAACAGTTAAGAATGACTTGTTAGTCTGCGCTGAAAACGGTTAGGGTAGAATCTAAGAATGCATCACATTGGAGTTTAAAAGGAGTAACTATGAATCGTAATTTAGAACGGTGTTATCTATTCTGACTAGGAATAGATCATACCAGAGGCGGCTTAGAAATAGCAGGGACATTAGAAATTGAAGTAATAAATAGGATGTTGTAAATGTTGCTATCAATGATTTATTGTTCCAAACTTGCCTAGGGTGATAGTAAAAAATCAATTTCCTTTCATACCATATTTTTAGTAGGTAGGACGTTTGTTCTACCTATTTTTTTAATCCCAAAAGTGCAGTTGAGGTGTTTATTTGGAGTTTTACATATATTTTTGATAAAATAGGTATAGAAATTAGGAGAGTTGAAGAAAAGGAATGAAGAAGGTTTTAAAATATTTTTTAGTATTTGTTTTTCTATTTTTAATGAATATTTTCATCTTTAAGATACTAGCAACTCTGGGATTTCAGCTGACAATGAGTGAAAAGAGTTATATTGTACCACCGCTGTTTTCGATTATCGTTTTATATATGATTGACAAAAGAATTAGGAAGAAAAAGAAATAAATATATATTTTAGGTAGAGCGTTTGTTCTGCCTATTTTTTATCCCAAAAGTGCATTTGGGAGGGAGATAGGCGCATTTGGGAAGGAAGTCCGGTTTTTGTTTGGGAATTGGGGTAAGATAGATATTATCAGATGAGTTTAGGAAAAAGGAGATGAATATGAAATTTGGGAAACGTCACTATCGTCCGCAGGTGGATCAGATGGACTGCGGTGTAGCTTCATTAGCCATGGTTTTTGGCTACTATGGTAGTTACTATTCTTTGGCTCACTTGCGTGAATTGGCCAAGACAACCATGGATGGGACGACGGCTTTGGGCTTGGTCAAGGTGGCAGAGGAGATTGGCTTTGAGACGCGAGCGATCAAGGCGGATATGACACTCTTTGACTTGCCAGATTTGACCTTTCCTTTTGTTGCCCATGTGCTTAAGGAAGGGAAATTGCTCCACTATTATGTGGTGATTGGGCAGGATAAGGACAGCATTCATATTGCCGATCCAGATCCTGGGGTGAAATTGACAAAACTGCCACGTGAGCGTTTTGCGGAAGAATGGACAGGAGTGACTCTGTTTATGGCACCGAGTCCAGACTACAAGCCTCATAAGGATCAAAAAAACGGCCTTCTCTCTTTTATTCCTATATTAGTGAAGCAGCGTGGCTTGATTGCTAATATCGTTTTGGCAACACTCTTGGTCACCTTGATTAACATTGTGGGTTCTTATTATTTGCAGTCTATTATTGATACCTATGTGCCAGATCAGATGCGTTCGACGCTGGGGATTATTTCTATTGGGTTGGTCATTGTCTACATCCTTCAGCAGATCTTGTCTTACGCTCAGGAGTATCTCTTGCTTATTTTGGGGCAACGCTTGTCGATTGATGTGATTTTGTCCTATATCAAGCATGTTTTTCACCTGCCTATGTCCTTTTTTGCGACACGTCGTACAGGGGAAATCGTTTCTCGTTTTACAGATGCTAACAGTATCATCGATGCGCTAGCTTCGGCCATCCTTTCGATTTTCCTAGATGTGTCAACGGTTGTCATTATTTCTCTTGTTTTATTTTCACAAAATACCAATCTCTTTTTCATGACCTTATTGGCGCTTCCTATCTATACAGTGATTATTTTTGCTTTTATGAAGCCGTTTGAAAAGATGAATCGGGATACCATGGAAGCCAATGCGGTTCTGTCTTCTTCTATCATCGAGGACATCAACGGTATTGAGACTATCAAGTCTTTGACCAGCGAAAGTCAGCGTTACCAAAAGATTGACAAGGAATTTGTGGATTATCTGAAGAAATCCTTTACCTATAGTCGGGCAGAGAGTCAGCAAAAGGCTCTGAAAAAGGTTGCCCATCTCTTGCTCAATGTCGGCATTCTCTGGATGGGGGCTGTTCTGGTCATGGATGGCAAGATGAGTTTGGGGCAGTTGATTACCTATAATACTTTGCTTGTTTATTTTACAAATCCTTTGGAAAATATCATCAACCTGCAAACCAAGCTTCAGACAGCTCAGGTTGCCAATAATCGTCTAAATGAGGTTTATCTGGTAGCTTCGGAGTTTGAGGAGAAGAAAACGGTTGAGGATTTGAGCTTGATGAAGGGAGAGATGTCCTTCAAACAGGTTTCCTACAAGTATGGCTATGGTCGAGATGTCTTGTCAGATATCAATTTGACCATTCCGCAAGGTTCTAAGGTGGCTTTTGTGGGGATTTCAGGGTCAGGTAAGACCACCTTGGCCAAGATGATGGTTAATTTTTACGACCCAAGTCAAGGGGAGATTAGTCTGGGTGGTGTCAATCTCAATCAGATTGATAAAAAGGCCTTGCGCCAGTATATCAACTATCTGCCTCAACAGCCCTATGTCTTTAACGGAACGATTTTGGAAAATCTTCTCCTTGGAGCCAAGGAGGGGACGACACAGGAAGATATCTTACGGGCGGTCGAGTTGGCGGAGATTCGAGAGGATATCGAGCGGATGCCCCTGAATTACCAGACAGAATTGACTTCGGATGGGGCAGGGATTTCAGGTGGACAACGTCAGAGAATTGCTTTGGCGCGTGCTCTCTTGACAGATGCGCCGGTCTTGATTTTGGATGAGGCGACCAGCAGTTTGGATATTCTGACAGAGAAGCGGATTGTTGATAATCTGATGTCTTTGGATAAGACCTTGATTTTCATTGCCCACCGTTTGACTATTGCTGAGCGGACAGAGAAGGTTGTTGTCTTGGATCAGGGCAAGATTGTTGAAGAAGGAAAACATGCTGATTTGCTTGCACAGGGTGGCTTCTACGCCCATTTGGTGAATAGCTAGAAAGAGGAGAGGATGAAACCAGAATTTTTAGAAAGTGCGGAGTTTTATAATCGTCGTTATCATAATTTTTCCAGTCGGGTGATTGTACCCATGTCCCTTCTGCTCGTATTTTTGCTTGGATTTGCAACTTTGGCAGAGAAGGAGATGAGTTTGTCAACTAGAGCTACTGTGGAGCCTAGTCGTATCCTTGCCAATATCCAGTCAACTAGCAACAATCGCATTCTTGTCAATCATTTGGAAGAAAATAAGCTAGTTAAAAAGGGAGAACTGTTGGTTCAATACCAAGAAGGAGCAGAAGGTGTTCAAGCGGAGTCTTATGCCAGTCAGTTGGACATGCTAAAGGACCAAAAAAAGCAATTGGAGTATTTGCAAAAGAGCCTGCAAGAAGGGGAGAACCACTTTCCAGAGGAGGATAAATTTGGCTACCAAGCCACCTTTCGCGACTACCTCAGCCAAGCGGCTAGTCTTAGGGCTAGTACATCGCAACAAAACGAGACCATCGCGTCCCAGAATGCAGCAGCTAGCCAAACCCAAGCCGAAATCGGCAACCTCATCAGCCAAACAGAGGCTAAAATTCGCGATTACCAGACAGCTAAATCAGCTATTGAAACAGGCGCTTCCTTGGCCAGTCAGAATCTAGCTTATTCTCTCTATCAGTCCTACAAGTCTCAGGGGGAGGAAAATCCGCAAGCTAAGGCTCAGGCAGTGGCGCAAGTTGAAGCACAGCTTTCTCAGTTAGAATCTAGTCTTGCTACTTACCGTGTCCAGTATGCAGGTTCAGGTACCCAGCAAGCCTATGCGTCTGGTTTAAGCAGTCAATTGGAATCCCTCAAATCACAACATTTGGCAAAGGTTGGTCAGGAATTGACCCTTCTAGACCAGAAAATCTTGGAGGCAGAGTCAGGTAAGAAGGTACAGGGAAATCTTTTAGACAAGGGGAAAATTACGGCTAGTGAGGATGGGGTGCTTCACCTTAATCCTGAGACCAGTGATTCTAGCATGGTTGCAGAAGGTGCCCTACTAGCCCAACTCTATCCGTCCTTGGAAAAAGAAGGGAAAGCCAAACTCACAGCTTATCTAAGTTCAAAAGATGTAGCAAGGATCAAGGTCGGTGATTCTGTTCGTTATACGACGACTCATGATGCCAAGAATCAACTTTTCCTAGATTCTACTATTACAAGTATTGATGTGACAGCTACCAAGACTGAAAAAGGGAATTTCTTTAAAATCGAGGCGGAGACTAATCTAACTTCGGAGCAGGCTGAAAAACTTCGGTACGGGGTGGAAGGTCGTCTGCAGATGATTACGGGCAAGAAAAGCTACCTACGTTATTATTTGGATCAATTTTTGAACAAAGAGTAATGTTCGTGTTTTTAGAGTTAAATGATTTTAAAACTGTGAGAAAGATTCTTCTTGCAGTTTTTTCTTTATGATTTTTGAAGTTACTACGTTATTTATTCGGTTAAATTCTTGTAATTTTAGGTTTTTTATGGTAGAATGTGCTCAAGTAATACGAAAGGCGAACTTTAAAATGTCAAAACAATTGATCTATTCGGGAAAAGCTAAAGATATCTATACAACTGAGGATGAAAATCTTATTATTTCAACTTACAAGGACCAGGCGACTGCTTTCAATGGTGTCAAGAAGGAGCAGATTGCGGGCAAAGGAGTTTTGAATAATCAGATTTCATCTTTTATTTTTGAGAAGTTAAATGCGGCTGGTGTGGAGACTCACTTTGTGGAGAAACTTTCGGACACGGAACAACTTAATAAAAAGGTTAAGATTATTCCTTTGGAAGTCGTGCTTCGCAACTACACGGCTGGTTCCTTTTCAAAACGTTTTGGTGTAGACGAAGGAATCGCCTTGGATACTCCGATTGTCGAATTTTACTATAAAAATGATGATTTGGATGATCCATTTATCAATGACGAGCATGTGAAATTCCTACAGATTGCGGATGACCAGCAAATCGCCTACTTGAAGGAAGAAACTCGTCGTATCAATGAACTTTTGAAGGTCTGGTTTGCTGAGATTGGGCTTAAATTGATTGACTTTAAGCTAGAGTTCGGTTTTGACAAGGATGGCAAGATTATCTTAGCAGATGAATTTTCACCAGATAACTGCCGTTTGTGGGATGCGGATGGCAACCACATGGATAAGGATGTTTTCCGTAGGGGATTGGGAGAACTAACAGACGTTTACGAAGTTGTTTGGGAGAAGTTGCAGGGGTTGAAATAACAACCTCAAAGTCGTTGGAAACATTGTAAGAGCTGAAATAAAGGAATAAGGATTGATGGATAAACGTATTTTTGTTGAAAAAAAGGCTGATTTTCAGGTTAAGTCAGAGAGTTTGGTTAGAGAACTCCAGCATAACTTGGGGCTTTCAACTTTGAAAAGTATTCGCATCGTGCAAGTGTATGATGTATTTGACTTGGCAGAGGACCTGTTTGCGCCTGCAGAGAAACACATTTTCTCTGAGCAGGTGACAGACCATGTCTTGGATGAAGCAGCTGTGCAGGCGGATATTGCTAACTATGCTTTCTTTGCCATTGAAAGCCTGCCAGGTCAGTTTGACCAGCGTGCAGCTTCTTCGCAAGAAGCCTTGCTTTTGTTGGGAAGCTCGAGTGACGTGACGGTTAATACAGCGCAACTTTACTTGGTTAATAAAGATATTGATGCGACTGAGTTAGAAGCGGTCAAGAACTACTTGCTCAATCCAGTTGATTCTCGTTTCAAGGACATCACGACTGGGATTGCCAAGCAGGAATTTTCAGAGTCAGACAAGACCATTCCCAAATTGACTTTCTTTGAAAGCTATAGGGCAGAAGACTTTGCCCGCTACAAGGCTGAGCAAGGGATGGCTATGGAAGTGGATGATTTGCTCTTTATCCAAGACTATTTCAAGTCAATCGGGCGCGTGCCGACGGAAACAGAACTCAAGGTTTTGGACACTTACTGGTCTGACCACTGCCGTCACACAACTTTTGAGACAGAGTTGAAAAATATCGACTTCTCAGCATCTAAATTCCAAAAGCAATTGCAGGCAACCTATGATAAGTATATTGCCATGCGTGATGAGTTGGGCCGTTCGGAGAAACCACAAACCTTGATGGACATGGCGACTATTTTCGGTCGTTATGAGCGTGCTAATGGACGTTTGGACGATATGGAGGTGTCTGACGAAATCAATGCCTGCTCGGTTGAAATCGAAGTGGACGTTGATGGTGTCAAGGAACCTTGGCTCCTCATGTTTAAAAACGAAACCCACAACCACCCAACGGAAATTGAGCCATTTGGTGGAGCGGCTACTTGTATCGGTGGAGCCATTCGTGACCCGTTGTCAGGCCGTTCCTACGTTTACCAAGCCATGCGTATCTCTGGTGCGGGTGATATTACAGCACCAATTTCGGAAACTCGCGCTGGGAAATTGCCACAACAGGTCATTTCTAAGACAGCTGCTCATGGTTATTCTTCATATGGTAACCAAATTGGGCTTGCGACGACTTATGTCCGTGAATATTTCCACCCAGGCTTTGTAGCTAAACGTATGGAACTTGGTGCAGTTGTTGGTGCGGCTCCAAAGGGCAATGTTGTCCGTGAAAAACCTGAAGCGGGCGATGTCATTATCCTTCTCGGTGGGAAGACTGGACGTGATGGTGTCGGTGGTGCGACAGGGTCTTCTAAGGTTCAAACGGTTGAGTCTGTAGAGACTGCTGGTGCAGAGGTTCAAAAAGGGAATGCCATCGAAGAACGCAAGATTCAACGCCTTTTCCGTAATGGCGATGTGACTCGTCTTATCAAGAAATCCAACGACTTTGGGGCAGGTGGTGTCTGTGTAGCCATCGGTGAATTGGCAGACGGTCTTGAAATCGACCTCAACAAGGTGCCTCTTAAATACCAGGGCTTGAATGGTACCGAAATTGCCATCTCTGAATCTCAAGAACGGATGGCGGTCGTGGTTCGTCCTGAAGATGTGGATGCCTTCGTTGCCGAATGTAACAAAGAAAATATTGACGCTGTTGTTGTTGCGACAGTGACTGAAAAACCAAATTTGGTCATGCACTGGAATGGTGAAACAATCGTGGACTTGGAGCGTCGTTTCCTTGATACAAATGGTGTGCGCGTGGTCGTCGATGCCAAGGTTGTGGACAAGGATGTCAAACTCCCAGAAGAACGTCAAACATCTGCTGACACACTTGAAGCAGTTACCCTTGCGGTTTTGTCTGATTTGAACCATGCGAGTCAAAAAGGTTTACAAACTATCTTTGACTGTTCGGTCGGTCGTTCAACGGTCAATCATCCACTTGGTGGTCGTTACCAACTCACACCAACTGAGGCATCTGTGCAAAAATTACCAGTTCAACACGGTGTGACTCATACCGCGTCTGTCATGGCCCAAGGATTCAATCCATATGTGGCAGAATGGTCTCCATATCACGGTGCTGCCTATGCGGTGATCGAAGCAACTGCTCGTTTGGTAGCCACTGGTGCCAACTGGTCCAAGGCTCGTTTCTCTTACCAAGAATATTTCGAGCGGATGGACAAACAAGCAGAACGTTTTGGTCAGCCAGTAGCAGCCCTTCTAGGCTCTATCGAAGCACAAATCCAACTTGGTTTGCCATCTATCGGTGGTAAGGACTCTATGTCTGGTACCTTTGAAGAATTAACTGTGCCACCAACCTTGGTAGCCTTTGGGGTGACGACGGCAGATAGCCGTAATGTGCTCTCTCCTGAGTTCAAGACTGCTGGTGAAAACATCTACTACATCCCAGGTCAAGCCCTCTCTGCAGAGATTGATTTTGACTTGATTAAGTCTAACTTTGCTCGGTTTGAAGCCATCCAAGCAACTTACAAAGTGACATCTGCATCAGCTGTCAAATACGGTGGTGTGGTTGAAAGCTTGGCTCTTGCTACCTTTGGGAACCATATCGGTGCAGAGGTGATCTTGCCTGAACTTGAGACAGCTTTGACAGCTCAATTAGGCGGATTTGTCTTCACCTCTCTTCAAGAAATTGCTGGAGTAGAGAAAATAGGTCAAACGAAAGCAGACTTTACACTCCTTGTCAACGGTGTGAAGCTAGATGGACAGAAACTTGACAGTGCCTTCCAAGGGAAACTGGAAGAAGTTTACCCAACAGAATTTGCCCAAGCCAAAGAACTGGACGAAGTTCCAGCTGTCGCTATTAATGCAGTCATCAAAGCCGAGGAAACTATTGAAAAACCAGTGGTTTACATCCCAGTTTTCCCAGGAACCAACTCAGAATATGACTCAGCTAAGGCCTTTGAAAAAGAAGGTGCCGAGGTTAACTTGGTGCCATTTGTGACCTTGAATGAAGATGCTATTGTTAAGTCAGTTGAAACTATGGTTGACAATATCGACAAGGCCAACATTCTCTTCTTTGCCGGTGGCTTCTCAGCTGCGGATGAGCCAGATGGTTCAGCCAAGTTTATTGTCAATATCCTTCTTAATGAAAAAGTGCGTGTAGCTATTGATAGCTTTATCGCTCGTGGTGGCTTGATTATCGGTATCTGTAATGGATTCCAGGCCTTGGTCAAATCAGGTCTTCTTCCATACGGAAACTTTGAAGATGCCAGCAGTACGAGCCCAACCCTCTTCTACAATGATGCCAACCAACACGTGGCCAAGATGGTGGAAACTCGGATTGCCAATACCAACTCACCGTGGTTGGCTGGAGTAGAAGTGGGCGATATCCACGCTATTCCTGTTTCGCACGGTGAAGGGAAATTTGTCGTGACAGCTGAGGAATTTGTAGAGCTCCGTGACAATGGACAAATCTTTAGCCAATACGTTGACTTTGACGGCAAACCAAGTATGGATTCTAAGTACAATCCGAATGGTTCTGTAAATGCCATCGAAGGAATTACTAGCAAGAACGGTCAAATCATCGGTAAGATGGGCCATTCAGAACGTTATGAAGACGGTCTTTTTCAAAACATCCCAGGAAATAAAGACCAGCACCTGTTTGCGTCGGCTGTGCGTTATTTCACAGGGAAATAAAAGGTATATAAAATGACATACGAAGTAAAATCTCTTAATGAAGAATGTGGTGTTTTCGGTATCTGGGGGCATCCAGATGCTGCCAAATTGACCTATTTTGGGCTCCACAGTCTTCAGCACCGTGGTCAGGAGGGGGCAGGAATCCTCTCCAATGACCAAGGGAAACTAAAGCGCCATCGTGATATGGGGCTTTTATCAGAAGTATTCAGAAATCCTGCTAATTTGGATAAATTGACAGGAACTGGTGCGATTGGGCATGTTCGTTACGCGACTGCTGGCGAAGCTTCTGTAGATAATATCCAGCCCTTCCTCTTCCGTTTTCACGATATGCAGTTTGGCTTGGCTCATAATGGAAATCTGACCAATGCAGCCTCTCTCAAGAAAGAATTGGAAGAACGAGGAGCGATTTTCAGTGCGACTTCGGACTCGGAAATCTTGGCTCACCTCATTCGTCGCAGTCACAATCCGAACTTGATGGGCAAAATCAAGGAGGCGCTCAGCCTAGTTAAAGGTGGTTTTGCCTATATTCTGCTGTTTGAGGACAAGTTGATTGCTGCCCTTGATCCTAATGGCTTCCGTCCGCTTTCAATCGGGAAAATGGCTAATGGAGCGGTGGTTGTTTCCTCTGAAACCTGCGCTTTTGAAGTCATTGGTGCTGAGTGGATTCGTGATTTGAAGCCAGGTGAGATTGTGATCATTGATGACAAGGGCATCCAGTATGACAGCTATACAGATGAAACCCAGTTGGCGATTTGCTCTATGGAGTATATCTACTTTGCTCGCCCTGATTCTAACATCCATGGTGTTAATGTCCATACAGCTCGCAAACGTATGGGTGCCCAATTGGCGCGTGAATTTAAGCATGAAGCGGATATTGTAGTTGGTGTGCCCAATTCTTCCCTCAGCGCAGCCATGGGATTTGCAGAAGAATCTGGTCTGCCAAATGAAATGGGTCTGATCAAAAACCAATATACGCAACGGACCTTTATCCAACCGACTCAAGAATTGCGGGAACAGGGTGTGCGGATGAAACTATCTGCTGTTTCTGGTGTTGTCAAAGGCAAGCGTGTGGTTATGATTGATGACTCTATTGTACGTGGAACAACCTCTCGTCGTATCGTTCAGCTCTTGAAAGAAGCGGGTGCAACTGAGGTTCACGTTGCTATTGGCAGTCCAGCGCTAGCTTATCCGTGCTTCTACGGGATTGATATCCAGACCCGTCAGGAACTAATTGCGGCCAATCATACGGTCGAAGAGACTCGCCAAATCATTGGAGCGGACAGTCTGACCTATCTTTCTGTTGAGGGATTGATTGATTCGATTGGTATTGAAACAGACGCACCAAATGGTGGTCTATGTGTCGCTTACTTTGACGGTGACTACCCAACACCTCTCTATGACTATGAAGATGACTATCGTAGAAGTTTGGATGAAAAGACCAGTTTTTACAAATAGACAATAGATCCTCCATTAAAGAAAAGGAATATAAAAATGACAAATAAAAATGCTTATGCCTCACGTCTCACTACTGACTAAAGGCTTAAGCATTTGTCAGTAGACGCTTTGTCCTATAGGATCAAAGCTAGAGCCCTGACTAGTATTTTTAGATAAAATAATTGTTTATCTAAAAATACGTCGCAGTCTTTCTCAAAAAAAGAAAAGGATTAAAAAATGACAAAAAATGCGTACGCTCAATCTGGTGTGGATGTTGAAGCGGGTTATGAAGTTGTTGAACGGATTAAAAAGCACGTGGCTCGTACGGAGCGTGCAGGTGTTATGGGAGCTCTGGGTGGCTTTGGTGGCATGTTTGATCTTTCAAAAACAGGTGTCAAAGAGCCGGTTTTGATTTCAGGGACTGACGGTGTTGGAACCAAGCTCATGCTGGCAATTAAGTACGACAAGCATGATACAATCGGTCAGGACTGTGTGGCCATGTGTGTCAATGATATTATCGCTGCAGGTGCGGAGCCCCTCTATTTCCTGGACTATGTGGCAACTGGTAAGAATGAACCAGCTAAGCTAGAACAAGTGGTTGCTGGTGTGGCAGAAGGTTGTGTGCAGGCAGGTGCTGCCCTCATTGGTGGGGAAACAGCTGAAATGCCTGGTATGTACGGCGCAGATGACTACGATCTAGCTGGTTTTGCAGTCGGTGTGGCTGAAAAATCTCAAATCATAGACGGTTCAAAAGTAGCTGAAGGTGATGTGATTCTTGGACTTGCTTCAAGTGGGATTCACTCAAATGGTTACTCACTCGTTCGTCGTGTCTTTGCGGACTATACGGGTGAGGAAGTCTTACCAGAATTGGAAGGCAAGAAACTTAAGGAAGTTCTTCTAGAGCCAACTCGTATCTATGTTAAGGCTGTTTTGCCCCTCATCAAGGAAGAGTTGGTCAACGGTATTGCCCACATCACTGGTGGAGGCTTTATCGAAAATGTCCCTCGTATGTTTGCTGCTGAGCTGGCTGCAGAGATTGAGGAAAGCAAAGTTCCAGTGCTTCCGATTTTCAAAGCTCTTGAGAAATACGGTGAAATCAAGCATGAAGAAATGTTTGAAATCTTCAATATGGGTGTGGGACTCATGCTGGCAGTTAGCCCTGAAAATGTAGATCGTGTCAAAGAATTGCTGGATGAACCAGTCTATGAAATTGGTCGTATCGTCAAGAAAGAAAACGAAAGTGTCATCATCAAATGAAAAAAATAGCGGTTTTTGCCTCTGGTAATGGCTCAAATTTTCAGGTGATTGCCGAAGAATTTCCAGTGGAGTTTGTTTTTTCAGACCATCGTGACGCCTATGTGCTCGAACGTGCAGACAAGCTTGGCGTTCTGTCCTATGCTTTTGAACTCAAGGAGTTTGAGAGTAAGGTGGACTACGAAGCGGCCCTTGTCGAACTCTTGGAAGAACACCAGATTGACTTGGTTTGTCTAGCAGGCTACATGAAAATCGTTGGGCCAACCTTATTGGCGGCTTATGAAGGCAGGATTGTCAACATTCATCCAGCCTACCTGCCAGAATTTCCAGGAGCTCATGGGATTGAGGACGCTTGGAATGCTGGCGTAGACGAGTCTGGAGTGACCATTCACTGGGTGGATTCGGGTGTGGATACAGGAAAGGTTATCAAACAAGTGCGTGTGCCACGGTTAGCTGATGATACGATTGACAGTTTTGAAGCTCGCATCCATGAGGCAGAGTACAAGTTGTATCCAGAGGTGCTGGATAGTTTGGGAGTTTCGAGGAGATAAGATATGGATTTTAAAGAAAAGTTGAAAAACTGGGATAAAGATGTCAGTGACTATAATCCATGGAAAAATGATAAAGGTGTAAGGTTGATTAATGATTTTCTTAAATGTTTAACACAACCGAATAATGAATTTTCTTGGATTGAACCTAACGGGGGAAAATATAAACCTGCAACAAGATACATAATCCCTACACATGTTCAAGGAGATTATGAAAACGCGAATTTATATATTTGTTTGTTTAATCCTGGAGTTGCTAAGACTATTTGGAATTTGGATAAAAACAATTTAAATAGTTTTATTAAATCAGCACAAAAAGAAAAGTACATTAAACGAATGTTTCAAGGTAGTGAGACATGGAATAATGAAGATGATGTAATTAAGAAAATTTTGCAGAATGAGAATATAATCGATCAAGAAATTAAGATAATCTATAATAATTTTGAAAAGAGACCAAGTTTTAAAGAACTAAAACAGTTTATTAATTCGGAGTGTTATTATATTAGAAAATATTATGCAGAATTATTAGGTAAAAATAGGCCTGAGAATTTATTAGTAGATAAAGCTGTCGCTTTCTTGGTAGAAAATTTAGATTGGGAAAATAAAGAAAAGTACCTAAAGTTACATATATGTAATTTAGAATTGGTTCCTTTTGCTTCGTTGAATAAGAAAGATATTAAATTATCGGATGTTGATGAAAAATTTACGAACTTCACAGCGAGTATTATTTTGAAACGAATTTCGAATTATCTGAAGAATGGTGGAGAAAAACCAGTTTTTGTTTTTAGAAGCAGAAAAGAATGGTTTGAAAGGATTAATATATTTATTAATTCAGAATTTGTAATGGATGAGACTTTTAATATTGAAAATAGTGAATTATTAGATTATTTTTATGAGTTTTCAAGTCAAAATGCAATTTTATCAAGAAATAATATTCTAAAAGCTAGGCGAAAGATTAGCGAAGATGAATTTAACTCAGGCTTCCTCAGTTTATTCAAATAAGTAAGGAGAACATAATGACTAAACGCGCCTTAATCAGCGTCTCAGAAAAAGCGGGCATTGTTGAATTTGCCCAAGAGCTTAAAAAACTCGGTTGGGAGATTATCTCGACAGGTGGAACCAAGGTTGCCCTTTATAATGCTGGGGTAGACACCATTGCCATCGATGATGTGACTGGTTTCCCAGAAATGATGGACGGTCGTGTCAAGACCCTTCATCCAAATATCCACGGGGGGCTGCTCGCTCGTCGTGACCTCGATAGCCACTTGGAAGCAGCCAAGGACAATCAAATCGAGCTTATCGATCTTGTAGTGGTCAACCTCTATCCTTTCAAGGAAACCATTCTCAAACCAGACGTGACTTACGCGGATGCGGTGGAGAATATCGATATCGGTGGGCCATCTATGCTTCGTTCAGCGGCTAAAAACCACGCTAGCGTAACAGTTGTGGTAGATCCAGCTGACTACGCTGTGGTTTTGGACGAATTGGCAGCGAATGGCGAAACCTCTTATGAAACTCGTCAACGTTTGGCAGCCAAGGTTTTCCGTCACACTGCGGCTTATGATGCTTTGATTGCGGAATACTTCACAGCTCAAGTGGGAGAAAGTAAACCTGAAAAGCTGACCTTGACCTATGACCTCAAGCAACCAATGCGTTATGGGGAAAACCCTCAACAAGATGCGGACTTTTACCAAAAAGCCTTGCCGACTGACTACTCGATTGCTTCAGCAAAACAGCTCAACGGTAAGGAATTGTCCTTCAATAATATCCGTGATGTGGATGCGGCTATCCGTATCATTCGTGACTTCAAAGATCATCCAACAGTTGTGGCCCTCAAACACATGAATCCATGTGGTATCGGTCAAGCTGATGATATCGAAATTGCTTGGGATTACGCTTATGAGTCTGACCCAGTGTCTATCTTCGGTGGAATCGTCGTTCTTAACCGTGAGGTGGATGCTGCGACAGCTGAGAAGATGCACGGTGTTTTCCTTGAAATCATTATCGCACCAAGCTATACGGATGAAGCGCTAGCCATTTTGACCAACAAAAAGAAAAATTTGCGTATCCTTGCCTTGCCATTTGACGCACAAGACGCTAGCGAAGTGGAAGCAGAATACACAGGCGTAGTAGGTGGACTTCTGGTGCAAAACCAAGACGTGGTCAAGGAAAGCCCAGCTGACTGGCAAGTGGTGACCAAACGCCAACCAACAGAGACAGAAGCAACCGCCCTCGAGTTTGCTTGGAAGGCTATTAAATACGTCAAATCAAACGGAATCATTGTAACCAACGACCACATGACACTGGGTGTTGGTCCAGGTCAGACTAACCGTGTGGCTTCTGTTCGCATCGCTATTGACCAAGCTAAAGACCGTCTGGACGGCGCTGTGCTTGCTTCGGATGCCTTCTTCCCATTTGCAGATAATGTGGAAGAAATCGCCAAAGCGGGTATTAAGGCTATCATCCAGCCAGGTGGATCGGTCCGTGATCAGGAATCCATCGAAACTGCTGACAAATACGGCTTGACTATGGTCTTCACAGGCGTGAGACATTTTAGACATTAAGAATGCTAAAGGGAAGAAAACAGTTTCTTTCCTTTTTTGTCTTAAAATGCTAAGTGAAAGAAGATTAATACGAACGTTTGTGATATAATGTTATTAAATAATTCGCAAAAGAGGTTGAGAGATGAAGCTATTAGTTGTCGGTTCTGGTGGTCGTGAGCATGCGATTGCTAAGAAGCTGCTTGAGTCAAAAGACGTTGAACAGGTCTTTGTGGCTCCTGGGAATGACGGGATGACTCTGGATGGTCTGGAATTAGTAAATATCTCTATTTCCGAACATTCTAAGTTAATTGACTTTGCAAAGGCCAACGATATTGCTTGGACATTCATTGGGCCAGATGATGCCCTGGCCGCTGGAATCGTGGATGATTTTAACAATGCTGGGCTCAAGGCCTTTGGTCCGACCAAGGCTGCAGCGGAGCTAGAGTGGTCCAAGGATTTTGCTAAGGAAATCATGGTCAAATATGACGTTCCGACAGCAGCCTATGGCACATTTTCAGATTTTGAGGAGGCCAAGGCCTATATCGAAAAGCATGGTGCGCCTATCGTAGTCAAGGCGGATGGCTTGGCGCTTGGGAAGGGTGTCGTCGTTGCTGAGACGGTTGAGCAAGCGGTCGAAGCCGCTCATGAGATGCTTTTGGACAATAAATTTGGTGACTCAGGTGCACGTGTAGTTATTGAGGAATTCCTTGAAGGAGAGGAATTTTCACTCTTTGCCTTTGTCAATGGCGACAAGTTCTATATCATGCCGACAGCGCAAGACCACAAACGTGCCTATGACGGCGATAAGGGGCCTAATACGGGTGGTATGGGTGCCTATGCGCCAGTTCCTCACTTACCACAGAGCGTGGTTGACACAGCGGTTGACACTATTGTCAAGCCAATACTTGAAGGGATGATCCAAGAAGGCCGTCCTTATCTTGGTATCCTTTACGCAGGGCTTATCTTAACAGCAGATGGCCCGAAAGTGATCGAGTTCAATGCTCGCTTTGGAGATCCTGAAACACAGATTATCTTGCCTCGTTTGACATCTGACTTTGCACAAAATATCACGGATATTCTCGATGGCAAGGAGCCGAATATCACGTGGACGGACAAGGGTGTGACTCTGGGTGTGGTTGTCGCATCCAACGGTTATCCGCTAGACTATGAAAAAGGTGTCAAGTTGCCAGCCAAGACAGAAGGCGACATCATCACCTACTATGCAGGGGCTAAGTTTTCGGAAAATAGCAGAGCACTGCTATCAAACGGTGGACGTGTTTATATGCTCGTCACCACAGCAGACACCGTCAAAGACGGACAAAACATTATTTACAGTGAACTCGCCCAACAAAAAACAGAAGGACTTTTCTACCGAACCGATATCGGAAGCAAGGCGAATAAATAAATTTTAAAAGCGACGAAGTCGCTAAATCAGATAATGGTCGTTTGATTTGCGAGCGTTAGCGAGCTAGTATAGGATAATCGTCGCAGTAGTGGAACTCCTAGTAGCTTTGCTACTAGGAGCGGAAAACTGGAGACTTAGGCTCCAGTTTTAGTAATGGAACGCCTTAGGCGGTCGCTTACGTCCGCACTACATTAGACGATTATTAAAAAAGGAGAATAAATGAAACCAGTAATTTCCATCATCATGGGCTCAAAATCCGACTGGGCAACCATGCAAAAAACCGCTGAAGTCCTTGACCGTTTCGGTGTAGCCTACGAAAAGAAGGTTGTCTCTGCCCACCGGACACCAGACCTCATGTTCAGACATGCTGAAGAAGCTCGTAGTCGTGGTATCAAGGCCATCATCGCAGGTGCAGGTGGCGCTGCTCACTTGCCAGGGATGGTAGCGTCCAAGACTACACTGCCTGTCATCGGAGTACCTGTCAAATCGCGTGCCCTTAGTGGCGTGGATTCACTCTACTCTATCGTGCAGATGCCGGGTGGCGTACCGGTTGCGACTATGGCTATCGGGGAAGCTGGTGCGACTAATGCTGCCTTCTTCGCCCTCCGTCTCCTTTCCGTAGAGGATCAGGCTATAGCGACAGCACTGGCAGATTTTGCAGAGGAGCAAGGAAAAATCGCAGAGGAGTCTACAAATGAGCTCATCTAAAACAATCGGAATTATCGGTGGTGGCCAGCTAGGTCAGATGATGGCCATTTCTGCTATCTACATGGGGCATAAGGTTATCGCGCTGGATCCTGTGCCTGATTGCCCGGCCTCTCGTGTGGCGGAGATCATCGTGGCTCCTTATAATGATGTGGATGCTCTGCGTCAGTTGGCTGAGCGATGTGATGTTCTCACCTATGAGTTTGAAAATGTCGATGCTGACGGTCTGGATGCCGTTATCAAGGATGGACAACTCCCTCAAGGGACAGACCTACTCCGCATTTCTCAAAATCGTATCTTTGAAAAGGATTTTCTCTCAAACACGGCACAAGTGACAGTTGCACCCTACAAGGTTGTGACCTCAAGTCAAGATTTGGCGGATATCGACCTTTCTAAAAACTATGTCCTCAAGACTGCGACTGGTGGATACGATGGGCATGGACAAAAAGTCATTCGCTCGGAAGTAGACTTGGAAGAAGCCTATGCGTTGGCTGACTCAGCAGACTGCGTCTTGGAAGAATTTGTCAACTTTGACCTTGAAATTTCTGTCATCGTGTCAGGGAATGGCAAGAATGTGACGGTTTTCCCAGTTCAGGAAAATATCCACCGTAACAACATCTTGTCTAAGACTATCGTGCCTGCTCGCATTTCAGCAAGTTTAGCTGATAAAGCCAAAGCTATGGCTGTGCGAATCGCAGAACAACTCAACTTGTCTGGAACTCTCTGTGTGGAAATGTTTGCGACAGCTGATGACATCATTGTCAACGAGATTGCCCCACGACCACACAACTCTGGGCACTATTCAATCGAAGCCTGTGATTTTTCTCAATTTGACACCCATATTCTGGGTGTTCTCGGAGCACCATTACCAGCCATCAAACTCCATGCGCCAGCTGTTATGCTCAATGTCCTCGGCCAGCACGTCGAGGCTGCTGAAAAATATGTCGCAGAAAATCCAAGCGCCCACCTCCACATGTATGGTAAAATAGAAGCAAAGCATAACCGCAAAATGGGGCATGTGACTGTGTTTAGTGATGTGCCAGATAGTGTGTATGAGTTTGGGGAAGGGATAGATTTTTAGGACAAGACTATGATACAAATTATCGTTAACGCTTTTGTTGAAAAGGATAAGACTGGGGCAGTTGTAGAAGTTTTGTATGCTAGTAGCAATCACGAAAAAGTGAAAGCTAAGTATGAAGAGCTGCTTGCTCAATACCCTGAAAATTATTTAGCAATTTATGACTTGCCACTGGATACAGACCTTAATTCATTGGAACATTACCCGTCTGTATGGATTGGGAAAGAAGAATTTGAATAATTTGGCTAATCAATGTTCTATGATTTGTTTGCACATCGTGAAGTAGAAAAAGAAAGGAAAAATTAACAACATGATCAACCGTTACTCTCGTCCTGAGATGGCGAATATTTGGAGTGAAGAAAATAAATACCGTGCTTGGCTTGAGGTGGAAATCTTGGCTGACGAGGCATGGGCTGAGTTGGGTGAAATCCCTAAGGAAGATGTGGCTTTGATTCGCGAGAAGGCGGACTTTGACATCGACCGTATTTTGGAGATTGAGCAGGAGACTCGCCACGATGTAGTGGCTTTCACACGTGCGGTTTCTGAGACGCTTGGTGAAGAGCGCAAGTGGGTGCACTATGGTTTGACCTCTACCGACGTGGTGGATACGGCCTATGGTTACCTCTACAAGCAAGCCAACGACATCATCCGTCGTGACCTTGAAAACTTCACCAACATCATCGCTGATAAGGCTAAGGAGCACAAGTTCACCATCATGATGGGGCGTACCCACGGGGTGCACGCTGAGCCGACAACCTTTGGTCTTAAATTGGCCACTTGGTACAGCGAAATGAAGCGTAACATCGAGCGTTTCGAGCATGCGGCTGCTGGTGTAGAAGCTGGTAAGATTTCTGGTGCGGTTGGAAACTTTGCCAATATCCCACCATTTGTAGAGGAATACGTCTGCGACAAGCTTGGTATCCGTGCTCAAGAAATCTCTACACAGGTACTTCCTCGTGACCTTCACGCTGAGTACTTTGCAGTTCTTGCTAGCATCGCGACTTCAATCGAACGTATGGCAACAGAAATTCGTGGTCTACAAAAATCTGAGCAACGCGAAGTGGAAGAGTTCTTTGCCAAAGGTCAAAAAGGGTCTTCAGCAATGCCTCACAAACGCAACCCAATCGGTTCTGAGAACATGACAGGTCTTGCGCGTGTTATCCGTGGTCACATGCTTACAGCCTATGAGAACGTTGCTCTCTGGCACGAACGCGACATTTCCCACTCATCAGCTGAGCGTATCATCACACCAGATACAACTATCTTGATTGACTACATGCTCAACCGTTTTGGAAATATCGTCAAGAACTTGACGGTCTTCCCAGAAAACATGATCCGCAACATGAATTCTACTTTTGGTCTTATCTTTAGCCAACGTGCTATGTTGACCTTGATTGAAAAAGGCATGACGCGTGAGCAAGCCTATGACTTGGTGCAACCAAAAACAGCCTACTCTTGGGACAATCAAGTAGACTTTAAACCACTTCTTGAAGCAGATCCAGAAGTAACATCACGCCTCACACAAGAGGAAATCGATGAGATTTTCAACCCTCTTTACTACACCAAACGAGTGGATGATATCTTTGAACGTCTTGGTTTAGGATAATTAAAATAAAATCGAAGTTCTATTACTCTATTTACTGGAGTAGAAGAACTTCGGTTTTTCTTGTTTATTAAAGCTTTTTTGCTAAAAAGATTCCCAATATTTTAGTAAAATTTAAACAAATTTAATCAATCTTCATTGACATATAGAAAATACAGTTTTGATGGGATATAATAAGCATAGAAAAAGCCCAAGCAAGGCTCAGGCTTTCTTCTTAGTGATCACGGTCACATGAAATGAATTTGATTTTGTAGTAATCCGCTCGTTTATAAGTTTCGCTGTAAGCGAGAACCTGACCAGTAGACTCTAATTTAGTAGTTTTGGTTTGTAAAACGCTAGGGAATTGTTCATCGACTCCGAGGACTGAAGCCGCATGTTCTGGAGTTGGAAATGCTATTTCATTGATTTCTTCAAAATGTTCATCATTCATGTGGATGTGATAATCCAATTTGAAACGGTTATAGATAGAGCTATAATATTCAAGATTTGGATAATTTGCGTTGATGTATTGTTCTGGAATATAAGATGTGTGATAGATGTATACGACACCATTTGTTTCGCGTACGCGTTCAATCTTGTAGTAGAATTGATTACCGCGTAGTCCAAGTTTTTCTAAGTAGCTTAGTTTGTTTCCACGCTCAATAGAAAGGACGGTCACTTTATCATCTTTAGTTTCAAAAACTTCTACATCAGAAAACTCCACGAGTTTATGTTTGCGTGCGCGTGAAACGAATGTACCCTTTCCTTGTTGGCGGACAATATAGCCATCTTTGGCAAGGTCGTTTAAGGCGCGGACAACTGTGATAGAACTTACATCATACATAGCGATCAATTCAGCTTCAGTGTAAAATTTATCTCCACTAGCGAATTGGCCAGAGATGATTTTGTTCTTTAATTCATCTTTTATATATTGATACTTTGGAATTGCCATAATTTCACCTCGATTTTCCTTCTCCGTTAAAGATTTTACCATAAAACCGGAAAGAATAGTAGTCTTTTGAATAAAAAAATTAGAATAATAGGCTATAAGGTTAATTTACATAAAAAATAGGAGATTTTATACATTTTTATACATGCTACCTGTTTGAAGCTATATGTCTGTAAATTCTATATCTTTATAAGTTTTTTGTGTAAAAGTTGGTGAAAAATGAAAAAAATTGTGAAAAGCTATTGACAAATGTAGTATATTGAGTTATATTCAATATATCAACAAATGAAAGCGTAAACTTAAAATGTCAAAAAGTAAGAATATGACACGATTTGAGATACGAGATGATTTCTATCTCGATGGAAAATCATTTAAGATTTTATCTGGCGCCATTCATTATTTTAGGGTTCCTCCAGAGGATTGGTATCATTCGCTCTATAATTTGAAGGCTCTTGGTTTTAATACGGTAGAGACTTATGTGGCCTGGAATTTACACGAGCCTCGTGAGGGCGAGTTTCACTTTGAAGGGGCTCTGGATTTGGAGCGGTTTCTACAGACAGCACAAGATCTGGGTCTCTATGCGATCGTTCGTCCGTCACCCTTCATCTGTGCAGAGTGGGAATTCGGTGGCTTACCAGCCTGGCTCTTAACAAAGAATATGAGGCTTCGTTCCTCAGACCCTGCTTATATCGAAGCTGTCGGTCGCTACTATGACCAACTCTTGTCACGATTGGTTCCACATTTGTTGGACAATGGTGGCAATATCCTCATGATGCAGGTTGAAAATGAGTATGGTTCTTATGGAGAAGATAAGGCTTACCTGAGAGCCATTCGACAGTTGATGGAAGAGCGTGGCGTAACCTGTCCCCTCTTTACATCAGATGGTCCGTGGAGAGCTACTCTGAAAGCTGGAACCTTGATTGAAGATGACCTCTTTGTAACAGGGAACTTTGGTTCTAAGGCACCTTATAACTTTTCACAGATGCAGGAATTCTTTGATGAGCATGGCAAAAAATGGCCGCTCATGTGTATGGAGTTCTGGGATGGCTGGTTCAATCGTTGGAAAGAACCGATTATCACACGGGATCCAAAAGAATTGGCAGATGCAGTTCGAGAGGTTTTGGAACAAGGTTCCATCAACCTTTACATGTTCCACGGTGGTACAAACTTTGGTTTCATGAATGGTTGCTCGGCTCGAGGAACTTTGGACCTGCCACAAGTTACATCTTATGATTACGATGCTCTTCTAGATGAAGAAGGAAATCCAACTGCCAAATATCTGGCAGTCAAGAAAATGATGGCGACACATTTCCCAGAGTATCCGCAGTTAGAACCACTCTACAAAGAGAGTATGGAGTTGGATGCTATTCCACTAGTTGAAAAAGTTTCCTTGTTTGAAACCTTGGATAGCTTGTCTAGTCCTGTAGAAAGCCTTTATCCTAAAAAGATGGAGGAGCTGGGACAAAGTTATGGCTACCTACTCTATCGAACAGAAACAAACTGGGATGCAGAAGAAGAAAGACTTCGTATCATTGATGGTCGAGATAGGGCTCAGCTTTATGTCGATGGTCAGTGGGTCGAAACCCAATATCAGACAGAGATTGGGGAAGATATTTTTTATCAAGGTAAAAAGAAAGCGCTGTCTCGATTGGATATCTTGGTAGAAAATATGGGGCGTGTCAACTATGGACACAAGTTCTTAGCGGATACGCAACGTAAGGGAATTCGGACAGGGGTTTGTAAGGATTTGCACTTCTTACTAAACTGGAAACACTATCCACTCCCTCTAGATAATCCTGAGAAAATTGATTTTTCAAAAGGATGGACAGAAGGACAACCAGCCTTTTACGCTTATGATTTTACAATCGAAGCGCCAAAAGATACTTATCTAGACTTATCTGAGTTTGGTAAGGGAGTTGCCTTTGTCAATGGGCAGAATCTAGGACGTTTTTGGAACGTCGGCCCAACCCTCTCGCTTTATATCCCTCATAGCTATCTCAAGGAGGGTGCCAACCGCATCATTATCTTTGAGACAGAGGGCCAATATAAAGAAGAGATTCATTTAACTCGTAAACCTACACTAAAACACATAAAGGGGGAAAACTTATGACAATTGTAGGATGCCGTATCGATGGACGTTTGATCCACGGACAAGTAGCCAATCTATGGGCTGGAAAACTAAATGTTTCACGTATTATGGTTGTAGATGACGAAGTTGTCAACAACGACGTTGAAAAGAGTGGTTTGAAACTTGCGACACCACCAGGTGTGAAATTGAGTATTTTGCCAATTGAAAAAGCGGCAGCCAATATTCTTGCTGGTAAATACGATAGCCAACGTCTCTTTATCGTGGCTCGTAAACCAGATCGCTTCCTTGGTTTGGTAGAAGCAGGTGTACCACTTGAAACCCTTAATGTTGGGAATATGTCTCAAACACCAGAAACTCGTGCCATTACACGTTCTATTAACGTAGTAGACAAGGATGTGGAAGACTTCCACAAACTGGCAGAAAAAGGTGTTAAACTTACTGCTCAAATGGTTCCAAATGATCCAATTTCAGACTTTTTGAGCTTATTAAAATAGGAAAAAATTTTTAGGAGGTCATTGTTATGATACAATGGTGGCAAATTTTACTTCTCACTTTGTACTCAGCTTATCAAATCTGTGATGAGTTGACGATCGTTTCATCTGCAGGTTCCCCTGTATTTGCTGGTTTCATTACTGGTTTAATCATGGGAGATGTGACTACTGGTCTACTTATCGGTGGTAACTTGCAACTATTCGTTCTTGGGGTTGGTACCTTCGGTGGTGCTTCTCGTATCGACGCAACTTCTGGTGCAGTTCTTGCGACAGCCTTCTCTGTTTCACAAGGTATTGATACAGCACTTGCGATTACAACAATCGCTGTGCCAGTAGCAACTCTCTTGACATATTTCGACGTTCTTGGACGTATGACAACTACTTTCTTTGCTCACCGTGTGGATGCTGCAATCGAACGCTTTGACTATAAAGGTATTGAACGCAACTACTTGCTTGGTGCAATTCCTTGGGCTCTATCTCGTGCCCTTCCAGTCTTCTTTGCGCTTGCTTTTGGTGGTGAATTTGTACAACACGTAGTAGATTTCGTTACAAAATACCAATGGGTTGCAGATGGTTTGACACTCGCAGGACGTATGCTTCCAGGTCTTGGATTTGCAATCTTGCTTCGTTACCTTCCAGTTAAACGTAACCTTCACTACCTTGCAATGGGATTTGGTTTGACAGCTATGTTGACTGTTCTTTACTCATATGTAACAGGTCTTGGTGGCGCTGTTGCAGGTGTTATCGGTACTCTACCTAAAGATATTGCTGAAAAAATTGGTTTCGTGAACAACTTCAAAGGTTTGTCTATGATTGGTATCTCTATCGTAGGTATCTTCCTTGCAGTGCTTCACTTCAAAAATAGCCAAAAAGTAGCTGTAGCAGCACCTTCTACACCATCAGAAAGTGGGGAAATCGAAGATGACGAATTCTAATTACAAACTTACAAAAGAAGATTTTAATCAAATCAACAAACGTAGCTTGTTTACTTTCCAATTAGGTTGGAACTACGAACGTATGCAAGCTTCTGGTTACCTGTACATGATCTTGCCTCAATTGCGTAAAATGTATGGAGATGGAACTCCTGAATTGAAAGAAATGATGAAAGTTCATACTCAATTCTTCAATACTTCACCATTCTTCCACACCATTATCGCTGGTTTTGACCTTGCCATGGAAGAAAAAGATGGTGTAGGTTCAAAAGATGCCGTTAACGGTATCAAGACAGGTTTGATGGGACCATTTGCTCCTCTTGGAGATACAATCTTTGGTTCACTTGTACCTGCTATCATGGGATCTATCGCAGCAACTATGGCTATCGGTGGTCAACCTTGGGGTATATTCCTTTGGATTGCAGTTGCAGTAGCGTATGATATCTTCCGTTGGAAACAGTTGGAATTTGCCTACAAAGAAGGGGTTAACCTTATCAACAACATGCAAAGTACCTTGACAGCTTTGATTGACGCTGCATCTGTACTTGGTGTCTTCATGATGGGTGCTCTTGTAGCAACAATGATCAACTTTGAAATTTCTTACAAATGGGCAATCGGTGAGAAGATGATTGACTTCCAAGACATCTTGAACCAAATCTTCCCACGCTTGCTTCCAGCAATCTTTACTGCCTTTATCTTCTGGTTGCTTGGTAAGAAAGGTATGAACTCTACTAAAGCTATCGGTATTATTATCGTACTTGCTTTGGCTCTTTCTGCCTTTGGTAAATTTGTACTTGGAATGGGCGCATAATTTATGGCTAAATCATTAATTTTGGTGAGTCATGGTCGCTTCTGTGAAGAACTTAAAGGTAGCACTGAAATGATTATGGGTCCACAAGACAATATTCATGCAGTGGCTCTTCTTCCAGAAGATGGACCAGAAGACTTTACTGCAAAATTTGAAGCTGCTATTGAAGGATTGGATGATTTCCTAGTCTTTGCGGATCTTCTCGGTGGGACACCTTGTAACGTGGTAAGCCGTTTGATCATGGAAGGTCGTGATATTGACCTTTACGCAGGGATGAATCTTCCAATGGTGATTGAATTTATCAATGCGAGCCTTACAGGTGCAGATGCGGACTATAAGAGCCGTGCTACAGAAAGCATTGTGAAAGTCAATGACCTGTTAGCTGGCTTCGATGATGACGAAGATGAATAATACTCTTCGAAAATCTCTTTAAACTATGCTAGCGTCGCCTTGCCGTATAGATGTTACTGACTTCGTCAGTTCTATCTGCAACCTCAAAACAGTGTTTTGAGCTGACTTCGTCAGTCTTATCCGGCAACCTCAAAGCAGTGCTTTGAGCAGCCTGCGGCTAGCTTCCTAGTTTGCTCTTTGATTTTCATTGAGTATACGATGTGACAACATTAAAATCGTTAGAGCATCTTATATAGAATATACATGGGAATGGGGCTTACTCCCATTCCCATATTTGATAGAAAAAGAGGAACTCAATGCTACATTATACAAAAGAAGATTTGCTCGAATTAGGTGCAGAAATCACTACGCGTGAAATCTACCAACAGCCTGATGTATGGAAAGAAGCTTTTGAATCTTATCAAGCACAACGTGAAGAAATTGCAGCCTTCCTACAAGGGATTGCTGATAAACATGATTATATCAAGGTTATCTTGACGGGTGCTGGTACTTCTGCTTATGTGGGAGATACCTTGGTACCTTACTTTAAGGAAGTCTATGACGAACGCAAATGGAATTTCAATGCCATTGCGACAACAGATATCGTTGCCAATCCAGAAACTTATTTGAAAAAAGATGTGGCGACTGTCCTTGTATCTTTTGCTCGTAGTGGGAATTCTCCTGAAAGTGTGGCGACTATTGATTTGGCCAAAGCCTTGGTGGATGAGTTTTACCAAGTGACCATTACTTGTGCAGCGGACGGGAAATTGGCTCTTCAAGCCCACGGTGATGACCGTAATCTCTTGCTCTTACAACCAGCTGCTTCTAATGACGCTGGATTTGCCATGACTTCTAGCTTTACATCAATGATGTTGACAGCTCTCTTGGTCTTTGATCCTATAGAATTTGCTGTGAAATCTGAACGTTTTGAAGTTGTGTCTAGCCTTGCTCGTAAAGTTCTAGACAAGGCAGAAGATGTCAAAGAGCTTGTTGATTTAGACTTTAACCGTGTCATCTACCTGGGCGCTGGTCCTTTCTTTGGGCTTGCTCATGAATCTCAGCTCAAGATTTTGGAATTAACAGCTGGCCAAGTGGCGACCATGTATGAAAGCCCAGTTGGCTTCCGTCACGGTCCAAAATCTCTTATCAACGAAGATACAGTTGTTTTGGTCTTTGGTACAACGACAGACTACACTCGTAAGTACGACTTGGACTTGGTTCGTGAAGTTGCTGGTGACCAGATTGCTCGTCGTGTTGTGCTTTTGAGTGATCAAGCCTTTGGTCTTGAAAATGTCAAAGAAGTGGCCCTTGGTTGTGGCGGTGTCTTGAATGATATTTACCGTGTCTTCCCTTACATCGTTTATGCCCAACTCTTTGCCCTATTGACTTCACTTAAGGTAGAAAATAAACCAGATACACCGTCTCCTACAGGTACAGTAAACCGTGTGGTACAAGGTGTTATCATCCACGAATACCAAAAGTAATACTCTTCGAAAATCAAATTCAAACTACGTCAGCTTCGCCTTGCCGTACTCAAGTACAACCTGCGGCTAGTTTCCTAGTTTGCTCTTTGATTTTCATTGAGTATAAGACAGTGTTTATAAATTCTTGACAAGAGGATTTGTAAATTATCAGATAAACCATAGATTGTCAGTAGGCTTTCTATGGTTTGTTTGCTTGATAGAAATAGTAAAAGGAGAAGAGAATGAAAGCATACACAGAGCGTGTATTTGGAAATGTTGAGGGCGAGGATGTCTTGGCCTATCGCTTTGAGACTGAGGCAGGTTATCAGCTAGAGGTCATGACTTATGGTGCGACCATCTTGCGCTATGTCACACCTGACAAGGCTGGAAATTTTGCCAACGTTATCTTGGGATTTGATGATTTTGATAGCTATGTAGGCAATAGTCCTAAGCATGGAGCTAGTGTGGGTCCTGTGGCAGGCCGTATTGCAGGTGCGACCTTTGAGCTCAATGGCCAGACCTATGATCTTGAAGTCAACAATGCTAGCAACTGCAATCACAGTGGTTCAACTGGTTGGGATTCTAGCTTGTTTGAACTAGTTGAAGTGAGCGACCATGGTCTGACCCTCTACACAGAGCGTACAGATGGCACAGGAGGATTTCCTGGTAATCTCCAGATTTGGATTAGCTACAACTTGGAAGAAACTGGTGCCTACGAAATCAGCTACAAGGTAACAACTGATCAAGATACCTTGGTCAATCCAACTAATCACAGCTACTTCAACTTGTCTGGTGATTTCACGCAGACAATTGACCGCCATGTCTTCCAACTAAACACAGAGGGGATTTACCCAATTGCTCCCGACGGTGTTCCTGCCAAAACTCCAGATGCTAATCGTGATGTGGTCAAACACATCTACAATGGTGCCTTGTTGAAGGATATCTTCGCAGAAGAAGATGAGCAAATCCAGCTGGTTTCTGGTTTGGATCACCCATTTGCCCTTCCTGCAGGTCATGGCAATGCTGGTTTCCTTTATGACCAAAATTCAGGTCGCTTCTTGCTTTTCAAGACAGAGGCTCCTTGTTTTGTAGTCTACACAGCAAACTTTGTGGATGAGAGTGTCATCATAGGAGATCAGCCAATGGTACAGCACAATGGGATTGCACTTGAAGCGCAGGCTTTGCCAGATGCTATTCACAGTGACCTCAAAGATCAAGTTATTCTCAAAGCCGGTCAAACCTTCACCAGTAAGACACGTTATGAACTTGTTGTGAAATAAAGAATGGCGTTTCTACTTTTTACGGTTAATAACATTTGCCTTATAACATTAGTAGAAACAGGCAAAGAATAGGAAAATATGATATAATTGGGTGTTGAGAAGTGTTTATCAAGATACGATTCAAAAGATATAAGGAGTAAGCAATGAAGAAAATTGTATTTGCTAGTGCCTTGGCTTTGACCTTGGCTGGAGCAGTTTTGACAAATGATGTTTTTGCGAATGACAGATTGGTGGCAACACAATCTATTAATGGTAAAAATGAAAATGTATTGACCTCAGAGGTGCTAAAGCCTTCTAGTGGCAACGTTTTGGTTGGAATCAAGGGAGAATTTTTAACTCCAAATAAACAAGCTATTTTGGATGCAATCAATAAAATTCGTAAGGAAGCAGCTGATGAAGGTTTGGTAGATAAGTATGTCCCTATTAAATGGTCTACTGATCTTGAGAAAACTGCTTTTGTACGAGCTACTGAGGTGTCAGTAGCTTTGAAACCTGAGCGTCTTTCTACTAAAGAAATCTGGACTGCTTTTCCATCTAGTAATAGTATAAGAGGAGAAGCTTTAGATGTAAACTATGAAGGTTTTCTAAAAGCAATTGAAAACTGGCATGCTGAGAAGGCGAATTATGTAGCGAAAAAGAAGGGTGGAACCTCTAAAGAATTTACAGGTTATTATGAGGTTTTGATCAATTCTAAATTTACCTATGTGGGTCTCGCAGCCTTTAAAAACGCAGCTAGCTCTCAGCAAGTAGCAACGATTTCTCTAGCTTTAGGTGATGATGCTTCTTCAGAGGAATTGGCTGGTGGATATGGTTCTGCTATTCAGTATACAGAAGTGACTGCCTCAAACCTTTCAACCGTTAAAAGTAAAGCTACAGTTGTAGAAAAATCGTTGAAAGATTTTAGAACATCTACATCTAGTCAGTCTGGCTGGGTGAAGTCTAATGGAAAATGGTATTTTTATGAGTCTGGTGATGTGAAGACAGGCTGGGTGAAAACGGGTGGTAAATGGTACTACTTGAATGATTTAGGTGTCATGCAGACTGGATTTGTAGAAGTTGATGGAACATGGTATTTCCTTGATAGTTCAGGCGCGATGTTTACAGGCTGGGGAACAGATGGTAGCAGATGGTTCTACTTTGATGGCTCAGGAGCTATGAAGACAGGCTGGTACAAGGAAAATGGTACTTGGTATTATCTTGATCAATCAGGTATCATGAAGACAGGTTGGTTTAAAGTAGGCAAGTACTGGTACTATGCATATGGTTCAGGGGCTTTAGCAGTCAGCACAACAACACCAGATGGTTACCGTGTAAATGGTAATGGTGAATGGGTAAACTAGGCTGAAAATGTCAGGACATAGGTAAAGCATTCATCTTACTTAGCAAAAAGAATGAACGATAAGAAAGAGGTTGATGGTGAACATTGGCCTCTTTTGATTTATAAAGATTGGATTCTTTGTCGCCTCAATCTCAGGCTTTTCTATTGCGATCTAATATTTTATAGCCCATTAAAAGCATAATCGGTAATCTAATTTAAAGAATGCTGTAATTAGTCTGAAGTCCACACTTACTTGTTGAGAAGTTGTTTCTGTTTTTTATCGTTATAATTTACTGTATTTTTTTATAGTATGCAGAATATTTTTAAGTATATTTTCATAGAAATTTTTATCAATTTATTGTATAATGATAAGTAATTATTAGAAAGTTCTCAGAGAAATATTGATATACTCAAGTTATTCTTTGAGAATTTATACTTTTATGCGTAAAATAGTTAATTGATATAAAGAGTATAGAAAATAAAGATGAGGTTAATATGGGTCGAAAAAGTATTGGTGAGAAACGCCAGAGTTTCTCAATGAGAAAGTTGTCAGTGGGATTGGTATCAGTTACTGTAGCTAGTTTCTTTTTGATGAGTCAAGGGATTCAATCGGTATCAGCCGATCATATGGAAAGTCCTATTCATTACAAGTATATGACAGAGGGTGAATTGACAGATGAGGAAAAATCCTTGCTGGTAGAGGCCCTTCCACAACTGGCTGAAGAATCAGATGATACTTATTACTTGGTCTATAGACCTCAACAGTTTTTACCGAATACAGGTTTTAACCCAACTGTTGGTACTTTTCTTTTTACTGCAGGCTTGAGCTTGTTAGTTTTATTGGTTTCTAAAAGGGAAAATGGGAAGAAACGACTTGTTCATTTTCTGCTGTTGACTAGCATGGGAATTCAATTGTTGCCGGCCAGTGCTTTTGGGTTGACCAGCCAAATTTTATCTGCCTATAATAGTCAATTTGCTATCGGAGTCGGGGAACATTTGCCAGAGCCTCTGAAAATCGAAGGTTATCAATACATTGGTTATATCAAGACTAAGAAACAGGATAATGCAGAGATTTCAAGGACAGTTGATGGGAAATACTCTGCTCGAAGTGATAGTCGACCAGACTCTACAAAAATATCAGATGTAGTTCATTCAGCTGATTTAGAATGGAACCAAGGACAGGGGAAGGTTAGTTTACAAGGTGAAACATCTGGGGATGATGGACTTTCAGAAAAATCTTCTATAGCAGCAGAAAATGTCTCTTCTAATGATTCACTCGCAAGTCAAGGTGAGCAGAATCCGGCTCACAAAGGAGAATCTGTAGTTCGACCAACATTGCCAGAACAAGGAAATCCTGTGTCTGCTACAACGGTGCAGAGTGCGGAAGAGGAAGTATTGGCGACGACAAATGATCGACCAGAATATAAACTTCCATTGGAAACCAAAGGCACGCAAGAGCCCGGTCATGAGGGTGAAGCAGTAGTCCGTGAAGAAGTCCCAACCTACACTAAACCCTTAGAAACAAAGGGCACGCAAGAGTCAGATCATGAGGGCGAAGCGGCAGTCCGCAAGGAAACTCCAGAATATACTAAACCACTAGAAACCAAAGGCACGCAAGAACCGGGTCATGAGGGCGAAGCTACAGTCCGTGAAGAAGCCCCAGCCTACACAGAACCGTTAGCAACGAAAGGCACGCAAGAACCAGGTCATGAGGGCGAAGCCGCAGTCCGCGAAGAAACACCAGAGTATACAAATCCATTAGAAACCAAAGGCACGCAAGAGCCCGGTCACGAAGGCGAAGCGACAGTTAGCGAGGAAACACCAGAGTATACTAAACCACTAGAAACCAAAGGTACGCAAGAACCGGGTTATGAGGGAGAAGCGGCAGTGCAACCGGAGTTGCCAGAGTACACTGATTCAGTGGCAACGAAAGGTACGCAAGAACCGGGTCATGAGGGAGAAGCGGCAGTGCAACCGGAGTTGCCAGAGTATACTAAACCACTAGAAACCAAAGGTACGCAAGAACCGGGTCATGAGGGCGAAGCCACAGTCCGCGAAGAGATTCCAGAGTACACTGATACAGTATCGACAAAAGGCACGCAAGAACCAGGTCATGAGGGCGAAGCCGCAGTCCGCGAAGAAACACCAGAGTATACAAATCCATTAGAAACCAAAGGCACACAAGAACTGGGTCATGAGGGTGAAGCTGCAGTTCGCGAGGAGACACCAGAGTATACTAAACCACTAGAAACTAAAGGCACGCAAGAACCAGGACACGAAGGAGAATCCGCAGTAACAGAGGAGCTTCCGGCTTTAGAAGTTACTACAAGAAATAGAACGGAAACAGAAAATATTCCTTATACAACAGAAGAAATTCAAGATCCAACACTTCTGAAAAATCGTCGTGAAACTGAGCGACAAGGTCAAGCAGGAACACGTACAATTCAATATGAGGATTACATCGTAGATGGTAATGTCGTAGAAACTAAAGAACTATCACGAACTGAAGTACCTCCGGTAAAACAAATCGTTAAAGTAGGAACACTAGTCAAAGTTAAACCTACAGTAGAAATTGCCAACTTAACAAAAGCTGAGAACAAAAAATCTATAACTGTAAGTTATAACTTAACAGACACTACATCGGCGTATGTTTCTGCAAAAGCGCAAGTTTTCCACGGGGATAAGCTGGTTAAAGAGGTGGATATAGAAAATCCTGTCAAAGAGCAGGTGATATCAGGTTTAGACTACTATACACCTTACACACTAAAAACACGTTTAACTTATAATCTAGGCGAAAACGATGAACAAAGTACAGAAACATCAACTCAAGCTTTCCAATTAGATTATAAGAAAATAGAAATTAAAGATATTGATTCAGTAGAACTATACGGTAAAGAAAATGACCGTTATCGTAGATATCTAAGTCTAAGCGAAGCACCGACTGATACGGCTAAATACTTTGTAAAAGTGAAATCAGATCGCTTCAAAGAAATGTACCTACCTGTAAAATCTATTACAGAAAATGCGGATGGAACTTATAAAGTGACGGCAGCTGTTGATCAACTTGTAGAAGAAGGTACAGAAGGTTACAAAGATGACTATACATTTAATGTAGCAAAATCTAAAGCAGAGCAACCAGGAGTTTACACATCCTTTAAACAACTTGTAACAGCAATAAAAAGCAACTTAGCAGGTGTATATAAATTAGCTGCAGATATGTCAGCTGATGAAGTAGGACTACCAGAAAATCAAACAAGTTACATAACAGGAGAATTTACAGGAACGTTAGTAGGAGCAGAAGGAAGTAAAGCATATGCTATATACGACCTGAAAAAACCACTATTCGACACATTAAAAAATGCAACTGTAAAAGATTTAGATCTAAAAAATACACAAGTGGATAGCAAAGAAAATGCTGCAGCAGTAGCAAAAACAGCAAACAATGCTAATATCAGTAATGTAGCTGTAGAAGGTAAAGTGTCAGGTAGAAAATCAGTTGCAGGATTAGTAGTAGATGCAACAAATACAAGAATTGAAAACATCTCATTCAGCGGAAAACTAGTCGCCAACCACGCAGATAATAATGCAAATTACGCTGGAGGAATCGTTGGTAAATTAACCGGAGGAAATTCTAAAGTTGATCGAGCGAAAGTAGATGCCGTCATCTCTACAGCAGCACGCAACAATAACCAGACAGCTGGAGGAATCGTTGGTAAACTGGAAAGTGGAGCGTTAGTGACACGTTCTGTAACAACAGGTAAAATCCTAAATGGTCGAGGATATCCGAGAGTCGGAGGAATAGTTGGATCTACATATCCGAGAGGTCGTGTGGACAATGTAGTCAGCAATATGATTGTTGGTGATGGATATGCCACTACAGGAGACCAATTTGGTGGAGCAGATGTGAAGAATGCTATTACCTCTGTTGAAAACAAAAAACAAGATAACTTCGTTCGAAAAGTAAGTAAAGAAGAAGTGGATGCTAAGATTGCTTCTTATGGAATCACAGTAACTCTTGATGATACTGGACAAGACTTAAAAGCAAACTCAAAAGAAATTGACTATACAAGATTAAGTCAAGCACAAGCAGAAAGAAGAGTAGCCTATAACAATATTGAAAAACTAATGCCATTCTACAATAAAGAGCTAGTTGTTCACTATGGTAATAAAGTAGCTCCAACGGATAAACTTTATACAACAGAATTGCTTGATGTCGTACCGATGAAAAATCAAGCAGTGGTAACAGATATCAATGCAAATAAAGACTCTATCAACAGAATCATGTTACATTACAAAGACAATACGGTAGAGTACCTGGATCTAGCCTTTAAAGAAAACTTTGCGAATGATCAAGTAGTTGAGTACAATGTTACAGGTAAAGAATACATATTCACGCCGGAAGCGTTTGTTTCGGATTATACAGCTATAACGAATAATGTACTAAGCGAATTGCAGAACGTAACGTTTAGCTCAGAAGCGACTAAGAAAGTGCTAGGTGCGGCAGACGATGCAGCATTAGATAACTTATACTTAGATAGAGAATTTGAGGAAGTTAAAGCTAATATTGGAGAGCACTTAAGAAAAGTATTAGCGATGGATAAATCCATCAACACTACAGGAGATGGTGTAGTTGAGTATGTAAGTGAGAAAATCAAACATAACAAAGAAGCCTTCATGCTGGGACTTACTTACATGAATCGTTGGTACAATATTAATTATGATAGTCTGAATACAAAAGATTTATCAGTGTACAAATTTGACTTTAACGGAAATAATGAAGCTTCAACGCTAGACACTATTATCGCTTTAGGAAATAGTGGACTAGAAAACCTACGAGGACCAAACACGACAGGTCTATATGCCAGCACACTTGCACCACTTAAAGGTGAAGATTCAGTCTTTGACTTCGTAGAAGCCTATAGAAAACTATTCTTACCAAACAAAACCAATAACCAGTGGTTGAAAGACAATACGAAAGCCTACATAGTAGAAGCGACATCAGATATAGAAGAAGTTCGTGAGAAACAAGTATCACCAACGGCTGATAAGAAATACTCAATAGGAGTATATGATAGAATATCAGCACCAAGTTGGGGATATAAGAGTATGTTGTTGCCACTATTAACGATGAAAGAAGAGAGTCTGTATGCAATATCTACGCTATCAACATTAGCCTTCGGTAGTTATGAACGTTATCGAGACAGAGGAGCTGATGGTGCGATTCTTTCAGGAGATGCCTTGAAACAATATGTTCGAGGGAAAGTAGACCAATCTGCAAAATGGCAAAGAGATCATTATGACATCTGGTATAAAATCCTAGCACCAGAATTTAAAGAAAGATTGTATCGTGCTGTACCGGTAACAGATGCATTCTATGTAAAAGATACAAATGGTAGAGAATACTGGGCAACATTATCAGACAAAAACATAGACTCTGTCTATAGCTTCTTCGGGCCAGCAGGCAAATACCATACAACAAGACCAGGTGCGGGTGCTTATGCAACAGGAGTAGAGGCCTACTTTGTAAGTGATAGATTGTTAGACCAATACGGAACATCGGTTTATAGTCATGAGATGGTGCATAACTCAGACGGAAGAGTCTACTTCGAAGGAAATGAGCGACGTGAAGGACTAGGGGCAGAATTATATGCACTAGGATTACTTCAATCAGCCGACAGTGTAGACAAAGATGCGATAGTATTAAACACAATCTTCAAAGGAGATAAAGACTCAAGAACTCGTCTACACACATACGATCCAACAGCAAGATTCACTTCTGAAGAAGAAATTCAACACTACTTACACGGAATGTATGATGTGCTATACACGCTTGATGCGATGGAAGCCAATGCGGTATTAGGTCAAACTGATGCTGTTAAGAAACAGTGGTTTAGAAAAATAGAAAACTACTACGTGCGTGACACGAAATATAACAAAGACACACACGCAGGAAACAAGGTTCGACCATTAACAGATGAAGAAGTAGCAAGATTAACAACGCTAGGTTCATTAATCGAAAATGACATCATCAATAGACGTGGTTATCGTGATGAAGGTCAGTATGGAAGAAATGGCTATTATACTATCACTATGTTCTCACCTATCTATGCAGGGCTAAGCAATCCAAACGGTGCGCCAGGGGATGTCATGTTCAGAAAAACAGCGTATGAATTATATGCTGAAAAAGGCTACCACAAAGGATTCCTACCATATGTTTCAAATCAGTATGCAGCCGATGCGCTTGCAGAAGGAAGTAAAACATACTCAAGCTGGTACAAACGAGATGTTGCTCTAGTCACAGATGATTTAGTATTGAAAAAAGTATTTGATAATCACTATCCAAACTGGGTAGAATTCAAAAAAGATATGTTTAACCAACGTATCAATAAACAGGCAAACTTGAAGCCAATCACTATTCAATATGAACTCGATAAGCCGAACAGCACAAAAGAAGTAACCATTTCATCAGCACAAGAAATGCAAGCTTTAATTGACGCAGCAGTAGCGCACGATGTGAAAAATCTTAAACGTGCAACAGAAAATGTTCCGTCAAGTTGGGTTCACTTACTGAAACAGAAAATCTATAATGCCTACCTACGTAGCACAGATGATTTCAGAGAATCTATCTATAAATAAGATTGTAGAGTTTTGTTGTTGAATAGTGTTTCTTGTAAGAATGAGGAGTCAGATGACCAATCTACTCCTTTTTCTTATGGAGTGATATAGAGATTTGATTGGATGCAGATTGCAGGAATCATCTTCCACTCACCAACGACCAATGGTGACAAGATGTATCTCAATCCCACGGAAAACGTTGATTTGATGAATGGTTTTGCTAGAGAAGATGCTTCAAGTTGTCTGGCTTGACTTTCTTGATGGAAGTAATATAATTGTTGTAATTGTTATAATTACAACAAAAGAGGAAATATTTATGACCTATGAATACAAGAGCCACATTTATTTAGCAGAGGCAGTTTTAAATGTGAAGGACTTGGCAAGTCAAACAGCCTTTTATCAGCAGATTATTGGTTTAGAAATCTTATCTCAAATGGAGACAGAGGCTATTCTAGGAATTGGTGGAAAAGCCTTGGTACACTTGATTCAAGCACAAGAAAGCGGAGAAGTAAGGGGACATTATGGTCTTTACCATTTGGCTATTCTTTTGCCGACACGAAAGGCTTTGGCGGATGTCTTGAAGCACCTGACGGATTTACAGATTCCCCTTGTTGGAGGTGCAGATCACGGTTACAGCGAGGCCCTTTACTTGGAGGATTTGGAGGGAAATGGCATTGAACTCTATAGAGACAAGCCGGTTTCTACATGGGATATTCGAGAAGATGGGCGTATTATCGGGGTGACTGAGGCCCTTGCGGCGCAGGATATCTATGAGTTGGGGGAAAGAGTAGAGCCTTTTATCCTAGCAGAAGGTACGAGAATGGGGCATATCCATCTTTCTGTCAAGGTCAGTCGAAAGTCCAGCCAGTTTTATCAAAAGGTGTTAGGGATAGATGATAAATTCAGTGTGCCTAGTGCCAGTTGGATTGCAGCTGGGGACTACCATCATCATTTGGCAGTCAATGAATGGGGAGGAAAAAGTCTGGCTCCGCGTAAGCAAGGTTTACCAGGTTTGGCCTACTATGTCATCGAAGTTGCAAGTAAGGAAGAACTGTTAACGATTGCCCAGCGAGCAAAAGAAGTTGATGCACCAATCAAGTGGCTGACATCTAGCCAGCTGGAAATCACAGGCCCAGACGGAATTGTGATTCGTATCCGCTTAGACAGGATATAGAGTATAAATTGTAGGAAGTGCTCCTTATCCTAGTCAGATATGTCGAAAATTGATATGATAGTAGGGAATAAGGAGAAGAATACAATGACTAGTGAATATCAGAAAATGATAGCAGGAGAGTTTTATCGTCCATCAGACCCAGAACTGAGAACCTTGGCGCAGGCTTCTCGCCAAAAACAGGCTGCCTTTAACAAGGAAGAAGATCCCTTGAAGGGAGCCGAAATCATCAAGACTTGGTTTGGCTCAACCGGGAAAAATCTTTATATCAATACACGCTTGATGGTGGACTACTACTCTAACTGGAACTTGACTATGTTGGACATCTGCCCTATTCGTATCGGGAACAATGCTATGATCGGTCCCAACTGTCAGTTCTTGACACCTCTCCATCCACTAGACCCGCAGGATCGAAATTCAGGTATCGAGTACGGAAAGCCTATCACAATCGGAGATAATTTCTGGGCTGGTGGTGGCGTCATTGTCCTTCCTGGAGTGACACTGGGAAATAATGTCGTTGCAGGAGCAGGGGCCGTGATTACCAAGTCCTTCGGAGACAATGTTGTTTTAGCTGGTAATCCCGCGCGCGTGATTAAGGAAATACCTGTGAAATAAAAGTAGAAAGAAACAGCGGAAGTTGTTTCTTTTTTGTAAGTTTCATCTCAGAAGCTCTCTTTTCTGTAGTCTCTTGATTATGGAGGTATCACACTAGTGGGTACTAGTTAAAAATTATTTCCAGTAGTTCTGTATCAAATGATTAAGCCAAGCTTAACTGAAACTGAACTTAAGAAAACTTTCAGAAAAAGTTCAGATTTCTTTCGGATTTCCTCTGTAAACTAAACTCAAGCTAAATGAAGGCGAGGAAAAAGGTATGAAATCAAAAAAATGGACCCTAATCTTAACCAGTTTAACAGCTTTGACTTTGATGACAGCTTGTGGGCAGTCAACGACCAAGTCAAGTACAACTGCAGCGGCAGATACCACTGCTATTACAACTTCAACTAAAAACAGTCAATCTTCTTACTTTACAGAAAAGGACTATGATACTTCTTATGATGAAAGCACAGCTTCTAAGATTGAGCTCTCTGGCTCATCCGCGAACGTCTCTGGAGATGGGGTGACAGTCTCTGGCTCAACAGTGACCATCACAAAATCTGGTACTTATGTTATCTCTGGTCAGTCTGACGGAGTGCAGATCAAGGTCGAGGCAGATAAGTCGGCAGATGTTCACCTAGTCCTAAAAGGTGCGACCATGATCAATACCAATGCAGCAATTTCAGCGACATCAGCCGGTCATGTCTACCTGACTCTGGCGGAGGGAACTACCAACAGTCTCTCTGACTCAAGCTCTAATAGTGATGAGAAGGCAAATACAGCTCTCTTTTCTAAGGTGGACTTGACCATCAATGGCTCAGGAACTCTCAATGTGGATGGGAAGAAAAGCAATGCTATCAAGGCCAACGATACTCTCCACATCACGGGTGGAACCTATAACATTACAGCAGTTGGCGATGCCTTTAATGTCAATGATGAACTCAACATCACTGGTACAACCATGACCATCGATGCCAAGGAAGATGGTGTCAAAGTTGATAATGATGAGGATATGACTATCGGCAATATGTATTTGGCTAACAATATCATAACAGTCACAGCAGGCGACGATGGCATTCACGCTTCTGGTAACCTAGTGATTGATAGCGGTACTTACACCGTCAAGAATTCCACAGAAGGAATTGAAGGGAAAGCCATTACGATTAATGGTGGTGATATCAATGTCTACGCGACAGATGATGGGGTCAATGCAGCTAATAAAAATGCTCAGCAAAGCGATATTTACTTTACTATGACAGGTGGTAATCTAACTGTAGAAGTTGGTCAAGGGGATACAGATCCGATCGACTCAAATGGAAATATCACGGTTACAGGCGGAACCATTAAAATGATTGGTCAAACAGGTTTTGACTTTGATGGAACGGCGACCTATACAGGTGGAGACATCTATCTCAACGGTGAACAACAAACTGATATTGTAAATTCTATGCCTGGAGGCGGGGGACCTGGTGGGGGACCTCAAGGCGGCGGTCCAGCCCCAGATAAACGAGGATAAACAAAAAAGGATAGCATTCGATTAGAATTGCTATCTTTTTATATGGGTGACAGATTCGTATTTTACGAGTGATTTTGCAATCGTAGCTTTCAAGGCTAAATTGTTCAGTCGCCCGTTTTCGTTTACTTATACTCAATGAAAATCAAAGAGCAAACTAGGAAGCTAGCCACAGGTTGCTCAAAACACTGTTTTGAGGTTGCAGATAGAGCTGATGCGGTTTGAAGAGATTTTCGAAGAGTATAAAATGCTTCTATCATATCGTGAAGCTAGCCTGTTAGCAATATGCAAAAAGAGACCAAAAGTTTGTTAGTTCATCAGTACCCTTCTTGACACTCCGTCAGCTTTTGATACAATAGTACAAAATCAGAGGAGGTGGGCTATGATTCAGAAACATGCGATTCCTATTTTAGAGTTTGATGATAATCCTCAGGCGGTCATCATGCCAAATCACGAGGAGTTGGATTTGCACTTGCCCAAGAAGTGTGTCTATGCTTTTTTAGGTGAGGAGATTGACCGCTATGCGAGGGAAGTAGGGGCAGACTGTGTCGGCGAATTCGTTTCTGCCACCAAGACCTATCCAGTCTATGTCGTGAACTACAAGGGCGAGCAGATTTGTCTGACTCAGGCTCCTGTGGGTTCTGCCCCAGCAGCCCAGTTTATGGATTGGTTGATTGGCTATGGTGTGGAGCAGATTATTTCCACCGGAACTTGTGGCGTGCTAGCCAATATAGAGGAGAATGCCTTTCTAGTCCCTGTTCGCGCTCTGCGAGATGAGGGAACCAGCTACCACTATATGGCGCCTTCTCGTTATATGGAAATTCAGCCAGAGGCTATTGCTACCATTGAGCAAGTTTTGGAAGTTAGAGGGATTCCCTATGAAGAAGTCATGACCTGGTCTACAGATGGCTTTTACCGAGAAACGGCTGAAAAGGTTGCTTATCGTAAGGAAGAAGGCTGTGCTGTTGTGGAGATGGAGTGCTCTGCTCTTGCGGCAGTAGCTCAATTGCGTGGCGTTCTCTGGGGAGAGTTGTTGTTTACAGCGGATTCTCTAGCCGACTTGGACCAGTATGACAGTCGTGACTGGGGTTCAGAAGCTTTCGAGAAGGCCTTGGAACTCTGCCTTGAGATAGCCTCTCAGATCTAGCTGCTCTCCTTCTTTTTATGGTACAATGGATATATGTTATTCAAATTATTTGTGAAAAAACTTGAAAGGGCCTTGGGCGGACTTTCGCCCGCTCGTCGGATTTTTTTAAGTTTCGCTGGAGTTATTTTTATAGGTTCTCTCCTTTTGAGTTTGCCTTTTGTTCAGGCAAGTGGTTCTCAGGCTACTTATTTTGACCATCTCTTTACGACGGTGTCCATGGTCTGTGTGACTGGGCTTTTTACGCAGCCGGTGGCTACCACCTATAATGTTTGGGGTCAGCTGATTTGTATGCTCTTGATCCAGATTGGTGGTCTGGGGCTCATGACCTTTATCGGGGTCTTTTATATTCAGGGAAAGCAAAAGCTCAGTCTTCGCAGTCGTGAAACCATTCAGGAGAGTTTTAGTTATGGGGAGACTCGGTCGCTGAAGGCCTTTATGCGGTCCATCTTTTTGACGACTTTTCTGGTGGAGGGCTTGGGGGCCTTCCTACTAAGTTTCCGTTTTGTTCCTGAGTTTGGTTGGGGACGGGGCATTTTTACCTCTATCTTTTTAGCCATTTCCGCCTTTTGTAATGCTGGTTTTGATAATTTCGGTAGTAGCAGTTTAGTGAATTTTCAGACGGATCCTTTAATCAATCTGGTCATTGCTGGTTTGATTATCACGGGTGGTCTGGGCTTTATGGTCTGGTTTGACTTGGCAACCCAGCTAGGCAAGAAGAAAAAACGTCGTCTGCGTTTCCATACTAAGCTGGTCCTCTTCTTGACTGCAGGGATCTTGCTGTTTGGGACAGGAGCCACACTCTTTACGGAGTGGCACAATCCTGGGACCATTGGCAATCTCAGTGTCCCAGAGAAAGTGCTGGTTAGCTTTTTCCAAACTGTCAGCATGAGAACGGCTGGTTTTGCTTCTATTGATTACACCCAAGCTCGACCTGTGACCCTATTTATCTATATCCTACAGATGTTTCTCGGTGGAGCGCCTGGAGGGACGGCTGGGGGGCTCAAGATTACGACCTTCTTTGTCTTATTGGTCTTTGCACGTAGTGAGTTGCTGGGCTTGCCTCATGCCAATGTTGCGCAGAGAACCATTGAAGCTCGAACAGTCCAAAAATCCTTTAGTGTCTTCATTATCTTTTTGATGACCTTCTTGTTGGGCTTGATGTTGCTGGGAATTACGGCAGAAGGAACGCCGCGTTTTATCTACCTCATGTTTGAGACCATTTCCGCCCTTGCGACAGTTGGGGTCACGGCAAATTTGACACCAGAATTGGGCAAGCTAGCCCTCAGCATTGTCATGTTGCTTATGTTTATTGGCCGTATCGGTCCCTTGACCTTGCTGGTTAGTCTAGCGGATTACCAGCCTGATAAGAAAGATTTGATTCAGTATATGAAAGCAGATATTAGTATTGGATAAGAAAGGAAGAACGATGTCAGATCGTACGATTGGAATTTTAGGCTTGGGGATTTTTGGGAGTAGTGTCCTGACGGCCCTTGCCAAGCAAGATATGAATATTATTGCCATTGACGACCACGCTGAACGTATCAATCAATTTGAGCCTGTTTTGGCGCGTGGAGTTGTTGGTGATATCACAGATGAGGAACTTCTCAGAACTGCGGGAATTGATACCTGTGATACGGTTGTCGTCGCAACAGGAGAAAATCTGGAGTCGAGTGTGCTTGCAGTGATGCATTGTAAGAGTTTGGGTGTACCAAGGGTTATTGCCAAGGTCAAAAGCCAGACAGCCAAGAAGGTACTGGAAAAAATCGGTGCTGACTCGGTGATTTCACCAGAGTATGAAATGGGGCAGTCTCTAGCTCAGACCATTCTCTTTCATAACAATGTTGATGTCTTTCAGCTGGATAAAAATGTGTCTATCGTGGAGATGAAAATTCCTAGTGTTTGGGCAGGCCAAAGCCTGAGTCAGCTGGATCTACGTGGCAAATACAACCTCAATGTCCTAGGATTTCGTGAGCAAGAAAATTCACCACTGGATGTCCAGTTTGGTCCTAACGACCTCTTGAAAGCAGATGCCTATATCTTGGCGGTGATTAATAACCAGTATCTAGATGACTTGGCAGAATTAAATTCGTAAGGAGGGGGTTCCCCTCTTTTTTGATGTCCAAGATAGGAAATAGAGTCAGAAACCCTTGTATTCCAGTAAAAGTCCTTTAAAAACGGGACTTTATGGTAAAATAGAAAGAAGTGACAAGAGAGAGTAATACTCTTCGAAAATCTCTTCAAACCACGTCAACTCTATCTGCAACCTCAAAACAGTGTTTTGAGCAACCTGCGGCTAGTTTCCTAGTTTGCTCTTTGATTTTCATTGAGTATAAGAAAAAATCAGTCCCCTAAAGGAGTAGATTATGAAGTTATTGTCTATCGCCATTCCTAGCTATAATGCCGCAGCCTATCTTCATTACTGCGTGGAGTCGCTAGTGATTGGTGGTGAGCAAGTTGAGATTTTGATTATCAATGACGGGTCTCAGGACCAGACTCAGGAAATCGCTGAGCGTTTAGCCAGCAAGTATCCTAACATTGTGAGAGCCATCTATCAGGAAAATAAGGGTCATGGCGGTGCTGTCAATCGTGGTTTGGCAGAGGCTTCTGGGCGTTATTTTAAAGTAGTTGATAGTGATGACTGGGTGGATCCTCGTGCCTATCTGAAAATTTTGGAAACCCTGCAGGAACTAGAGAGTGAAGGGCAAGAGGTGGACGCCTTTGTGACCAATTTTGTCTATGAAAAGGAAGGCCAGTCTCGTAAGAAGAGTATGAGTTATGAGTCAGTTTTGCCTGTCCAGCAGATTTTTGGCTGGGACCAGGTCGGAAATTTCTCAAAAGGCCAGTATATCATGATGCACTCGCTGATTTATCGGACAGATTTGTTGCGAGCCAGTCAGTTCCAACTGCCTGAACATACTTTTTATGTAGATAATCTCTTTGTCTTTACACCCCTTCAGCAGGTCAAGACCATGTACTATCTGTCTGTCGATTTCTATCGTTATTTGATTGGGCGTGAGGACCAGTCTGTCAATGAGCAAGTGATGATTAAACGCATTGACCAGCAACTCAAGGTCAATCGACTCTTGGTAGATCAGCTTGATTTGTCCAAAGTAAGTCACCCCAAAATGAGAGAATACCTGCTGAATCATATTGAGATTACGACGGTTATTTCCAGTGCCTTGCTTAATCGAGCAGGAACAGCGGAGCATCTAGCTAAAAAACGGGAGCTGTGGACCTATATTCAGCAGGAAAATCCAGAGGTCTTTCAAGCCATTCGCAAGACCATGCTCAGCCGTTTGACCAAACATTCCGTCTTGCCAGCTCGCAAACTGTCCAATGTCGTCTATCAAATCACCAAATCTGTTTATGGATTTAATTAATATAAGTATTTTATAAGAGGGATTTAAGAAAAATTTTAACTTTTTCTTAATCCTTTTTAATTTTAGGAGATTATACTAGAGTCATCAAATAAAGAAAAACTCTAAGGAGAATCCTATGAAATTCAATCCAAATCAAAGATATACTCGTTGGTCTATTCGCCGTCTTAGTGTCGGTGTTGCCTCAGTTGTTGTAGCCAGTGGCTTCTTTGTCCTAGTTGGTCAACCAAGTTCTGTACGTGCCGATGTGGTCAATCCAACCCCTGCTCAAGTCGTTCCAGACGCTACTTCGGTGAGTGCTAAGAGCGACTTACCAGCAGAACTTCTCAAAGAAGCAGTCGATACAGCTCTTCCTTCAGAACAGGCAGACCCAGCACCCAAAGCAAGCTTGGATACTACAAACTCTCCAGAGAAAGCGGATGTGGCTGCTAAAGACCAAGTAGTAGCACCAAAAGAAGAAGTGCAAGCAAAACCAGAATCTAAGAAAGAAACAGAAGATGCGGTTAAACCTGCGACAAATCCTGCGCCTGCAGTTTCTGGACAAGACCGTGAAGCAAATGAAGCTCAACCAGCAACTACTCCAGCTGAAGTTCAAAAAGGCGTAGCCGACAATACCAAAGACACAGTAGATGTTCCAGCTTCTTACTTGGACAAAGCTAACTTCCCAGGTCCATTCACAGCTGGTGTTAATCAAGTCATTCCATACGAATTCTTCGCAGGTGACGGTATGTTGACTCGCCTTATCTTGAAAGCTTCAGACAAGGCCCCGTGGTCAGACAATGGTTCTGCTAAAAATCCAGCCCTTCCACCAGTAGAAAAATTGGGCAAAGGCCTCTACTTCTACGAAGTAGATTTGGCCGGTACTCAAGGAAAATCAGATAAAGATTTGCTTGACTTGTTAAAACAAAACGGTACGCAAAGTTACAAGGCAACTATCAAAGTGTACGGTGCGAAAGATGGTAAGGCTGATTTGAGCAATCTCGTAGCGACTAAGGATTTGACAGTAAACTTGAACGGCTTGACCACTCCAGCCGAAGTGCAAAAAGGTGTGGCTGATAACACCAAAGACACGGTAGACGTCCCAGCCACTTACTTGGACAAGGCCAACTTCCCAGGTCCATTCACAGCCGGTGTCAACCAAGTTATTCCATACGAATTCTTCGCAGGTGACGGCATGTTAACTCGCCTTATCTTGAAAGCATCCGACAAGGCTCCTTGGTCAGACAACGGTTCAGCTAAAAATCCCGCCCTCCCACCAGTAGAAAACTTGGGCAAAGGTCTCTACTTCTACGAAGTGGACTTGGCAGGTACTCAAGGAAAATCAGATAAAGATTTGCTTGACTTGTTAAAACAAAACGGTACGCAAAGTTACAAGGCAACTATCAAAGTGTACGGTGCGAAAGATGGTAAGGCTGATTTGAGCAATCTCGTAGCAACTAAGGATTTGGATGTCAACTTGAACGGCTTGACCACCCCAGCTGAAGTCCAAAAAGGTGTGGCTGACAACACCAAAGACACAGTAGATGTACCAGCCACTTACTTGGACAAGGCTAATTTCCCAGGCCCATTCACAGCCGGTGTCAACCAAGTTATTCCATACGAATTTTTCGCAGGTGACGGCATGTTGACTCGCCTTATCTTGAAAGCTTCTGACAAGGCTCCTTGGTCAGACAATGGTTCAGCTAAAAATCCTGCCCTACCACCAGTAGAAAAATTGGGCAAAGGCCTCTACTTCTATGAAGTGGACTTGGCAGGTACTCAAGGTAAATCTGATAAAGATTTGTTAGACTTGTTGAAACAAAACGGCACACAAAGCTATAAAGCTACTATCAAGGTGTACGGCGCTAAAGATGGTAAGGCTGATTTGAGTAACCTCGTAGCGACTAAAAATTTGGATGTCAATTTGAACGGCTTGACTACCCCAGCTGAAGTGCAAAAAGGTGTAGCCGACAATACTAAAGATACAGTGGATGTTCCAGCTACCTACTTGGATAAGGCCAACTTCCCTGGTCCATTCACAGCCGGTGTTAACCAAGTTATTCCATACGAATTCTTCGCTGGTGACGGCATGTTGACTCGTTTGATTTTGAAAGCATCCGACAAGGCTCCATGGTCAGACAATGGCTCAGCTAAAAATCCTGCCCTTCCACCAGTAGAGAAATTGGGCAAAGGCCTCTACTTCTATGAAGTAGATTTGGCTGGCACTCAAGGAAAATCTGATAAAGACCTTCTTGACTTGTTGAAACAAAACGGCACACAAAGCTATAAAGCAACTATCAAAGTGTACGGTGCGAAAGATGGCAAGGCAGACTTGAACAACCTCGTAGCGACTAAAGATTTGACAGTAAACTTGAATGGACATCAGTCTCTTGCTCCGATGCAGTCAGGCTTCGTCCCATCTTCTAATGGTTCAGCTATGCCGGCTCCAATGATGAATAGTCATCAAGATGCGTCTAAGATGAACGCTCAAATGCCAAGTGCCAATCAAGATGAGATGAAATCTAAAATGCCAGCTGCTAGCCAGGATAAGATGATGCCTAACAAAGAGCAGGACAAAACCATGAATGCTAGCCAGCCTATGGCAACACCAAGCATGAAGCAAGACCAAGCTCCAGCAACCCCAAGCAAAATGTCTGATGAAGGCAAGATGGCATCTAATAACAAGGTGTCAAGTCCAATGATGGCTGATCAAATGAAAGACAAAAAAGACATGCTTCCATATACTGGTGAAGCTCAAACATCAATGACTACTCTTGGATTCTTTGGACTCGCCTTGGCCGGACTATTAGGTGGCCTCGGTTTGAAAGCTAAAAAAGAGGAAAATGACTAGTCTAGTTACAGACTTTCTATCTAGGATTTGAAAAATCCAGATATCGTTTAGAATGTTCGTAAAGTGATTAAAATAGTGTTATACTATTGTGGTATAGCACTGTTTTTTTCAAAGGAGAGACAGATGGGAAAGACAATTTTACTCGTTGACGACGAGGTAGAAATCACAGATATTCATCAACGCTATCTGGTTCAGGCAGGGTATCAGGTTTTGGTGGCTCATGATGGAGTAGAGGCCTTGGAAATCTTCAAGCGAAAACAGATTGATTTGATTATTACAGATATCATGATGCCTCGGATGGATGGTTATGATTTGATTAGCGAAGTTCAGTATCAGTCTCCAGATCAGCCTTTTCTCTTTATTACGGCTAAGACCAGCGAGCAGGACAAGATTTATGGCCTGAGCTTAGGGGCAGATGACTTTATTGCCAAGCCCTTTAGCCCACGTGAGCTGGTTTTGCGTGTCCACAATATCTTGCGTCGCCTTCATCGTGGAGGTGAGACAGAGGTTGTCAGTCTCGGGGATTTACGGATGAATCACGGTAGCCATGAGGTCCAAGTCGGAGATGTGGCGCTTGATTTGACCGTCAAATCCTTCGAACTTCTATGGCTTCTAGCCAGCAATCCAGAGCGGGTTTTCTCTAAGACAGACCTCTATGAAAAGGTCTGGCAAGAAGACTATGTGGATGACACCAATACCTTGAATGTTCATATTCATGCTCTTCGACAGGAGTTGGCTAAACATGCCAGTGCAGAAACGCCTACTATCAAAACTGTCTGGGGCTTGGGCTACAAAATTGAGAAAGCACGAGGTAGTTAATGAAATTAAAAAGTTATATTTTAGTGGGGTATATCATTTCAACACTCCTAACGATTATCGTGGTTTTTTGGGCTATCCAGCGCATGTTAATTGAAGAAAGAGAGATTTATTTCCTGATTGGCATGACTTTAATCGCAAGTTTTGTCGGTGCTGGGATTAGTCTCTTTCTCCTGTCGCCTGTCTTTACATCATTGGCCAAACTTAAGGAACATGCCAAGCGAGTAGCGGACAAGGACTTCCCTGCAAATATGGAGGTTCAAGGGCCTGCAGAATTTCAGCAATTAGGCCAAGCCTTCAATGAAATGTCCCATGACTTGCAGGCAACCTTTGATTCCTTGGAAGAAAGCGAACGAGAAAAGGGCTTAATGATTGCCCAGCTATCGCATGATATCAAGACCCCCATCACTTCGATCCAAGCGACGGTAGAAGGGATTTTGGATGGGGTTATCAAGGAAGGAGAACAGGAGCACTATCTAGCAACCATTGGACGCCAGACCGAAAGACTCAATAAACTGGTTGAAGAATTGAATTTTTTGACCCTAAACACAGCTAGAAATCAGGTGGAAATTACCAGCAAAGACAGCATTTTTCTGGATCAGCTCTTGATTGAGTGCATGGGTGAATTTCAGTTCTTGATTGAGCAGGAGGAGCGAGATGTCCACTTGCAGGTGATCCCAGAGTCTGCCCGGATTGAGGGAGATTATGCCAAACTTTCTCGCATCTTGGTGAATCTGGTCAATAACGCTTTTAAATACTCGGCTCCAGGAACCAAGCTGGAGGTGGTAGCTAAGCTGGAGAAGAACCAGCTTTCAATCAGTGTGACCGATGAGGGACAGGGGATTGCCCCAGAGGATTTGGAGAATATTTTCAAACGCCTTTATCGTGTAGAAACTTCGCGTAACATGAAAACAGGTGGTCATGGCTTAGGCCTTGCGATTGCGCGTGAATTGGCCCATCAATTGGGTGGAGAAATCACAGTCAGCAGCCAGTACGGACGGGGAAGCACCTTTACTCTCGTTCTCAACCTCTCTGGCAGTGAAAATAAAGCTTAAAACCCCTTTACAAATCCAGCTATTCATGGTAAAATGGATTTTGTGTGAAATATCAGCAGGAAAGCATGAAGCTCGTCAACAGGTGTCTTATGATAAGTAACCTTGGCTGTTTAGGCGAAGGGCATCTGCACGAATCAGGGCTTTCTAAGTGACTATTTCCACCGAAATATTATTTATATCAGGAGGACATTCACATGTCACGTTATACAGGACCATCTTGGAAACAAGCTCGTCGCCTTGGCCTTTCACTTACAGGTACAGGTAAAGAATTGGCACGTCGTAACTACGTACCAGGACAACACGGACCAAACAACCGTTCTAAATTGTCAGAATACGGTTTGCAATTGGCTGAAAAGCAAAAACTTCGTTTCACTTACGGTGTAGGTGAAAAACAATTCCGTAACTTGTTCGTACAAGCTACAAAAATCAAAGGCGGAATCCTAGGTTTCAACTTCATGCTTCTTTTGGAACGTCGTTTGGATAACGTTGTTTACCGTCTTGGTCTTGCGACTACTCGTCGTCAAGCTCGTCAATTCGTAAACCACGGTCACATCCTTGTTGACGGAAAACGCGTTGATATCCCATCATACCGCGTAACTCCAGGTCAAGTGATCTCAGTTCGTGAGAAATCATTGAAAGTTCCAGCTATCCTTGAAGCAGTAGAAGCTACTCTTGGACGTCCAGCATTCGTATCATTCGACGCTGAAAAATTGGAAGGTTCATTGACTCGCTTGCCAGAACGCGATGAAATCAACCCAGAAATCAACGAAGCACTTGTCGTTGAATTCTACAACAAAATGCTTTAATTTTAAGAAATATCTTACAAAAAGCCTACAACAGTGGGCTTTTTGCTTTGTCTTAAAAGGTTGATTTCTGGGTTTGTTTAGAAATTTGCTAGTAAGGTTAGTTGTGTATCTAAGTCTATCTATTCCAAGAATTATGTGATGTTGATGATATAAATTTGGTATGATATAATATTTTGGCCCCCTCACTTTAAGGAAGGGAGGTGTTACATATGTTAGAAACTTTACTCACAGTGTTTCTAGCTCCGTTACTTATTAACGTGTTATCTGAGCTTTTCAAGTTATGGCTTAAGAAACGTAAAAAGTAATGGTTAACCCTTTTAGAGGGTAGCAAAAAACCCCATCGGTGGCACGATGGGGCTTTTTTAGTTACATATGCTGTAACTTTACTCACATTGTAAGTTCATTCTAACATATAACACCTAATATTTCAAGTTTTTGTTTTTTATACGTGATGTTGATGATATAAATCTGGTGTGGTATAATATTTTGGCCCTCTCACTTTAAGGAAGGGAGGTGTTATATATGCTAGAGTTACTTTCCCTTTTTCTAGCTCCGTTACTTGTTAACGTACTATCTGAGCTTTTCAAGCTATGGATAAAGAAACGTAGCAAGTAGCTTTTAACCCCTTAAGAGGGTAGCAAAAAACCCCATCGGTCGCACGGTGGGGCTTTTTTAGTTACATATGCTAGAAGCATTGTTTTCCCTTTATGTTTTCATTCTAACACATAAGCCCTGATATTTCAAGCGTTTGTTTTGATCTTTCCTCAGAGTGTGTTTGTAGTTTGAGTTCATTTCACTGAAATTAGAACCCGTGTCACCAAGTTCCATTTTACAGATTAAATGATGAAAAAACTATTTTACACATCATGTATAATACAGGTAAATAATGATGACATCGGTTCACTAGAGTGCAGTAAAGTGCAAAAATTACTTGAATCAAACCAGTTTTACAAAAAAGATTGTAGGATAAGTAAAGTTTGAATTGAAATATAAGGTAGTTAACAAAAAGAAAAAACGCTTGAATGCGTTTTTCTTCTGTATTGATTCGTATTGAATGCTTACTTAACTTCTGTAAACACAACGTGTTTGCGAAGTTTTGGTGAGTATTTCTTCAATTGAAGACGGTCTGGAGTGTTACGTTTGTTTTTAGAAGTAAGGTACAAGCGTTCACCAGATTCTTTGTGTTCAAGTGTAATATTTACGCGCATGGTATCTCCCTTCTATTATTCAGCTGATGCAGCTTTAGCGATTTTACGTCCTTTGTAGTATCCTTTAAGTGATACACGGTGAGAACGTGAGTAATCTCCAGTAGTTTCGTCAAAGTTTACAGATGGAGCTGTTACTTTGTAGTGTGTACGACGTTTGTTTTTCTTCGCTTTTGAAGTGCGACGTGCAGGTACTGCCATTTTGATTTCTCCTTTAGGTATTTATATTCGATTCAATCTACTGATTTTCATCAACCATACTAGGATAACACATTTTTTTTGTAAAGTAAAGTTACTTGACAAAAAAAGATGAAAAAAATAGAAGGTCATCAACCAAATTAATCGAAATTTTCTGAAAATTCAAGAATTTTCTTCTGTTCATTGCTTTTAAAATGTGCTATAATAGTAAAAACTGAAATGGGAGGGATAAGATGACTGAATTAGATAAACGTCACCGCAGTAGCATTTATGACAGCATGGTTAAATCACCAAACCGTGCCATGCTTCGTGCGACTGGTATGACAGATAAGGACTTTGAAACACCGATTGTGGGAGTGATTTCAACTTGGGCGGAAAATACGCCATGTAACATCCACTTGCATGATTTTGGGAAATTAGCGAAAGAAGGTGTCAAATCTGCAGGTGCTTGGCCTGTACAGTTTGGAACCATTACCGTAGCGGACGGGATTGCCATGGGGACGCCTGGTATGCGTTTCTCTTTGACATCTCGTGATATCATCGCAGACTCCATCGAGGCGGCTATGGGTGGTCACAATGTGGATGCCTTTGTTGCTATCGGTGGCTGTGACAAGAACATGCCTGGTTCTATGATTGCCATTGCCAATATGGATATTCCAGCTATTTTCGCCTATGGTGGTACTATTGCACCGGGAAATCTTGATGGTAAAGACATTGACTTGGTTTCTGTCTTTGAGGGAATCGGGAAATGGAACCACGGTGACATGACAGCTGAGGACGTGAAACGTCTTGAATGTAATGCTTGCCCTGGCCCTGGTGGCTGTGGTGGTATGTATACAGCTAATACTATGGCGACTGCTATCGAAGTTCTAGGGATGAGTTTGCCAGGATCTTCATCTCACCCAGCTGAATCAGCTGATAAGAAAGAAGATATCGAAGCAGCAGGACGTGCTGTTGTTAAGATGCTGGAGCTTGGTCTTAAACCATCAGATATCTTGACTCGTGAAGCCTTTGAAGATGCCATCACTGTAACCATGGCTCTGGGTGGTTCTACAAATGCCACTCTTCACTTGCTTGCCATTGCCCATGCGGCTAATGTTGATTTGTCACTTGAGGACTTTAATACAATCCAAGAGCGCGTACCTCACTTGGCCGACTTGAAACCATCTGGTCAGTATGTCTTCCAAGACCTCTATGAAGTCGGTGGTGTGCCTGCGGTTATGAGATATCTCTTGGCAAATGGTTTCCTTCATGGCGACCGCATCACATGTACTGGTAAGACTGTTGCTGAGAACTTGGCTGACTTTGCAGACCTCACTCCAGGTCAAAAAGTCATCATGCCACTTGAAAATCCAAAACGTGCAGATGGTCCGCTTATCATCTTGAACGGGAACCTTGCTCCTGATGGTGCGGTTGCCAAGGTATCAGGTGTTAAAGTACGCCGTCACGTTGGACCAGCTAAGGTCTTTGACTCAGAAGAAGATGCGATTCAGGCCGTTCTGACAGATGAAATTGTTGATGGCGATGTAGTTGTTGTCCGTTTCGTTGGACCTAAGGGTGGTCCTGGTATGCCTGAGATGTTGTCACTTTCATCAATGATCGTTGGTAAAGGTCAAGGAGACAAGGTTGCCCTCTTGACGGATGGTCGTTTCTCTGGTGGTACTTATGGTTTGGTTGTTGGACATATCGCTCCTGAAGCTCAGGATGGTGGACCGATTGCCTACCTTCGTACAGGTGATATCGTTACGGTTGACCAAGATACCAAAGAAATTTCCATGGCCGTATCGGATGAAGAACTTGAAAAACGTAAGGCGGAAACAACCTTGCCACCACTTTACAGCCGTGGTGTCCTTGGTAAATATGCCCACATCGTATCATCTGCTTCACGCGGAGCCGTGACAGACTTCTGGAATATGGATAAGTCAGGTAAAAAATAAACTCATACTCTTCGAAAATCAAATTCAAACCACGTCAACGTCGCCTTGCCGTACTCAAGTACAGCCTGCGGCTAGTTTCCTAGTTTGCTCTTTGATTTTCATTGAGTATCAAAAAGCAAGCCATCTTCGGCTTGCTTCTTTTTATCTTCAAAAGTGATTTGCCTGCTTAACGAGGCGGTAGTCCAAGGGCAATACGGCCGTAGCGACTGATTCGTGTGATTTTCCAAGCAGGCGACCAGGTAACTTCAACCTTGACATCTTCGATACCCTCGATTTGTTTCAGACCTGCCACGATTTCGATAGGCAGGCTTTCGGCACAATCGCAGGCTGTGTCAGTGAAGGTCATGACAATCTTGCAGAGCCCCGTTTCATCCAGATTGATTTCATAAATCAGCCCTAGATTGTACACATCCAATTCCACATCTGTATCAAAAACCTTCTCTAGTTTTTCGATAATTTGGTCTTGCAAGGCCAAAGCGCGGTCATTGATTTTGATATCGTCTCTCATAACAGTCCCTCCACGTGATAAATATCCTCTATTTTCTCATAATTCTGACAATTTGGCAAGTTTTTGATGAATTTTCTGAAAAATATGTTAAAATATGTTAAAATGAAGAAAATACTCAATCAAGGGGAAGTCTATGGAGCAGATTGGAAAAGTCTTTAGACAATTACGAGAGTCAAGAAATATCTCGCTAAGACAAGCAACTGGGGGACAATTTTCTCCGTCCATGTTGTCTCGTTTTGAAACAGGTCAGAGTGAGCTTTCGGTGGAAAAGTTTCTATTTGCCCTAGAAAATATATCTGCCAGTGTGGAGGAAATCCTCTTTCTAGCTAGAGGTTTTCAGTATGATACTGATTCTGAGTTGAGAAAAGAAATCCTAGATGTCTTGGACCTAAAGAATATAGCACCTCTTGAAGACCTGTATCGCAAGGAATATCAAAAGCATGCCCATTCTCAAAACAAGCAGAAACATATTCTAAATGCCATTATTATCAAGTCTTATATGAAGAGCATGGATGAAACGGTAGAGTTAACAGCAGAGGAAGGGAAAGTCCTTCATGACTACTTGTTTTCTACCGAGATTTGGGGAATCTATGAACTCAATTTGTTCTCAGTCAGTTCCCCCTTTTTATCTATTTCTCTTTTTACTAGATATGTACGAGAAATGGTCCGAAAATCTGATTTTCTAATGGAAATGTCTGGTAATCGAAACCTTTTTCACACTATGCTATTGAATGGTTTTTTAGCCAGCATTGAGTGTGAAGAATTCACCAATGCCTCTTATTTTAAACGTGTCATCAAAGAGCATTTCTACAAGGAAAATGAGACCTATTTCCGAATTGTCTATTTGTGGGCGGAAGGTCTTCTTGATAGCAAGCAGGGCAGAGTCAAGGAAGGTCAGAAAAAGATGGAAGATGCTGTCCGTATTTTTGAGATGCTTGGTTGTCACAAATCTGCCGAATACTACAGAAAAACGACCGATTGTTGAATATTTGCAAACTAAGAAAAGAATTTGAAATTTTAAGCGATAAAACTCTTGCCCTCTCTCAGGTCATTACAAAAGTTCTATCGTTTTTTTGCTTATTTTGTGTGTTGCATATATTCAAAAGTTTTCCCTTTCAATTTCTAAGTGCTATACTGTAGTCATACTTCATATAGGAATTATAACAAGAAGGGAGATTACCTATGAACCTATTGTTTAGAAATCAAGCTTATCGACTCTTGACTTTGTCACGCTTCTTCAATGCTTTTGGTGCTTCAATTTTTAACCTAGTATTTATCGTTTATGCATCGACCTTGCCACAAGCCTCTTTTGCGGTTGCTATGGCCAATATTATCATGATTCTTCCGACTTTCTTTACAGTTTTTGTAGGGATTCGGGCAGATTATACGAGGGACAAGGTCAAATGGATGGTCTATAGCGGTTTGTTTCAGGCGGTTTTATTTTTTCTGGCAGCCCTAGTTGTTCAGCAAGCTAGTCTTTTTGCCTTTTCTAGCCTGTGTTTAATCAATGTCATCAGTGATGTGATCAGTGATTTTGCAGGTGGCTTGCGCATGCCTCTTATTAAGGAAAAAGTAGCTGAAGATGATCTGATGGAGGCTTATTCTTTTTCCCAGTTCATCAACTATATTTCAGCTATTGGTGGTCAAGCTTTTGGAGTATGGCTCTTAGGTCTATCGGTCAATAATTTTTCTCTCGTTGCGGGAATCAATGCCTGTTTTTTCCTCGTATCAGCCGTGATCCTCTTTTTAGGAAAAAGCAAATTGAGTCTGTCAATGTCATCTGCTGATGGTGAAAACCTAAAAAATGAGAAGCTTTCTATCAAAGACCAGTTCCTAACAATTTACCGAAATTTACGTCTCGTTTTTCTTAAAGGTGGACAGAAAAACTTTGGTTTTATGCTCTTTGCAGTCTTGCTTATCAATGCCTTGGGTGGCGCTTTAGGAAGCATCTATAACATCTTCTTTTTGAGCCATTCTCTTTTGGACTTTTCTTACACAGAGGCATTATTTATTAGTCAATTCTGTGCTTTGTTAGCAATCATCATCAGTAGCCTTACGGGCAATGATTATTTTGGGAAGCAGTCCTTGCCTAGATTGATGATGTGGGTGACCGTAGGACTCAGTCTAGTTGGTCTAGCTAATTTATTCAATCAAGTCGTACTTGGTTTACTATTTCTCTGTTCAACTCTGTATGTGTCTGGTAAAGTTCAACCAAAGATTAGTGCCATGCTCCTGAAAAATCTAGCTCCAGAGGTTCTAGCTCGTACCAGTAATTTTTTAGGTTTATTGTTTACCTTATCCATACCTGTGGGAACAGCTTGTTTTTCACTTGTAGCTGTATGGAATATACAGTTGACTTGGATGCTATTTGTTGGTCTCTCCTTGATAGCTATTCTTTTGACAGTTATTAATCTCAAAAATGATATCTAATACTCTTCGAAAATCTCTTCAAACCACGTCAGCGTCGCCTTGCCGTAGTACGGTTACTGACTTCGTCAGTTCTATCCACAACCTCAAAACAGTGTTTTGAGCAACCTGCGGCTAGTTTCCTAGTTTGCTCTTTGATTTTCATTGAGTATAAATCCTAATTTTTTTTCTTACTGTTTTAATCCCTCTATTTATGGTAAAATAAGACTATTAAGTTTAAAGAGGATTCCCTATGAAATTACAAAAACCAAAAGGAACGCAGGATATCTTACCTGCTGAATCTGCCAAATGGCAGTACGTTGAGGGCTTTGCCCGTGAGATTTTCAAGCGCTATAACTATGCAGAAGTGCGCACGCCTATTTTTGAGCATTACGAGGTTATCAGCCGTTCTGTCGGAGATACAACGGATATCGTGACTAAGGAAATGTATGATTTCTATGACAAGGGTGACCGTCATATTACCCTTCGTCCAGAAGGAACTGCGCCCGTTGTCCGTTCTTATGTGGAAAATAAACTCTTCGCCCCAGAAGTGCAAAAGCCAAGTAAGTTCTATTACATGGGCCCTATGTTCCGCTATGAGCGTCCGCAGGCAGGTCGTTTGCGTCAGTTCCACCAGATTGGTGTTGAGTGCTTTGGCTCTAGCAATCCAGCTACTGATGTGGAAACAATCGCTATGGCAGCTCATTTCTTGAAAGAAATCGGCATCCAAGGTGTCAAACTACACCTCAACACGCTTGGAAATCCTGAGAGCCGTGCGGCCTACCGTCAAGCCTTGATTGACTATTTGACACCGCTTAAGGAGACCTTGTCTAAGGATAGCCAACGTCGCTTGGAGAAAAATCCTCTCCGTGTCTTGGACTCTAAGGAAAAAGAAGACAAGGTGGCAGTGGAGAATGCACCGTCTATCTTGGATTTCCTTGATGAAGAAAGCCAAGCTCATTTTGATGCTGTGCGTCAGATGTTGGAAAATCTTGGAGTAGACTATATCATCGATACTAATATGGTGCGTGGTCTGGACTACTATAACCACACCATTTTTGAGTTCATTACTGAGATTGAGGGCAATGACTTGACAGTCTGTGCGGGTGGTCGCTATGATGGTTTGGTTGCTTACTTTGGTGGTCCTGAGACTGCTGGCTTTGGTTTTGGACTTGGTGTAGAGCGCCTGCTTCTCATTCTTGAAAAGCAAGGTGTGGCCCTCCCTATCGAAAATGCCCTAGATGTCTATATCGCGGTCTTGGGTGAAGGAGCAAATGTCAAGGCCTTGGAGTTGGTACAAGCCCTTCGCCAACAAGGATTTAAAGCAGAGCGTGATTACCTCAACCGTAAGCTCAAAGCTCAGTTCAAGTCAGCCGATGTCTTTGCGGCTAAGACCCTCATCACTCTAGGTGAGAGCGAAGTCGAAAGCGGACAAGTGACGGTCAAGAACAACCAAACCCGAGAAGAAGTGCAAGTATCACTTGAGGCAATCAGCCAAAACTTCTCAGAAATCTTTGAAAAACTAGGATTTTAATAACAGATAAACTGGTCAGGATTTTATCCCTGACCTTTTTCTTTTGCAAAATGACAAAAATCATAAACTTTTTGACAAATATGCTTGTCAAAAAGAAAAAGATGTGTTACAATGTAAGCAAGTTAAGAAATAGGAGGGAGCCACATGTGGGTATGGATTTTGTTTCCTTTTCTCGTCTTGATTTATATGAGTCAATCTAAGAAAATCAAGCGGTTAGAGAAGAGGTTAAAGGTAATCGAAAGAAAAGAGAAAGGAAATATAGAAATGTCAAGATTATTAAAAGAATTGATTGGAAAAAACCCAACAATCGTTGGAGAATTATTTGGAACAAATAATTGGGAAGTTGTGGATGTTGATGAGGAATGGGTAAAGCTACGACGTGTAGATAATACGGGAAAAGAAAAATTCAAACTACAACGCATTGAGGACATCCAAACCGTTGAATTTGACGGAAAGTAGGTGTGTAACATGCAACTAAAAAATCGTCTAAAAGAGCTGCGGGCTCGCGATGGCCTCAATCAAACCGAACTAGCCAAGCTAGCAGAGGTTTCCAGACAGACCATTAGCCTATTAGAACGGGACGAATACACCCCGTCCGTTGTGATTGCCTTGAAAATATCTCAGATTTTCAACGAAACAGTCGAATCGGTATTTCGCTTGGAGGAGGATGAGTGATGAACATGTATAGAGTGGTTTATTATGTGGTTGCCATAGCTTTATTAGTCAGCCTGTGTTTACTAATTGGAACAAATCTAGGATGGTTTGATCTCTATTACAGCGACCAATTTATTTGGGCCTACTTTGCCCTTATCCCAGTCGTTGACTGGATTGAAAAGAAAGCAAAGCAAACAATCTAGCAAGTGAAAAAGGAGAATGAATATGAAAAAGAAACGTGGATTGTTATTATTTTTGATGTCTATTGTCTTGGGAGTTTTTTTGGCCATATTTGTAGGGATGTTTAAGGCGCTTGCTGAATCTCACGGAATTATGTTAGATGTAAAAATCTTGATACCATGGCTATCAGCTATTTGTTTACTATTAGGTTTCGTTGGCATTGTTTTGACGTTCAATTTCTCAAAGAAAAGCAGAAAATTTCACTCCTTGTATCAAGAGGAAATGGATGATGATCTGAATGAAACCTATTATGTGCAGATGTATCGGAATCTTGAGTTTGGGACCATTACTTTTAATATTACAGGCGTAGCGATTGTATTGGCTCTCTTCATTTCAGGAAGCGAAGTAATTGTACTCGATGTAAATCGTATAACATTTTCCCTTTCCTTTTTGGAATTAGTGATGTATTCACACAGCCAAAAATATCTTTTTAAAACCATTGCGATTGTTCGTCAGCTTGATTTGGCATTTTTCTCTACACCAAAGGATATCTTAGAGCATTTCGATTCTTACGATGAAGGGGAGCGCAAGGCTAATTTGGAACAGAGTTTTCGGATTTTATTCCAATTAAATCAGTATGTCTTACCAGCCTTATATATTTTTCTTTTTTTCATTTCTGTCCTGACAGGAGAGATTCAGTTACTAGCTTTCTTGCTTGTCGGAGCAATCCATGTTTATATCAATGTGATGCAGTTACCTATGGTGAAACGTTATTTCAAATAAAGGAGTTTCTATGATTCGTGTTGAAAATGTAAGCAAAAGTTTTGGGAGCAAAAAAGCTCTTCATCAGATTTCTTTTGAGATTAAGGAGGGTGAAATCTTTGGTTTTCTTGGCCCTTCTGGCTCAGGTAAAACAACCATGATAAACGTCTTGACAGGTCAGTTGGCTGCAGATCAAGGTAAAACAGTTTTGTTAGGCAAGAATTCTCAAGATTTAACCTCAAATGATTTGGAACAAATTGGTATTGTTAGTGATGGTAGTGGTTTTTATGAAAAGATGAGTCTTTACAAAAATCTTCTCATCTATGCTAAGTTATATGGCCTCAAGGCAGATAGAGTAAATCAGGTGCTCCAACAGGTTGGATTGGCAGATGCTAAAGATATTATCGCAGAAAAGTTATCTACAGGAATGAAACAACGAATGTTCTTGGCTCGTGCCCTTCTGAATGCTCCTAAGATTCTCTTTCTAGATGAGCCAACCAGCGGCTTAGATCCTACAACATCTAAGATGATTCATACCCTACTTCAAGAATTAAAGCAGGCGGGGACAACTATCTTTTTGACAACGCATGATATGAATGAGGCAACTCTGCTTTGTGATCGCTTATCTCTTTTGAATAAGGGTAACCTAATAGAGTATGGAAGTCCGCAAGACATTATCCAGAAGTATCATGTGGATAAGAAAGTACATGTGGTTTATAATGATGGACGAGAACAGATAGTTCCATTTGAAGAATTGCCACATTTAGACACGACAGATTTGATGGTGGTTCACTCTTGTGAGCCGACTTTAGAAGAAATCTTTATCAGATTGACAGGAGAAAAGTTAGATGTTTAGAAAATTAAATGCCCTACTATGGTTAAGATTACAAGTTCTTATCAGCAATTCAACTTTGTTGGCGACTCTATTGTTGCCTTTTGGACTGGCTGTTCTATATAATGAGTTCTTAAACAAGAGTGGAGAATTGAGTACGTATTTCCTTTCTATGAGTTTGACGATGGTCTTGAGCATGGGAAGTGGTTATATGGTATCGATTATGATGGCAGAAGATAAGGAAAAACGCAATCTTAAATCACTCATCCTAAGTGGTGTGACAGCAACAGAATATACTCTTAGTATGCTTGTTCTCCCTATTCTGATAATGTTGCTTGCTATGATTGTACTTCCCATCTATCTTAAAGTAGATGTATCTGGTTATTTATTTGCCTATGCTATCTATTTGCTCCTAGCAACTATTTGTATTATTTTTCTCAACCTTCTAATCGGTGCGGTATCAGATACTCAGTCTAAAGCGCAAGTCTATAGTTTCTTTCCTGTGTTAATCGTATCTTTTTTACCTATGATTGCTCTTCAAAATGATACGGCTCAGAAAGTGTTAGATTACTCGTTCGTCGGTCCTATTGTAAATCTTTTAAATAAAAAAGGTGGAGAAATATCTTTTTCTAACATCGGTATGTTACTTGCTTGGGTACTTGCGTTAGGAATAGCAAACCTCTTTGTATTGAAAAATAGCTATAAAGCAAGATAGGAGTCTTTTATGAAACTACTTAAAAACCTTGGCTGGTTTCTTCTAGCCATTCTATCCTTTTACTTTATCTATGGTCTGGTTCAGAGCATGGCGCTGTCAGCTCTTGGACTAGGGGCTTCAATCTTTGGAGTCTTACCACTTTATGTCGTCCTGTCAGGGGCCTATGTTTATGGAGTTTACAGATGGTATCAGACAGAAAAGGTTAGCATCCAGACGACGGTTTTTAATCGTTATATCTGGTTGCCTACTCTGGTTTTGCTAGTGGCTATTACAGCCCAGTTCTTTTTACCAGAAGATCCGTCGGTCAGTCAACAAATCGTATCTCAACTGACAGTGGAACAGCCTGCATTTGGTTTCTTTATGGTGGTGGTCTTTGCTCCTTTGACGGAAGAACTTATCTTTAGAGGAATGCTGGCACGCTATCTCTTTCCTAAGCAGGACAATAGTAAACAAACTCTGATTTTTCTTCTGGTATCCAGTGTTCTATTTGCCTTGATTCATTTCCCAGGTGATGTGCAACAATTTTTTGTCTATTTTAGCCTTGGTTTTAGCTTGGGCTTGGCTTATATTAGCAGAAAAGGTCTGGTCTACAGTATTTCTCTCCACGCTTTGAATAATTTAGTCGGCTTTTTGATGATTCTCATGCTATAATAGAGTCAGGAGGTCACATGAAACGAGTAATTTTATTAGCAGTGATTCAAGCAGTTGTTCTATTTTTCATTATTGGAGCGCTAGCTTATGCCTTTAAGGGAGATTTCTTCTACAGCCATCTAGCAGTGGTCTTTGCCCCTATTGCCGGTATCTGGCGCTTTGGGACAGCTTATACAACGGAAATTGTCTTGCCTCGAAAGGCAGCTGAAATTGCTGAAAAGCGTAAAGCAGGCAAAAATTCAAAATAAGAGAGTCCGGTGAACTTCATCGGATTTTTTATTCGCGCTAATTTTTATGGACTTCACCTGATTTTTAAAGACTGGCAAACTTTTCTGATGATTTTCATGAAGAGCCTGCGCTTTTATGGTAAAATAGTAACAGAATAAAAGAGGAGAGAAACAATGAAACGTAGTATGTATGCTGGTCGTGTTCGTGAGGAACACATCGGACAAGAAATTACCTTGAAAGGATGGGTTAGCCGTCGTCGTGACCTTGGTGGTTTGATCTTTATCGACCTTCGTGACCGTGAAGGGATCATGCAGTTGGTTATCAACCCTGAAAAAGTATCTGCAGAGGTCATGGCAACAGCTGAAAGCCTTCGTAGTGAGTTTGTCATCGAGGTGACTGGACAAGTCGTTGCGCGTGAACAAGCCAATGATAAGTTGTCAACAGGTGCAGTTGAGTTAAATGTAACAGCTTTGACAGTGCTCAATACAGCTAAAACAACACCATTTGAGATTAAGGATGGCATTGAGGCCAATGACGATACACGTTTGCGTTACCGTTACCTTGACCTTCGCCGTCCAGAAATGTTGGAAAATCTTAAACTTCGTGCTAAGGTGACCCACTCTATCCGTAATTATTTGGATGAGTTGGAGTTTATCGATGTGGAGACACCATTCCTTTCTAAGTCAACGCCAGAAGGGGCGCGTGACTATTTGGTACCGTCTCGTGTTAATAAAGGGCATTTTTACGCTCTTCCTCAAAGTCCACAAATCACGAAGCAGTTGTTGATGAATGCTGGTTTTGACCGTTACTACCAAATCGTCAAATGTTTCCGTGACGAGGACTTGCGTGGAGACCGCCAGCCTGAGTTCACTCAGGTCGACTTGGAAACGTCTTTCCTTACTGAGCAAGAAATCCAAGATATCACAGAAGGTTTGATTGCGCGCGTGATGAAGGAAACAAAAGGTATCGAAGTGACACTTCCATTCCCTCGTATGAAATACGATGATGCGATGGCTCTTTACGGTTCTGATAAACCTGATACCCGTTTTGACATGTTGCTTCAGGACCTGACAGAAGTGGTCAAAGGTGTAGACTTTAAAGTCTTTTCAGAAGCACCTGCTGTAAAATCCATTGTGGTCAAAGGAGCTGCGGACAACTATTCACGTAAAGACATCGACAAGATGACAGAAGTAGCCAAACAGTACGGTGCCAAAGGCCTTGCTTGGGTTAAGGTTGTTGATGGAGAATTAAACGGACCAGTTGCCAAATTCTTGACTGGCATCCAAGCAGAATTGACAACAGCTCTTGCTCTTGAAGATAAGGACTTGGTTCTCTTTGTGGCAGATACGCTTGAGGTAGCCAATGCAACACTTGGTGCCCTTCGTGGACGTATTGCCAAAGAGCTTGGCTTGATTGATAATGATAAATTTAACTTCCTTTGGGTAGTTGACTGGCCAATGTTTGAATGGTCTGAAGAAGAAGGCCGTTACATGAGCGCCCACCATCCATTCACTCTTCCACAGGAAGAAACTGCTCACGAATTAGAAGGTGATTTGGCTAAGGTTCGTGCCATTGCTTACGATATCGTTTTGAACGGTTATGAACTTGGTGGTGGTAGCCTTCGTATCAACCAAAAAGACCTTCAAGAACGTATGTTCAAGGCTCTTGGTTTCTCAGCCGAGGAAGCAAATGACCAGTTTGGATTCCTTCTTGAAGCCATGGACTATGGTTTCCCACCACACGGTGGTTTGGCTATCGGACTTGACCGTTTTGTTATGTTGCTTGCAGGAGAAGAAAATATTCGTGAAGTTATTGCCTTTCCTAAGAACAACAAGGCAACTGACCCAATGACACAAGCTCCATCAACAGTCGCTCTCAAACAACTAGAGGAACTCAGCTTACAAGTAGAAGAAGATGAAACAAGCAAAACGAATTAAGCGGTGGCGCTATTATCTGCGCCGCTTTGCTTATCAGATAAAAATTTTACGTGTCTTACAAAGCATCTCTCGGGAAAAATATGATGAGAAGATTTCGGCCTCTCTGGTATATGGTTTTCTATCAGCAGTAGCGGTCAATTTCTTTTTCCAACCAGGGCATGTGTATTCGAGTGGTGCGACAGGTCTTGCACAGATTATCTCTGCCTTGAGTAATCACTGGTTTGGTTTTCATATTCCGATTTCGCTGACCTTCTACGCTATTAATTTTCCTTTGATGGTCTTGGCCTGGTATCAGATTGGCCATAAGTTCACCGTCTTTACCTTTATCACGGTATCCATGAGTTCCTTCTTTATCCAGTTTGTCCCTGTGGCAACCTTGACGGAGGATCCTATTATCAATGCTCTCTTTGGGGGCGTTGTCATGGGCTTGGGGATTGGTTTTGCTCTTCGAAACAATATCTCCAGCGGTGGGACAGATATTGTCAGTCTGACCATTCGCAAGAAAACAGGTAAGAATGTCGGCAGTATCTCTTTCTTGGTAAATGGGACCATCATGCTGATAGCAGGTTTGACCTTTGGTTGGAAATACGCCCTCTACTCTATGATTACTATCTTTGTCTCTAGCCGTGTGACAGACGCTGTCTTTACTAAGCAAAAACGCATGCAGGCCATGATTGTGACCAATCATCCAGACAAGGTAATTGAAAAAATCCATAAAAAATTGCACCGCGGAGCAACCATGATCCACGATGCAGAAGGAACTTATAATCACGAAAGAAAGGCAGTGTTAATCACTGTCATTACACGTGCAGAGTTTAATGAATTTAAACAGATTATGAAACAGGTGGATCCAAGCGCCTTTGTCTCTGTATCGGAGAATGTTCATATTCTGGGACGATTCGTTGAAACAGAAAATTAGTAATCAAAAAAACCAGCGCGAGCTGGTTTTTATTTTTCAATAATTTTGTGGGCAATCAATTGGCGGTAGCAAATTTGTTTATTGCTTTTAGCATCGTTGATAATCTGAAGAATGGTTTCAAATGATGTTCGACCAAGTTCTAGGCTATTAATATCGACATAGGCTGCCAAGTTGAGCTTGGGATTGACCGAGTCGAAGCTGAGAACAGGGATATCCAGTTGGTGCTTTGCGATGTAATCACAGACCCCTTCAGCTAGGAGGCTATCAGTTGTGATGATAGCATCAATCATAGGATCATGTTTAAACAAACGCTTACTGAATTGATACCCTTTTTCTTCTAGAAATTCGTTCGCAAAATAGGTCAAGTTACTATCAAGAGGCAGTTGGTACTGTTTGAGTGCTGACTCATAGCCTGTTAAACGGTCTTGCGTTACGAAGAGTCGCTTAGTCCCTCCAATAAAGGCAATTCGTTTGCAGCCTTTTTTGATAAAATATTCAGTCGCATCAAAGCCAGCTTGAACATTGTCATTATCGACAAGTGGAATGAAGGGGGACAGAGATTTTCCTAGGATGAGGAAGGGGAACTGCTCATCAGCCACCAGTTTGACTAAAGGATCCTCCTCTTCGGCATAAAGGAAAATTAAACCGTCCACACGTTTACCATAGACCATTTGTGAGATGGCAGTAAGGCGCTCCTTCTCATCTTTCCCTGTTGCTATCTGAATGGCATAGTGGTTTTCAGAGGCGACTTGAGAGATGCCACGTAGGACTGATGGAAAGAAAGGATTTTGATAGAATGCGTCTGAGTCGTCAGGAAGCACCAAGCCGATAACTTGGGTATAACTGCTTACCAAGCTACGAGCGTTGAGGTTGGGATGGTAATTAAGCTCCTTCATAGCCTTGCGAACGCGTTTTTTTGTTTCGTCGCTAATGGTTGATTTATTTTGAATAACACGGGTTACGGTTGAAGGCGAAACACCAGCAGCCTTGGCCACGTCTTTAATCGTAACGGGCATAAAAATCTCCTATTTATGATAATCTGGATCACGGAAATGCGTTTTATAAAAGATAGTGACCAGATATAGAACAAAAAGAATGTTTTGTACAGTAATCAGAGTTGTCATATTTTGGCCAAATAATCCCAAAATAAGCGTAATCAGAGTCGGCAATCCTAAACAGTTCAAGATAAAATGGTAGCACTCTTTAAAGGTTCTAAATGAAAAGAGGCGTGATTTCTTAGTGATATAAAGGAGAAGACTGGCTCCTAGAGAGATGATAAAGAAATTCAAACCAAAGAGGAAGCTAGCACCGAGAACTAGGAAGAGACTGATATAGACACGATTTTGTTGGTACCAGTCCTTAGAAATTGCTTGGGTCAAGCTGTCTTTACTTTTGAAACTCTCAGTCTGAATGGCTCGGTAAGAGATGCGAGTCAGTTCCTTGCTTTCCTTGCTGATGACCAGTTCTTTTGTATCGAAATGCAGTTGCAGGTCCTTCGGCAAGTCTTTGCTTTGACTTGGACCAATCACAACAGAAGGGTCTTGACTAGCTGTTCCTGTATAAGTTAAATTACCATCAACAATTCTAGCATGTTCAGAGAGGTCTTGGACAACTCCATCTGTCAGAGGTTCATAGACATTATCGATAAAGGTTTCTAGCGGATAAGTCTCCTGTGAGCTGTTTTGGATGGCAATAGGTACCATAGACAAGCTGATAAGGAAGATACTGGTAAAGAGTAGTTGAAACCAGTTGAGCCCGAAACGTTTGGACAGGGGCTTACGAAATCCCCAAATACTTGAAAAATAGGAAAATGGATATGGAAGCATAGGTATCTTTCTAAAAGGTGTTTTCTATATGAGTATTATTATATAGAGAAATGTGCTTTATTTCAAGTCTAGGAGAGAAATTGCTTGTTGCAAGAATATTATTTACAGTAACAAGCTCCAAAATGAAAAAGGGTGGCGGGGATATATTATCCCTTGTCGCCACCACTTGTAAGTCCTGAAACAAAGTTCTTTTGTAGGAAGAAGAAGAGAATACAGATTGGAAGGGCGATGAGGATAGCACCTGCTGAGAAGTAGGCAATCTTCATGTTCTTCGCATTGTTAACGAAGGTTTGGAGACCAACGGCAACAGTAAAGTATTCTTTCTCACGAAGCAAGAAACTAGAGAGGATGTAGTCTCCGAAAGGTCCCATGAAGGCCCAGAGAGCTTGTACGGCAACCATTGGGCGAACAAGTGGAAGAACAATTTGCCAGAAGCGGCGGAAGTGTCCTGCACCGTCTAGTTTTGCAGATTCGTCTAGAGACATTGGTACTGTATCGAAGTAGCCTTTCATGAGCCAAGCATTCATCGGGATACCACCACCAACGTAGAGGAAGATGAGGAACCAGCTGTGGTTAAGGGCGTTCAACATAAGCGCCATAACGAAGAAGGCTGTCAAAGCGGCCATTGTTGGCACCATTTGGATGATCAAGAAGAAGACCAAACTTTGTTTACGAGCCAAGAAGTTGTAACGGCTGTATGCATAACCAGCAAGTACGATGATACTTGTTTGAACAGCCATAGTAATCAAGGCGATGATCAAAGTGTTGAGGTACCAAGTACCGTACAAGGTTTCAGAGAAGAGCCCTTGGAAGTTAGCAAAACTAAAGTCGACGTTGCTGTCTAGCTTAAAGGCTACTACGTTACCAGTCTTGAAGGCTGACATAATGGTAATCAAAAGTGGATAGATAATCACGATTGAGAGACCAATCAAGTAAAGGTATGTAAGGGTTTGAGTCAGTCTACGTTTGAGTTTAATTGAGTTATTCATCTTAGACGTCCTCCATATCAAATGCGTGTAGTTTCTTGAATGCAATCATAGAGATTGAGATGACAATGATAGAGATAATCAAGGTAACAGCTGCCGCCATAGAGTATTGAGGAGATGTACCTGTTGTCAAACGGTAAATCCATGAAATCAAGATATCGGTTGAACCAGCTCCACCACCGACACTACCAGGTCCTCCAGCGTTGAAGAGGTACATGATAGAGAAGTTGTTAAAGTTGAAGGTGTATTGACTGATCAAAGTAGGTGCCGCAACAGCCAAGATCATTGGGAAAGTGATGTTGCGGAATTTTTGCCAAGCATTGGCACCATCAATATAAGCTGCTTCGTAAAGGTCATTAGGAATAGATTGCAAGATACCCAAAGTCAAAACGTAGATGTATGGGAATCCGAGCCAACCTTGCATCATAATCAAGGCAATCTTAGTCCAAGTTGGGTCTGTTTTCCAAGGAATAAGAGCCCCATCAAGGAAAGGAAGGAATTTAGCCAAGATTGGCAATACTTGAGTGTTGATAGCTCCGACACTATCGTTAAACATGTTTGAGAATGTCAAGATAGTGATGAAGGCTGGGACAGCCCAAGGAAGAAGGAAAATAACACCGAAGATACGTTTTCCTTTGATAAACGGTTGGTTAGCAATGATAGCTGTGAAGATACCGATGACGATTTGTAAAGTAGAAGCTGCCAAAGCCCAGATGATAGTCCAAGAAAGAACGGCACCAAAGGCTGAACGGAAGGTACTCAAGCTCCAGATGTTTGTAAAGTTTGTCAAACCAACCCAGTCCAATAATTTGTTTGGTGGCAAGTGTTGGAAGTCGTAGTTAGTAAAGGCGATCATCAAGGTTACGATAACTGGGAAGATAATCGCGAATGTCATGGCAACATAAGATGGGATGATCAAGAGGTAAGGGAAGCCATTTTCATAGATTCCTTTGATCATATCTTTGAGGCTACATGGAACTGGAATTCCATTGTTAATGCGTTTTGCAATTGTATGTGCATCTTTAATATTTGAGAAATAAAAGAGCACATAAACGACTACAAAGATTAAATGGAAGGCACCACGAATCAGCATAAAGAGGGAATTATCTCGACCTGGTTTGTCACCAAGAGTGATGAGATTGCTCAATTCAGGGGCTGCAAGTGCTAGGAAGTAAAGGACAAATACAAGGGTTACACCAAGGAAGATAAAACCTTTTGCTTTTTGTTTATTGTAAATCTGTCCTAACCCAGGAATGATAGACAGCAGGGCTGCTTTACTAGGTTGTTGCTTTTCCATAATAACTCCTTTCATAGGATACTGGTTTCTAGATAAAACCTAAACTATTTATGTTTCTATTGATAAATTCAAAGGGGGATTTGATTTCCACCCCCCTTGAACAAATTTTTTATTCACCAAATTTTTGTTTGATTGTTTCTTTGATCAATGTTACAGCATCGTTAGCAGCTGTTTTAGCATCTTTCTTACCACTTACAGAGTCAAAGAGCATGTTAGCAGCTGGTTCCCAAACTGCAGACATTTGAGAGATGTTTGGCATTGGTTGAGCGTTCTTGAACTGTTTGATAACAGCTGTTGTCAACTCATCGTTTTTACCTTCAGCGTATGAACGAGCTTCAGTGTTAGCTGGGATTTCGTTAGTTGCATCGTAGAAGGCTTTTTGTTGTTCAGTTGAAACAAGGAAGTCTACAAATTTTTGTGCGCCTTCAAGGTTCTTAGTGCTTGATGGGATGATCCAAGCTTTACCACCACCGAATGCTGAGTAGTCTTTTCCGTTTGGAAGAGTTGGGATAGTTGCAACACCGTAGTTTACTTTAGCATCTTTGAATGCTTGAGCTTTCCAAGGTCCGTCGATGATAGCAGCTGTTTTACCTTCTTGGAATTGAGTTTGGATTAAGTTTCCAGCAGCTGTACCATCTTGCATACCTTTAGGCCATTTTTCGTACCAAGATTTAGCGTAGTTGATACCTGCGATAGAACCGTCGTTAGCAAGACCGATGTCTTTAGCATCTTTACCGTTTTGACCGAATACGTAAGCACCGTTACCAGCAAGAAGTCCGTATGCATAGTAGAAGTTTGTCCAGTCAGCTAGGAAAGCAGAAGTTTTTCCATCTTCTCCAGCGAATGCGTATTTGCTGTCTTTAGCAAGGTTTTCCAAGTCAGCAAATGTTTTTGGAGCTTCTTTTACCAAGTCTTTGTTGTAGTACATAACAAGTGACTCGATAACGGCAGGAGCACCGTAAACTTTACCGTCAGCAGCTGTTACAAGAGATTTAGTTTTATCATCTGTTTTAGCGCCATCGCTCAATTTAACTTCTGAAAGTTGTCCGTCAGTACCAAGGCTACCTACACGGTCGTATGGAGCCATCATAACGTCAGCGGCTTGACCTGATTGGTTGTCAAGAGAAAGTTTGTCAAGACCACCAAGTTGGTCACCAGATTTGATGTTAACTTTTGTTCCTGATTCTTTTTCATAAGCTTTAGCAACTGTTTCAGCATAAGCTTTGTATTGGTCTTCAACGTAAAGAGTGATTTCTTTCGCTTCAGATGAACCAGAATCAGCAGGCTTATCAGCAGTTTTGCTTCCGCAAGCTACTAAAAGCAAGCTAGCAAGTGTAACAGTTCCAAGCACAGCAGCGCTCTTCATGAATTTAGATGACATAGTGTATTCCTCCTAAAGAATAACAAATTTTATAATGAGGAAACGCAAACGTTTTCCTTTATGGGACTAGTATAGCACAAATAGAAAACGGTTGCAAGTGTTTTTTGTAAAAATTTTAAAAAAATTTCACGGGAATGGTAAGCGTTTTATTCGTTTATAATAGAAGAAAAGTCAGAAAATATATTTTCATGATTTTACTGAAATTATTTAGGGAAACGATTGCCTAGATTTTGAGCAAAAATAAATTGCTCTAGACCAAAAGTAGGCTAAGTTGAGCCTTCTATTTGTAGTTGAAGAAGATTTTGTAAATAGAAAAGGAAAATGTATATGTATACATAAAGAAGGACAACTTTTTTTAAAAAAATAATCAAAAGTTTTTTAAAAACGCTTGCAATTATTCCAAAAATAAAGTATACTTATCTTAACGCAAACGTTTGCGCCCAAAAATGAAAATTTAAACTACAAATACACGAGGTGTTGTTTATGAAAAAACGTCAAAGTGGTGTGTTGATGCACATCTCTTCTCTCCCAGGAGCCTACGGAATCGGATCATTTGGTAAAAGTGCTTACGACTTCGTTGATTTCTTGGTTCGTACCAAACAACGTTACTGGCAAATCCTTCCATTAGGAACAACTAGTTACGGGGATTCTCCTTACCAATCTTTCTCAGCCTTCGCAGGGAACACTCACTTTATCGATTTGGATATCTTGGTGGAGCAAGGTTTGTTGGAAGCAAGTGACCTTGAAGGAGTTGACTTTGGTAGCGATGCGTCTGAAGTTGACTATGCTAAGATTTACTATGCACGTCGTCCTCTTTTAGAAAAAGCGGTGAAACGTTTCTTTGAAGTTGGAGATGTTAAAGATTTTGAGAAATTTGCTCAAGACAATCAATCATGGCTTGAGCTCTTTGCTGAGTATATGGCTATCAAAGAGCATTTTGAAAATCTTGCTTGGACAGAATGGCCAGATGCAGATGCGCGTGCTCGTAAAGCTTCAGCACTTGAAAGTTACCGTGAGCAATTGGCAGACAAGTTGGTTTACCACCGTGTGACTCAATACTTCTTCTTCCAACAATGGTTGAAATTGAAAGCTTACGCTAACGATAACCACATCGAAATCGTTGGGGATATGCCAATCTACGTAGCGGAAGATTCAAGCGATATGTGGGCAAATCCACATCTCTTCAAGACAGATGTCAACGGTAAGGCGACTTGCATCGCAGGATGCCCACCAGATGAGTTTTCTGCAACTGGTCAACTTTGGGGTAACCCAATTTATGACTGGGAAGCAATGGACAAAGATGGTTACAAATGGTGGATTGAACGCTTGCGTGAAAGCTTCAAAATCTACGACATCGTTCGTATCGACCACTTCCGTGGTTTCGAATCTTACTGGGAAATCCCTGCTGGTTCCGATACAGCAGCACCTGGTGAGTGGGTCAAAGGTCCTGGCTACAAGCTTTTTGCAGCCGTTAAGGAAGAACTTGGTGAGCTAAACATCATCGCTGAAGACCTTGGCTTCATGACAGATGAAGTTATTGAGTTGCGTGAACGTACTGGATTCCCAGGAATGAAGATTCTTCAATTTGCCTTCAACCCAGAAGACGAAAGTATCGATAGCCCACACTTGGCACCTGCTAACTCAGTTATGTACACAGGAACACACGATAACAACACGGTCCTTGGTTGGTACCGTAACGAGATCGATGATGCGACTCGTGAGTACATGGCTCGCTACACGAACCGTAAAGAATACGAAACAGTGCCACACGCTATGCTTCGTACAGTCTTTTCATCAGTTAGCTTCATGGCAATTGCAACTATGCAAGATTTGCTTGAATTGGATGAGACAGCTCGTATGAACTTCCCATCTACCCTTGGTGGAAACTGGTCTTGGCGTATGACTGAAGATCAATTGACACCAGCTGTCGAGGAAGGTTTGCTTGACTTGACAACAATCTATCGACGAATTAATGAAAATTTGGTAGAATTAAAGAAATAATACAATATCAGGAGACACCTTAAACATGTTATCACTACAAGAATTTGTACAAAATCGTTACAATAAAACCATTGCAGAATGTAGCAATGAAGAGCTTTACCTTGCTCTTCTTAACTACAGCAAGCTTGCAAGCAGTCAAAAACCAGTTAACACTGGTAAGAAAAAAGTTTACTATATCTCAGCTGAGTTCTTGATTGGTAAACTATTGTCAAACAACTTGATTAACCTTGGTCTTTACGACGATGTTAAAAAAGAACTTGCTGCTGCAGGTAAAGACTTGATCGAAGTTGAAGAAGTTGAATTGGAACCATCTCTTGGTAATGGTGGTTTGGGACGTTTGGCTGCCTGCTTTATCGACTCAATTGCGACTCTTGGTTTGAACGGTGACGGTGTTGGTCTTAACTACCACTTTGGTCTTTTCCAACAAGTTCTTAAAAACAATCAACAAGAAACAATTCCAAATGCATGGTTGACAGAGCAAAACTGGTTGGTTCGCTCAAGCCGTAGCTACCAAGTGCCATTTGCAGACTTTACTTTGACATCAACTCTTTATGATATTGATGTTACTGGTTATGAAACAGCAACTAAAAACCGCTTGCGTTTGTTTGACTTGGATTCAGTTGATTCTTCTATTATTAAAGATGGTATCAACTTTGACAAGACAGACATCGCTCGCAACTTGACTCTCTTCCTTTACCCAGATGATAGTGACCGTCAAGGTGAATTGCTCCGTATCTTCCAACAATACTTCATGGTTTCAAACGGTGCGCAATTGATCATCGACGAAGCAATCGAAAAAGGAAGCAACTTGCATGACCTTGCTGACTACGCAGTTGTACAAATCAACGATACTCACCCATCAATGGTTATCCCTGAATTGATCCGTCTTTTGACTGCACGTGGTATCGAGCTTGATGAAGCAATCTCAATCGTTCGTAGCATGACTGCCTACACTAACCACACAATCCTTGCTGAAGCCCTTGAAAAATGGCCTCTTGAATTCTTGCAAGAAGTGGTTCCTCACTTGGTACCAATCATTAAAGAATTGGACCGTCGCGTGAAAGCAGAATACAAAGATCCAGCTGTTCAAATTATTGATGAGAGCGGACGTGTTCACATGGCTCACATGGATATCCACTACGGATACAGCGTTAACGGAGTAGCGGCACTCCACACTGAAATCTTGAAGAACTCTGAGTTGAAATCCTTCTACGACCTTTACCCAGAAAAATTCAACAACAAAACAAACGGTATCACTTTCCGTCGTTGGCTTATGCATGCTAACCCAAGCTTGTCTCACTACTTGGATGAGATTCTTGGAGAAGGTTGGCACCATGAAGCTGATGAGCTTGAAAAACTCTTATCTTATGAAGACAAAGCGGCTGTCAAAGAAAAATTGGAAAGCATCAAGGCTCACAACAAACGTAAATTGGCTCGTCACTTGAAAGAACACCAAGGTGTGGAAATCAATCCAAACTCTATCTTTGATATCCAAATCAAACGTCTTCACGAGTACAAACGCCAACAAATGAACGCTTTGTATGTAATCCACAAATACCTTGACATCAAAGCTGGTAACATCCCTGCTCGTCCAATCACAATCTTCTTTGGTGGTAAAGCAGCTCCAGCCTACACAATCGCTCAAGACATTATCCACTTGATTCTTTGCATGTCAGAAGTTATTGCTAACGACCCAGCAGTAGCTCCACACTTGCAAGTAGTTATGGTTGAAAACTACAACGTTACTGCAGCAAGCTTCCTTATCCCAGCATGTGATATCTCAGAACAAATCTCACTTGCTTCTAAAGAAGCTTCAGGTACTGGTAACATGAAATTCATGTTGAACGGAGCTTTGACTCTTGGTACTATGGACGGTGCTAACGTGGAAATCGCTGAGTTGGTTGGCGACGAAAACATCTACATCTTCGGTGAAGATTCAGAAACTGTTATCGACCTTTACGCAAAAGCAGCTTACAAATCAAGCGAATTCTACGCTCGTGAAGCTATCAAACCATTGGTTGACTTCATCGTTAGCGATGCAGTTCTTGCAGCTGGAAACAAAGAGCGCTTGGAACGTCTTTACAATGAATTGATCAACAAAGACTGGTTCATGACTCTCCTTGACTTGGAAGACTACATCAAAGTCAAAGAGCAAATGCTTGCTGACTACGAAGATCGTGACGCATGGTTGGATAAAGTCATCGTTAACATTTCTAAAGCAGGATTCTTCTCATCTGACCGTACAATCGCTCAGTATAACGAAGATATCTGGCACTTGAACTAAGCTACAAATTTATACTAATAAGATTTGTAAAAAGCGAATTTCGATTGAAATTCGCTTTTTTTGAATGATGTGGATTTGGGACAATCATGTCTAAAAATAGATAAATCCTAGATACAGTGAAGGTTTAGAAATGCTGGTTTTTACTGTCTTTCATCCTTTTGTTTCTTCGCAGTTGATTACCTCATATTTCTTGCATCCGTTTACATCAAGTATTATAATATAATTGTAGGAAAGAAGGTGTTTTTATGATATATACAAAATTGGTGTTGTTTATTACCTTTCTTGTAATAAGCTTGTTACCTGATAAGATTTTTGGAAAAAATAAAAAAATTTGGAAAATAGTTCTTGCAATATTGACGGCGGTGGCAGCATTGTCATTTATGTACTAAGTTATTTTAAGAATGTAGGGTTTATTTTGGATTTTATTTATAATTTTGACCTGCCTCTATATAGGTAACCACGATTTGTTTCCTCTCAATCATCAAGAACTCTCTCTTCGTGGTAGTTTCTGGGGTTCGGTACTGGCCTTATATCACTTACTGTTTATTTGAATGCCGTGGATTTGGGTTAATCTTGTCTTAAAAAGATAGAAATCATAGATACAGTTAAGGCTTAGAAATACTGCTTTTTACTCTCTTTCAACCTCATGTTTCTTCGTAGTTGCTTACCTCATATTTCTTGTATTCGCTTACATCAAGTATTATAATATGATTGTAGGAAAGAAGGTGTTTTTATGTGGAAAAAATATTTTTCAAAATATAGATGGACTGATTTATTTTGGATTGTATTTGATATTTTGACCTGCCTCTATATAGGTAACCATGATTTGTTTCCTCTCAATCATCAAGAAATCTCGCTTCGAGGTAGTTTCTGGGGATTTGTACTTGCCTTATTTCACTTGCTATTTATTGATAAGTTTGTTATATCGAATCGAAAATAAATATGAGGTATATGCCTGACTGCCCACTGTTAGGATTGATTTTGGAGGAAAGATTTTGTCTCTATTATTTATTGCTTTAAATTTATTTATGTTGTATAAGATCTATTCTTTGAGACGGGAGAAATCGAAATACTTGATTTATACGGCCTATATCATATTTGGGGTAAATGTACTATATGGTATCCAATGGTTATTAAGAGAACTGATTTCAACTAATTCCCCTTAATGTGTATGGAAACTATAACAAAACGCATAAGATTAAGGTTTTTGTGAGCACCTGTTCTTATGCGTTTTTGTAATATTGAGGATTTTCAGTAAGTTTTCTACCTTTGCGAAGTCTAGTTTAGAATGCTTTCCCAACAAGGATCTCCGCTTCGATGGTAATCTCTGTCAGTTGGCTCCAGTCAATCTTGCTCTGGTCGATGTGAAAGAGAAGGGGTGTCATGCTGAGTAGGGCTTGGAGTTGCTCTGCTGTGATAGTCTTAGTCAGAGAGGCTGTTTGACTAGATAGGGTGGTAAAGTGTTCTTGGAAATGATTTTTGATATCTTGGTTAGAATAATCTTTGTTTGTTAGCTGGTCCTGTACCCTTTGACGGATTTCTTTGAGGTGATTTTCAGTTGGGATAACCTTTATCAAGATACCGTCTTTGGATAAAACACGGCGGAATTCTCCATAGTTGGCAGGTGAAAAGATATCAAGCAGGATGTCCATGCTGGCATCTTTTATAGGAAGACGAGCCAGGTCGCCAACGAACCAATTGACTGCCCAGTTTGGTTCACTCTTGGCAGCGATTTGGACGGAATCTTTGGAAATATCAAAGGCATAGAAGGTTTTGTCAGGATGACTTTCTTGGAGTTTACGAGAGTAGAAACCTTCGCCACAACCAATATCCAAGATTGTTGTGGCACTTTCTGAGTTTGAAAGTAAATTTGAGATGGCCTCTAAGATAGTTTGGTAAAAGCCGGCTTCTAGGATTTGTTGGCGGTTTTGAAAGTTTTCCTTGTCGTAGTTGGCAGACTGCTTGATTTGAGGTGCCAGATTGACATAGCCGAATTTTGCCAAGTCAAAAGAATGGCGATTGTTGCATTTGAGACTGCTCTCTACCAGAGTCAGATTTTCTTGGCAGATAGGACAGGCAAAGGCAGTTGCAGAAGCGAAGCGCTGAAGTTTGGGTTTGAGATTTGTATTCATAGTTTAAGTGTATCAAAAGAGGCAAATGAAAGCAACTTTAGGAGTAAGTAGATGGGAGATTCAGTAGAAATAAAACTAATACTCTTCGAAAATCTCTTCAAACCACGTCAACGTCGCCTTGCCGTAGGTATGGTTACTGACTTCGTCAGTTCTATCTACAACCTCAAAGCAGTGCTTTGAGCAACCTGCGGCTAGTTTCCTAGTTTGCTCTTTGATTTTCATTGAGTATAATTCTCCAATTTATAAAATTAAATTGCTTTTATATACAAATTAATATATAATAATAGTTAGGAGGAAATAAGTATGTTAAAAGAAGTATTAAGCGTCGCAAAAGTTGCGAAAAAATCTTCATTATTTTTGGGTGGTGTCGCATTTGGTACCCTTGGTTTGAAAATCTTAGCAAGTAAGGAAGCTAAAAAAGGTTATTCTAAAGCTTTGGCTAAGGCTTACAAGTTAAAAGACGAGCTAGATGCATCTGTTTCTGTTGTGAAACAACATGGAGACGATGTTTTGCAAGATGCTAAATATTTGTATGAGCAAGAGAAAAAAGAAGAGCAATTAGATAGCCTTATAGGAGAATAATATGTCTTTTAAAGTGCTACATAGAGGATACCAACATATCCGCCTATCATCTTCTTTTTCACTCACCTTGGATATTCAAGACTATCTTCGTTCCTTGGCGAGAGATGAAAAGGGGATTGAGTCTATCCAGTTTTACATGGATCAACAGCACTTTACTCTACGTATAAAAGAAGGCTTTTCTGTATTAGATAATGCAGAAGCCTTTTTAAAAAGAATTGATAAAGGGAAAGTTTCTGAGTTGATGACTCTTCCTGTTCGTAGAGAAGAGAGTGCCTATTCTATCGTTTCAGGTGCAGCGATTAAGCGTGTGCTTTTTCGTAGTCTTGTGCCGTCTCCTATTCGCTATATATGGACTTGTTATCAGGCTTTTGGATATGTTAAAGAAGCCTATCAAACACTAGCGCGTAAGGAACTAACGATGGAAGTCTTGGACTGTTCGGCTATTTTATTGTCTTTGTTTATGAACCAATCCAAGACTGCCAGCAACATCATGTTTATGCTTGATTTGGGGAATCATTTAGATCAGTGGTCCTTGAAAAAAACTGCAACAGATTTAGAACAGAGTCTTCTTGCAAAAGAAAGCGATGTATTTTTGGTACAGGGCGATACGGTCGTTAGTATCAAGAGTTCCGCTGTTCAAATAGGAGATGTCTTGGTCCTATCTCAAGGAAATGAAATTCTGTTTGATGGACAAGTAGTTTCAGGTTTAGGTATGGTCAACGAAAGTTCCTTGACGGGAGAGAGTTTTCCAGTTGAAAAAAGAGAGTCTGATTTGGTTTGTGCAAACACAGTCTTGGAGACTGGGGAGCTACGCATTCGTGTAACCGATAATCAGATGAACAGCCGTATTTTACAGCTGATTGAGTTGATGAAAAAATCTGAAGAAAACAAGAAAACCAAACAACGCTATTTCATCAAGATGGCGGATAAGGTCGTCAAATATAATTTCTTGGGGGCTGGTCTGACTTACTTATTAACAGGTTCTTTTTCTAAGGCTATTTCATTCCTATTGGTTGATTTCTCCTGCGCTTTGAAAATCTCTACTCCTGTAGCTTATTTGACAGCTATTAAGGAGGGGTTGAACCGTGAAATGGTGATTAAGGATGGAGATGTTCTAGAGAAATATCTGGAAGTTGACACTTTCTTGTTTGATAAGACAGGAACAATCACAACTAGCTATCCTATAGTTGAAAAGGTGTTACCTTTTGGGGACTATAGCGAGGAAGATATTCTCAGAATCAGTGCCTGTCTTGAGGAACACATTTATCATCCTATTGCTAATGCCATCGTCAAGCAAGCTGAGATAGAGGGAATTGAACATGAGGAAATGCATGGGAAACTCCAATATATCGCAAGCAAGGGGATCAAATCTCATATAGATGGGCAACCAGTTCTTATTGGGAATTATGTTTTGATGCAGGATGAGCAAATTCATATCAGTTCAGAACAAAATGCTTTAATTGAAGAGTACAAGAATCACTACAATCTCTTGTTCTTGGCTTATCAGAATGAATTGATTGGAATGTTCTGCATTCATACTCCTTTGAGAAAAGAAGCTAAGGCAGCCTTGGAGAAACTTAAGGCACAAGGGAAAAAATTGATTCTGGCAACAGGGGACACCTTGGTTAGAACAGAGGAATTAGTCAAAGATTTGCCCTTTGATCAGGTCTATACAGACTTGAAACCTAATGGGAAATTTGAGTTAGTAGAGGAACTGCAGAAAGCAGGTCATACTATTTTGATGGTTGGAGATGGGTTGAATGACTCAGCGGCTCTAACCCTATCAGATATCGGTGTGGTGATGAATGAGAGCGCAGATATTTCTAAGCAGATGAGCGATATCTTATTGTTAGATAATCGCTTGGATTTCTTCCAAGAGTTGGATTCGCTATCCTCATCTTTGCAAAAACTCATCAAGAAGAATATTCAAGATACCGTTGTCGTAAATAGTAGTTTGATTGGCTTTGGCTTATTTAATTGGCTCAGTCCTTCAAACCTCTCTATCTTACATAATCTAACAACCTTGCGCATTGTCCTGCGTAGTCTGTCTATTAAGGCTAGATAGATGAGAGTTATTAACAGCAAAAAGGAGTTACCTTTCTCGAGGGTAACTCCTTTGTTTATAGATAAATGTTGAACAGTTTAGTAAGTCAATACAAAGTATTTTTTCTTACCACGACGGATAACAGTCAGTTCGTTTTCTAACTTATCTGCGTCACTCAAGACATAGTCAAGGTCTTGGATACGATCGCCGTTTACGTAGATAGCTCCGTTTTGGACGTCTTCACGGGCTTGGCGTTTTGAGTTAACCACACCAGATGACACCAGCAGTTCCACGATATTGTGGTTTTCGTCTGCTTGAACTTGGTAGTTTGGTACTCCACGAAGTCCTTGTTTGAGTTCTTTGACAGAAAGGTTTTTGATGTTTCCTGCAAAGAGTTGCTCAGTGATGTTGAGAGCTTCTTTGTAGGCTTCTTCACCGTGAACAAGTGTAACGACTTCACGAGCTAAGACTTTTTGTGCCAATCGTTCGTGTGGAGCCGCTTCAAATTGTTTACGGATGTCTTCAATCTCATCAAGTGACAAGAAAGTAAAGATTTTCAAGAAGCGAACAGCGTCAGCGTCCATAACATTCATCCAGAATTGGTACATTTCGTATGGAGAAGTCTTTTCAGGATTGAGCCAGACTGCGTTTCCTTCAGATTTACCAAACTTCTTACCAGTAGCATCTGTGATCAATGGAACAGTAATAACGTGACCAGTCTTGTCAGACTTACGACGAAGCAATTCGGTACCAGCTGTCATATTTCCCCACTGGTCAGAACCACCGATTTGAAGCGTTACATTGTGGTCTTGGTTAAGGACGAAGAAGTCGTAACCTTGCATGATTTGGTAGGCAAACTCAGTGTAAGAAATTCCTGTTTCGATTCGTTTTTTAACAGATTCCTTACTCATCATGTAGTTGACAGTGAAGTATTTTCCGATATCACGGAGGAAATCAATGAAGCTGATGCTGCCAAACCAGTCGTAGTTGTTGACCATGACAGCTTTATTTTCACCATTTTCAAAGTCAAGAAAACGAGAAAGTTGTCCTTGGATAGACTTGACCCAGCCATCTACTGTGTCTTTTGTTTGGAGACTACGTTCAGCATCTTTGAAGGACGGATCTCCGATGAGACCTGTAGCACCGCCAACGAGCGCATAAGGTTTGTGACCTGCTAGCTGCAAGCGACGACTTGTCAAGATTGCGACAAGGTGGCCTAGGTGAAGGCTGTCAGCAGTTGGATCGTAGCCAGTATAATAAGAAACTTGACCTTCTTCTAGGGCTTTACGCAAAGCTTCTTCATCAGTCGTTTGAAAAATCAAACCACGCTCTTTTAGCTCATCAAAAATGTGCATGTGTCTTTTCTCCTTTTTAAAAATATTGTTTCTACCTATTGTATCACAAACTTGGGCAATAGCCTAGTAGAATAGGGAAGAAAGTGGCTATTTTATTGAAAGTTTACCTTTTATGGTATAATAGATAGAGTGAGGAAATCCATGCAAAATCAATTAAATGAATTAAAACAAAAAATGCTGGAATTTTTCCAGCAAAAACAAAAAAATAAAAAATCAGCTAGCCCTGGCAAGAAAGGCTCAAGTGTCCAAACATCTAAATCCTTAGAGAAGCCAGCCGTTTTTCCAGCTATTTTACTGAGTATAAAGGCTTTATTTAACCTACTCTTTGTGCTCGGTTTTCTAGGAGGAATGTTGGGAGCTGGGATTGCATTGGGGTACGGGGTGGCCTTGTTTGACAAGGTACGAGTGCCTCAGACAGAAGAATTGGTACATCAGGTCAAGGACATCTCTTCTATTTCAGAGATTACCTATGCGGATGGGACGGTAATTGCTTCCATAGAGAGTGATTTATTGCGCACTTCTATCTCATCTGAGCAAATTTCGGAAAATCTGAAGAAGGCTATCATTGCGACAGAAGATGAACACTTTAAAGAACATAAGGGTGTAGTGCCCAAGGCGGTGATTCGTGCGACCTTGGGGAAATTTGTAGGTTTGGGTTCCTCTAGTGGGGGTTCAACCTTGACCCAGCAACTGATTAAACAGCAGGTGGTTGGGGATGCGCCGACCTTGGCTCGTAAGGCGACAGAGATTGTGGATGCTCTTGCCTTGGAACGCGCCATGAATAAAGACGAGATTTTAACGACCTATCTCAATGTGGCTCCGTTTGGCCGAAATAATAAGGGGCAGAATATTGCAGGAGCTCAGCAGGCGGCCGAGGGGATTTTCGGTGTAGATGCGAGTCAGTTGACGGTTCCTCAAGCAGCATTTTTAGCAGGACTTCCACAGAGTCCCATTACCTATTCTCCTTATGAAAATACTGGAGAGTTGAAGAGTGATGAAGACTTAGAAATAGGCTTGAGACGAGCTAAGGCAGTTCTTTATAGTATGTATCGCACAGGTGCCTTAAGCAAAGATGAGTATTCTCAGTATAAGGATTACGATCTTAAACAGGACTTTCTCCCTTCAGCTACAGTCACAGGTGTGTCCCGAGGTTATTTATACTTTACAGCCTTGGCAGAAGCTCAGGAACGTATGTATGACTATCTAGCTCAGAGAGACAATGTCTCTGCTAAGGAGTTGAAAAATGAGGCAACTCAGAAATTTTATCGCGATTTGGCGGCCAAGGAAATTGAAAATGGTGGTTATAAAATTACTACTACCATAGACCAGAAAATTCATTCTGCCATGCAAAATGCGGTTGCTGACTATGGCTATCTTTTAGATGATGGAACAGGTCGTGTAGAAGTAGGGAATGTTTTGATGGACAACCAAACAGGTGCTATTCTAGGCTTTGTAGGTGGTCGTAATTATCAAGAAAATCAAAACAATCATGCCTTTGATACCAAACGCTCACCAGCTTCTACTACCAAACCTTTGCTGGCCTACGGTATTGCTATTGACCAGGGCTTAATGGGAAGCGAAACGATTCTGTCTAACTATCCAACAAACTTTGCCAATGGCAACCCAATTATGTATGCTAATAGCAAGGGGACAGGAATGATGACCTTGGGAGAAGCCTTGAACTATTCATGGAATATCCCGGCTTACTGGACCTATCGTATGCTCCGTGAAAAGGGTGTTGATGTCAAGGGTTATATGGAAAAGATGGGCTACGAGATTCCTGAGTACGGCATTGAGAGCCTGCCAATGGGGGGTGGTATTGAAGTCACAGTTGCCCAGCATACCAATGGCTATCAGACCTTGGCAAATAATGGTCTATATCATAAAAAACATGTGATTTCTAAAATTGAAGCAGCAGATGGTAGAGTGGTGTATGAGTATCAGGATAAACCGGTTCAAGTCTATTCAAAAGCTACTGCGACAATTATGCAGGGCTTGTTGCGAGAAGTTCTATCCTCTCGTGTGACAACAACCTTCAAGACGAACCTGACTTCTTTAAATCCTACTTTAGCTAATGCAGATTGGATTGGGAAGACTGGTACAACCAACCAAGACGAAAATATGTGGCTCATGCTTTCGACACCTAGATTAACCCTAGGTGGATGGATTGGGCATGATGATAATCATTCATTGTCACGTAGAGCAGGTTATTCTAATAACTCTAATTACATGGCTCATCTGGTAAATGCGATTCAGCAAGCCTCCCCAAGCATTTGGGGGAACGAGCGCTTCGCTTTAGATCCTAGTGTGGTAAAATCCGAAGTCTTGAAATCAACAGGTCAAAAACCAGGGAAGGTTTCTGTTGAAGGAAAAGAGGTAGATGTTACAGGTTCGACTGTTACCAGCTATTGGGCTAATAAGGCAGGGGCGCCAACGACCAGTTATCGCTTTGCTATTGGTGGAAGTGATACGGATTATCAGAATGCTTGGGCTAGCATCGTGGGGAGTCTACCAACTCCATCAAGCTCCAGCAGTTCAAGTAGTAGCTCTAGCAGTACCTCAAGTTCATCATCTACACAACCAAATAGTAGAAGATAGGAAAGTGGCATTGATTGCCACTTTTTTCTTTTTTCCTTTCGTGTTACAATAAAGGTATGAATCAGTATCAGAAAAAGATTGTTAAAGGAACCATTTATTCGCTCCTATCCGGCTTGATATGGGGAATCTGTGGAATTTTAGGAGAGTATTTCTTTACTCATTATCAGGTGTCTTCTGGTTGGATTACCTCTATGCGTTTGACATTGGCAGGGAGTCTTGTTCTCATTTGGTCTGCAGTGCAATTAAAGTCGCAAGTGCTAGATATTTGGCGAGACAAGAAAAATTACCTTCCCTTTTTGGCCTATGCTATTTTGGGAATTTTCTCAGTTCAGTATTTTTTCTATCTCTGCGTAGAATACTCAAATGCTGCGACAGCAACTATTTTACAGTTTATTAGTCCAGTTTTTATCCTCTTTTACAATCGTTTAGTTTATCACAAACGAGCGTCAAAAAGTGCTATTTTCTATGTTTTGATTGCCATGCTGGGTGTTTGCTTGATGGCGACAAAGGGAGATCTCTCTCAGTTATCCATGACCCCGCTAGCCCTTGTAACGGGTTTGCTGAGTGCTATGGGGGTTATGTTTAATGTTATCTTGCCCCAACCTTTCGCGAAGCGCTATGGTTTTGTACCCACGGTTGGGTGGGGGATGATTTTGGCCGGTTTATTTAGCAATGTCCTCTCGCCAGTGTATCAGCTTTCCTTTACTCTTGATATTTGGAGTATCTTGATTTGCCTTATTATCGCTTTCTTCGGGACGGCTTTTGCCTTTTTCATTTCCATGAAGGCAGTGTCCTTGGTTTCTCCCTTGGTGGTTTCTGTCATTAGTGCCAGTGAACCTCTCTCTTCTGCTCTCTTGAGTGTTTTATTTTTAGGATTGGTAGTGGATTGGTCTCTCCTTCTAGCTATGGCCTTGATTATTTTACCCATGATTTTCCTATCGATAGAAGAAGCGAAAGAAAGTAAATAAAAAGTCTTTTCTTAATTCTAAAAGTGTGCTATACTAGAATAGTCAATAAAACACGGGGAGATAGTTGTGAAGAGTGTTTTTAGGTTGTATCGGTAGGGGCTTGCTTTTACCGACAGCACGTTTTATCTCACATCCCTAAAAATCATACCTAAAAACAAACAAAAAGGCTTCAAATTTGAGGCCTTTTTTGGTAGAATAGGTATCATTAAAATGAACTAGGAGGCGCCTATGACTGCTACAAAAATGAACGCACAAGAAATTATCCAATTTATCGCCAATGCTGAAAAGAAAACCAGTGTCAAAGTAACCTTTGAGGGAGAACTTGCAACTGCTGTACCTGGATCTGTTGTCAAACTAGGGAATGTCTTATTTGGAGACTGGAAAGATGTTGCTCCGCTTCTTGATGGCTTGGTAGAAAATCGAGACTATGTTGTTGAGCAAGATGCTCGTAATTCTGCAGTTCCTTTGCTAGATAAACGTGCTATCAACGCTCGTATCGAGCCAGGTGCGATTATCCGTGATCAGGTAGAAATTGGTGACAATGCTGTTATCATGATGGGAGCTGTTATCAATATCGGTGCTGAAATTGGTGCAGGAACCATGATTGACATGGGGGCTATCCTTGGTGGCCGTGCTATCGTTGGGAAAAACAGTCACGTTGGTGCAGGTGCAGTGTTGGCAGGTGTGATTGAGCCAGCTAGTGCTGAACCAGTTCGTGTCGGAGACAATGTTCTTATTGGTGCCAATGCAGTGGTTATCGAAGGAGTCCAAATCGGTAGTGGTTCAGTTGTCGCAGCAGGAGCTATTGTTACCCAAGATGTCCCAGAAAACGTGGTAGTAGCAGGTGTTCCAGCTCGCATTATCAAAGAGATTGATGCCCAAACTCAACAAAAAACAGCGCTAGAAGATGCGCTTCGCACCTTGTAATTGCAAATGATAAATAGAGGCGGAACTCTTTTTCCAGCCTCTTTCTGCTATATAGGAGGATAGATAAATGTTAGATTTGATTCAGACTAGACGAGATTTGCACCAGATTCCAGAGATTGGCTTGGAGGAGTTCAAGACTCATGCTTATTTGCTGGATGTGATTGAGAAATTGACTGCGGGCAAGGATTTTGTCCAAGTTCGTACTTGGCGGACAGGTGTTTTGGTTTATTTGCAGGGAAGTCAGTCAGAGCGTACTATTGGTTGGCGGACAGATATTGACGGCCTGCCCATCGTCGAACAAACAGGGCTACCTTTCGCTTCTCAGCACCAAGGTCGTATGCACGCTTGTGGTCATGATTTCCACATGACCATTGCCTTGGGCTGTCTTGAGCGCGTCCTTGAGGAGCAACCCAAGAATAATCTGCTCTTTCTTTTTCAACCTGCTGAAGAAAATGAAGCTGGTGGGATGCTCATGTATGAGGATGGTGCTTTTGGAGACTGGTTGCCAGACCAGTTCTATGGTCTCCATGTCCGGCCAGATTTGAAAGTCGGCCAGATTGCGACCAATACCCATACACTTTTCGCAGGAACCTGTGAGGTGAAAATTCGTTTCAAAGGAAAAGGGGGCCATGCAGCCTTTCCACATGAAGCCAATGACGCTTTGGTGGCGGCTAGTTACTTTGTGACCCAGGTGCAGTCAGTTGTCAGCCGCAATGTCAACCCAATCGAGGGAGCAGTGGTGACCTTTGGAGTTTTCCAAGCTGGAACAACCAACAATGTCATTACAGACACAGCATTTTTACATGGAACCATTCGTGCCTTGACACAGGACATGAGCCTCTTGGTTCAAAAGAGGGTCAAAACAATTGCAGAAGGCGTTGCAGCTGCCTTTGATATGGAAGTCGAAGTGGAACTCAAACAAGGGGGTTACCTGCCCGTTGAGAACCATCCAGCCTTGGCGCGTGAACTGATGGACTTCTTTGAAGAAAAAGAGGGGATTGATTTGATTGATATCGAGCCTGCTATGACAGGTGAGGACTTTGGTTATCTCCTTTCAAAGGTTGATGGCGTTATGTTTTGGCTGGGTATCGATAGTCCCTACGCCCTTCATCACCCTCAGATGACTCCTAAGGAAGAGGCTCTAGGAATTGGGGTGGATGCGGTCTCTAGTTTCCTGAAAAAGAAGGCGGCAGAGTAGAGGATTTGTCTATGAAATCGGAATTACGCAAGCAAGTCTTGCAAGAAATGAAGGCTATCCCTAGAGAGCAAAAACAGGCTATGGATCAAGCTTTAACGGAGCAACTTTTACAACACCCTTTTTATCAAGAAGCCAAGATCATCGCAACCTATCTCTCCTTCCCTCATGAGTTTCAAACGCAGGAACTGATCGAGCAGGCCCTGAAGGACGACAAAAAGGTTTTGATACCCAAAACTTATTCCAAGGGGCGCATGGACTTTGTAGTCTATAATCCGCAACAACTGGTCAAAACTTCCTTTGGTTTAATGGAACCACAGGGAGATTTGGAAGTGGTGGATGCATCTCAGATTGATTTGATTCATGTTCCTGGTCTGGCTTTTACGACAGAGGGCTATCGGATTGGCTATGGCGGAGGCTATTACGACCGCTATCTTGAACATTTTACTGGTCATAGTATGAGTACAATCTATCCTTGTCAAATTCAGGACTTTATCCCTGAAAATCATGATATTCCTGTTCAGGAGGTACTGATTGATGAAGGAAATCTTTGATAGGCGTTACCCTGTGACAAGTTTCTTCCTCTTAGTGACGGCCTTGGTATTTCTACTAATGTTGGTGAGCACAGGAGGAAACTTTTACAGGGCAGATACCTTATTTCGATTTGGAGCCATGTACGGGCCTGCCATTCGCCTCTTTCCTGAGCAGATTTGGCGTCTCTTTTCGGCTATTTTTGTTCATATTGGGTGGGAGCATTTCATTGTTAATATGCTTTCTCTCTATTATCTTGGTAGGCAAGTAGAGGAGATTTTCGGATCCAAGCAGTTTTTCTTTCTCTATCTCTTATCAGGAATGATGGGTAATCTCTTTGTTTTTGAGTTTAGTCCCAAATCCTTAGCAGCAGGAGCCTCTACTTCTCTTTATGGGCTATTTACCGCGATTATCATTCTTCGCTATGCTACGCGTAATCCTTATATCCAACAGCTAGGACAGTCTTATTTGACACTTTTTGTGATTAACATTATTGGAAGTGTTTTGATTCCAGGAATTAGCCTAGCTGGCCATATCGGAGGTGCAGTTGGTGGCGCATTTCTAGCAGTTATCTTTCCAGTTCGAGGAGAAAGACGGATGTATAGCACCAGCCAGAGACTGGTAGCGTTAGTGTTGTTCGTAGGACTCGCAGTCTTACTTCTCTACAAGGGAATGGGGTTTTGACGACTAATATGTAAACTTGAATAAGAAAAAAGCTACTTAAAAAATGAGTAGCTTTTAATGTGATTTGGAACTATTCGAAACAACACAGCTCTAAAACGCTTGCACGTAGGTCTTGTAGAACTCCTCTGTTTTGGAACCATTCGAAACAACACAGCTCTAAAACTAACTATCTCTATGAAGTTGCCCATTAACGGTTTTGGAACCATTCGAAACAACACAGCTCTAAAACGCTTTTATGGCGAGTAACAGGCAGCAGTCAGTTTTGGAACCATTCGAAACAACACAGCTCTAAAACGAAGAGGTTGAAACAGGCTGGCAACAGAATGTTTTGGAACCATTCGAAACAACACAGCTCTAAAACGCCATGCCTGTTTGATCCAATCTACAAAAGGTTTTGGAACCATTCGAAACAACACAGCTCTAAAACCAAGGGGTGCTATCCAGTACGGGTCATTCTGTTTTGGAACCATTCGAAACAACACAGCTCTAAAACTTTTCATGGTGGTTTTTAATTCGCAAATTAGTTTTGGAACCATTCGAAACAACACAGCTCTAAAACTGTCTTCACAAATATAATGCGACACGGGAAGTTTTGGAACCATTCGAAACAACACAGCTCTAAAACTGAGGATAACGAACAAGAACAACCTTCTCAGTTTTGGAACCATTCGAAACAACACAGCTCTAAAACTGCATGTTTTGAGCGACCGAAGTATTAACAGTTTTGGAACCATTCGAAACAACACAGCTCTAAAACCTCGTAGAAAAATTTTTCTCACGAAATTTCGTAATCGCGCCATTCGTCCCAGCCAGACTTCAGCTCGTCAGGTTCCAATTGTTACTCTTATTATACCATATTTTCAGGGTTCAAGAAATAGTCTTGATCCAATACATACTGCGGAAAATCATAGATTTTCCGAGGCTCAACAAACAAGACGGACAGTTGATTGAGTTGGATATACTCTATCAAATTTACTAACTCATCCTTTGATAGATAGGCGGATGCATTGATGAAAGCAAGGAGTTTCTTTTTAGAAAGATATTTAAAAACCTGGACAATTTCTAGCATCTTTTCAAAAGGTGTATCACTCAGGGTTTCGACTTTGACACCAAGTGCATCGATTAACTCTAGAATGGTAATTTCATCATACTCTAGGTCTAACTCGTTTTCTAAACACTCAAATGCCAGCAATTCTGTAATCGTAGCAACCAGCTTTTCAATCATGGATTTGACTTCGGGCTTGTCATTGAGCTGATTTTCAAGATCTGCATGTATCAGCTTGAGCATCGCAGGTGAGTTGAGATTGTATCCTAAGACATCCGTTATCACTAGTAATTCAGCTTCTTTCAGAGCTTTTAGATTTCTATCAAACAACTTCAACTCTCCATCATCAGTATATTGGTAGAATTGCTTGACGATAGTTGAAAAGGTAAACTGGTCTTCCAACACTAAAAAAGTGGCATTTTCAATAGCTAATGATTCATCCAGTAGTGGAAAATTAATCTTCATCTCTAGGCTCCTCTCCTAGAAAGACCAAGCGTGCATCGGAATTTGCTATGCTGGTAATTCGCTCGCCATTTAAGTAAATCATACGAGAAAACTGCTTTTCTGTAATGGTTAAGAGAGTAATGTTCCCCTTTTTAGGGTTATGGGTCTTGAGTCGCTCAATCATGGCGTTATTAGCAGAGTTGTTGAGCAAGAGTTTGCTATAGATGGAGAATTGGTGCATGATAAATCCCTCATCTATGAGGAACTTCCGAAATTTCCGATAGGCCTTGCGTTCCTCTACGGTATCAACTGGCATATCAAACATTAAAATCATACGCATATATCGATAATTCATATCCTAAACTCAGGAACTCCTTTCTCGGGTTGATTGAGAGCTTGGATGACTTTCTTAGTATAGTCACTGATGATATTGGACAGGTACATATCTTTACCATTGTAGTGGAAGGTGTCTGAGAAAATAGTAAAAAGTTCTCGTTTGATTTTGATAAAAGAGCTGTTTCGATTCTCATGGACAATTCTGTCAATAATCGGACGGAAAGGCTCCATAATATCACTGGCTAGGTTGAATTGATTGAACTGATTGGCATGTTTCAAGCCAAACTGAGTCATACAGCCAGACAAAACAATCTCACGCGCAAACATACTCAAAATCAAAGTGTAGCCATAGTCTAAGGCAGCATTAACATCACTATCTTGCTCACGATTAAAATCATTTCCAAACAGGGTGTTGAAATAAATACGAGCTGCGTGTCCCTCACGGTTACTAGGATCAAACAAATCCAACCCATGATAGAGATCGATGACGGACTGGCTCTTTTCCAGAAAACCACAACTCCCCAGATAAAAAGCTTGATTGAGAATTTTTTGTGCAATGATGGTTGTCCATATTTCCGCCTTTACATCTTCATTCCAAGCAATTTGACGAGAGAGTTGCAAACTGGAATCATGACGACCATAGTAAGGCATTAAATATGCCGTTGGTAAGCGTTTATCATCACAAAAGATGACCAGAATATTTTCATCCACCAAGCGCTTTATCAGCATAGTGGAGAGAACAATATCTGTCGTCTCCAAAAGCAAGATGTCCACCTCGGACAGGTGAATTAACTCTGTCCGAGAGGCATCTTTAAAAATCAAGTGGTTATTCTTGTAGGAGAGTTTAGAGTGCGTATTGACTACAATAGTTCTCCATCCCATTAGTCTTCTCCTAATTTGCTTAAGTCAATCCGAGTCTCGTAGAGACCAGTAATGGATTGGTGGATGAGGGTGGCGTTGAGGAGTGAAGAAGGTGTATAGTCTCTGTATCGTGGAATTTTTACTCCCAAGAACTCGAAGTCAGAAGCACTTCCTTGTGAAGTTAACTCTAATAAACCAGCATTTTTACTATTTCTTGGACCAATGAAACTGAAACATAACTTTTCGATATCAACTGTTTCCCAATCAATAAATGCTTGTCTGATTCTTTCTCCATTTTTTAATGCGCCTACATATTTATCGTTAAAATCAAGTACAGATTCTAAAAGTTTAGCAAAATCATTTCGATGTTTCTCAACATACTCTATGTGTTCTGGTTCAAGTGTTTTATTAATATTCTTAGCATGATACAAAAGAGTCGTATACTTTTCGGAGATGACCAATTCATTACCTTTATGAATTTCTCCTCGTTTATTGTTTGTCGATAGAATACTTGCTAGTCTTCTTCTTGTACCATCAGGAAACTCAAACAAACTATATTTAGGTAAAGTAATAGTTGATAGAATTTTTATGTATCCTTTTTCAAGAAGATAGTTTTCTTTGTTCTTTTCAAAATTTATTTTATCTAAAATAGAGATACCTTGAAATTCAAGAACTGTCTTTTGTTGTTTTTTCGCTCCTTTTTCAATAATAGCTTTAACTAAGACCGCGTATGAGTTAGAAATACCAGCGTAACCACCGTATTTTCGTGGGTCAAGCCCTTGTTTAATTGGGACAAGATTTTCTTTACTATCTTCTGAAGGTTTAGGAGATGGATTAGAATTGAACAATCCTCTAGGTTTACCTCTATCTAGACCATGTGTTTGAATCTCTGTCTTCTTCACAATATTCACCTGCGGAAGTGAAAGAACTTTTTTTATTGTAGCGAAATCTTTTTCTTTATTCCAAGCGATTTCTCCAGTATCCTTAGAGTATTCGATATTCTCTCGTTTTACGATGGTTCCGTCTGCGTAATGCACCTCTTCTTTAAAGAAGTTCAACAAGTTTGAGTAGAAGAAATACTTTTCAGTTGCTTTTTCAACATCTTTAGGATCTTTGGCTCTTGAGATGTAGCGCTTAAGATCGTACTTTTGATAGTCACTATAGACGAATTCAGGCTCTAGTTTAGGATATTTCTTAAGGATGGCCTTAGCCACTACTGCATTTAAGTAGGCATCATGTGCATGGTGGTAGTCATTGATTTCCCGCACCTTATATAACTTAAATTCTTTACGGAAGTTGGAAACTAGATTGGATTTCAAAGTGATAATTTTGACCTTACGGTTCTTCTTATCCTTCTCAGCCACTTCTGTATTAAAACGGGCATCCAAAATCTGAGCAACATGTTTTGTGATTTGCCGTGTTTCAACTAGTTGGCGTCTGATAAAGCCAACTTTATCTCGCTCATCTAGCCCACCACGTTCAGCCTTGGTTAAATTATTAAATTTACGTTCTGAAATCAATTTGGAATCCAGTAATTGTTGCCAAAAAGCTTTTCTTTTTTGAACAACCTCTAAACTTGGAACATTATCAGATTTACCACGATTATCCTTTGAACTAGTCAAGACACGGTTGTCTAGAGAATCATCTTTTATAAAAGCCTGTGGGACGATATGGTCAATGTCATAGCTACTTAGTTGGTTGATGTCAAGAGGTTCCCCAGTGTACATATCCTTCCCATTTTGGAGATAGTAAAGGAAGAGACGGTCGTTTTGAAGTTGAATATTATCTGTTGGATATTCTTTTAATATATTTGAATCAAGTCCAGGTGCTAAATTTTTTAGTGCATCTTCAATGCGTTTATATCTTTGTTGGGAATTCTTTTTCCCTCTGGCAGTTGTCTGATTTTCTCGTGCCATCTCAATCACAATGGACTCGGGAGTGTGGCCCATAACTTTGACAACCTCATCGACAAGTTTGATACTTTGTAAAATTCCCTTTTTAATGGCAGGGCTTCCTGGAAGCTCTTGGACAACTTGCTTCACATCGTTTGTCTTACCAACTACTTGTGCTTTTTGAATAATGTCTTTGAAGGAAAGCTCGTCATCATTGATTAACTGCATAAAATTACGATTGCTGTAGCCATCATCAATCAAGTAGTCAAGAATCGTTTTGCCAGTTTTTTTATCACAAATACCATTAATCAGCTTAGTAGAGAATTTTCCCCAACCAGTATAGTGTCGACGAGTCAGTGCTTTAATCACTTTTTTATCAAAGAGAGAGTCATATTGAGCAAGACGTTGCTTGATCATCTCACGATCTTCAAAGATAGTGAGCGTGTGGATGATATTTTCAAGAGTTGCTTCATTTTCAGCATCATCCATAAACGCTTTATCCTTGATTATTTTAAGTAAATCATGATAAGTAGAAAGACTAGCGTTAAATTGTTTTTCAATTCCTTTTAGTTCGATTCCATCGTAGCCATCAACATTGTGTAGGTACTGAATGATGTCTTTTTCAGTTACTTTTCTTTTCTCTTTGAATAATTGATTGACAATTTGCTTCTTCTGCCCACTATCAAGGAATTGATAGTCTCTCAATCCTTCTGCAATAAATTTTACTTTTGTTAATTCATTGTAGACAGCAAATGTTTCATACAAGAGACTATGTTTGGGTAAAACTTTTTCCTCTGGCAGATACAAGTCATAGTTAGTCATCTTATGGATGAAGTCTTCTGCAGAGCTTGCTTGGTCAACAATTTCTTCAAAATTCCAAGGCCGGATTGCTTGGTCAGAATTTCGAGTAAGCCAAGCGAAATCACGATTGCCACGAGCCAATGGGCCAATGTAGTAAGGAATACGGAAAGTCAAGATTTTCTCTATCTTTTCTTTATTTTCCTTCAGGAATGGATAATGTTCTCCTTGCCGACGGATAATGGCATTCATTTCTTGAAGATGAATTTGATGAGGAATAGAACCATTATCGAAGGTGCGTTGTTTTCTCAAGAAATCTTCACGTTCAATTTTATCAAGGAAATAATCTGCTCTTTCAAATTTAGAGAGAAGATTTTTGATGTACTTGTAAAATGCTTCTTGAGTGGTTTTGCCATTGATATACCCAGCATACCCATCTTTAGATTGGTCAGAGAAAACTTCATCATATTTTTCTTGAAGATTGTTTTTGATGAATTGTTTTAAAGCTGCTAAGTCTTTTTGGTGATTTTCATAGCGCTCAATCATAGATGCTGACAGTGGAGCCTTGGTTGAAGGATCTGTAACGGTTAAGATTCCTGATAGAAGAATAGCATCATAGAGTTTTTTAGCAACTAGAAAAAGGTCTGCAAAACCATCTCCAATTTGTCCGAGTAAGTTTTCCAAATCCTCATCGTAGGTATCCTTAGAGAATTGTAGTGGAGCTTTTTCTTCCAAGTCAAAATGTTTTTTAAACTCAGCTTGATTTCCTACAATTAACTTGAGAAATTCCGAGAATAAACCAGTGGATTTTTCATCAGGAAAGAGTTTTAGAACGCGTTCTCTCTTTGCAGATTTGCTAATTTTATCAGAAAAAATTGCTTCTACTTGCGCGTTTTGTCCGCTAAGTGAACTTCCTTCAAAGGTGTTATCGTAAACGTTTATAAACTCGTTAAATATTTTTTGAATATCATTGTTTTTAATATCGAAAGATTCTTCATATAAAAAATGTCCGCGGTATTTAATCATATGAGCTAATGCTAGATAGATTAAGCGCAAGTCAGCTTTTTCTTTTGAGTCCGCTAGCTGTTTCCTCAAATGATAGATAGTTGGGAAATTCTTATGATATTCTTTTTCTTCTGCCAAGGTAGCAAAAATAGGGTATTTACTTCCTCTCTTATCCTCAGGAATTAAGAAGGAGTCATCTAATCGATGAAAGAAACTACTATCCACCTTGTTCATTTCCTCAGCAAAGATTTCTTGAAGATAACGAAGGCGATTTTTCCGACGAGTATAGCGACGGCGTGCTGTTCGTTTGAGACGTCTATCTTCAGCAGTAGTTCCTTCGTCAAATAATAAAGCTCCAATTAGATTTTTCTTGATAAAGTGTTTATCAGTATTGCCTAGAACTTTCATCTTTTTCGATGGCACCTTATAGTCATCCGTAATGACGGCCCATCCGACGCTGTTGGTTCCGATATCGAGTCCGATAGAGTAGGATATGTTGCTCATTTAGTGTTCTCCTTTTATTAAGTTTTTTGTTAGTAAATGATAATACAATACTTTCAGATGAATTTCTAATATAAAATATTATTCCATTTTATTTACATTTCTCTTGCTAATTTTAAAAGAATAATATACAATACAAGTGTTGGAACTATTCGAAACAACACAGCAAGTTAAAATAAGGCTTTGTCCGTATACAACTTGAAAAAGTGCGCACCGATTCGGTGCTTTTTTGTTTTACTATACTAATTTATTCTACTCTTATTTTAATGAAAAAACAAATACAAGTATAGCGTTTTCATTAGTTTTTATGAAATTGCTAGATTCAAGTATAGAATTTGCTTAATTGATATGTGTCTAATCTTGATATATAAAAGAAGAACTAGGCTGCTGAATGTTCCTAGCTCTTCTTTTATACAAATTATTTTATTCCTTCTCAGCCAATTCTTTTCCAAGTTGGATGAGGTAATTTTTCAAGGCATCTTTGACTTGTGGGTGCTTGAGGGCGTAGTCAATAGATGTTTTCATAAAGCCAAACTTATCCCCAACGTCGTAACGAGCTCCTGTAAATTCACGGGCAAAAACACGCTGTGTTTTATTAAGCGTATCGATAGCATCGGTAAGCTGGATTTCATTTCCAGCACCAGGAGTTTGATTTTCTAAGATATCAAAAATTTCAGGTGTGAGTAGATAGCGACCGATGATTGCCAAATCACTTGGTGCATCTTCGGGAGCTGGTTTTTCAACGAAAGTTTCAACGCTATAGAGTCCATTACTTCCTTCACCCTGAGGAGCGATAACCCCGTATGATGAAACGTCTTCGTGTGGTACGGGCATGACAGCAATGGTTGATGCGTGTGTCTTTTCGTAATCATTCATCAGTTGTTTTGTCAAAGGAACGGCATTCTCATCTGTGATGTCCATAAGGTCATCACCCAGCATAACAACGAAGGGCTCATTCCCTACAAAAGCTTTGGCTTGTAAGACAGCATCTCCAAGACCACGAGGGTGAGTTTGGCGAATGAAATGGAGGCGCATACCAGTTGCTTCATCTACTAATTTTAACAGATCCGTTTTACCTTTTTCTTTGAGGTTGTACTCAAGCTCAAAATTTGAGTCAAAGTGGTCCTCAATAGAACGTTTTGATTTACCAGTGACAACCAGAATATCTTCGATACCTGATTTAAGAGCCTCTTCCACGATAAATTGGATAGTTGGTTTATCTACAATTGGCAACATTTCTTTAGCAAGTGCCTTGGTGGCTGGTAAGAAACGAGTCCCGAGTCCAGCGGCAGGGATGACTGCTTTTCTAACTTTTGGTGTCATAAGAATCCTTTCTTTAGAGGGTTAAGACCATTCATTTTCTGCTTTAAATTCATTGTTCATGATGTCGTAAATGGCATCTTTGATATTGGTTCCGTTGTAGATAACTTGGTAAATGGCTTGTGTAATTGGCATATAAACTCCAAGTTCTTGCGCTAGCTCATAGGCTGCTCGAGTCGTTGAGATTCCTTCGATTACCATGCCCATATTGGCTTCGATGTCAGCTAGGGATTCTCCACGACCAAGGGCATCTCCGGCTCTCCAGTTACGAGAGTGGATGGAGGTTCCCGTTACAATCAAATCTCCCACACCAGATAAGCCACTATAGGTCAACGGACTGGCACCGAGTGCCACCCCTAGGCGGGTAATTTCTGCCAGTCCTCGAGCGATGATGGCCGCCTTGGCATTGTCACCAAATCCCAAACCATGTAAAGCTCCGGCACCGACAGCAATAATATTTTTAAGAGCACCAGCAGTTTCAACCCCGATAACATCCGTATTGGTATAAAGTCGGAAGTAGTGATTGCTAAAGAGCTCCTGAACGTATTGAGCTGTTTGTAAATCTTTAGAAGCAGCAGTGATTAAAGTCAGGTCACGCACAATGGTTTCTTCTGCATGACTAGGCCCTGAAACAACGACGATATCACTGCGGAGCTGTTCAGGAATTTCTTCTTCAAGGATAGTTGATAATCGTTTATGGCTATCGGGTTCTAAGCCTTTTGAAGCGTGCATGATGATAGCCTTATGATCCAAGGTTTTTGCGACTTGTTGGGCAACAAGTCGTGTCACTTTTGTTGGGACAACAAACAAAATCGCATCCACATCTTTCAGTGTCTCTGCTAAGTCAGTGTAGGCAATGATTTTGTCATCTAGAACGACATCTTTAAAGTAATGTTTATTGGTATGGTGTGTATTAATTTCATTGATTTGTTCGGGAATATTTCCCCAAATACGTACCTCGTGTCCATTGTCATTTAAGACTTGTGAAAGGGCAGTCCCCCAAGAACCAGGCCCCAAGACGGCGACGGTTTGTTTTTTCATGTTTTCCTCCTTGATAGAGTTCTCTCTTTTATTTTATCACATTCTAGGGGATTTTGCACTTGCATTGCTGGGTAGTGGTGGCTTTGTTACTTCAAAAATATATAAAAACCGAGACTCAGTATTAAACTCTTAGTCTCGGTTTTGATATTTCTTAAAGAATAGCTAGGTTTATTTCAATTGATCTGTAATGTCTTTTGACAGTAACATTCCCAGATGATAAGTTTTATTGATGTAAGCAATGACATCATTGATATTTTCAGTCGTGTGAATTTTCTCTTTGATGTCAGTCCTAAATGTTTCATCCTTCAAAAGTTGTTCTTGGTAGAGCCTTTGCAGTCTCTCCTTCTCGTACTTATTGAGCAGAAAAAGGAACACCAAGCTAATCACAACGAGGATATAAGCATATTGGCTCATAGGAAATCTCCCTGTATGATAAAGAAGTAGTGGTGAGTAGATTGAATTAGTGAAGCGCCTAGCCAAAGTCCTGATGGGGCTTGACATTCATTACTTAGACTACTTTAAAATAAAGTGATTAAAAGATTACGACATGAGCCTAACCAAATCGATATTATTTGGTTAGGTGAATTAGTGAAGCGTTTAGGCAATTCGCCATATAGCGATTGCCGTCAAGAGACTAGGAACTTTAGTTTCAGTCTCTTGTAACGATTTACATCTTCTCCGGCGCTTCTACTCCAAGCAAGCGAAGGGCTTCTTTGAGAACAACTGCAGTTGCGTAGCTGAGAGCTAGACGGCTGTCGCGCTCAGGACTTTCGTCTAGGATACGTGTATGTGCATAGTACTTGTTGAAGGATTGAGCCAGGCTAATTGCAAATTTAGCAATGATAGAAGGTTCAAAGTTATCCGCCGCACGGTTGATAATACGTGGGAAGTCTTGGATGAGTTTGATGATTTCCCAACTTTCAGCATCATTCAAGCTATAGTTGCCAGCTGTTTCTGGTGTGAAATCGGCTTTGCGTAAGATAGATTGGATACGAGCGTAGGCATATTGTACATAAGGACCAGTTTCACCTTCGAAGGATACCATAGCTTCTAGGTCGAAATCGTATCCATTTGTACGGTCGGTCTTGAGGTCATAGAATTTAATGGCCCCAACCCCAACAGCATGCGCTACCTGGTCTTTATTTTCCAGTTCAGGATTTTTAGCCTCGATTTGGGCCTTGGCACGACTAACAGCCTCTGCAACTGTAGGCTCTAGCAAGATGACATTTCCTTTACGAGTAGAGAGTTTTTTCCCTTCTTTTGTAACCAAACCAAAAGGAACGTGAGTAATGTCTTCACTCCAGTCGTAGCCCATCTCTTTCAAGACAGCTTTGAGCTGTTTAAAGTGGGCAGATTGCTCTTGACCAACGACATAGATAGATTTGGCAAATTGGTATTCGTTTTTACGGTAAAGGGCTGCAGCCAAGTCACGTGTGATATAGAGAGTTGCACCATCAGATTTCTTGATAAGGGCTGGATGTTCAATTCCATATTTCTCAAGATTCACAACTTGGGCACCTTCTGACTCAACAAGAAGGCCTTTTTCAGAAAGAATGTCTACAACGGCATCCATCTTATCATTATAGAAGGCTTCTCCGTTATAGCTGTCAAATTCAACCTTCAATTCATTGTAAAGACGGTTAAATTCCACCAAACTTTCATCGCGGAACCATTGCCAAAGAGCGAGAGCTTCCTTATCTCCATTTTCCAGTTTACGGAACCATTCGCGTGCTTCTTCATCCAAGCTAGGGTCATTTTCAGCTTCCGCATTGATGCGGACATAGAGTTTAAGAAGTTCATCAATTGGATGAGCTTTTACAGCTTCTTCGTCTCCCCATTTTTTGTAGGCAACAATCAACATCCCAAACTGTTTACCCCAGTCTCCCAAATGGTTGACCTTAACCGTTTGATAACCGATTTTTTGGAAAATATGTGACAAGCTATCTCCAATAACAGTTGAACGCAGGTGACCAATAGAAAATGGCTTAGCGATATTGGGACTAGACATGTCGATCACAACATTTTCTTGTTTACCAATATGTTGGTCAGCATAGTGTTCTTTTTCAGTGATAACAGCTTGCAATACTTGAGCAGAAATGGCAGATTTATCAAGGAAAAAGTTAACGTAAGGTCCTGTTGCGACAACCTTTTCAAAGGCTTGACTGTTAATCTTTTCAGCCAGTTCAGCCGCAATCATTTGAGGTGCTTTACGTTCGACTTTTGCAAGAGAAAAAGCAGGAAAAGCGACGTCTCCCATTTCTGAGTTTTTAGGGGTTTCCAGTAAATTTAAAATAGCCTCTTGGTCCAGGCTATCAATGACGCTAGCCAACTCGCTAGCAATCAATTCTTTTGTATTCATTAAGAGCTCCTTTTGGACTTTTCTACTATTTTATCACAATTTTAAAGAAAGAAGAAAAAATTTTTGAAATCTCCTATTTTTTTGGTATAATATAGTTATAAAAATAGTTATAAATATTCACATAAGAGGATTTTATGAGAAAAAGAGATCGTCATCAGTTAATAAAAAAAATGATTACTGAGGAGAAATTAAGTACACAAAAAGAAATTCAAGATCGGTTGGAAGCGCACAATGTCTTTGTGACGCAGACAACCCTGTCTCGTGATTTGCGCGAAATCGGCTTGACCAAGGTCAAGAAAAATGATATGGTGTATTATGTACTAGCAAATGAGACAGAAAAGATTGATTTGGTGGAATTTTTGTCTCATCATTTAGAAGGTGTTGCAAGAGCAGAGTTTACCTTGGTGCTTCATACCAAACTGGGAGAAGCCTCTGTTTTGGCAAATATTGTAGATGCAAACAAGGATGAATGGATTTTAGGAACAGTTGCTGGTGCCAATACCTTATTGGTCATTTGTCGAGACCAGCACGTTGCCAAACTCATGGAAGATCGTTTGCTAGATTTGATGAAAGATAAGTAAGGTCTTGGGAGTTGCTCTCAAGACTTATTTTTGACAAGGAGAGACGGAAAATGGCGACAGAAAAGCTATCACCCGGCATGCAACAGTATGTAGATATTAAAAAGCAATATCCAGATGCTTTTTTGCTCTTTCGGATGGGTGATTTTTATGAATTGTTTTATGAGGATGCGGTCAATGCTGCGCAGATTCTGGAAATTTCCTTAACGAGTCGTAACAAGAATGCCGACAATCCGATTCCTATGGCGGGTGTTCCCTATCATTCTGCCCAGCAGTATATTGATGTCTTGATTGAGCAGGGCTATAAGGTGGCTATCGCAGAGCAGATGGAAGATCCTAAACAAGCAGTTGGGGTTGTGAAACGAGAGGTTGTTCAGGTCATTACGCCAGGGACAGTAGTTGATAGCAGTAAGCCGGACAGTCAGAACAATTTCTTGGTAGCCGTAGATCGTGATGGCAATCAATTTGGGCTAGCTTATATGGATCTGGTGACGGGTGACTTTTATGTGACAGGTCTTTTGGATTTCACGCTGGTTTGTGGGGAAATTCGTAATCTCAAGGCGCGAGAAGTGGTGCTGGGCTATGACTTGTCTGAGGAAGAGGAACAAATCCTCAGTCGTCAGATGAATCTGGTGCTTTCCTATGAAAAAGAAGGCTTTGAAGACCTTCATTTACTGGATTCACGATTGGCAGCGGTGGAGCAAGCGGCATCTAGTAAGCTCCTCCAGTATGTCCATCGGACTCAGATGAGGGAATTGAACCACCTCAAGCCTGTTATCCGCTATGAAATCAAAGATTTTTTGCAGATGGATTATGCGACCCAGGCTAGTTTGGATTTGGTTGAGAATGCTCGTTCAGGTAAGAAGCAGGGCAGTCTTTTCTGGCTTTTGGATGAAACCAAAACAGCTATGGGTATGCGGCTCTTGCGTTCTTGGATTCATCGTCCTTTGATTGATAAGGAACGAATTGTCCAACGTCAGGAAGTGGTGCAGGTCTTTCTCGACCATTTCTTTGAGCGCAGTGATTTGACAGACAGTCTCAAGGGTGTTTATGACATTGAGCGCTTGGCTAGTCGTGTTTCTTTTGGCAAGACCAATCCCAAGGACCTCTTGCAGCTGGCGACTACCTTGTCCAGTGTGCCAAGGATTCGTGCGATTTTAGAAGGAATGGAGCAATCTGCTCTAGCCTATCTCATCGCACAACTGGATGGAATCCCTGAGTTGGAGAGCTTGATTAGCGCAGCGATTGCTCCTGAAGCTCCTCATGTGATTACGGATGGGGGTATTATCCGAACTGGATTTGATGAGACTTTAGACAAGTACCGTCGCGTTCTTAGAGAAGGGACTGGATGGATTGCTGAGATTGAGGCTAAGGAGCGAGAAAACTCTGGTATCAGTACGCTCAAGATTGACTACAATAAAAAGGATGGCTACTATTTCCATGTGACCAATTCACAACTGGGAAATGTGCCAGCCCACTTTTTCCGCAAGGCGACGCTGAAAAACTCGGAACGTTTTGGAACTGAGGAATTGGCCCGTATCGAGGGCGATATGCTGGAGGCGCGTGAGAAGTCAGCCAACCTAGAATACGAAATCTTTATGCGTATTCGTGAAGAGGTCGGCAAATACATTCAGCGTTTGCAGGCTCTAGCTCAAGGAATTGCGACAGTTGATGTCTTGCAAAGTCTGGCAGTTGTGGCTGAAACCCAGCATTTGACTCGGCCTGAATTTGGAGAGTATTCACAAATTGATATCCAGAAAGGGCGCCATGCCGTCGTTGAAAAGGTTATGGGGGCTCAGATCTATATTCCTAATACGATTCAGATGGCAGAAGATACCAGTATTCAACTGATAACAGGGCCAAACATGAGTGGGAAGTCAACCTACATGCGTCAGTTAGCCATGACGGCGGTTATGGCTCAGTTGGGTTCTTATGTGCCAGCAGAAAGTGCCCATTTGCCAATTTTTGATGCAATCTTTACCCGTATCGGAGCAGCCGATGATTTGGTTTCAGGTCAATCAACCTTTATGGTAGAGATGATGGAGGCTAACAATGCCATTTCGCATGCGACTAAGAATTCTTTGATTCTTTTTGATGAGTTAGGACGGGGAACCGCGACTTATGATGGGATGGCTCTTGCCCAGTCCATCATCGAATACATCCATGAGCACATCGGAGCTAAAACCCTCTTTGCCACCCACTACCATGAGTTGACCAGCCTAGAGTCTAGTTTACAACACTTGGTCAATGTTCACGTGGCAACCTTGGAGCAGGATGGGCAGGTCACTTTCCTTCATAAGATTGAACCAGGCCCAGCTGACAAATCCTACGGTATCCATGTTGCTAAGATTGCTGGTTTGCCAGCAGACCTTCTAGCAAGGGCGGATAAGATTTTGACTCAGTTAGAGAATCAAGGGACAGAAAGTCCTGCTCCAATGAGGCAAACAAGTGCCGTCACTGAACAGATTTCTCTCTTTGATACACCTGAAGAACATCCTATCCTAGAAGAATTAGCTAAACTGGATGTTTACAATATGACACCTATGCAGGCTATGAATGTCTTGGTCGAGTTAAAACAGAAACTATAAAGAGAAAATTACTAGTCATTCTAGCTGTATCAAGGAGACTTCTTTGACAAGTTCCCACTTTTTTGCTAGAATAACATCACACAAACAGAATGAGAAGGAGCTGACGCATTGTCGCTCCCTTTTGTCTATTTTTTAAGGAGAAAATATGCTGATTCAGAAAGTAAAAACCTACAAGTGGCAGGCCTTGGCTTCGCTCCTGATGACAGGCTTGATGGTTGCTAGTTCACTTCTGCAACCGCGTTATCTGCAGGAAGTGTTAGACGCCCTACTTGCTGGGAAATATGAAGCTATTTATAGCATCGGGGCTTGGTTGATTGGTGTGGCCTTGGTCGGTCTGGTTGCTGGTGGGCTCAATGTTGTCCTCGCAGCCTATATTGCCCAAGGAGTTTCATCCGACCTTCGAGAGGATGCCTTCCGTAAAATCCAAACCTTTTCTTATGCAAACATTGAACAGTTTAATGCGGGAAATCTAGTCGTTCGTATGACAAACGATATCAATCAGATTCAGAACGTGGTCATGATGACTTTCCAAATTCTTTTCAGACTTCCCCTCTTGTTCATCGGTTCGTTTATCCTGGCGGTTCAAACTTTGCCCTCTCTGTGGTGGGTGATTGTTCTCATGGTGGTCTTGATTTTTGGTTTGACTGCTGTCATGATGGGGATGATGGGTCCTCGTTTTGCCAAATTTCAAACCCTTCTTGAGCGCATCAATGCTATCGCCAAGGAAAATCTGCGTGGCGTTCGCGTGGTCAAGTCCTTTGTCCAAGAAAAAGAGCAGTTTGCTAAGTTTACGGAGGTTTCAGACGAGCTACTCGGTCAAAATCTTTACATTGGGTATGCCTTTTCAGTAGTGGAACCTTTCATGATGTTGGTCGGTTATGGGGCGGTATTCCTCTCTATTTGGCTAGTTGCAGGGATGGTTCAGTCGGATCCATCAGTTGTTGGCTCCATTGCTTCCTTTGTCAATTACCTAAGCCAGATTATCTTTACCATTGTTATGGTTGGATTTTTAGGAAATTCTGTTAGTCGTGCTATGATTTCCATGCGTCGTATTCGAGAAATTCTGGACGCAGAGCCAGCCATGACTTTCAAGGATGTGCCAGATGAAGAGTTGGTCGGAAGTCTTAGCTTTGAAAATGTGACCTTTACCTATCCAATGGACAAGGAACCGATGTTGAAAGATGTGAACTTTACTATTGAACCTGGTCAAATGGTTGGTGTCGTTGGAGCGACTGGTGCAGGGAAGTCAACCTTGGCTCAATTGATTCCACGTCTCTTTGACCCACAGGAGGGTTCTATCAAAATCGGAGGCAAGGATATTCGAGAAGTGAGTGAAGGGACCCTGCGTAAAACAGTGTCTATCGTTCTCCAACGTGCCATTCTCTTTAGTGGAACGATTGCAGATAATCTAAGACAGGGTAAGGGAGATGCTACTCTATTTGAAATGGAGCGCGCAGCCAATATTGCCCAAGCCAGTGAATTCATTCATCGTATGGAGAAAACCTTTGAAAGTCCAGTTGAGGAACGGGGAACCAACTTCTCTGGTGGGCAAAAGCAAAGGATGTCGATTGCCCGTGGGATTGTCAGCAATCCACGTATTCTGATTTTTGATGATTCGACCTCAGCCTTGGATGCCAAATCAGAGCGTTTGGTTCAGGAGGCTTTGAACAAGGACTTAAAAGGTACGACAACCATTATCATCGCGCAAAAGATTAGCTCGGTTGTTCATGCGGATAAAATTTTGGTGCTGGATCAAGGACGATTGATTGGTCAAGGAACACATGCAGACTTGGTTGCCAATAACGCCGTTTACCGTGAAATCTATGAAACACAGAAAGGAAAGGAGGAGTAAAATGAAGACAGTTCAATTTTTTTGGAATTATTTTAAAATCTATAAACTATCATTTGTAGTTGTCATCCTGATGATTGTTCTGGCGACTCTTGCCCAAGCCCTCTTTCCAGTCTTTTCTGGGCAGGCGGTGACGCAACTAGCTAATTTAGTTCAAGCTTATCAAGATGGTAATCCAGAACTTGTTTGGCAAAGCCTATCAGGAATTATGGTCAATCTTGGCCTGCTGGTTTTGGTTCTATTTATCTCCAGTGTCATATACATGTGTCTTATGACGCGCGTGATTGCAGAATCGACCAACGAGATGCGCAAAGGCCTCTTTGGTAAGCTTGCGCGATTGACGGTTTCTTTCTTTGACCGCCGACAAGATGGGGATATCCTGTCTCGTTTTACCAGTGATTTGGATAATATCCTCCAAGCCTTTAACGAGAGCTTGATTCAGGTCATGAGCAATATTGTTCTATACATTGGTCTGATTCTTGTCATGTTTTCGAGAAATGTGACGCTGGCTCTCATCACCATTGCCAGCACACCAGTGGCCTTTCTTATGCTGATTTTCATCGTGAAAATGGCACGCAAATACACCAACCTCCAGCAAAAAGAGGTTGGGAAACTCAACGCTTATATGGATGAGAGTATCTCAGGTCAAAAAGCTGTCATTGTCCAAGGAATTCAAGAGGACATGATGGCAGGATTTCTTGAACAAAATGAGCGCGTGCGCAAGGCAACCTTTAAAGGAAGAATGTTCTCGGGAATTCTGTTCCCTGTCATGAATGGGATGAGTCTGGTTAATACAGCCATCGTCATCTTTGCGGGTTCAGCTGTACTTTTAAATGATAAGACTATTGAAACAAGTACAGCCCTCGGTTTGATTGTTATGTTTGCCCAATTTTCTCAGCAATACTACCAGCCTATTATTCAAGTTGCAGCTAGTTGGGGAAGCCTTCAGTTGGCATTTACTGGTGCTGAACGGATTCAGGAAATGTTTGATGCAGAGGAAGAAATCCGACCTGAAAACGCTCCGACCTTCAGTCAGTTGCAAGAAGGTGTTGAAATCAGTCATATTGATTTTTCATACTTGCCTGACAAGCCGATTTTGAAAGATGTCAGCATTTCCGCTCCGAAAGGCCAGATGACAGCAGTTGTTGGTCCGACAGGTTCAGGGAAAACGACTATTATGAACCTCATCAATCGTTTTTATGATGTTGATGCTGGCGGTATTTATTTTGACGGCAAAGACATTCGTGACTATGACTTGGATAGTCTCAGAAGTAAGGTGGGAATTGTCTTGCAAGATTCGGTCTTGTTTAGCGGAACCATTCGAGACAATATCCGTTTTGGTGTGCCAGATGCCAGTCAGGAAATGGTTGAGGCAGCAGCTAAGGCAACCCACATTCACGACTATATCGAAAGTTTACCCGATAAATACGACACTCTTATCGATGATGACCAGAGTATCTTCTCAACAGGGCAGAAACAATTGATTTCCATCGCTCGAACCCTAATGACAGATCCAGAAGTTCTCATTCTAGATGAAGCCACTTCAAACGTAGATACAGTAACAGAAAGCAAGATTCAGCATGCTATGGAGGCGGTTGTAGCAGGAAGAACCAGTTTCGTCATTGCCCATCGCTTGAAAACCATTCTCAATGCAGACCAGATTATCGTTCTTAAAGATGGAGAAGTCATTGAACGCGGTAACCACCATGAACTCTTGAAGCTAGGTGGATTCTATTCAGAACTCTATCACAATCAGTTTGTTTTTGAATAAGAGAAAAGTTGTCCCAAGTGGGCAGCTTTTTCTTGTCCATAAAAAATTTTTATCACAGCCTTAAAAAAAACATATTAGACGAAAGTCATTTTGAGTGATATGATAGGACTATCGTTAATATTCGAAAGGAGAGACATCATGGCTAGAACGGTTGTAGGAGTTGCTGCAAATCTATGTCCCGTAGACGCAGAAGGCAAAAACATTCATTCATCTGTATCTTGTAGATTTGCAGAGAGCATTCGTCAAGTCGGTGGTCTCCCTTTAGTCATTCCTGTTGGTGATGAGTCCGTTGTACGCGATTATGTGGAAATGATTGACAAGCTCATCTTGACAGGCGGTCAAAATGTCCATCCTCAGTTTTATGGAGAGAAAAAGACCATCGAGAGCGATGATTACAATCTAGTCCGTGATGAATTTGAATTGGCACTTTTGAAGGAAGCGCTCCGTCAGAATAAACCAATTATGGCAATCTGCCGCGGTGTCCAACTTGTCAATGTTGCCTTTGGTGGAACCCTCAATCAAGAAATTGAAGGTCACTGGCAAGGACTACCTTTCGGGACATCTCACTCTATTGAGACAGTGGAAGGAAGCGTGGTGGCTAAGCTATTTGGAAAAGAAAGTCAGGTCAACTCTGTCCATCGTCAAAGTATTAAAGATTTGGCACCTAATTTCCGTGTAACTGCTATTGATCCAAGAGACCAGACCATCGAAGCGATTGAGTCTATCGACGAACACCGCATTATTGGTTTGCAGTGGCATCCAGAGTTTCTGGTTAATGAAGAAGATGGCAATTTAGAATTATTTGAGTATTTATTGAACGAACTGTAACGGCTGGGACATCTGGTCGTTCTTTCTTTTATTTTTTCAAAATTTTTGGAATGTGGGATTTTTACGCAAACGTTTGAATTCTGATAAAAATTGGAGAAATTCGACAAAAAAACTTGAAAAAAACGAAGGTAAGCGTTATGATAGAAAAGAAGAAATATTGGAGGAATAACATGTCACATATTAAATTTGATTATTCAAAAGTTTTAGACAAATTTGTTGCACCACATGAAGTGGAATACATGCAATCACAAGTAACAGCAGCAGATGAATTGATCCGTAAAGGAACGGGTGCTGGTAGCGACTTCTTGGGATGGTTGGACCTTCCTGAAAATTACGACCGCGAAGAATTTGACCGCATCTTGAAAGCTGCTGAGCAAATCAAATCAGACAGCGATGTTTTGGTTGTGATCGGTATCGGTGGATCTTACCTTGGTGCAAAAGCAGCAATCGATTTCTTGAACCATCACTTTGCTAACTTGCAAACAAAAGAAGAACGCAAAGCTCCACAAATCCTTTACGCAGGAAACTCAATCTCATCTACTTACCTTGCTGACTTGGTAGAGTATGTAGCTGACAAAGACTTCTCAGTAAACGTGATTTCTAAATCAGGTACAACAACAGAACCAGCGATTGCTTTCCGTGTCTTCAAAGAACTCTTGGTTAAGAAATACGGACAAGAAGAAGCCAACAAACGTATCTATGCAACAACTGACCGCCAAAAAGGTGCTGTTAAGGTTGAAGCAGACGCTAACGGTTGGGAAACATTTGTTGTTCCAGACGACATCGGTGGACGCTTCTCAGTATTGACAGCAGTTGGATTGCTTCCAATCGCTGCATCAGGTGCAGACATCAAAGCTCTTATGGAAGGTGCTAATGCAGCTCGCAAAGACTACACCTCAGACAAGATTGCTGAAAATGAAGCTTACCAATATGCAGCAGTTCGTAACATCCTTTACCGTAAAGGCTATGCAACTGAAATCTTGGTAAACTATGAGCCATCACTTCAATACTTCTCAGAATGGTGGAAACAATTGGCTGGTGAATCAGAAGGGAAAGACCAAAAAGGTATCTACCCAACTTCAGCAAACTTCTCAACTGACTTGCACTCACTTGGTCAATTTATCCAAGAGGGAACTCGTATCATGTTTGAAACAGTTGTTCGTGTTGACAAACCTCGTAAGAACGTGATTATCCCTACTTTGGAAGAAGATCTTGATGGACTTGGTTACCTTCAAGGAAAAGACGTTGATTTTGTAAACAAAAAAGCAACTGACGGTGTTCTTCTTGCCCACACAGATGGTGATGTACCAAACATGTACGTGACTCTTCCAGAGCAAGATGCTTTCACTCTTGGTTACACTATCTACTTCTTCGAATTGGCTATCGCCCTTTCAGGTTACTTGAATGCTATCAACCCATTTGACCAACCAGGTGTTGAAGCTTACAAACGTAACATGTTTGCCCTTCTTGGAAAACCAGGATTTGAAGAATTGAGCAAAGAACTTAACGCACGTCTATAATAGAAGAAAAGAGTGGTTTGTCCACTCTTTTTACTCTCTTTATCCATAGAAATTGGACTCAGCCAAGACTTGTGATATAATATAGAGAGCAAAAAGGCAGACGCCTAGAGACTTTATAGGAGAAACTATGTCAAAAGATATCCGCGTACGTTACGCACCAAGTCCAACAGGACTACTACACATCGGAAATGCTCGTACAGCATTGTTCAACTACCTTTACGCCCGTCATCATGGTGGAACTTTTATTATCCGTATCGAAGATACTGACCGTAAACGCCATGTTGAGGACGGTGAACGTTCACAGCTTGAAAACCTTCGTTGGTTAGGCATGGATTGGGATGAAAGCCCAGAAACACATGAAAACTACCGCCAGTCTGAGCGTTTGGACTTGTATCAAAAATACATCGACCAATTGCTAGCTGAAGGAAAAGCCTACAAATCTTACGTTACAGAAGAAGAATTGGCAGCTGAGCGCGAACGCCAAGAAGCAGCTGGTGAAACACCGCGCTATATCAACGAATACCTTGGTATGAGTGAAGAAGAAAAAGTAGCTTACATCGCAGAACGTGAAGCAGCTGGTATCATTCCAACGGTTCGTTTGGCTGTCAATGAATCAGGTATCTACAAGTGGCATGATATGGTCAAAGGCGATATCGAATTTGAAGGTGGCAATATTGGTGGTGACTGGGTCATCCAAAAGAAAGATGGTTACCCAACTTACAACTTTGCCGTTGTCATCGATGACCACGATATGCAAATCTCTCACGTTATCCGTGGAGATGACCACATTGCTAATACACCAAAACAGCTTATGGTTTATGAAGCGCTTGGTTGGGAAGCACCAGAGTTTGGTCACATGACCTTAATCATCAACTCTGAAACTGGTAAGAAGTTATCTAAACGTGATACTAATACACTTCAATTTATCGAAGATTACCGAAAGAAAGGTTACCTTCCAGAAGCAGTCTTTAACTTTATTGCTCTTCTAGGTTGGAACCCAGGTGGTGAAGACGAAATCTTCTCTCGTGAGGAATTGATTAAACTCTTTGATGAAAACCGTCTCAGCAAGTCACCAGCAGCCTTCGACCAGAAAAAACTTGACTGGATGAGCAATGACTATATCAAGAATGCAGATCTTGAAACCATCTTTGAAATGGCAAAACCATTCCTAGAAGAAGCAGGTCGATTGACTGACAAGGCTGAAAAATTAGTTGAGCTCTATAAACCACAAATGAAATCAGTAGATGAGATTATCCCATTGACAGATCTCTTCTTCTCAGATTTCCCAGAATTGACCGAAGCAGAGCGCGAAGTCATGGCGGGTGAAACCGTCCCAACAGTTCTTGAAGCCTTCAAAGCAAAACTCGAAGCGATGACAGATGATGAATTTGTGACAGAGAATATCTTCCCACAAATTAAAGCAGTCCAAAAAGAAACAGGTATCAAAGGAAAAAATCTCTTCATGCCAATTCGTATTGCTGTTTCAGGTGAAATGCATGGTCCAGAATTGCCAGATACTATCTTCTTGTTAGGTCGCGAAAAATCAATTCAGCATATAGAAAATATGTTAAAAGAAATCTCTAAATAAGAAGGATGTAATAATGGACATCTGGGAAAAGATGTACGAAGAAGCACAGAAATTATATAATCCACATGAAGTATCTGATTTTGTTTACGCTAACCATGTCGTAGCCGCAGTAGAAGCAGAAGATGGACAAATATTTACAGGTTTCTGTATGGAGGGAACCCTGTGGTGTATTCCATCTCTGCGCAGAGCGGGCAGCTCTCTTCAATATGTACCAACTTTCAGGACAAACTAAGGTTAAGAAAGTATTAGCCTTTCGAGATAAACCGTCGTATGGTAGAAGTTCGGGTATGCCTTGTGGCGCTTGCAGAGAATTTCTATTAGAGTTGAATGCTGAAAATAAAGATGCAGAATTCATGATGGATTACAATAGAAGAAAGACTGTGAGAGTCGCAGAGCTAATGCCCTATTGGTGGGGAGAAGAACGTGCTTCTAAGTTTGATAAATAATAAAAGAGTCAGTTTAATTCTGGCTCTTTTATTATAAGTTGAAAAAGTCGATTTGAAAAAAATGAAAAAAATAGAAAAAGATGTTGACAAAAAATAAAAAGGCTGTATAATAGTAAGAGTTGAAAATAACAACTCTGGTCCGTTGGTCAAGGGGTTAAGACACCGCCTTTTCACGGCGGTA
>CAJNBS010000005.1 GCA_905221065.1 bacterium
GAACAAGCCATTATAGACTATATCGATTACTACAACAACAAACGAATTAAGGTAAAACTAAAAGGACTTAGTCCTGTGCAATACAGAACTAAATCCTTTCAATAATTATTTGTCCAACTTTTTGGGGTCAGTACATTTGGCTCCTGATATCATGCGTTTTCTGTTCTTAAAATATTTTTTCTCAGTCTCTTTTTGTTATAAGTTCATCTTCAAAGTCTTTGATTTTGAGTAAATTTAAAATCAAATTTTACCCAACTGACCCTTCCATTTCATAGCTAATCAAGCGGTTCAGCTCAACTGCATATTCCATTGGAAGTTCTTTCGTGAAGGGCTCTACAAATCCCATAACAATCATTTCTGTCGCTTCTGATTCTGACAAACCACGGCTCATAAGATAATAGAGTTGTTCTTCTGAAATCTTAGAAACCTTAGCTTCGTGTTCCAAAGCAACTTGCGAATTATGAATTTCATTAAATGGAATGGTATCTGATGCTGATAAGTCATCCATGATAATGGTATCACATTCGATGTGAGAGACAGATTTCTTAGAGTTTTTGTTAAAGGTTACTTGTCCACGATAGTCTACCTTTCCTCCGCCTTTAGCGATGGATTTAGACACGATAGACGAGCTTGTGTGTGGAGCATTGTGAATCATCTTAGCACCAGTATCCTGGTGTTGTCCAGCGTTGGCAAAGGCAATAGAAAGCATAGTACCACGCGCCCCTTCTCCATCTAGGTAAACAGATGGATATTTCATGGTTGTTTTGGCACCCAAGTTTCCATCAATCCACTCAACAGTGGCATCCTTTTGAGCCTTAGCACGCTTTGTTACCAAGTTATAAACGTTATCAGACCAGTTTTGGATGGTTGTATAACGCATATAAGCACCATCCAAAGCAAAGATTTCTACAATGGCCGCGTGCAAGCTGTTGCTTGAATATGTTGGCGCTGTACATCCTTCTACGTAGTGTACGCTTGCTCCCTCGTCAACGATAATCAAAGTACGTTCAAACTGACCAGTATTTTCGTTGTTGATGCGGAAGTAAGTTTGAAGTGGAATATCTACCTTGACCCCTTTTGGTACGTAGATAAAGGTTCCACCAGACCATACTGCTGAGTTGAGGGCAGCCAACTTGTTATCAGTTGGCGGTACTAACTTCGCAAAGTATTGTTTAAACAAGTCTGGGTATTCCTTGAGGGCAGAATCTGTATCTGTAAAGATAATCCCCAGTTTCTGGAACTCTTCCTTCATATTGTGGTAAACCACTTCTGACTCGTACTGGGCAGAGGCACCAGCTAGATAAGCACGCTCAGCTTCAGGAATCCCGATTCGTTCAAAGGTTTCTTTGATTTTTTCAGGAACTTCATCCCAAGAACGAGCTGGTTTATCAGATGGTTTTTGGTAGTAGATCAAGTCATCAAAGTCAATCTCTGACAAATCTGCTCCCCAAGTTTGCATGGGCATTTTTTTGAATGTCTCATAAGATTTCAAACGGAATTCTAACATCCACTCAGGTTCTCCCTTAGCAGCTGATAGTTCACGAATGACATCTTCGTTCAATCCTTTTCCTGTCGATAGGACAGGCTCTACATCATCATGGAAACCAAATTTATATTCACCAAGATCAATTGGTTTTGGTTCTACTCTTTCTTCAGCCATAATATCCTTTCTTTCATTCTTCATTTCTACTGATTCGTAAGACAAAAGAAACTTGTCTTACTTATTTTCTTGATTTTCAATTGTTTTCTTCAGGGCATTCCAAGCTAGGGTTGCACACTTAATCCGTTGTGGAAATTTTGCAACACCTGACAAGAAGGCTGCATCACCGAGTTGATCTTGGCGGTCATCTTTTTGTCCTTGAACCATTTCTGAAAAAATGGTCGCAAGTTCTAAGACTTCTTGCTTGGTCTTGCCTAAAACTGCATCTGTCATCATACTAGCAGAGGCAGTCGAGATGGTACAACCTGAGTTTAGAAAAGCGATATCTTCCAAACGGTCCTCTGCATCAAACTTAACAGAGAGATTAATAACATCGCCACAGGTTGGATTGTTGAGACTGATTTGTTCAGCGTCTTCTAACTTCCCTTGGTGATGTGGATTTTTCGAATGGTCCGCTACCACTGCCATATAAAGGCTATCTAGTTTAGAAAGTGCCATTGAAAAACTCCTTTGTCTTTTGTAAGGCATCGACTAGCTTGTCACAATCTGCCTTAGTATTGTAGATATAAAAACTTGCGCGGGCTGTTGCTGGAACTTCCAAATACTGAAGCAAGGGTTGGGCGCAATGATGACCCGCACGAACCGCTACTCCTTCATAATCCAAAGCTGTAGCAAGGTCATGGGGATGAAGATCACCTAGGTTAAAGGCAATGACACCTGAACGTTGAGCCAAGTCCTGCGAACCATAAATGGTCAATCCTTCAATGGCCTGCAGTTTTGGATAGACGTATGCAACCAATTCCTGTTCATGGGCTTCAATGGCATCCATACCAATCTTTTCCAGATAATCCACTGCTGCTGCAAGTCCAATCGCGCCTGCCATATTTGGCGTTCCAGCCTCAAATTTCCAAGGCAACTCCTTCCAGCTAGCAGATTGTTCATAAACGAAATCAATCATTTCACCACCAAATTCAACTGGTGACATTTGTTCCAGATACTTCTCTTTACCATAAAGAACACCGATACCAGTCGGACCAGACATCTTGTGACCTGAAAAGGCAAAGAAATCCACATCCAAGTCCTGGACATCAATCTTCATATGAGGTGTAGACTGAGCACCATCCACCACCATGATAGCTCCAACTCGGTGGGCCATTTGAGTAATTTTTTTGATCGGATTGACGACACCAAGAACATTGGATGCGTGAGCTAGAGAGACAAACTTGACTTTATCAGTCAATTTAGCTCGCAGATCATCCATATCCAAGGCTCCATCCTTGAGATAGACATAGACAAGCTCAGCCCCAGTCTTGCGACAGGCCTCCTGCCAAGGAATAATATTAGAATGGTGTTCCATGACAGAAATCAAAACTTGATCTCCTTCAGTCAGAACTTCCTCAGCAAAGCGAGCTACCCAGTTAAGACTGGTTGTCGTCCCTCGGGTAAAGAGTACCTCCTTTGTTGAGCCTGCATTGATAAACTTACGAATGGTTTCACGAGCCGCCTCATAGGAAGCAGTCGCCCGCTCCGCCAAGGTATGAACACCACGGTGAACATTGGCATTATCCTTCTCATAGTAGCGGTTGATTGTTTCCAGTACTGCTAGTGGTTTTTGTGTCGTCGCAGCATTGTCCAGATAGACCAACGGTTCATCATTAACAATCTGGTCTAAAATTGGAAAATCCTTGCGAATCGCTTCTACATCTAACATAGGCTTCCCCTTAGCGTTTTGACAATTTTTCTTCGATTGTTGCAATCATTTCATCGCGAACTTCCTTGACTGGAATCTCAACGATAACAGATCCAAGGAAACCACGAACAACCAAGCGCTCTGCAGTTGCCTTGTCCAAGCCACGACTCATGAGGTAGTACATGTCTTCTGGATCCACCTGTCCGATAGAAGCAGCGTGACCAGCAGTAACGTCATTTTCGTCAATCAAAAGAATTGGGTTGGCATCTGAACGCGCTTGGTCTGAAAGCATGAGAACACGACTCTCTTGTTGCGCATCGGCTCCCTTAGCACCCTTGATGATATGACCGATACCATTGAAAGTTAAAGTTGCTTTTTCAAGGATAACCCCATGTTGGAGGATATTTCCGATAGAGTTGCAGCCATAGTTGGTTACGCGAGTATCAATTCCTTGAACCTGACGGCCACTTGAAAGAGCTACAACCTTGAGGTCAGCATGGCTACCGTTACCAATCAAGTCGCTATCAAAGTCCGCAACGACGTTCCCTTCGTTCATGACACCGATTGCCCAGTCAATGCTTGCATCGTTGCCTAATTTACCACGACGGCTAATGTAAGCAGTGACATTTTCACCTAGACGGTCAATCGCAGCAAACTTCACTTGAGCACCAGAACGTGCAATTACTTCTACTGTGATATTGGCAGTTGCTTTTGCACTACCTCCACCACGTGACTCTAGACGTTCCAAATAGCTAATCTTAGAGTTTTTACCAGCGATAATCATAATATGTTTGTTAAACGGTACATCGCTATCACTGTCTTGGTAGAAAATCCCTTCGATTGGTTCTTTAATCTCAACATTATCAGGAATGTAGAGAACAGCACCACTATTGAAATAAGCTGTATGGTAGGCTGCCAACTTGTCATCGTCATACTTAACAGATGACATGAAGAATTCTTCGATCAGCTCTGGAATTTCTTCTAAAGCTGAATGGAAATCTGTGAAGACAACACCCTGTTCAGCTAACTCAACTGGAGTTTGCTCAAAAACAGTCTGAGTCCCTACTTGAACCAATTTCAAGTGATTATCTAGAGCTGTGAAATCTGGAACATTTGCTGATGGCTCACTTTCTGTAATCGTTCCATCACCCAGATTCCAACGGTGGAATTTGACACGCTCAATAACTGGTAATTCCAAAGTCTCAATCTTGTCAAAAGCTTTTTGACGGAGATCAGCCAACCAGCTTGGTTCAGCGTGCATTTCTGAAAAAAGTTTAATATTTTCTTTAGTCATTTACTTCTCCTAAAAGATACGAGGGAATTACAATTCTTCCTTGTAGTCGTAGCCAAGTTCTTCAGCTAGTTTTGCGTATCCTTCACGTTCCAAACGCGCAGCCAATTCTGGACCACCAGAAAGGACAACACGACCTTCCATCATCACGTGTACCACATCAGGTGTGATGTAGTTCAAAAGACGTTGGTAGTGAGTGATAATCATAGCACCAAAACCTTCACTACGCATGGCATTCACACCTTTAGACACAACTTTAAGGGCGTCAATATCAAGACCAGAGTCAATCTCATCCAAAAGGGCGAAAGTTGGTTCCAACATCAAGAGTTGAAGAATTTCATTACGTTTTTTCTCACCACCAGAGAAACCTTCGTTTAGATAACGCTCTGCCATTTCTTCTTTCATGTTGAGCAATTCCATTTTCTCATCCAGTTTAGTAATGAACTCACGAACTGAAATCTTTTCATCATCTTCTTTACCAGCATTCATAGCTGCACGAAGAAATTCAGCGTTAGTAATTCCAGGAATTTCTGATGGGTATTGCATAGCAAGGAAAAGTCCCATACGCGCACGCTCGTCCACTTCCAACTCAAGGATGTTTACGCCATCAAACAAGACTTCACCTTTGGTAACTTCATAGTTTGGATTTCCCATGATAGCGGCTGAAAGAGTTGATTTACCAGTACCATTTGGTCCCATGATAGCGGCAATTTCTCCTGTTTTCAGGGTCAGGTTAACCCCTTTTAAAATTTCTTTTCCTTCAATCTCAACGTGAAGATCTTTGATCTCTAATACTGACATGATAGTTCCTTTCTTTTTCAAGGCCTTTACAGTACTTACTGGAAACAAACTTGATTTCCCTAGAAAATACGGTAAAAGGTCAATAAATATACTTTTATAGTATAACAAAAAAAAGCCTAAAAGGCTTTGATTTTGTCTAGAAGCTGAGGACTAGTCTTTCCCTTTCAAGTGCTGGTCAATGACATCTACTATTTTACCCATCAAGTAACTAACTCGAAAATTTCTAAAGAGCAAAATGGCCCAAAAGGCTGCCATAATATAGCGACCAGTCATCCAGGCTTCATTGAAAAAATAGGTCTCAGCAGCTGTAAACAGTGCTATGATAATAAATTGTTGTCTATTCATAAACTTATTGTATCATGAAATCTTTCTTTAGTCTTCCTCTACCTTCACTTTATCAGCCAAAAATTCAAATCCTTCCGGAATCAGGCTTTCTTCTGCTTCTTTTTCAGTTTGAGAAGATTTGGCTTTAGCTGAGAAGGCTGCGCGCACTTCTTTCCATTCTTCCATGGAAATAGCTAAAATTTCAGGTGAAAAACCTGCTGCCTGACTGAGAATGTTGCCAAACATGGTGTTGAGATTGTCCCGTTTCATGGTTTGACCAGCATTGAAGTTAGATTCAAAAGCAAGAATGGCATGGTGTTCATTGGCCGCAACCGGTTGAGAACCAACTAGCAGAGCCTTATCAGGACCCCCAAGACTTTCAATTACCTCTCCCCAGGCATTCTGCAAGCGAATTAAATTTTGACGTGCTAAATCAGGATTTTCGACGGCCTCTTGTAAGATAGATTGCACTTTATTGCGATCGACACGATAGACTGTTTTGCCCGTAGCTGGTCGACTAGGAGCTGGACTTGTTGGCTTGGGCACCGTTCCCACATTGGCGAGTTCTTGTTTGAGACGGGCAACTTCCTGTCTCAGTGCAGAAATTTCATGTTCAACCGCCCCTGAAAGAGCCGGTTCAGGTTTAATTTCCGCTAAACGAATAGTCATCATTTCAGCATAAATCTTAGGCTGCAAACTAGACTTAATATCTGCCAAACTGACTGTCGCTAAGCGAATCATTTCAAACAGATTTTCCTGAGGAAGAGCCAAATTCTCTACAAAGACTGGACTATGATGAGTGTTTTCTCCTCCTGTTTGAACAATTAACAAGTCTCGTAAATAGTGCAAAAGATCCGTCACAAAACGAGTCATGCTCTTACCATTCTCAAAGAGAAGATTTAAGCAAGACAAAGCCTTGGGAACATCCTGTTGAGATAAGGCAGCCACATAATCATCCAAGGCAGACAGACTAATGGTTCCTGTAATTTCTTCAGAAATGGCCGTCGTCAGCTCATTTCCCTGTGTCAAACTTAGGGCTTGATCCAAAATAGACAAGGCGTCCCGCATTCCCCCTTCAGCTCGTCTGGCAATAATTTCCACAGCCTCTGGTTCAGAACTAATATTTTCTTTTTCTAAGATATAATGGATATGTTCCTTAATATCCTGTGTCTTAATTGATTTAAACTCAAAACGTTGGACACGCGATAGAATAGTTGCAGGTATCTTGTGCAATTCAGTAGTAGCTAAAATAAAGACCACATTCTGTGTTGGCTCTTCCAGCGTCTTTAGGAGAGCATTAAAAGCCCCTGTAGACAGCATGTGAACCTCGTCTATGATATAAACCTTATAACGGGCAAGACTAGGAGCATAGGTAGATTTATCACGAATTTCACGGATTTCATCGACCCCATTATTAGAGGCCGCATCCATTTCAATGACATCTTCTAAACTACCGTCCGTCACTGCCTGACAAATATAGCAGTTATTACATGGTTCACCACCCACTTGATTGGGACAGTTCATAGCCTTGGCAAAAATCTTAGCCACACTGGTTTTTCCCGTTCCACGAGGACCAGAAAAAAGATAGGCATGGCTTATTTTCTCTTGCTCCACCGCTTGTTTAAGAGTCTTAGCCACAACTTCTTGACCAACCAACTGAGAGAAGTTTTGACTTCTATATTTTCGATAAAGTGCTTGATACATTAGGCTTTCTCCCCAAACATTGTAAAGTCCCATTCTGTCTTTTCAAGCAAAATAGCGACAAATTGTTCCAAATAATCTCGATCCATAGCATCATAATCATCAATCTCTGAAGAATCCAAATCCAGAACTCCAAGTAATTGACCATTCTTCATCATCGGCACAACAATTTCACTTTTAGCACGACTATCACAAGAAATATAGTTGGGATAAGTTGTTACATCTCCAACTAGAACAGTTTCCTGAAAGTGGGCTGCCTCACCACAAACACCCTTTCCAAGTGCAATACGGATGCAGGAAACACCACCTTGGAAGGGACCTAAAACCAATTCCTTTCCATCAAACAAATAAAAGCCTGCAAATACAGTATTAGGAAAGCGTGATTTTAGAAGAGCACTAGCGTTGGAAAGATTAGCCAAAACATTGGTTTCGCCTTCCAATAAAAAAGAGAGCTCTTCATTTAACATTTGATAACGTGATTGTTTTTCTGAATCTAACATAGAACTATTATATCAAAAAAGGCTTATAGACAAAAGAAAAATCCCTTGTTTAGAAAACAAAGGATTTTGTGAATTTTCAATTTGATTAAAGTTCGATATCACCGAACAAGTCAGCCATTGAGAATCCTGTTTGTGTTTCTGGAAGTTCGAAATCACGTTTCTCTTGACGTTTTGGACGACGTGGACGAGCAACACGTTTTTCTTCTTTTTGTCCTTCTTCTTGAGCTGGACGCTCTTCAAGAGCTTTGATAGAAAGTGATACGCGCTCTGCATCTGCGTTAACTTCAAGAACTTTAACTTGAACTTCTTGACCAACTTTAAGAGCTTCTTTTGGATTTTCAATACGTTTGTGTGAAATTTGTGATACGTGAACAAGTCCATCGATACCTGGCAATACTTCAACAAATGCACCGAAGTCAGTCAAACGTTTAACTGTTCCTTCTACTACATCACCTTTAGCCAATTTTTGCTCAACGCCATCCCATGGTCCAGGTGTTGTTGCTTTAAGTGAAAGTGATACACGTCCTTCTTCTTCGTTAAGATCAAGGATTTTCACTTCAATTTCTTCACCAACAGTTACAACTGATTTTGGTGATACGTTACGTTCATGTGACAATTCAGTCAAGTGAACCAATCCGTCAACACCACCAAGGTCGATGAAAGCACCGAAGCTTGTGATACGTGCAACTTTACCAGTTACTACATCACCAACAGCCAATTTACCGAATACTTCAGCACGAGCTGCTGCTGTAGCTGCTTCAACAACTTCACGACGTGAAAGGATGAAGCGATTTTCTTTAGCGTCAACTTCTTTGATTTTAGCATCAAATTCTTGACCTACAAAACGCTCAGTGTTACGTACGAAACGAGTATCCAACATTGAAGCTGGGATAAATCCACGAACACCTTCAAATTCTACTGAAAGTCCACCTTTAACGGCACGAGTTCCTTTAACAGTAACAACTTCTTCTTCGCGACCAACAAGTTTGTCCCATGCTTTGCGAGCTTCAAGGCGTTTTTTAGATACAAGGTATGTAACTGTATCAGTATCTTTACCAACTACTTGACGAAGTACAAGAACATCCAATACTTCTCCTACTTTAACAAAGTCATTGATATCTGCATCGCGATCGTTTGTCAATTCGCGAAGAGTCAAGACACCTTCAACACCAGTTCCAGAGATTGCAACGTTAGCTTGAGTCGCATCAACTGTCAATACTTCAGCACTAACAACATCACCAGTCTCAACTTGGCTAACGCTATTTAGCAAATCTTCAAATTCGTTCATCTAAAAAATCCTCCAACAATCAAGTTTTTTCTTAAACTTGACATACTTATAATTTTTTTCCTAAGCACCCGCAAGGACATGTTCATATCGTTCACGTCTTTCAATTATAAAAATAAAATACCCTAAGATATTTTGCTTTTTATCTTGATTATTACCTAAGAACTGGGGTAGCTGGATTCGAACCAACGCATGAGGGAGTCAAAGTCCCTTGCCTTACCGCTTGGCTATACCCCATTGATGAAATGGAGAGAGAGGGATTCGAACCCCCGAACCCGAAGGAGCGGATTTACAGTCCGCCGCGTTTAGCCTCTTCGCTATCTCTCCTACAATCAACATGGACTATTATATCATGAAAATTTCAAAAAAACAAGACTTATTTTGCTAAATTATAATTTTCAATCAAAATTTCCACAGCTTTTTCCAATTTTTTATAAAAACTATCGACATTCCCATTCTTTATGATGGCAAATTGTCCGTCTAATTCGGCAATTTCTCCAATAACTTTTTTACCAATAGTCAAGGTATAGCCTTCAAAACTGTCTTTTCCTACATTAACCTTGGCATCTGCTACTTGAATTTCAATTTTTTTATCTTTCTTACTCATTTCATACCTCTCTTCACTTTTTCTATTTTACAAGAAAATCCTAAAACTAGCAAGAAAAAACTCTATATCATTCTGAGTCTGATATAGAGTTTTCTGCCTTATTTAATGTGTTTTTCTAGTTCTTTTTGGTACTTACCGTTTGATTCCAATTTTTCTTTTTGCCATTTTTTCAGTGCTTCTTCATATTCTTTTGTAGTAACGATATCTTTTTGCAATTTCATTCCTTTAAAAATATATGGGTCACCCTTAATACCAACTTGTGAGTATGGTTTTGAGAATGGCACGACATTACTTACAACTGGAGAACCACCAGATGAGGCTGTTGGCATTAATAATGAACTATCTGTCAACCAAGCTTGAGCCTTGGCATATTTTTCATAGCGTTCTTCAAGATTTGTAGTCTCTGAATCTGCATCATCCAATAATTTCTTATATTGGTCCAAACCAAGTTTAGCTACAACATCCTTATCTTTCCCTTTTGTAATACCAAGGTGTTTCATAGCAGAACCTGATTTAGGGTCCATAATATTCAAGTAAGATGCTGGGTCTTGATAACTTGGAGCCCATCCTGTACTGTTCAAATCATAGTCTTTTTGAGAAGGAACACGCGCTTGAGAAGTGATAGTTTCCTTTTCATTATCTGTCATTTGAAGAACATCAATGACAACATTTTCAGCACCAAGAGTTGATTCGATAGACTGTTTGAAAGAGTTGCTTTGTTGAACGGCGATGGTATCTGTTTGTTCAACTGGGACATCCAAGTGAATTGGGAAGTTTACCCCTTTAGATTCCAAGTCTTTCTTAGCTTTTTCAAAGGCTGCTTTAGCCTTGTCAGGGTTGTAGATAGAATCCTTACCATCGACTAGCTCAACACCTTTCCATTGATCACCATAGTTCACCAACTCAGCTTGAGCAATGTGACCAAAGTTCTTACCACCTGCTTGTACAAAGTTATCAGGAACGAGACTGTTACGAATAATCTTGTCCGCACCGTCTTCACCATTTAGCTGGGCAGCATAAGAATGGCGGTTGAAGGCAAAGTTGATAGCCTGACGGAAGTCCTTATTCAGCATAGCTTCTTTAGTAGAAGTCTTTTGTTCTTCACTTGTTTTCGCAGTTTTATTGTATGACTGACGATTTACGTTAAAGGTGAAGTAATAACTACTTGAATCCTGTGGGCTATAAGTAATTTTATCTCCGTATTGTTCCAAAGTTGAAGCAAAGTTTGAGCTACTTGGGAAGAGACGGGCTGTCGTATAAGCACCAGAAGAGAAGCTACGAATCAAGGATTCCTGATCAGAACCATCGTAGTAAGTCAATTTAATCTTCTCAATTTTTACCTTTTCTTTATCCCAGTAGTTTGGATTTTTCTCGTATTCGATCAACGATTTAGAAGTCAAGGTCTTCAAGATATAAGGACCATTGTAAAGAATCCCTGCTGGAGTGACCGCTCCATAATCTTTACCTGATGCCTTCAAAAACTCTTCATTTACAGGCAACATCGTCGCTGTTGTGACTTTAGAGTTCCAGAAACTTTCTGGTTTGTTTAGGGTATATTCAACTGTATAATCGTCCAAGGCCTTAACACCAACCGTAGAGAAATCATTTGTTTCACCAGTCATGTAGGCATCCAAGCCCTTGATTGAATTTTGGATGAGAGAGACACCGTCTGACTTGCCATCAGCCACGTGTTTCAATCCTGTTACAAAGTCATGGGCTGTTACTTCTGCATATTCTTCACCTTCAGAAGTGTACCATTTAACTCCTTTACGAAGTTTGTAGGTATAAGTCAGACCATCTTTTGACACAGACCAATCTTCAGCCAAGGAAGGAATAACATTTCCGTATTGGTCGTTTTCCATCAAGCCATCAACCACGTTCCCGATGACATCTGTTGTCGATGTACGAGTCGCTATACTATAGTCCAAAGATGCTGGATCTACTGCATAGACATAAGAAAATGTTGTCGGTGCATCTGCTTCTTTATCAGCTTTTCCACAAGCCACTAAAAGAGCTGTTGTACTCAGGACCACTCCTGCTGTTAAGAGCCACTTTTTCGATTTCATCAAAAATCTCCTTTTGTTTATTTTAATCTACTTTTACAATCCAACCTTCTGGCGCTTCAATATCACCAAACTGAATACCAGTCAATTCATCATAGAGTTTACGAGTCACAGGACCAACTTCTGTTTCACTATAGAATACATGGAAATCATCACCGTGCTGAATTCCACCAATTGGTGAAATAACTGCTGCCGTACCACAGGCACCTGCCTCTACAAAACGATCCAGCTTATCAATTGGAACATCACCCTCAATAGGAGTCAAGCCCAAGCGGTGTTCTGCCAAATAAAGCAAAGAATATTTAGTAATAGATGGCAAGATAGATGGACTCAATGGTGTTACAAATTCATTATCAGCTGTAATTCCAAAGAAGTTAGCTGAACCGACTTCTTCAATCTTTGTATGTGTTGATGGGTCTAGGTAGATAACATCTGAGAAATGGCGTGATTTAGCCAATTTCCCTGGCAAGAGACTTGCAGCATAGTTCCCACCAACCTTAGCCGCACCTGTACCATTTGGAGCAGCACGGTCGTATTCATCCTGAATCAAGAAGTTAGTTGGAACCAAACCACCCTTAAAGTAATTTCCAACTGGCATAGCAAAGATGGTGAAAATGTATTCTTCTGCTGGTTTTACCCCGATAATATCTCCAACACCAATCAAAAGTGGACGAAGATAAAGGGTTCCACCTGTTCCATATGGTGGTACATATTCTTCATTGGCACGGACAACTGCCTTACAAGCTTCTACAAACATGTCTGTAGGAACTTGTGGCATCAAGAGACGATCACAAGTACGTTGCAGACGTTTGGCGTTTTCGTCAGGACGGAAAAGTTGAACACTACCATCCTTAGTACGATAAGCTTTCAAACCTTCAAATGCTTGTTGGCCATAGTGAAGACTTGGAGAAGACTCTGAAATATGCAAAGTTGCATCCTCTGTAAGCTCTCCTTGATTCCATTGTCCATTTTTAAAATGCGCAATATAGCGATAAGGTAATTTCATATAGGAGAAACCAAGGTTTTCCCAATCAATCGTTACTGTCATATTCCACTCCTTATTCTAAAAACCTATTTCTTATATTCTACACTTTTTTTCTAAAATAGCAAGTATATTTTGTAATTTTCAGAAAATTTCTTCAATAAAAAGAATCTAAGGTATCTGTCGTAATGAATCCTATATAGAGATTCATAAAGAACTCAAATTATTCTTCTATCTCGTTTAGTGAAATCTATTCAATAACTGAACTTATTTTTGACATACATAAAGCCCGTACATTAATATTAGTAACCTGTTTCGACAGAGATATGACAAAATGAACTAAAGATAGTACACAATGTGGTGCAGTCATCTTATGCCATATTCAATAGATTTACGTAAAAAAGTTCTTGCCTATTGTAAGCGAACAGGTAGTATAACAGAAGCATCACACGTTTTCCAAATCTCACGTAATACCATTATCTAAAAGAGAAAATAGGTGATCTAAACCATCAAGTAAAAGTAACAAAACCAAGAAAAGTTGATAGAGATAGACTTAAAAACTATCTTACTGACAATCCAGACGCTTATTTGACTGAAATAGCTTCTAAATTTGGCTGTCATCCAACTATAGCGTATTGAATCTAGAATAGCACATTACGGTTGCTAAAACATTTCTAGAAAAAATTGACTTTCTCAATCACTTTGTTCACATCTTATTTCAATCTACTATACTATCCACTATGCTCTCAAAGCTATGGGATACACTCGAAAAAAAGAATCACACCTACTATGAATAAGCCCCAGAAAAAGTAACTTTATTTCTTATTCCTCCCCACTCACCTGAGTACAATCTTATAGAGAAAACCTGGGCTCATATCAAAAAGCACCTCAAAAGAGTTTGGGACAAAATAGTTTGGGACAAAATAGTTTGGGACAAAATAGTTCTTGACCACAAAAAATCTAGAGAGCTCCAATTGTGGAAGTCTAGCTTTTTAATTATGTGACTATTAGTTCGTCTTGCTCCGTTAGGTGCGAGACAAAAAAACACCCGCTATGCGGGTGCGCGTCGAAGGTTATACCAAAAAAACTCCAAACGCGATACAATAAAAGGTGTTCAAGCCAATTGTAAAGCGAAAGGAGAAAAATATAGCACAAAAGGTTCTTTTGTCCTGTTCTTGTTTCAATTGACTATATTTCTATACTTTTTCTTCCTTTCTCTGTGAAAATCGCAAGTTTTTCCCACCTTTTCTCAATACTGAAACAACATCTTTCCAGAACTTCAATAATTTCTTTTTGTGTTAAATCATTATTTAACTAAATCTTTGGATGCAATACGTTTTCAAAGCTACTTTTTTACCATAGATTTTGAGCCTTCAACACAGATTACTAAGCCAAAAATGCTCTAAATTTTTGAAATTCTAACAAATTCCACTCAACTTTATCATCATCTTTGACTTTCACAATATCTTCCTCAAAATAACATGGAATAAAGATAGTTTTCTTTTGAAACAGTTGTAGGAGGAAAATCTCTCCTACACTATTATTGATTCTGAGAGAAAATTGCAAAATATCATCTACCAAACTTTCAATTATTAAGATTTTTTACAGTTTATCTGAATTAGAATCGCAAGGCTTATCAATAATATAATTGTCGAATTTTTTCAATCTAACTTCCTCTCCACTATTTCTTCCTTTATCAAGAAAAAGTTACCTCAATATTAATAAAGTACAATTCTAAATTAACTCCAATTATTGATTCCTGATAATATTTCAGTAACTCATCGTGCAATTAAAAACAAGGATTTTTATTTCAAACGATCCATCGTGATCACTTCATCAGCCATCTCCCAAATTGCCGGATTATGTGTTGCGATAATGATTAGCCTATTATCATCTCGAAGAGATAGCAAAATCTCCATAATCAACTGAGAGGTTGCTGGGTCTATTGAAGCTGTTGGCTCATCTGCCAGAATAAGGGGTGGATTCTTTAAGATAACTTTTGCCAAGGCAACCCGTTGCGATTCTCCGCCCGATAACTCAAAGATGCGCTTATCTAGGTCAAGATAAGCCAGGCCGACCTGTTCTAAAGCCTGCTTCTGCCTCAACCGCTGTTCCGACCGACTCAACTTTTGACCAATGAGACCTAGCTTAAGGTTTTCTTCAATACTTTGGTTTTCAATTAAGCCAAAGTTCTGGAAGAGGTAGCCCAATTCGTGACGGAAAAAATCACTCGATTTATAATTGGCCAAGTCTTTACCTCGGTAAAAAATCGTCCCATCATAAGATTCTAATTTCCCAATCATGTTCATCAAGGTTGTTTTTCCGCTACCACTTGAACCAATTAAGGCATAGACTTTTCCAGCCTCAAATGTCATTGAAAGATTCGAAAATAACTCTCGTTCTCCAAAAGATTTACTCACCTGTTTAAGTTCAATCATATTAACCTCCCTTCAAAACAAGCATGGACATCTTGTTTTCTTTCTGCATTTGGACATGTAACTGTAAAAGAGATAGACCGGTAAAGAGTAACGAGACTAAGAAAGCAACTACTATCTCTACCATAAGAAATACACTCGCAACAAATCCCAGTAAAAACACACCCAGTTGAGCAAAGAGATAAGTGCGATGGATTTCTAAGAACCTGAGACCTGCAATGCGTTTGATAAAAATGGCACGTCTAAATTCTTCAAAGTAGAGCCTATTCATAGTGTTAAACAACAAGATTGAAGTTGCAATCCCAAGCACAGCTCCTGCTAGCATTACCCAACGTTCCCTCTGGATATTATCCAATAATGTGATGTAGTTGTGGTAACCTGTTTGCATTTCTGAGACCCAATTTTCAATGCCTTGTCTCTGGATAAGCTCCTGGGCATCAGACAATTGATTAAAGAGAACGTAGTTCTGTACTGCGTCTACCCAAAACAAAATGGACTGTGGACCAGTTGATTGGGGTGTTATAACAATTATGATTGGATCTTTCAAAAACTGTTGGTAAGAAATAGGGGTCGTATTATACACAAAACGATCCTGATCTGATTCTAAATAACCTACCGTAGCAGTCATTTGCTGTCGTTCATCTCGACTAGACATGCGACTGGTTAAGTCGTCTTCAAAAACAGATTTATAATGTTCTTCCTCTGAACGGAGGTGTTCAGGCAGCAATAAGACAAACTCCCCTACATCAAGGTGATTCATCTTTTGCTCAATAGTTGTATCTACAGGAATGTTTTGACGCTCCAAGTATTGCGGTGTGACGATAAGGACATTGCCATTCGGGTTGTAATCGTGCCATTCTGTAGAGGTTATAAAGTTTTTGGAGGAAGCCATGCCATTTTGCAAAGTACGGTCAATTAACTGGTGTCTAGATAAGAAAGCCTTTTGTTCTGAAACAGCCAGATCCATCAATTGATACCAAGTTCTGAGTTTCCTTTGAGCTTGTTCATCAAAACCAGGACTCGTTCCTTCACGGCTGATTGATAGGGTAATCAGTTGCCTTTCCTGGCTCCAAGCCTCTTGTCCAATCCGATGCTGTTGCCAGGCTTGGGAATACTTTAAGCTACTCCCTATTCCCAGCGTTACAATAATAATTGCTAATAGTTGACCGATTAAAATCAAACTAATGATTCCTCTGACAGGCACTTGCCCTTTTATAATCTGCATCAGGTGTATCTTTTTTATCCCAACTGCGAAGAGTTGAGCGAAAAACAGGGAGATCGACAATAAGATGAGATTATAACAGAGCAAGCCTTCTCCTATGGTCATTAGGGATTGCGTTGGAAGCGACAGAATTTTTTGCATAAGAATGGCGAGCACGCCAGCTAAACTGAAACCAACAGCTATCCCTTTCAAATCCTCACCAACTGGTCTAAGGAAAATGGACCACCGTTTCTCTCCTGAAATGAGGCGAATGCCCGACGACCGTAATTGGCTAATTTGACTAATTAAAGTCAGTGCTCCAAAGGTTAAGATGAAAATCAATAAACTGATTAACTGAAATCCGTTACTAAAGATAGCCATTAACGTAGATAGTTTAGATGGAATTGTCAGGTGCATGTTAGTCAAGCCAAGTTGACTTAGCTCCTCCCTTAGCAAGTGAATATCTAGGTTTCCATCGAATACAAAATAGTTTGTTTCAACACTACTACTTTGAGCACCTTCTAGATTTTTTTCCTGTAGCCCATCAGGCAACTTTCCGTTCCCAAAGGTCGTATAAGAAAACACTGGAGTACCTTCTGAGTTAGGATCCTGGTGTTGAATCGCAATAAAGCTATCCGTTTCTTCTGCTAGTTTTTCCAAGCGTGTAGCAACATGCTGAAAAGTTGTTTCAGGGGAAGAATCACGTACAACAACGTTGGGGTAATAATAGGAGACATATGTATCAGTCCAAATGGTAAATACCCAAACAAAGAACAAACTAGCAAGCAGGTTGGATATGAGTATAAATAATTTTTTCATAGTGCATTCCTTATTCTAAAATAGAGGACAGAAATACCCCTGCCCTCTATAAACTAACAAGCTTACTAAACTATTGATAAAAGAATCTTCTTCAATTTTTAATTAGAAATCTCAGTCTGAATTATAGTATCCTATTTTTTCCTCCTTTCTAACTGCACGTTCCTTTCTACAGGCAGAGACCTAATTTTATAAACTAATCTTAAATACTTTAGATTTTGTAACTCAACCATTGGACTTCTTTTGTGATTGCACTCGAATCTCCAATTGTTTATTCTTCTGAATGAATTGTTGGTAAGGAATTGTATTACTAAACATAAAAACACCTAGTAATGCAAATGAAACCGCTTTCTGTTTTCTTGTTTTTATTCTAACATATATATATTATTTAGTCAATTATTTTTATTGTATTTTGAACTTTTTTTATTAGGATTGAGTTTATTTGCATCATCAACTATGAGTTTAAATATAGAGAAATGTAATAAAAAAACTAAACAAATTGATTAGTAAACTCAAACTAAGTTCCAACAATGCTTTAGGAACTACAGTCTACTACTTCATATTCAGTTCACTATAATTTCCAAGCGAATCTTATAATAGTTACCTTGTTAGGATGCTCTTATTTTTTATCAGACAAAACAAAAGGATTAAGAAGGTCATTCTCCTTAATCCGATACTTCTTATTCTTGACGTTGTCCGAAATCTGCAATCATCTGATCCATTTCTTGTCGACTCGGAGTTGTCAGCATATAAAGGTAATCTCCTTGAAGTTCTGCGAAAGCAGCTGGCATGATTTTTTTAACCTTGAACTGCTGGCTATATTTGTCAAGCAAATCCTCTTCTGAATAGACATAATGAGCATTTGCACGACGGGATGTAGCTAAACAATACTGCGATTCAAACTCTGACACTGGGAACTCTTCTCCTGCGACAATAGCTGCATAGCCTCGATAAAGATCCAAGGAGTGGGCAAAGTTATAAACATCAATGGTAAAACCACCTGCAGGACGGTTGTTGTACTCAATGGCAATGTAGTCGTCCCCGTCACGGAAGAACTCAATATGAAAGAAACGTTCTTTCATACCAAATTCTTTGACGATAGCCTCACCGTATTTACGTAATTTAGGATCCATATCCTTGAGAACGTAATATGAGTTGTCCATCTTGTAGATCATCAGATCAAGCGGTGTGTAGGCGTAGTCAAAGGTTGTTGAGAAGACAATCTTTCCATCCTTGTCCACTAAACCATCAAAGGTACAAATTTCGCTGGAAGTGACAAATTTTTCAAAGAAATAAACGGTCGAATGGTCCCATTCTTGCTTGAAGTGATTGACATCGTCTTCTGTCTCAAGTTTAAAGGTTGCGGCTGCTCCCACTCCATTATCAGGTTTGGCAATCATTGGAAGACCGATTTCATTCACAGCTTGATCCACATCTGCTTCCGTTTTGATAACAGCTCCAGGTACCACAGGGACACCTGCTTTCTTGAAAAGCTTCTTCATTTCAGACTTATATTTCGTCTTTTTGAGATCCTCTGGTTTGGCACCAAAAACATTGAATTGCTCACGAAGACTTGCATCTAACTCAAGCCAGTATTCATTATGAGACTCAATGCGATCAATTGGGCCATGTTTATAAAAGAGAAAAGCAACTGCACGTTTGACTTCATCTATGTTCTCAAGATTGTCAACACGGAAATATTCTGTCAGGCTATTGCGCAAAGGCTCATCCAATTGCTCGTAAGGTTCCTGACCAATTCCCAAGACGGTGATACCTTTATTGGCTAGTTCAATCGTAAACTGTTGAAAATTTTGTGGATAGTAGGGAGAAATAACAAGGTAATTCATAGGTAACTCCTTTTATAAATAGAGATTTCCAAGGAAATAAGGCATTTGTTTGCGCCACCATTCCCAGTCGTGAGCGACATCGTGTCCCCATTCAGCAAACCAGGCTGGAATTTGTTTCTGGTCAAAGGCTTCCTTGAGCTTGTAAAAGGATGGCAGACCGTCTTGTTCCCAAGCTCCAAGTCCTGTACACAGCACAATCTCTGCCTGACGGTAACGGTCAATAAACCAGCCGTCGTTTTGGTTCCAGATATAATCTACTGGCGAGTTTTGGTAAATAGCATCGTCGTTGTAGTAATCGCCGACAAAGAAACGTGCGTCGTAAACACCACTGAGAGCAATCACCTTGGTAAAGACATCTGGATGCTGGAGGAAGAAATTGAGTGCATGGTAGGCACCCATTGAGCAACCCGTTGTCATCATGCCATCAAACCAACCTGTCTTATGCTTGATAAAAGGAATGGCTTCCTCAATCACGTAGCGTTCGTAGGCACGGTGCATCTCTGCTTGGTCATGACCGTTTTTCCAAGTGGCTAACCAGCTCTCACTGTCAACACTGGATAGGGTGAAGAACTGGACACGGCCTTCCTCTATAAAGGAAGCACAGGCATCAATCATGCCAAAATCATAGTATTCATTGTGACTACCACCAGATGAAGCAAAGACTACAACTGGAATCCCAGCATGACCATAACGGTTAAGGTACATTTCACGGTTAAGATTGCCACTCCAGTGGCTAAGATGTTCAATATGCATATTTTCTCCTTTCTTACTTTACCAGTTTTCTGCAAAAAATCTCAGACAGTCTGGTAGATTTTCTGACCAAGGGATTTCACTATGGATGGCACCAGACTGAACTTTTAAGACAAGATTGCCCAAGTGAACTCCCCCTGCTATCAAATCATGGTAATAGCGAAGCGAAGAGTCGATATAGGCTTGTTTGATATTACCAGCCATCAAGGTCTTGTCTGTATCATCCGCTTCTTCCGTTCCCACATAGATGAAGATACGCTGGTCAGGTGATAAATTTTGTCGCTCGATATAGCGGTTAAAGGCTTCTTGGTGGAGCCAGTTAGCAGATGAAAAGACGCCCAAGCAACCAATTTGGTCTTGGTATTCCAAACCGATAAACTGGGTAATATTCCCTCCTAGTGAGGAACCAATCATAGCCGTATGCTGGCGGTCTGCTTTTGTACGGTAGTTCTCATCGATAAAAGGCTTGACCACCTCCATGACAAACTCGGCATACTCCACACCCTTGCCCCCAAACTGCTGCCCTGGGATTGGAGATTCTTGGAACTTCCAAGCTGCATACTCATTCATCCGCCCCATTCCATCATTATCAATGGCTACGACAATCATGCGACTGATATCAGGATTACGCTTAATAGCTGGAATAATCTTCCATGAATGGCCGATGAAAGACTCCTTACTATAAAAAACATTTTGCCCGTCATGAAAGTATACAACAGGATAGGAACGATCCGTGTCTTTCTCATAATCTTTAGGTAGAAGAACACGCACACGGCGCTCCTTACCTGTATAAGGAACCTTGAGTTTGTGTTCTTTCATTTTTAGATAAAAGTAGGATTGATTCATTGTCAGAAAACTCTCTATATTCAAAATTTATTCTTATTATATCACAGTTTAAGAAAAAAAGTCAGTTTTTCTTCCATTTTTGGATTAAAAACTAACTTTTTCATTTAATTTTCTAAATTCTTTTGGATTTTCTGATTAGAGCAGATTGTCAATCAAGTCATCTACTTCATCTTTTTCAACCTGCGGTGTGATTTCAGTAATCATAATCCCTGCTACTGCTCGTTCAACCAAACCTTCAACATCCATGCGTGCTTCATACTGCTCTGCATTCTTAATCTTAGGATTGGTCTTAGGACGGTCAGGTGCAAAAATCGTACAGCAGTCCTCAAAAGGTTGGATAGAAATTTCAAAGGTATCGATTTCCTGGGCGATGTCAATGATTTCCAATTTGTCCATGGTAACCACAGGGCGGATGATGGGAGTGTTGGTCACAGCGTTAATCGCCTGCATACTTTCAAGAGTTTGGCTGGCTACTTGACCAAGGCTTTCCCCATTGATAATAACCAAACCATTTCGGACCTCACGGATACGGTCGGTAATCCGCATCATAAAACGACGGGTCAAGGTCATGAGATAGGCCTCTGGCGCTTTAGCCTTGATTTCCTCTTGAATCTCTGTAAAAGGCACTTCGATAAACTGGATATTGCCACCAAACTTGGTCAATTTACGGGTCAAATCTTGGGCTTTTTTGAGAGCACCTGGACTGGTGTAAGGTGGGCTAGCAAAGTGAACGGCTTCAATATCCACCCCACGTTTAAGCGCTAGATAGCCAGCTACAGGTGAGTCAATTCCCCCTGATAACATGAGCATCCCCTTACCAGAAGTTCCCACTGGCAAGCCACCTGCCCCTCGAATGGTTTCATAGGAAAGATAAGCCGCCTCCTCACGAATCTCCACCTGAAGATTGATGTCAGGATTTTTCATCTGAGCTTGCACATTTGGAATTGCTTCGAAAACAGCCCCTCCAAGCGTTTGGTTGAGTTCACGACTATCAAGTTCAAAGTTGTGGTCGCTACGCTTACTAGAAATCTTAAAGGTCATGCCTTCCTTGTAGATGTCCTGCATAATCTCTTGCACAGAAGACTTCAGAACTTCTACAGATTTTTCAACCTTATACACTGGAGAAAAATTCTGAATTCCAAAGACTTGCTTGAGCGATTCTGCTACTGCTGTGTAATCCGCCCCATTGAGGTAAGCGTGGGCACGGTCGCGATCAGCGGTTACCTTAACTTGGGGATAGATGGATAAAACGTCCGAAATATTATTGCGAAGTTTATTGATGAAACGCATACGGTTTTTACCCTTAGTTGACAACTCTCCGTAGCGAATCATAATTTCTGAATACTGCATGAATGCTCCTATCTTACTTTTCTAGTTTGATTGTAAATTAATTTTAGCTTGGTCAAGAACTGCTCGACCTGACTCATATCATTTTCAAGGTCTAGGCTAAGACGCACAGCTGACTGGGCCTTATCCTTGTCCACTTCCATGGCTATCAAGGTGCCAGCTGGTTTTCCTGCCTTGGACGAACAAGCCGAAGTTGTGGAAATGAAAATATCATAGTCTTCAAAGGCGTGAACAATGACCTCACCACGAACACCCTTAATCCCAAAAGTCAGGATATGAGGGGCAAAGTCTTCCTCATCAGAGAAGACAAAAATATCCGGATAGTCCAAAAGAGCTTGGCGAATCACTGCCTTCATCTGCCCTGTCTTGCTAATAAAGATATCTAGCTTTTCCATAGACAAACGGAGAGCCTTGGCTGTCGCAGCAATCCCTGCCACATTTTCAGTTGTCGAACGATAATCGCGCTCCTGACCACCACCTGTTAAAAGAGACGTAATCTTCTTGCCAGACTTGATATAGACAAAGCCAACACCTCGGATACCATGAAACTTATGACTAGAGAAGGTCGCAAAATCCACTCGTTCTGTCAGGTATTTTTCAGTTGGAATCTTAGCAAGTGCCTGAACCGCATCAACGTGGAAGGAAATAGTCGGCTTGTCTGCCAAGAGTTCTGAAATAGCCTCAATAGGTTGGATAGAGCCGATTTCATTGTTCACAACCATGATAGAAATGAGAGTCGTATCAGGTCGTATCAAACCTGCTAGAGCTTCAACATCCACAAATCCTTTCTCATCAACTGGAGCAAAATCCACTTCAAATCCTTGACTTTTCAGCCAGAGAGCTGATTCTTTGACTGCTGGATGTTCAATAGCTGATACGATGATGTGCTTGCCAAACTGAGCTTTTTCAAAGGCCACACCCTTGATAACCCAGTTATCTCCTTCTGTTCCACCAGAAGTAAAGAAGATTTCCTCACTTTTCTTGCCAATCAAATCTGCAATCTGTTGCCGAGAAGCATCTAAGATTCGTGTTGCCTGGTCTCCCAAACGATGGAGACTAGATGGATTTCCTAAAATTTTTGAAGCCACCTGCATATAGGTTTCAAGTGCTTCTGGATAAGGCTTGGTCGTCGCCGAATTATCAAAGTAAATCATGTTTTCTCACGCTTTCTAAAATCACTCCTTCTATTGTATCATGAAACGGAGCTTGCGACAAGAAAGGGCAATTCCTCTTTTTTTAAGATTTTTTTAAAGAAATGCGGTATAATAAATTTTAATTAAAGGAGAGAATGTATGTCTAATTATCGCAGAACTTCAAAACCAAAAACAGAACACATCAAAAAAGGCTTCACGGTCTTTCAAAAAATCGTTGCTACAATCGCTAGTATCCTTGGCTTAATTACCGCAAGTATCACAATCATGAACGCCTTGGACAATAACAAAAATACTAAAAAAGAACCTACGACAAGCCAGACGACAACCATTGTCAAAGAAATTCAAAAGGAAGCCCCTAAGGAAAACACCAGTCCCAATAAGGAAAATAATACTAGTCAAGAAAAAGCACAACAAGAGGAAACACCAAAAGCCAGCGTCAAGGAAGATAAAAAAGAAGAGCAGAAAACAGCAACTCAGGATTCTTCTACCCCTGCTCCTACTCCAAGTAAACCTGCCACTGAAAATGAAAAACAATCCAATACTCCAACTTCAGAAAATAAAAGTAATTCTCAGTAAGCACATGATCTAAAAAAATTAACTCAAAAATAAAACCACACATTCTCTCTTTGTCTTGACCACAATCAAGCCAAAGAGAGAATGTGTTTTTGTATAATTGATGTTTTAGATGCTAGATTCTTGACCAATTTTGTGAGCTTCATACTCATAAAGATAAATCCTAGCTATGTTATGACAGCTTATTTATTTCTAACATAAACTCTGCACATGCCAACAATACTCTCTCATCTGCCCCAAGGGGGGCAAGAGCCATTTTCTGTTTGACATAAATTCGAAAGCCTTCTTCACGCAGAAGTTAATAACCTTTTTACATCTGACATAAATAACCTAGTTCAACCACTTCATAGACATTACTTCCTGTTTTATTCTTTTTTCAATTATAAAGCATGACATAAAAAAACGAGCATATCCAACTGATACATCACTCGTTTTTTTAAGATTTTAGAGGTAAGTTTTTAATCAACCTCTTTTTTACTAAAAATTAAAGAACTCCATCGCCTGTTTGAATAGTAAATCCGTGTACTCTGGGTCTTCTTGGGCAATTGTAACCTGTTCTTGAACCATTTCCAAGTCATCTGTTATCATGCCATCAGCTCCTAGCTGAACAGATTTATCAAAAGACTCCGAACTATTAATAGTCCAAACATACAATTTCTGATCCGTATTCCAAAGCTTGTTGACAAAATTTTCATCTAAAGTTGAATACTCCATGGTGTAACCTGTGGCTTTCGTTCTTGGAAAAATACTGTTGTAAGGTAGGATGAAATAAACTGGAATTTGTGAATCGTAGGCCAACACCTGATCAATCACATGGTAGTCTAAGGACTGCATTTGGTGGCCATTCTGCTTAATGATGGCTCCATATTTGTCCATAAAGCGTTTCATCATATCTGGACTATCTTTTCGACTAGTTTTAATCTCAATAAGAAGTTTCTGATGCAATTCATTGGCTTTGTTTAGATAATCATCAAAACTAGACACCTTGCTATGATAACCATTTTCTGAAATATCGAGTTTGGTTAATTCTTCCAAGGTTAAATCCTGAGGATTGGCATTAACTCCTGTCAAATTCTTGATATTAGCATCATGCATCATGACAAACTGGCCATCTTTTGTTTCCTGAACATCTGTCTCAACGAAATCTGGAGATAACTGAGCGGTTTTTTCTAGTGATTGGACGGTATTTTGGACACCATTTTTATCTGAAACACCGCGATGAGAGATAATCAAGGGTCTATGTGCTACTGGCGCTTCCAAATAAACATAACCCTCAAGAGCGAAAAAGATACCGGCACAGCCCATCACTCCCCATCTCATCCAGTGGTCTTTCTTTCTCCTTGGTGTGATTTCTAATTCTTCTCCTGTCAAAAAGGAAACAAACTTAATAAGGAAATAGGTCAAGGCCATATAGTGGAAATTCTTAATCAAGACAAAATTGATAATTCCCAGCACAAGAGATTCCTTATGGGTCACTCCATCCATCAGTGCCTGACTTGCTAAGATTGGGATCAAGAGAAGAATGAAAAATAGATACGTTTTGACGATAATCCAGAGCAAGTTCCAGATATAAAACCAGGATTGCTTTTTCGTCTTCCCTAGACTGTATTTGACTGCCTCTTTGACTGTTTTCTTCTCAAACAAAAGCTGAGGTAGGGCAAACATCAAACGTGTTGAAAGGTAAAAGAGCAGCAAGGCTAGAACAGTGATTACCAAACCAACCAACCAATACTTATCTTCTACATAGGCTACTATAAATTCCGGAATGACAATTTTATTGAGGTAATAAATCTTTAAAATCTTTCGAATCAATGGAAAGAGCATCATGACATAAAAGAAAATAAAGGCCATTTTGGAAATCGTCACTTGCTTCATAAACAAGAAACTCTGACGAAAGACCTTGCGACTGTACTCCAGCAAAGTTCTCTTTTCATGATAGAGGAGGTGCCGGGCTCCGATAAAGAGGAGTCCTATCTGGTAATAGGCGATTAGTAAATTAACGATTACCAGAACAAATAAAGCAAGACTAACAAAGGGAGAACCCTTTATAATAGCGAAAATATTATTGTAGGAAAGAAAGAGATAACCTGTCTGACGGAGCAACAGTCCAGCAATCCAAGAATTAAGTGGTAACCAGACAAACTCAATCATCATGAATATCAAGAAAAAGAGAAAGAGAATTTTATCTAGATTAAAGTAGATTTTCCTAAAACCTAGATTTTTAGGTTTTTCAGGTTTCATAGGCACTCCTAGTCAAATAATTGAGATAAGTCCAAGCCACCAAAAGGATTGTTTGATAGGCTACTTTCTGTTTCTAACAATTCTCTAGCTTGATCCGACTCTAAGAAGGACTCATAAACACGCGCCGTCATCCGAGCATCCTCTAAGCTATTATGGGACTGACCTTGAAATCCAAGAAATGAGGCAACAGTTTGCAATTTGAGATTGGCAATACCATGTAAATCTGAACTACGGCGCTCAAAAGCTTCATCATACAAATCCACCTTGTACTGCTGGCTGTAGTCTAAGCCATGCTCTGCTAAAATAGGCAAATCACTTTTAGCAGCGTTGTACCCCACCATTGGTACAGAACCCACAAACTCTTGGAATGCTTTTATAACTTCCTCCACTGGTGGAGCATCTTTTAAGGTCTCAGCTGTAATTCCAGTCAATCCATTGATAAAGCTTTTTAGAGGAACGCTGGTATGGACATAGGAATCATAGGCATCGATTTCCTGACCATCTCTAAAACGCACTGCCGATACTTGAATCAAGTGTGTTTGCCCTTCGTGCTGATTAAATTCTAAATCAAAAGCAATGTAATCTTCTAATCGTTCCATTCTTTACCTCTCCTATACTGTTATTTTAATTGAGCAACTATACTATTTAGAAACAAAAGAAGCCATCAGGTTAGCATGTAACCTAAACAGCTCCTTGATTATCCTCCAAATAAACGAGCAAAAAAGCCTTTCTTAGTGGATTGGACTTCTTCTTTTGCTTGGTCCAGCTCTAGCTTAAGATTTTCTTGATCCTTCATGGCTTGAAGGGTCAATTGTTGCTGCTGATCCAGTTGTTTGTCTTTCTCAGCAATCTGACGATCTTTGATACGCATTTGCTCATCTTTTTCTGATAACTGACGATCCTTGGCCTTTAATTGTTCATAGAGACGGAGAATTTCTGCATTCTTCTCATCAACCAGAATCTCCATCAGTTCACGCTGCTTGACATCTTCACTGACAGGCTCATCTTCAAAAATCGTTTTTTTATAGATTTCTTCTAGCTTAATCAAGCCACTTCTGGTAACGACTGTTACCCCTTTGTCATTTTTATCTGTGTCTTCTTCTGGTAATTCTTTGACACGGTTATTGATTGCTTGGCGAGATAATCCTAAAACCTCTGCAATCTCACTGACGGTCATTTCAATACTCATAATATCCTCTGAAACGTTTTCTAGCTTTTCTTTACTTAAATCTTATCATAAGCTAGAAAAACTGTCAAATTTTCGCTTAATCTAAGGCCTTCAAAAAGGCTAGTAAGACTTGGGCAGAGCGACGTCCAGCTTCGATAATAAACTCATCAAAAGAGATGTTTGCTTCATGGTTAGCATTGTCACTCATAGCTCGGATAACTAAGACTGGAAGATTAAGAGCATGCGCTGCCTGAGCAATAGCTGCCCCCTCCATCTCAACTGCTAAAACTTCTGGGAAATGGGACTTAATCGCTTCTATCTTGTCATTTCCTGCAACAAAACTATCTCCTGTAGCAATTAAACCAAGGTGCCATTTTTGGTCCAATTGAGATAGACTCTCTTGGATTTTGGCAACAAAGGTTTTGTCTGATTCGAAATAAAGTGGTTGTTGCGCCATTTGCCCATAAGCATAACCAAAAGCTGTGACATCCACATCATGATAGGCTAACTTATCAGCAATCACAACATCTCCGACAGCGATGCCTTCTGCTACTGCCCCAGCTGACCCTGTATTGATAAGAGCATCCACTTGGAAATGATCAGCTAAAATCGCCACACTCATAGCAGACATGACTTTACCAATTCCACTTTCTACAAGAACTACTTCATGAGAGGCAATGGTTCCTGTGTGATAGGTATTCCCCAAAACAACTTGCTCTTGGGCATTGTCTAAATTCTGGACCAGATAAGCCAGTTCTTCTGGCATCGCCGCAATAATTCCTATTTTCATTTCAATTCCTTTTCTATCGCCAATATTTTACAGCTAACACTAACAAAATCAAGAGAAAGATGACTACGAATAAGATTTTATTTAACTTAGAATTGAAGACATTTCTCTTAGTATTTTCAATGCGACGGCTTTTATGAATAGACGGTTCGACCTGAATCTTCAAGGTCTCCTGGCTAAAACCATGTTCCTTAGGATTGGCATAACCAAAACGGGAAGAAGAGGTTGGTAAAATCTTAGTCTCCTCATCGTCTAGCAAAGGGGGACCTGAAATTTTTTCGCCTCTATTAGCTCTTTCAATCATTTCATCCGTTAATAAAGGTTTACCCATACTGACCTCCTCTATTTTTTGTGCAATTCCCAATATTGTACAGCCATAATTGTCTTGGCATCACAAATATGACCTGATTGGATCAATTCCTTAGCTTCTTCTAGACTCACTTCAAGGACTTCCAAGGTTTCGTCTTCATCCTGGGGACGTGGATTTTCCACTTTCGTCAAATCGCTTGCTAGATATAGTTTTAACTTTTCATTACAAAAGCCAATGGCTGAATAAAAGTCATACAAGAGTTCTAACTTCCCTGTATAGGCTGTTTCTTCCTCTAATTCACGCAGGGCTGCTGCGACAGGGTCTGTATTTTCTCCTACTTCCAGTTTTCCAGCTGGAATTTCGTAAGAGACAGCCTCAATAGCTTTGCGGTACTGCTTGACCAAGATGAGTTTTTGCTCATCCGTTACAGCTAAAACACAGACAGCTCCATTGTGGAAAATCAAATCACGTTGGGCAGTTCCCTTGCCTTCTGGTAATTCAACCAGATCTTGAACCAGTTTAAAAATTGGTCCTTGATAGATTTCTTTTCGGCTAAGCGTTTTTTCTTCAAATTCCATGACAGACTCCTACTGATTATTAGGATGATGAGGAAGGCGAGTTGCATATTCGTCTTTGTTAACCTGACGACCGCGTCCAATGGCAATCGCATCTGCTGGAACGTCTTTGGTAATAGTTGAACCCGCACCGACGAGGGAATTGTCACCAAGTTCTACTGGCGCAATAATGGTTGAATTTGAACCCACAAAGACATTGTTTCCAATGACTGTCTTGTATTTGTTTTTACCATCATAGTTAACTGTAATAGTTCCAGCACCGAAATTAACCTTACTACCCACTTCACAGTTTCCGATATAAGTCAAATGACCAGCCTTGGTATTTTCACCGATAGAAGAGCCTTTAACCTCAACAAAGTTTCCAATATGGACTTGAGCAGCCAGACTTGAACCCGGACGAATATGGGCATATGGACCGACTGTCACTCCGTCTGCAACACTGCTTTCCTCAATCATAGAGTTGGTAATGACAGCTCCTGCTCCGATAGTGCTATCCACTACATACGTTCCATTTGTCAAAAGAGTCTCAGCACCAATTTTCGTTTGGCCTTTCAAGGTAACATTGGCTTCGATTTGAACTTCGGGAGCAATCTCAACATCAATGTCGATGTAAGTCGCTTCTGGATTGACAAAGCTAACGCCATTGACCATGTGTTGTCGATTGATGCGGCGACGCATAACCGACTCAGCAGTCGCAAGAGCCACACGGTCATTTACCCCAAGACTCTCATCAAAATCTTTCAAGGTATAAGCACCGACTTTTTCACCAGCTTCACGGAAAATACCAATGACATCTGTAATATAGTATTCGCCTTGAGCATTGTTGGTGTTGATGTTTTTCAAAGCTTCAAACAAACGCTCGTTATCAAAAACGTAAGTTCCAGTGTTAATTTCCTTGATTTGTTTTTCAAAATCTGTAGCATCCTTCTGCTCCACAATGCGAAGAACTTCAGCATTGTCATTACGAACAATTCGTCCATAGCCAAAAGGATTATCTGTTTCAGCAGTCAAGATAGTGGCCACATTTTTATGATTGATGTGGAAATCAATCAAGTTTTTCAAGCTTTCACCTGTGATTAAAGGAGTATCTCCTGCGATGACCAAGGTGTGACCTGACAAACCTTCTAAGATAGGTTCTGTCATCATAACCGCATGACCTGTACCCAACTGTTCAGATTGAGTCACAAATTCTGTCTGTCCAGCCAAGACCTGCTCAACCAATTCTGCCTTGTGTCCAACAACTGTTACTGTCTTTTCAGGTTGGATAGCTCCCACACTACGGAAAACATGTTCCAGCATTGAAATACCCGCAACCTTGTGCAACACTTTTGGCAAATCAGATTTCATGCGAGTTCCTTTACCCGCTGCTAAAATAATGGCATAATTTGACATAATCTTCTCTTTTCTCTAGAAATTCCCTTTTATTATACCATATTTCAAATCATTCCGCGCCCTTGAATGAAAAAATGCTCTAAAGTCCTTTCTTAACCCATTTTTTGAGTATTTTTTTTGATTTTTTTTCATTTTTAAGGTAGAATTATGAGATATGAGAAAGAAAATTAATCCGCTTATTTTATTTGGTTTTTTTGGGATTATGATTTTCATTTTAATCCTGAATCGCCCTCGTTTTGAGGACCATCCTGTAAAAACAAAGTCAAATATCGCGCAAGTAGAATCACAAGCGCTACATAATATAGATAAACCGGTAATTGATGTTTCTGGTTGGCAGCGTCCTGAGGAAATTAATTACGATACTCTGTCGCAAAACATTTCTGGAGCTATTGTTCGTGTCCATAGTGGAGCTCAGTCTACGAAAGAAAACGATGCTTCCTTTGTTAATGGGATAGATAAAGCCTTTAAAACCCATATCACCGAATTTCAAAAACGAAATGTACCCGTTGGAGTCTATGCCTTTGTAGCTGGAAAAAGTGTCCAAGAAATGGAAAAGGCCGCTGAAGTATTCTATAACGCCTCTTCACCTTACAGTCCTAGTTACTATTGGCTTGACGTGGAAGATAAAACCATGTCCAATATGAACGAAGGTGTTGAAGCCTTTCGGGCAAAACTAGAATCACTAGGTGCTAAAAACATCGGAATCTACGTTGGGGTCTACTTCATGGAAGAACACAGTATTGATACAGACAAGTTTAATTCTGTTTGGATTCCTTCCTATGGTTCAAATACTGGATTTTTCGAAACCAAACCTAATACGGACTTAGATTACGACATCCACCAGTACACTTCTAAAGGAAAAATTGCTGGTTTTGACCACGATTTGGATATCAACGTCATCTCTTCCTTAAAAAACAAAGAAGAAACCTTTAGAAAACTCTTTTTAAAACCTTAAAAGCATTTGTTTATCATTTGCTTTTTCTTTTTGTGTTTGATTGTGATACAATATAATAAGGATTTTTTGAAATAGAAATAGTTGGAGGAAACATATGCTCTCATGGTTTGCACGCCTTATTAAAGGGATTGTGATTGCTCTTGGATTTATCCTACCGGGAATTTCCGGAGGGGTTCTAGCAGCAATCTTAGGAATTTATGAACGGATGATTGGCTTTCTGGCCCATCCCCTTAAAGACTTTAAAGAAAATGTTTTATACTTTATTCCAGTTGCGATTGGTATGCTTCTGGGAATCGGCTTATTTTCTTACCCGATTGAATACCTGCTTGAAAATTATCAGGTCTTTGTTTTATGGAGCTTTGCGGGTGCTATCATTGGTACTGTTCCTAGCCTCCTCAAAGAATCAACTCGAGAATCTGACCGAGACAAGATTGATTTAGCTTGGTTCTGGGCAACCTTTATCATTTCTGGACTAGGTCTCTATGCCTTAAATTTTATCGTTGGAACCTTAAGCGCCAGCTTTCTTAATTTCGTCCTAGCAGGTACACTACTGGCTCTTGGTGTATTGGTTCCTGGCCTCAGTCCATCAAATCTACTTTTGATTTTGGGCCTCTATGCTCCTATGTTGACTGGTTTTAAAACCTTTGACCTCTTGGGAACCTTCTTGCCGATTGGAATCGGAGCAGGTGCAACTCTTATCATCTTTTCAAAATTGATGGATTATGCCTTAAACAACTACCACTCACGCGTCTATCATTTCATCATCGGTATCGTCCTATCAAGTACTCTTTTAATCTTGATTCCAAATGCAGGGAACGCCGAAAGTATCCAATATACCGGTATTTCACTTGTTGGTTATGTCATCATCGCCTTCTTCTTTGCTTTAGGAATCTGGCTTGGTATTTGGATGAGCCAATTGGAGGATAAGTATAAATAATGGCCAAAAAAGTTAAAATCAAAAAAACATTGGTGGAACAAATCCTGTCCAAAGCAGGCGTCCCACATCAGGGAATTCAAATCAATGCCCTGGAAGGAGAACTTCCGCAAGGTTATGAACGAGATCAGATTTTCAAAACCTTGGCTCTTTTAGGAGACAAGACAGGACCGATTATTGGAATTGTGCCTATCACTCAGCACTTGTCTGAAAAGAAACTAGCCAAAATTTCTGGCAATAAAAAAGTGAGCATGATTCCACAAAAGGACTTGGAAAAAACAACTGGCTACATTCATGGAGCCAATAATCCTGTCGGCATTCGTCAGAAACACAATTACCCCATTTTTATCGATAAGATCGCCCTAGACTTGGATCAAATGATTGTCTCTGCTGGTGAAGTTGGTCACAGCATTATCGTCGCACCACAAGACTTGGCTAGCTTTGTAAAGGCTGACTTTGCAGATATTTTGGAGGACAGCAAGTAATGAAACTCTACTTTGTCCGCCACGGTCGCACCGTCTGGAATAAGGAAGGACGCTTTCAAGGTGCTAGTGGCGATTCTCCCCTTCTTCCTGAATCCATTGACACCCTCAAAAAACTCGGCCAGTATCTCAAGGAAATTCCTTTTGATCAGATTTATGCAAGTGATTTACCCCGAGCGGTCAAATCTGCTGAGATTATCCAAAGTCAACTCCAGACGCCCTGCCCTTTAGAATGCGTTCCTAATCTCCGTGAATGGCAGCTGGGGAAATTAGAAGGTTTAAAAATCGCAACCTTGGAAGCTATTTATCCCCAACAAATCCAGGCTTTCCGTTCTAATCTGGCTAAATTTGACACTAAAATGTTTGGAGCCGAATCCCTTTATAGCACCACGCAACGGACCATCCAATTTATCAAATCACTCAAAGATAGTCCGGCTGAGCGTATTCTAATTGTCGGTCACGGTGCTAATCTTACTGCCAGTCTTCGTACTCTTCTAGGTTATAAAGAGCCTCTTCTTCGTAAAGATGGTGGTCTAGCAAATGCCAGCCTGACAATTTTAGAAACCCATGATTTTGAAACATTCACTCTTGATACGTGGAATGATACTTCCTATCAATAACAGAACTTGATTTTATCGTCAAGTTCTTTTTAGTTTTGAAAGATTATCCGTGAATTTCTTGGTTATTTATGATAAAATGGGAGTATCGCAAAAAATGACTCATCGTATTCAATTTTGAGTAAAACTAGGAGGATCCCATGTCAACAGAACATATGGAAGAACTAAATGACCAGCAGATCGTTCGCCGTGAAAAAATGGCTGCGCTCCGTGAACAAGGAATTGATCCTTTCGGAAAACGCTTTGAACGCACTGCAAATTCCCAAGAATTAAAAGATAAATATGCTGACCTCGATAAAGAACAATTACACGATAAAAACGAAACAGCTACTATCGCAGGACGCTTGGTAACCAAACGTGGTAAAGGTAAAGTTGGATTTGCCCACCTTCAAGACCGCGAAGGTCAAATCCAAATCTACGTTCGTAAAGATGCTGTCGGCGAAGAAAACTACGAAATCTTCAAAAAAGCAGACCTTGGTGATTTCCTTGGTGTCGAAGGTGAAGTGATGCGTACAGATATGGGAGAACTCTCTATCAAGGCGACTCACATTACACACTTGTCTAAGGCCCTTCGTCCACTTCCAGAGAAATTCCACGGTTTAACAGACGTTGAAACCATTTACCGTAAACGTTACCTGGACTTGATTTCTAACCGTGAAAGTTTTGAACGCTTTGTCACTCGTTCAAAAATCATTTCTGAAATCCGTCGTTACCTTGACCAAAAAGGTTTTCTTGAAGTGGAAACACCTGTTCTTCATAACGAAGCTGGTGGAGCTGCTGCCCGTCCATTTATCACTCACCACAATGCCCAAAACATTGACATGGTCCTTCGTATCGCGACTGAGCTTCACTTGAAACGCCTTATCGTTGGTGGTATGGAACGCGTCTATGAAATTGGCCGTATCTTCCGTAACGAAGGAATGGACGCTACACACAACCCTGAGTTCACTTCTATCGAAGTTTACCAAGCTTATGCTGACTTCCAAGATATCATGGACTTGACGGAAGGCATTATCCAACACGCTGCTAAGGCAGTTAAAGGAGATGGTCCAGTTAACTACCAAGGAACTGAAATCAAGATTAACGAACCATTTAGACGTGTTCACATGGTGGATGCTATCAAAGAAATTACTGGTGTAGATTTCTGGCAAGACATGACTTTCGAGGAAGCCAAAGCTATCGCTGCTGAGAAGAAAGTTCCTGTTGAGAAACACTACACTGAAGTTGGCCACATCATCAATGCTTTCTTTGAAGAGTTTGTTGAAGAAACCTTGATCCAACCAACCTTTGTCTATGGACATCCAGTAGCTGTATCTCCACTTGCTAAGAAAAATCCTGAAGACGAACGCTTTACAGACCGTTTCGAGCTCTTCATCATGACTAAGGAGTACGGTAATGCCTTTACTGAGTTGAACGACCCAATCGACCAACTTAGCCGTTTTGAAGCCCAAGCAAAAGCTAAAGAACTTGGTGACGATGAAGCAACAGGCATCGACTATGACTACATCGAGGCTCTTGAATACGGTATGCCTCCAACAGGTGGTTTGGGAATCGGTATCGACCGTCTCTGCATGCTCCTTACTGATACAACAACTATCCGTGATGTATTGCTCTTCCCAACAATGAAATAAACTCTTATCCTCTGGCTCTTGCCAGGGGATTTTTCGATGCAAAAAGAGACTGAGGAAACACTCAATCTCTACTTTTCACTTCTTTGGTTGCTACATCTTCTCCAAACCATTTTTGGCTAATCTCTTGGAACTTTCCTTCTTGGTGTAGTGCGATAAAGGCTTGGTTTAAAGCTTGTAGTAATCTTTTGTCAGCAGGTCTAACTCCGACCGCAAAGGATTCACTTTCAAATCCTGCTGAAAAGACATTGTAGTCACTTAATATACCTTCAGACTGGAGATAGTAATTAGCATAAACCCGGTCAATCAACAAGGCATCAATCCGGTCATTTTTCAAATCAATCAAGGCCTCATTAAAACTCTGGTACTGATTAGCCTTCTGATCTTTAACACGATTTTTCAGTAAATCTGGCTGAGCTTCAAAGTCTAAATAACCAGAGGAACCAGCTTGGGCTCCCAAGGTCTTATCCTTCATATCCTCTACAGAATGAATCTGCTGGCTTTTCTTCGCGACTAAAACCTGCTGATTTTCCATATAAGGAATGCTAAAGGCAACCTTCTCTCGGCGTTCATCAGTGGCAGAATAGCCATTCCAGATGGCGTCTATGGTTCCATTTTGCAGTTCAGTCTCCTTCATATCCCAGTCAATTGGCTGGAATTGCACTTTGAAGCCTAATTTTTCTGAGACAGCTTGTGCCAAATCAATATCAAATCCTGTATATTGGCCATTCTTTTCTTCAAATCCCATAGGTACAAAGGTATTGTCAAAACCAATAGTAATGGTTCCCTGCTCTTGATACTTATCCCAGTTATCCTGCTTTGGATCACTAGCCTTCTGAGTACAAGCCGTTAAAAAGAGAGTCAGGAGAGAAACCAATACTAAAGTAATTTTCTTATTAGTCATTGGCACCTCCTACTTGGGCTCAACCTTGAGAATCTGATCTGAGATATTTTCAGCAAACTGCAAGTCGTGGGTAACGACAATCTGCGTCATGCCAAGTTCCCTATTTTGCAAGATTAGTTTTTCCACTTCCAAGCGTAATTCTGGATCCAGGGCAGAAGTTGGTTCATCGTAGCCAATGATTTCCGGGTCAATCATCATAGCACGCGCCAAGGCCACCCGCTGCTTTTGCCCACCTGATAGTGAGAATGGATAAGCATCTGCATGTCCTGCCAGCCCCAACTGTTCCAAAAGACCACGCGCCTTCTGCTCAGCATCTTCCTGCTTCATTCCCATGGTTTTCACAGGCGATAAGGTCAAATTATCTAGAACGGACAAATGAGGGAAAAGTTGAAAATCTTGGAATACAAATCCTAGTAGATTGCGCTTCTCCAGTTCATCCAGTTCTAAAGATTCTCCATTATAAAATATTTGCCCTGAATCAATGGTTTCAAGACCTGCAAGCATGCGTAAGAGAGTTGTCTTACCTCCACCAGAAGGCCCAACGATAGCCAGAATTTGCTTTTCAGGAATTTTTAGACTGAAATTGGACAAAATTTGCTTTTCACCAAAGACTTTATTGATATTTCGTAATTCTAACATGGCAGCCTCCTATCTATAGTAACTGTACTTCTTCTCAACTTTTTTGGAAATGATTGTCACAATCCCAATCAAAATCAAGTAAATGCCTCCTGCCAAGAACATAGGAACCAGACTAGCATCACGGTTGGCAGCTGTTCGACTCGCCAAGATAAGGTCTGAAATTCCTAGAGCATAGACCAGAGACGTATCCTTGACCAAACTCATAACCTCATTAAAGACACTAGGAAGAACAATCTTAGTCACCTGGGGCAAAATAATATAGCGAACTGTGGCAAAGGGACTAAACTTCAAGACCTTAGCAGCTTCATATTGACCTTTAGGAATGGTATCAATTCCCCCACGAAAGATTTCAGCAAAGTAAGCCGCATAATTCAAAACAAAGGCAATGATAGCCGCAGGAAGACGATCCAAACGAATCCCAATACTTGGGAGCACATAATAGATAAAAATCAATTGCAAAAGCAAGGGTGTGCCCCGCATGATCCAGATATAAATGTTAATCAGATGATGGAGGAGCTTCCAATGGACTTGCAAGGCAAAGGCAATCAAAACGCCCAAGGGAATAGAAAAAATCAAGACCAGTGCAAAAACCTGCAAAGTCATGCTTGCACCGCTCAATAAACTCGGTAATATCTCAAACAAATAAGACATACTGACACCTCCTAAAAATAATTGCTCCTATTATAGCATAAATAAACTAAATAACCAACTATTTTTGTAAAAAAATTCTTTTTTAATAGAAAAAATACAGTGTCTTGAAGCTAGAATAGGACAACACGACTTCTAAAGCCTTGTTAGAAATTTGATTTGAATTCCCTAGTCTATTTGTTTATATTATATTTTAATATGTTATACTTCATAAGTGAAAAGAAAGGACAATTTTTGCCCTTTCTCGATCTTAGCTTCTATTTGTTACAGTTAACTTGACTGATAATTGGAGTTTTATCTTCTTTACTGAGATGGATTTTCTTTTTTAGTTCGTGCCAACCTCAGGGCACGATTTGGATTGAGACGATTAAATAGTTCTTCCAACTTCTTTTCATTCCAAACGTCTGCGGCGGAAACAAAATTGCCATCCGCATCTCGGAAAGATATCGGTTTATCTCCCATACCAGTCTCCTAGTCTACAAATTCAAATTCAAATTTACCAATGCGGACCAAATCACCATCTTTAGCACCACGCGCACGAAGGGCTTCATCAACCCCCATACCACGTAATTGACGGGCAAATTTCATGACTGATTCGTCACGATCAAAGTTGGTCATATTAAAGAGTTTCATGAGTTTTTCACCAGAAAGCACCCATGTCGCATCGTCATCACGACTAATTTCAAATGCTTTTTCTTCCTCGTCAAAGCCGTAGTAGGCCTCTTCTTCCATATCTGACTCGTCGTAGAGCAAGAATTCTGGTGTCTTGTCTAATAATTCAGCTGTAGCATCCAAAAGCGTTGCCAGACCTTGCTTGGTCAAACCAGATATTGGGAAAATAGCTGGTAGCTCTTCAAATTCATCGTAATTTTCAGCTAATTTCTTCTTGAATTCTGCAAGATTTTCCTGACTTTCAGGCATGTCCATCTTATTGGCTACAATAATCTGTGGACGCTCCATGAGGCGAAGATTGTATGACTCCAACTCCTTGTTAATAGCAAGATAATCCTCATATGGATCACGGCCTTCACTAGCTGACATATCAATGATATGGAGGATGACACGTGTACGCTCAATATGACGGAGGAACTGGGTCCCCAGACCAACACCTTGACTAGCTCCTTCAATCAAACCTGGTAAATCGGCTACTGCAAAGGATTCACCTGATTGGGTACGAACCATACCTAGATTTGGCACAATAGTGGTAAAGTGGTAGGCACCAATTTTAGGTTTAGCTGATGTGATTACACTTAAAAGGGTTGATTTCCCTACTGATGGGAATCCTACTAAACCGACATCTGCCAAGATTTTTAGTTCCAATTGTAACTCACGTTCCTGACCTGGTTCTCCATTTTCAGAGATTTCAGGTGCAGGATTTTTTGGTGTCGCAAAGCGGATATTTCCACGACCACCACGACCTCCGTGGGCAACGATAAATTCTTGACCATGTTCAATCAAATCTGTCAAGACCTTGCCAGTCTCGGCATCACGAACAGTCGTACCTTGTGGCACTCGAACTCTAAGGTCCTCGGCACCACGACCATGCATCCCTTTGGTCATTCCTTTTTCACCGGAATCAGCCTTGAAATGGCGATTGTAGCGGAAATCCATGAGGGTACGTAGTCCTGCGTCTACAACGAAGATCACATTGCCTCCACGACCACCATCACCACCCCAAGGACCTCCATTAGGGACATATTTTTCACGACGAAAGGCAACCATGCCATCGCCACCATTACCAGCCTTGACCTTAATCTTAGCTGTATCTAAAAACATACTCATTTTTTCTTCTCACTTTAAAAAAGGGCTGGGAAATCCCAGTCACTAAATTTTCTTGAATCTATTTTATAGATTACTGAGGGCACCAATTGCAGTTGCAAAAATTCCCAATAAACTTGCTACTAGCATGATAATCACGATAAACAAGGTTATTTTCTCAAACAAGGTTTTTTTACGATTTCCATTATCTCCAAATGCCATTTTTCTCTCCTTCGTTACATTCTATTTTCTATTATCTTAGCATGAATTCAGCTAGTTTTCAATAGTCAGTTGCTACTGGTGCGATAATCCATAAAATGATATAAGCTACAATTCCTGCTCCGTAACAGCAAGCAAGGACACCCCAAATGACTCGAACGATAGTTGGATCCATATCCAGATAATGGGCCACTCCAGCACAAACACCCGCAATCTTTTTATCACGACCGCTTCTCATCAATTGTTTTTTCATAACTGTTCCTCTTTCTATTCTTCATGATCTTTCCAATAATCTCTTATGCTGATTAACTGTGTTTTTGAAGCCTTCAGCATGCGTCTAGAGCCTTTTACGGGCACAGCAACCACCTGTTGCGGTAGATACAAAACTGTCTTAAAGATTCGCTGACTAACCGTATCATCTTTTGCTAAATCTTTCTGGAAGTTATTTGAAATAATGGCATCCAGATAAAACTCATGTACTCGTTTCCCAAAGTTCTCAGCTGAAATCTCGTACAATTTCTCTGATAAGGTATGCTCATTCATATCTGGCGTTGCAATCAGAGCTTCCAGAATAGCACCAGCCAAATCATGTTCTCCATAGTACAAGGTTCCAAACATTTTATCACTGATAAGATTGTCCAGATAAGGATTTCCATGTGCGATGACTGGTGTTCCACTAGCCAAGCTTTCCAAGTAGGTCAAACCTTGGGTTTCACTTGTCGATGCTGAGATGAAGAAATCCGCTGCCTTATAGTAAAGAGCCGTCTCACTAGGAGCAATCATGCCAGTAAAAATGACTGAGTCTTGAATCTCTAGTTTTTTGGCTTGCTCTTTGAGGTCATCCAAATAAGGACCGTCCCCAGCTACCACCAGTTTAACCTTGTCTTCTTCTTTCAGAACTTCTGCAAAGGCTGCTAGTACTGCTTGAATATTTTTTTCATAGGAAATTCTGGAAAGACTAAGCAACATCTGTTCATTATTCTGAATCCCTAATTTACTACGCAGTTCTTTCAAATTTTCCTGATTGATTTCCGGACGCTCAAACTTAGCTAATTCAATTCCAGTTGGAATGACCCGTTTTTCCACCTTGACCTTATAGTCAGATAGCAAGTCACGGACAATCTCACTCGGACAAATAACCCCATCCACATCATGCAAGAAACCTCTAACCAGATACTTGACCATACTAGGACGAATCAACATCCCCTTGGCAATATAATGCACATAGTCTTCGTACTGAGTGTGATAAGTATGGATGACTGGAATTTTCAATTCACGCGCAATCCAAATCCCCAACAAGCCAAGAGAAAATTCTGTCTGAGTATGGATAATATCCAGTTGATACTGTTTAGCAATTTCAAGTGCCTTGCTGAAGCCTCGATAAGCAAAGCGACGGTCTTTAAAAGCAAAGAAGGGAACACTTGGAATGCGGATAATTTGCCAATCTTCATAACGATTGACATCCTTATCTGTCGTCGTAAAGATAAAAACAGCATGCCCCTGCTTTTCAAGTTCTGTTTTCAAGGTTCGAATACTGGTCGCAACACCTGAAACCTGAGGAAAATAGGTATCTGTAAATAAACCAATTCGCATAGATTACCTCACTTTTTACTTTCTCCCTAAAGCGGCTTGTTTCTCATAAAAGTCCAACCAGATTTGTAATAGATGCTCTTCAGAATACTCTCTAGAAATATTCTTAGCTCTTTCTTTAAGGTCTTTTAAGGCAGCAGGATTGGCTTGATATTCCAGAATAGCTTCTTTCATTTCTTCTCTATCTGCTGTCGCCCGATAATTTCCCTCCAAAATTACCTTATAGAGATCCAAATCACGCAACATAATAGGAGCTTCACAACTAGCAGCCTCTAAAATAGTCATAGGAAAGAGCTCATTGTAACTAGGCAACAAGAAAAGGTCGGCTAGGGCATATAACTCGCGCATTCGCTCTGGCGACACGATACCTGGAAAAATCAAGTTTTTAGGGGGATTTTCCATTATTTTCTTATAGCGTTCATAGCCATCTGTTATGCCACCAAAAGAGAAACCACCCGCCCAAATAAAGGTAATTTGAGGCAATTCCTCAGCCAGACGGATAAAGTCATCAATTCCTTTACGTTTCTGAACTTGACCAGCACCTACTACGATAAACTGATTTTCACTAAGACCAAGATCTGTTCGCAGTCTCTCTACCTCTTCTTGTGGAAGAGGATGCCATTTTTCCTTATTGACAAAGTTAGGAATATAGGTCACTTTTTCACGTGGAATACCAGCTGCCACCAAATCCTCGATAAACATAGGATTGACCACAACCAAGTGCTCCATCCGATTGTAAAAAGAAAATACATAGCGTTTGACAATTCCCTTTAAGAAAAATGGAATTTTCAAACTCCCCTCAAGTGTATCAGGCAAGAAATGCACATAGCCAATTTTTCTCCCTGAACGTTTCTTTTGGAAGGTTGATAAATAATAGGGGAAATCAATCGTATGAAAATGAGTCACATCTGCCTCAATTGGTAGATTTTCTGTAACAATCAATTGATCCTTGGCATCACGATGAAGAAGACGAACTAATTCACGGTAGGCACCTGAAACTCCTTGTCCTGCTACTTTCTCACTTGAACTCAACATATTGATGCGTAATTTCTTTTTTTCCATAACTACTATTATATCATTTTCTTTGAATAAAATCAGCAAAAGAAAGGAGAGACTAGAGAAAAAGAGGGGGAAATTCCCTTGCTTTTCCAACTGTCTCTCACATGCTTTTATATGTTTATACTCAATGAAAATCAAAGAGCAAACTAGGAAGCTAGCCGCAGGCTGTACTTGAGTACGGCAAGGTGAAGCTGACGTGGTTTGAATTTGATTTTCGAAGAGTATTACTTAATGCCTAGGGCAATGCGTGCATAGCGACTCATTTTTTCAACGGTCCAGGCTGGATACCAGACTAATTTGACCTCAGTATCAGTTACTTCTGGCACCTCTGTCATAGCATCATAAATCTGGTCCGTCAAAAGGTCTGCTAGGGGACAACCCATAGTTGTCAAAGTCATATCAATCTCTGTTTGCCCTGTATCACCGTCAAAACGGATCTCATAAATCAAACCAAGATTGACAATATCGATTCCCAACTCAGGGTCGATGACTTCTTCCAAGGCTGTTAAAATCCGTGTTTTGATATTTTCAATTTGCTCTTCTGTATAAGCCATATTTATCCTCACTCTTAGTCTTCAATAAAATCACGAAGCGGTTTGCTGCGACTTGGTTGACGTAATTTTCTCAATGCTTTAGCCTCGATTTGACGGATACGCTCACGAGTGACGTTAAAGACTTTACCCACATCTTCAAGGGTACGCATTTTTCCATCATCTAGTCCAAAACGTAGACGCAGAACATTTTCTTCACGGTCTGTAAGAGTATCCAAGACCTCATCCAACTGCTCACGCAAGACGATACGAGTTGTGTAGTCCACTGGATTTTCAATCACTTCGTCTTCGATAAAGTCCCCGAGGTGGCTATCGTCCTCCTCACCGATTGGCGTTTCAAGAGATACTGGTTCTTGGGCAATCTTCAAGATTTCACGAACCTTGTCAGGTGTCATATCCATACGTTCAGCGATTTGTTCTGGCGTTGGATCTTGTCCCAATTCTTGAAGGAGGTTACGCTGTTCACGAACCAATTTATTAATGGTTTCAACCATGTGGACTGGAATACGAATGGTACGAGCTTGATCCGCAATAGCACGAGTGATAGCCTGACGAATCCACCAAGTTGCGTAAGTTGAGAACTTGAATCCTTTAGAATAGTCAAACTTGTCAACCGCCTTCATCAAGCCCATATTCCCTTCTTGAATCAAGTCGAGGAACTGCATACCACGGCCGACATAACGCTTGGCAATGGAAACAACCAAACGAAGGTTGGCTTCCGCAAGACGTTGTTTGGCTTCGATATCACCAGCTTCAACTGCTAGTGCCAATTCTTTCTCCTCTTCATTGGTCAAAAGAGGAACGACCCCGATTTCTTTCAAGTACATACGGACAGGGTCATTGACCTTAGCCGAAGTTGATCCAATCAAGTCCTCATCGCTAAGTTCTGGCTCTTCTTCTGCACTAAGAACACGCGCACTTGGATTTCCTTCGTTATCTGTGATTGAAATCCCTGCATCCTGAATTCGTTGCAAGAGATCTTCAATTCCATCAGCATCCAAGGTAAAAGGAAGGACTAGACTGGCATTGATTTCATCGTCTGTTGCTGTCCCTTTTTGCTTATGATTACGGATAAATTCTGCTACTTGTACGTCAAATGTTGTTACTTCTTTTTGTTTTGTTGCCATTATTACTCCATTCTTCTTTTTTGGGAAATTAAACGTTCCAATTCTTCTAGGGCTGTGTCGGTATCTCCTACATGGCTAGCTTCCTGCACCTTCTTTTTGATTCTCATATTGTCCTGATTCAAGAGAGCCTTGTTTCGAGTCATCTCCACTTCACTAAGTTCCTGCGGTGACATCTCAGCAGGTAAATCCTGAGCTAAGACTTGGTACCAAGCTCTTTCAACTTCCTCTGTCTGCTCTGCTAAAACTTCTGGAGGAAGATTGCCATACTGACCAAGCAAGTCATATAAGACCTGAAATTCAGGTGTGTCAAATGCAAAATCTTCTCGCAAACGGTAATCGTTCAAAATAAGGGGAGATTCCATCATTCGATAAAGTAGATGAGCTTCTGCCCTCATAATAGCCGATAACTGCTTGGTGACAGGCATGGTGATTGGCGTCGGTCTGGAAATTCCTTCCATGCGATTCTGCCTTTGTGCCTGACGGCTCTCATTAACAATCTGCTCAATCTGGGCATAATCAAAGGACGCCAGACTGTCAGCTAAAATATGAATATAGCTGTTTTGAGCAGTAATAGACTTTTCTTGAACAATCAAGGGAGCTATTTTTTCAATAAACTCAATCTGTGCCTGCAGATTTTCACTATTTTCAGGCTTGTACTGGTGAATGTAAAACTCAATCGGACTAATACGAGTTTTCGTTAATAGATAGGCCAAGTCTTCTGGACCATTTTTTTGTAGATACTCATCTGGATCCAAGTTATCAGGCATGCTGACGATCTGCACAGGCATATCGCCGATTTCATCCAAAGCTTTCAATGTCGCAGTTTGCCCAGCCTTGTCGCCATCGTAAACCAGGACCAACTTCTTGGTTAACCTTTTCAGATGCTCAACATGCTCACGACTCAAGGCCGTTCCCATAGACGCCACAGCATTTTCGATTCCAGCCCGATAGGCTGCAATGACATCCATGAACCCTTCCATTAGGTAAATCTCACTGGTTTTACCAGAAGATTTTTTTGCCCTATCCATATGATATAATTCGTAACTTTTGTTAAAAATTGCAGTCGATCGGCTATTTTTATACTTAGAAGTTTGTGAATCCGTTTTCTGCCAGATACGACCTGAGAAGGCAATGACCTTTCCCTGATCATTGGTCAAGGGAAACATAATCCGATTGTGAAAGGTGTCTACAAATTGATTGGCATCTGAGAGGTAAAATAGCCCTGAATCTAGGAAATCCTCTTCACGATACTGACCAGACAAGCGTTGATAGAGATAGTTTCGTTCTGGAGGTGCCAAACCAATCCGAAAATGCTTGAGGACTTCATCTGTCAAGCCACGCTGATAGAGGTAGTTTCTAGCCTCTTCCCCCATGGTCGTTGTCATGAGAATAGCATGATAAAATTTGGCTGCATCTTCATGCATATCATAGAGAGCTTGGTGGGGGGAGGCTGGCTTCTGCTCACTATAAAGCGGTTTTTCCACCTCTATCCCAACACGCTGACCTAAGATTTGGACAGCCTCCATAAAGGGAACCCCTTGGTACTCCTCGATGAATTTAAAGACATCACCTGAGCGACCACAACCAAAACAGTGGTAAAACTGCTTATCCTCTACAACGTTGAAAGAAGGTGTTTTTTCACCATGAAAAGGACAGAGCCCTAGATAGTTCCGTCCTGCCTTTTGTAAAGAAATCACATCTCCTATGACTTCCACAATGTTGGCATTGTTTTTGATTTCTTCAATGACTTGTTTGTCAACCATACACAATACCTCCATGTTATCATAGTTTACTTTATATAGTATACTTTATTTCAGAAAAAAAGTAAACCATTTCACTCGTTTTCCCTACTTTATTCAAAGAGTTGATAATAATCAGAGATTTTCATTTTTGCTTTTTCTTCTTGGTTCAAATCTTGGATAATTCGTCCTTCTTTCATGACAATCAAGCGATTGCCATATTTGAGAGCATCTTCCATATGATGAGTAATCATAAGCGCTGTCAATTGATCTTTCTTGACAAATTCATCTGTCAACTCCATGAGTGCAACACTTGTCTTTGGATCAAGGGCTGCAGTATGCTCGTCCAACAAGAGTAATTCGGGACGCTTCAAGGTTGCCATCAAGAGACTCAAAGCCTGTCTTTGTCCACCTGATAAGAACTCAATCGGTGTATTCAAATGTTTCTCAAGACCGTTTCCTACTTTTTCAATAGTTGCCTGAAATTCATCCTTATAACTAGCCAGACGTCTCGGAAACAATCCACGTTTTTCACCACGAAACTTGGCAATCAAGAGATTTTCAGCCACCGTCATACGAGGGGCTGTCCCCATCTTGGGATCTTGGAAAACACGAGACAGATACTTAGCTCGCTTCTCTGGTGAAAACTTGGTTACATCTTCGCCCAAAATACGAATGGTCCCACTGGTTAGTGATAAGGTTCCCGCAATAGTGTTAAAAAGAGTTGATTTACCAGCACCATTTCCACCCAAAATCGTGATAAAATCCTGTTCAAAAATTTCTAAGGAAACATCATTTAAAATAATCTTTTCTTCATCAAAGCCATTTTTAACGACTTTGGTTGCATTTTTTAATTCTACAATTGCTGTCATTTACTTAACTTGGCTCCTTTCAAGATGGTTTGCTTAAATGTTGGAATCATGAGGCAGACTGCTAAAATCACGGCGCTGTACAAACGAAGGTAACTTGTGTTAAAGCCAAGCGCGATAACTTCCCATACTAAAAATTGATAGGCAATAGAACCGACAACAATGGTAATCAAACGTTCTGCCAAACTCAAACTCTTGAAAATAACTTCTCCAATAATCAAGCTTGCAAGCCCCACAACGATAACCCCGATTCCTCGAGACACATCAGCATAACCTTCTTGCTGGGCAATGAGAGCTCCTGCAAGGGCAATCACACCATTTGATAAGACCAAACCCATAAGCTCCATGCGCCCAGTATGAATCCCAAAACTTCTAGCCATATCAGGATTGTCACCTGTAGCAATATATGCTTGTCCAAGTTTTGTGTCCAAGAAAAAGAGCATGAGGACAATGACAAGACTGACAAAGATAAGACCTGTCAAGAGTTGATTCAAATCCGAATCAAAAGGCAAAACATCCTGAATTTGCTTAGTTCCAAGCAAGCCTAAATTCGCACGTCCCATAATCAAGAGCATGATAGAGTGACAAGAAGTCATCACCAAAATCCCTGAGAGCAAGGTTGGGATTTTCCCTTTTGTATAAAGAAGACCTGCTGCCATTCCAGCCAAACAACCTGCTCCTACAGCAACAAGTGTCGCTAAAAAGGGATTTACACCTTTGGTTATCAGAGTGACAGCAACAGCTCCCCCAAGAGGGAAGGAACCTTCTGTCGTCATATCTGGAAAGTTTAAAATCCTAAACGTCATAAAGATTCCCAGACCTAGAATAGCCCAGACAAATCCTTGAGAAATAATAGATAATATCATCTGCTTCTTAACCTTTTCTATATGATTTCTATTGTAAAAAATTGGAGGAGATGTCCCCAACTCCTCCATTACAGATTATTCAATCACTTGTCCTGCTTCTTTTAGAACAGATTCAGGAATAGTAATACCTAACTCTTGTGCCAATTTTTTATTGATTACTGATTTACCAGTTGAAAAGACATTGACTGGTGTATCGGCTGGTTTTGCACCTTTCAAAACTTGCGCAATCATTTTACCAGTTGCCACACCAAGGTCATGTTGGTCAACTACAACGGATGCCAAACCACCTGCTTCTACCATGGCAGTTGCACTTGGGTAGATTGGTTTTTTAGCTGATTGGTTGCTTGATACAACAGTTGAGAAGGCTGAAGCAATAGTGTTATCAATTGGAACCCAGATAGCATCAACCTTGCTAGTCATAACGTTAACTGTTGAAGCAATTTCATTTGTTGAAGGAACTGCAAATGTTTCTACTGTCAAACCTGCTTTTTCAGCATAAGCCTTAAATTCTTCTACCTGTGTTTTTGAATTATCTTCACTGCTTGAGTAAAGAGCACCGATTGTTTTCACATTTGGTGTCAAAGCCTTGATGAGTTCAACTTGTTGTTGAGCTGGGTTGTGGTCTGATACCCCTGTAATGTTACCACCTGGTTTTTTCAAATCTTTAACCAAGTTGGCACCGATTGGGTCTGTAATAGCAGCCATGATAACCGGTAGGTCTTTTGTTGCACTAGCCAACCCTTGAGCAGCTGGTGTTGCGATACCAACCACAAGGTCATTACCATTTGCAACCAACTGTTTACTCATTGTCGCAACCTTACTTTGGTCACCTTCTGAGTTCATAAAGTCGATTTTAACTTGATCATCTTTATAACCTTCTTCTGCCAGTCCATCTTGAATCCCTTTATAAATCAAGTCAAGAGATGGATGGCTCACAAACTGAAGGACACCAACTTTGGCAACTTTCTTTTCGTTCTTAGCTTCTGGTTTATTCATTGAAGAGTAAATCAAGCTTCCTGCTACTAAGACTGCTAATGCAGCAATAATTCCAATTAAACGTTTATTTTTCATTCTATTTCTCCTTTTTAATTCCTTTAAACTACTTCACTTATCTAAACAAGCGACGCCATCGTTTTCTTTCCATACTAACCTCCATCAAAAAAGTCCTCACACAAAAAACTTGTGTGAGGACGTCGATGCGCGGTACCACCTCAATTATAGGGAATTTCCCTATCGCTCTGTCTCGCAATAACGAGATGCACTGTAAGGTGTGCTCACCGAATTTTTATGATTTCAAATTCTAAATAACATTCAGCCCAATTTTCATCATCACCACTTATCTGTTTTCAGCTACCACAGACTCTCTAAAAAGTTTGAATGATTACTTTTCTGAATGGTTAAATTATATCATTTTTCAACTACTTGTCAAGACTCTTTGAGAATTTTTTTGAAATATTCAAAAACTTCCCCTATAGAAAAGAGGAAGTTTGATAGGTATCAGCCTGAATTACGCAATCCTGTTGCAATTCCGTTGATGGTTGTATGGATTAATTTCTCTTGATCGCTTGATAATTCTCCTCGACGTTGTCGTTTAATCAACTCCAACTGGATATAGTTGAGGATATTAAAGTAAGGCATACGGTAATCCAAACTTGCTTTTAGATATGGATTTTCAGCCAAGAGTTCATCGTAACCTTCGATAGCCAAGATGACTTCCTTGGTAACTTGCCATTCATTTAGAATAGTCTCATAGATTGCTTTTACTTGATCATCTTCACACAGTTTGGCATACTCAAAAGCAATATTCATATTTGATTTTGACAAGACCATGTCAACATTTGAAAGAAGTGACTGGAAGAAAGGCCAATTTTGGTACATATCTCGTAGGATAGCGATATTTTCTGGATTCTTATCGATAAATTCTTTGAAGCTTGATCCAACCCCATACCATCCAGGGAACATGACACGGCTTTGTGACCATGAGAATACCCAAGGAATGGCACGTAAACCACCAATTTCAGTAATCGTCTTACGAGCGGCTGGACGTGAACCGATATTAAAGCTTGAAATAGCCTTGATTGGACTTGACTCAAAGAAATAATCATAGAAATGGTCATTACCAAAGACCAAATCACGGTAGATATCATAACTACGGTCCACCACTTGGTCCATGATGGCTTCATAACGATTGGATGTATTGGTATCGCTCTTCTTCTGCGTAATCATACGGTTAATGGCTGCAGATACTAGCATTTCAAGGTTATAGTAGGCAGCGTCTTTATTACCGTATTTATTGCCAATTACTTCCCCCTGCTCCGTCAAACGGATACGATCCTTGATAGACTTAAGCGGTTGAGATGTGATAGCTTCATAAGTTGGTCCACCACCACGACCAACAGTACCACCACGTCCATGGAAGAAGGTAACCTTAACGCCAAATTCATCTCCAATAGCAGTCAATTGCTGTTGAGCCTTGTAGAGCGTCCAACATGATGATAAATAGCCACCATCTTTATTACTGTCAGAATAACCAAGCATGATTTCTTGGTAGTTATTGCGCGAAGCAATCCATTTCTTAGCAAGGGCAAGAGAAAGATATTCTCTCATAGTTTCTTCTGAGTGGTCCAAGTCCTCAATTGTTTCAAATAGAGGAACGATTTGGACACGGGCTCTTTCTTTATCAACTAGCCCTACTTCTTTTAGCAAGATAGCCAATTCTAGCATGTCTGATACGCTGGTTGCATGTGAAATGATGGTCTGACGAATGACATCATCTCCCAACTTATCTTTCAAATTACGAGCCGCCTTAAAGATTGCTAATTCTTTTTCAAGTAACTCTGATTTTTCGACATGAGTAGCAGAAAGAATACGTGGATCTTCTTCTAATTCTTTCAAAAGAAGCTGGCATTTTTCTTCTTCACTTAGTTCGCTATAACGCGAATGAATACCTGCTGATTTCAAGAGTTCGGCTACACAGGCCTCGTGAACACTAGAATCTTGGCGCATGTCAATAGATGCCAAATAGAAACCAAAAATTTCAACTGCTTGAATCAGCTCAACAAAATCACCAGAAATCAGTGCTTCTCCCTTGTTTTCCAAGAGGGAATCACGGATAGTAACTAAGTCCTTATAAAAGTCATTGGCTGTTTCATAACGAGCTCCAACTTCCTTATCCTCAATCAGATAAGCTTTAGTTGCTTGGATTTTTGATTGAATATCAAACAAGGCACGACGGTAAAGCTCTTTTTCGCGGTAAATCGAATTATCCTTGGATTGACGAGCCATTTCTCTGACTTGCTTGCTGACATTGACAATACTGGTTGAGAGAGAGAATTCACGATAAAGTTGATAAATCTTTTCATCATAGTAGTTCATGATGACTTCACACTGGGTCATGGCAGATTGTTTCAAGGTATCTGCTGTAACAAAAGGATTCCCATCACGGTCTCCACCAATCCACATTCCCATGGTAATTGGTTTAGGATGTTTCAACTCCAAGCCATGTTTTTTAGCCAGGCGCTTGTACTCAGCAGTCAAATGAGGAACAGCTTTCAAGAATGAACTATTGTAGTATTCCATAACATTCGTGATTTCATTGGTTACTTTCAATTTCTTTTCACGAATCATATCTGTCTGCATGATAATCTCAATGTAACGACGGAGATCATTATGCCATTTTTCCTTATTAATCAAGCCTAATTTCACATCACGATACTTACGCAAGAGGGTATGGATATGATTTGTCAAATCTAGCATACTCTTACGTTGCACTTGTGTTGGATGGGCTGTTAAAACAGGGACAACATTCAAATGTTCTAAAATTTCAACCGCATTTTCTTTTTCTGCAACCATTTTGATAGTTGCTGATAACTTACCAAGATAATCTTGATCGATATTATTTTGGTGGTTGATTTCATAGGCCAAATCCACGTCTTCTGAAATATTAATCAAGAGAGGCAAGATAGAGAAATAGCGTGAAATATAAGCCATTTCATCATTTGTAAGGCTAGTAACCAATTGGTTCAAGCCTTGATAATCTTCTTGAGTTGACAATTCTTTCAACTCCATGATTTTTTCAAAAGTCTCTGGGGCAAGCATATTTTTAGTGATATCTTCTAACAATTCTGTTAAAATCAATACTTCTTCTTGCACGACAGCTTTATTACTATAGTTTTCTAATTTTTGAAGAGACATAGGTAATCCTTTCCACTATCAGCTCTACATATAGTTTGATGAGTGAGTTTCTAACTCCTCATACAATTGAGCACGCTTTTCACTTGCATCAATATTTAAGACAAAGGCGATGGCTACAGACAAGACCAGAAGACTATTCCCTCCTTGCGATAAGAAAGGAAAGGTTACTCCTGTCGAAGGAATAATACCAGAAATTCCACCGATATTGACAAAGACCTGGATCAACATCATACCCCCAACCCCAATCGCCATCATGGAATTAAAGGGATTCTTAGCACGAATTCCTACTAGGATGATTCGTAAAATAAGGAAAAAGACAAGTGCTAAAATCAAGCCAGCTCCTACAAATCCAAATTCTTCGATGACAATTGAAAATACAAAATCTGTATGGGCCTCTGGTAAATAGCCACGTTTTTCAATTGAATTTCCTAAACCTAGACCAAACCAACCACCATTTACCATGGCAAAGTAGGAATTTGCGAGTTGGTGGCCTGCTCCTGCCAAATCGGCAAAGGGATTAAAGTAGGCACTGAAACGCTTGGCAACGTAACCAAATACTGGAATTTTTGAAAATTTATCAACCCCTATAAAAGAAATCAGTGATAAGGATAGGGCAGAAACTCCCACCAAAATTCCCAAAAAGGCAATAAACCATCTATAAGCGATACCACTAATCGTATACATAATCAAGGCAACCAAAGCTAAAATAGAAGCATTCCCCAAATCTGGGAAAATAGCAAGACTCCCAATCAGTACCAAGAGAACAAAACGCCAGTCATTAAACGCACGAGGAAACCACTGATTCTGTGTCAAAACTTGAAAATCATAAATAGCTATATCCTCTTGTTGTTTGGAAAATTTATTTGCTAGATACCAAATAATAATAATTTTCAAGTATTCGGCTGGCTGAATGGTCAAAGGTCCTACAGAAATCCAGCCATAGGCCCCATTGACAGGAATACCAATCAAACGAGCCAAAGCTAATAGAATCAGCTCAACAAACATAACAATAAATAAAAGACGTTCATTTCTTAAAAAATTCAGTCTCAACTTATATATCAAGGCAATCAGTATCAAACTAAATATCCAAAATAGTCCCTGACTTCGGACCAATTGCAGTGCACTTTGGCCTTCTTGAATTAAAATAGCACTGGTTGTCGAATAAACCACAATCAAGCCCAGAATAGATAAAAGTAAGTAAGGAACTAGAATAGAATAATTTAATAGGTGCCTTTTACTAATCTTCATAGTATCACCAATCTAATGAGAACAACACAATTGCTTCCCAAATTCCGTTTGTTTTCTAGTTTTGATTGCTATTATACCATTTTTTCCGAAAGAAAAAAACTCTTATCCATCAGATAGACCATTTTTGTCATAAGAAAAAGAGCACTTGGCCCTTTTCTGTTTTATTCTTTTGATGAACTACTTGAACTTGAATCTCCGCCACCGATATATTGGGTGAAGATATTTTGGAAGGCTTGGTCTTTGACCTTGATATTAGCTGCTTGTAATTCTTTTCCGATAATGCTTTGAACAAATGTTGAATCATTTTGTTTTTGAGTCATGATAACAGTTTTTAATTTTTCTTTGTAGTCATCAAGATTAGATGATTTTTCTGTTTTCTTAGTGAGTTTTACAATGTAATATTGGCTGCTGTAGGATTGTGTACCTGCGGCTGTAATCACATCAGAAACGCCGTTTACATCTAGAGCAAATGCCGCTTTCTTAACTTGTTCTGGCACTTCTGTTGAAGCAGAATCAAAGGTGATTTCTCCACCGTTCGCTTTGGTTTTCTCATCAGTTGAGTTATCTTTAGCTAATTGAGCAAAATCTGCATCACTAGCCTTAGCTTTTTCAAGAATTTCTTTAGCCTTGTCTTCATTGTCCAAACGGATGATTTGAGCCGTTACATCTGGGGTGTACTCGTCAAAGGCTTTCTTATAGGCATCATCTGTCAATTCAGCTTCTGCTGCTTTCTTAACTGCCAACTCAACTAATTTACTTGTACGAATTTGAGCTTTGCGTGTTTCAATCGTCATGCCTGCTTGTGACAAGACACGTTGGTAGTTTTCACCATATTGTTTCTCTTCTTCGGCAATAGTGTCATTGACTTCTTTATCATCTACTTCTGAACCATATTGTTTCTCAAATACTTTTTGGATGGTCAAGTTTAACAACACTTGTTGAGCTGAAGGGTTGCTTTTTACTTGCTCATAAAATTGATGTTCTGTGATGACATCCCCTTTCATGCTGATAAGGTCTGCACCTTCTGAACCTTTCGAACAAGCTGCTAATGTTGCTACTGATAATAGTGTAATGGCACCTGCCAATAATTTTTTCTTCATGTCTACTCCTTTGAGATAAGTGTTACCCTATCTATTTTACTATATTTTCTTAAATTTTTCTGAAAATCATTCGCTGTCAGGCAATTGAACATCTGCTACATTTTTACGAAGCATGAGAATACCGTCTCCCAGAGGGACTAATGTTGCGGTGATTCCTGGATTGTCTAAGGTTGCATCAAATAGTCTTTGAAGTCCTCTGTAAATAGTTCGCTGACCTCGACGAACTTCCATAATGTCCTTGGCAACATCACCACCTTGGAAAATATCATCCAAGATAACCACACCACCAACTTCCAAATGTTTGAGGATTTCTGGCAGAAAGACGATGTATTTAGACTTAGCAGAATCCATAAAGACGAAATCATAGGACTCTGTCAGGGTTGATAAGACATCTACCGCATCTCCTTCTAGGAGAGTAATTTGCTTGCGACTGTCAAACTGAGCAAAATTTTCCTTGGCAAAACCAATCATTTCTGGATTGCGGTCAATAGTTGTAATCTTAGCATCTGGCGCATGTTCCGCCATCAAGAGGGCTGAAAACCCGATGGCCGTCCCAATTTCCAGAATGTTTTTAGGTTGCATGATTTCCATGAGAAAACGGAAATAAGCAACCGTTTCATGTGGAATGATGGGAATATTTTCCTTACGGGCAAAATCTTCCAATTCTTTCAAGGAACCTGTGACTTGCTTTTGACGCTGGCGCATCAAGTCTACAATTTCTTCTTTGACAACAGGACGACGCATGTTATGGTTGGCATTCTTACTATACGATTCAACCATCTTATGCCAATCCCAATTTTTCAACAAGGGCTTCAAACTCATTTAAACGGCGTTCAAAGACTGCAAAGGCATCGTTGAGGTAGTCTTCCTTCTCCATATCAACACCAGCTTTTCTCATGACATTGAGTGGATAGTCAGACTTACCTGCCTTGAGGTAATCGATATAGCGGTCACGGTCTTCTTGACTACCATGAACAATCTTTTCAGCCAAGGCTGAGGCTGCTGCAAAACCTGTTGAATATTGGTATACATAGTAGTTATAGTAGAAGTGTGGAATACGGGCCCACTCGTATTGGATTTCAGGATTGTCTTCCTTACTCAAACCATAATACTCCTGATTCAAGTCTGCGTAGAGTTTATTTAGGAAATCGCTTGTCAAGACTTCTCCATTTTGGTCCGCTTGGTGGATAGCGTGTTCAAACTCAGCAAATTGAGTTTGACGGAAAACTGTTCCACGGAAACCATCTAGGAAGTTATTGAGGATAGCAAAACGCGTTGCATCGTCTTCCACTTCTTCCAACAATTTCTCCGTCAAGATATTTTCATTGGTAGTTGAAGCAATCTCAGCCAAGAAGATAGAGTAATCTCCGTAAACATAGGGCTGCGTTTCACGAGTATAGCTTGAGTGCATACTGTGACCTGTTTCATGGACAAGGGTAAAGAGATTGTCTAGATTGTCCTGCCAGTTAAGGAGCATAAAGGCATTGGTATCGTAAGAACCGCCAGAGTAGGCACCTGAACGCTTGCCTTGGTTTTCGTAAACATCAATCCAACGCTCACTGAAGGCACGTTTAACACGGCTCAAATAATCCTCACCCAAGACTGCCAAGGCCTCTTCTGCCTTTTTCAAGGCTTCTTGGTAGGTAAAACTGTATTCAACAGACGAAAGCGGTGTGTAGACATCGTACATCTTGAGGTCTGAAATTCCCAAGATTTTTGAACGAAGGTTAAGATAGCGATGCAAGAGTGGCAAATGCTTGCGAACTGCTGCTACCAAATTGTCATAAACACTCTCTGGAACAAAATTCGCTGCGAGGGCTGCATGACGAGCACTCTTGTAGTTGCGAACCTTGGCACGGTAGTTTTGCACCTTAACATTGGTTTGCAAGGTTTTGGCATAGGTGTGTTGGAATTGTTCATAAGTCGCATAAAGGGCTTGATAAGCACCACGGCGAACCTCACGATTTTTAGACTCCATCAAACGTGTATAAGTCCCATGAGAGAGCTGAACTTCCTTACCATCATCGTCTAGGACATAAGGGAATACAATATCCGCATTGTCCAAGATAGCGAAGGTTTCACTTGCCGAACCAAAGATTTCACCAGCTCCAGCCAATAATTCTTCTTCACGTTGTGAAAGAACGTGGTCCTTACCTTGCAAAAGTTTGTCAAAATAGTGTTGATAAACCTGCAATTTTGGTTGAGCCTCTAAAAAGTCAGCATACTGCTCTTCACTAATTTCCATAAATTCAGGCTCATAGAATGAAAAGGCTTGGTCTAGTTGGCTGTAGAGAGTCATTGCCTTGGCGTAGTACTCTTGGTACTTGGCTTCACGTGTATCTTGGTCATTTTTCATATGAGCATAAACGTAAAGCTTCTCCATTTGGCGTTCCATTTCAAGAGAAAATTCAGTAATTTCGAGTAGGCTATCCGCACTATCCAAGAGATGGCCTTCATACTGGGCTACTGTCTCCAACTTTTCTGTTAAATCCCTTAAGGCTTCTTCCCAAGCCTGGTCAGTTGGGTAAATCGTTGATAGATCCCATGTATCTTTTTCATTTATTTCATGTCTTTGTAATACCATTAGATTCCTCCATCCTTTCTATTCTACCATATTTTTTAAGAAATATTGCTGATAAAAGGCTGGTGGATAAAGCTTTTGCCAATCATTTTGAGGATTTTCTTGATAATAGGTGTAAAAATACTGATAATAGCTGGTCAAATCTTGCTCAATCTGGAAAAATTTGCCTACTATTGGCCGAATTTGTGGATACCATTCTTTTAGCCCATAAGTCAGGATATTTTCTCCCTTCTGATAGGCTTCTGCTTGTTCTTTCATCCAAAAAGGATTTTGATAATAGAGTTGTTGCCGGATATAGCGACAGATGTCCTTATCCTCAGACACTGTAAAATGAGATATTTTTTGTTTCTTATAGGGAAGACGCAATATTTCCAGTAAACCAGCCTGACCATAGGGAAATTCCTTCATCTGATAATGGAGTTTACCACGGAGGTCTTGGTAAATCAGGTATTTGAGTCTTAAAACCTGTTTTCCCTTGTCTACTTCCCAAACATAAAAGCCCATATTTTGACTGAAATAGAGAAAACCTTGTTGCAGACGAGTCAAGCGGTCTTTGAGCCACAGTTTTTGACCCAGCAACCACAGTACTTGGTAACCCTGACTACGATAGCCCTCACTACGCTCTTTAAGAACTTTTTGAGGCAAGGGACTACACTGAACTTCTAAAGCCAGATTGCCATTTACAAATACATCCGCAATCTGTTTAAGTTCTGGAAGGGGGTATTCTAATTGAACCTCTGACTCTTTTTTCAACCACTGATAGAGAGATTCCTTATTGGCCAGGTGTTCTGGACTTTCATTTTCAGAGGAATAATCACAGTCTTTTAAAGATTTATGGGCAAAATGGGTCCGTACACTTGGTCCTTGACGCAAACGGAGCTGACCTCCACAAGCGGGGCAGGTATATGCTTGTTTCTCGAGCCTATCCTCTAACACATTTACCAACTGTCCTCTAGCATCTCTCGCAACAAACATGATTTCCCTCCTTTTATATATTATTCGTAAAAAAGAAAAAAGATCAGGAAAATTCCTAATCTTCATGTGTGTTTATTTGATTTTCTTAGCTAGCATGGTCGCAAAGCGTAGTTGAATACGATTGCCATTCTCATCGCGACGGTGCAGATGTCCTGGATTTTCATTGTACTTGACCAATTCCCAGTCCTTGTAATAGTCTGCCAGTTCCCCTTCTTTAAAGGTGAATGGGAAGTTGACTGAGCAAGAATAATCCTCTGTATCCATGGCACAGACGATAAGATTGTAACCACCGACCGTAGTCTGTTCCTGCATGTTTCGGATAATAGCTGGAATACGGTCCGCTTGCAAAAACATGAGAACAACAGTCGATACGATAAAATCATATTCTTGTCCAATGCTGGCTGAATTGATATCATAAAGACCAACTGGCATGTCCAGGTCTTCTTGCTCCACAATGCTTTGCAAGATTTCAAGGGCCAGTTCATTTTGATCCACAGCTGTCACATCAAAACCTTGTTGGGCTAAAAAGAGAGAATTACGACCTTGACCACAGCCCAAATCCAAGGCTTTACCCGGTTTCACTGTTTGCATAGCTTCCAGAACTTCTGAATGAACAGGATTGGTATTGTATTTCTTAGGGAAATAGTCCTCAGGTTTACAATAAAATTCCAAGTACCATTCCACATCGTCTGTGGCAGCCTCCACTCGGTGCCAGGCTTGAGGTTGCGCCATGGGATTGTCTGCTCCTGCTTCAAAGAGGTGTTCAGCTAGAACTTCCCCTTCTTCGGTCAACTCAATAAACTTGAGAGTTCCTTTTAAAACAGTAATCTTGCCCCAAGTCCCAATCTTGGTATTGTGCTTTTGCTGAACCGCCTCTGGCATGGTTTCTTTAGTCCACAAGGGCATACGTTTATAGGCAACTAGTTTTTCCATTTTCATTTCCTCTTTTTATCTTATCGCTGATTGACAGCTTTCATGACACGCGCGATGTCACGATTTTGCTCCCGTCGCTTGATAGACTCCCGTTTATCATAGTCATGCTTCCCTTTGGCAAGTCCTAAAAGGAGTTTAGCGTAACCATCTTTGATATAGACCTTAAGGGGAACCAGAGTCATTCCTGTCCCTTTGGTCTCTTGTTCCAATTTTTGAATTTGTTTCTTATGGAGCAGGAGTTTACGACGGCGTTCCGGTTCCTGGTTCCAGATATTGCCCTCTTCGTATGGCGCGATATGAACATTGCTCAGCCAGACTTCTCCATTTTTTACTTGGGCAAAGCCATCCTTAAGATTGATTCGAGCAGCTCGTACACTCTTGATTTCAGTTCCAGTCAGGACCATTCCTGCCTCTAGCGTATCTACGATTGTATAGTCGTGGCGCGCCTTTTTATTTTGTGCGACGACCTTTCCCTCGCCCTTTGCCATGCTTAGCTCCTTTCTTAGCTACTTCCTTATAAAAAGGTTTCTTACCCTTTTTCTTCTTATCTTTTTGTAAATGCTTGCGCTTATCATTAGAACGACCTGATTTTCTCTTGTCTTCCTTCTTATCTGAACGACGACTTGAACCACGCCCTCTCTCACTACGACTAGACTGTTTCAAGCCTTTTTCAATCACATCAAATTCACTTGGAATGTAAGAGAAATCAATCTCACCCGTCATCTTATCGGCTCTTTCAACTCGGATACGGATTTGCTGACCTACACGGAAGGTTGTACCTGATTTCTCCCCACGAAGGGTCAAATTACGCTCATTGAAATGATAAAATTCAGGTAGATTTGTGATGTGAATCAAGCCCTCAACCGTGTTTGGCAATTCAACAAAGAGACCAAATTTGACGATACTGGACACAACCGCATCATACTCTTCACCAACGTATTCTTCCATGTACTCAGCCTTTTTCATGGCTTCGACCTCACGTTCTGCCTCGATAGCACGACGCTCACGGTTGGAAGACTGGGTCGCAATCTCTGGAATCACTTGCTCAAAATGCTCGGCTATTTCCTTAGAACGGCCATAGTCACGAATCATGCGGTGAACAAGGAGGTCCGGATAACGGCGAATCGGGCTGGTAAAGTGAGTGTAATAATCAGCCGCTAGACCATAGTGACCGTGATTGTGCTCTGAATAGCGAGCCTGCTGCATGGAACGGAGAAGCATCATGGACAACACATCCGCATAGGGTTCTCCCTCAACAGTACGCATGATATCTTGAAGGGCCTCCTGGCTAATCTCACTGGCAGTCCCATAAATCCGCAATCCAAAACTTGAGGCATAATCAATAAACTTCTGAACTTTTTCAGCCTTAGGCTCTTCGTGAATTCGGTAGATGAAAGGCAAATCCAGCTTGCTAAAATGCTCAGCAACTGTTTCGTTGGCCATCAACATAAAGGACTCAATCATGCGCTCGGCAACACCACGCTGACGAAGAACAATATCAACAGGCTTACCTTGTTTATCCACTAAAATCTTGGCTTCATTGGTATCGAAATTGAGGGCTCCACGTTTCACACGCATGTTTTCTAAAATTTCATGGAGCTTGACCATAAGTTCGATACTTGGAACAATTTTCTTATATTCTTGCCTCTTCTCCTCGTCACCTGCTAGGATATCATTGACATCACTGTAGGTCATACGAAAACTTGTCTTGATAACCGTTTGTGTAATGGTGTAATTGACCACACGACCATGTTTATCAATTTCCATAATGGCAGACTGGGTCAGACGGTCAACTTGAGGATTAAGAGAGCAAATGCCATTTGATAGTCGTTCTGGAAGCATTGGCACCACACGATCTGTCACATAAACAGAAGTCGCGCGGTTAAGGGCTTCCTTATCAAGGGCAGAACCTTCGGTCACATAGTAGGAAACATCCGCAATGTGAACTCCGAGTTCGATATTTCCATTTTTCAAAGTCTTTATATGCACTGCATCGTCCAAGTCTTTGGCATCAGCGCCGTCAATGGTAAAGGTAATCTCATCTCTTAGATCCAGACGATCTTCCATATCCTTTTGAGACGGAGCATCCGGCACACTTTCTGCCTCCTTGACAACAGCTTCTGGAAACTCGGATACAATGTCCATAGACTCCAAAACCTCAAGGACATCAATTCCAACATCCGTCGAGTGCCCCACCACATCGAGGACACTAGCCACAAAGAAATCGTGTTTCTTACTTGGGTATTTGTCGATAAAGACCTTGAGAATTTCCGTCCCTTCTAGTTTAAGGGCTGGTTTCTTAACATAGATTGGTTGGCTGATTTTCTGATTTTTCGAACGGATGTAGCCTGCATACTTAGGTTTTTCCTGATCCAGAACGATTTGACCGACAACTGTTGTCAGACTGTGTTCTAAGATATCAATAATTTTTGCTTCCGCTGCTGTTCCCTTGTTGCGGTCAGCGACTTTCTTTATGACGACCTCAACGGTATCACCATCAATAGCATAGTTGACATCGTTTTTTCCTACAAATAGGTCGTCCTCTTCCCCTTCTAGACTAACAAAACCAAAGCCATTTTTATGGGCATGAAAAATCCCCTTGAGAGTAATCTCATGTTTTTTCTTGACTTCCAAAGTCAAAGTTCCATCTTCTTCAAAGCGTATCTGGTGCTTTCTTTCCATCAGAGACAAGGTTTTAATCAACTCACGAAAATCCTTGGACCCGTCTTTTCCCAAAGCCTGAGACAAGTCATTGACAGTCACCTTTCCCTTGTCTTGCAAATATTCTTTTATTCTATCTTTCATATTTTCTTTCTAGATTTTTTAATTTTCTTTTACTGCAAAACCTTCTTAAACATCCTTTAAAAATAAAAAGAGGCAAAGACCTAGTCCTGCCCATTATTTTCTTATCTACTTGATAATACCGTCAATGCTAAGGCAATGGCTAGCCAGAAAAAGACTAAAATCCCTGTCAAACGCTGCATTACAGCTTCAAAACCGCGTGCTTTACTGCGTTCAAACAAATCACCTGAGCTGGCATCAAATACATTGCTGGATTGGTTTTTAGTTGGTTGCATGAAAATCGCAATCACAATCACAACAGATAATACTAATAAAATGGTTAATAATAGGTTATACATATCAAACTCCTTAAAATCCTTATTATTTTACCATAAAATCTACTTAGATTCAAGATGTAGGATTACTTTTCTTTCCTTGGGACAATACTTTAAAACCTCGATCTTGTCTGGATGGGTTTTTGAATTTTTACTAGTTAGGTAATTGATACTGCCACAAGAGGAGCACTTGAGATTAATTTTTACTCGCACTAGATTTCCTTTACTTTTAATAATGTTCGAAATTGAAGCAGGTTAAAGAGACAACTAAAGGCAACACAAAGGCTTGTCGCATAAAAGACAGCATGGTAGCCAAATTGGCCTGCTACTGCAGAACCTGCCATGGGACCAACGACACCTCCCAGATAAAAGAATACCTGATTGAAGGCAAAGACCCTCGAAATACCAGCTTTGGGCGTCATCTTGCTGAGAAGGGCATTAACTCCGGGAATCAAGGCACCGGTTCCCAATCCAAAGAGGAAACGATAAAGTCCTAATTGAAGGGGGCTAGAGGCATTGGCACAGAGGAGATAGATGATAACTGAATAAAACTGGGCTACAACCAAGAGACGATGATTGCCCACCTTGTCACCTAGCTTACCCATGACTCCTGCACTCATCATGCTGGAAAAGCCCATGCTGGACACAATCAAACCAGAGACAAAAAGAAGATTCTCTGTCTGTCCTAAGTCGCGTACATAAAGAGCTAAGATAGGGCCAATCGATTGGGCTGAAAATTGGATGACAAAACTAGTTAGAAAGAGATTGACCAAAAGATAGGGATATTTAACCGAGGTAAATAATTCCTTTGTTGGAATAGCCTTTTCCTTGGCTACTGGTTTAAAATCTTCCTTGATAAAGCAAATAGTCAAAATAGCAGCTAAGAACAGAAAACTACCAACCAGTAAGAAAACTGTTCGAATGCCAAATAATTCTGCGATAAAGCCCCCGATAAAAGGGCCAGTTAGAGTACCTGCAACTACACCTGTAGACAAAGTACCTAAAGCAGAGCCTGATTTCTCCTTGGGAACCTGACTGGCTATCAAGGCCGTTGCATTGGGAACAAATCCTGCAAATACACCGTTTAATAAACGAAGAAAGATCAACCAATAGATATTTGGGACAAAGGCCAAGCCTCCCATAGTAATGGTCATGGCAAGCCCAGCCCGAATCATCATGGGTTTTCGACCGTATTTGTCAGCAAGGATGCCCCAGATAGGAGAAAAGAGCGACGCTGAAATAGCAGAGACAGAAATAGCTAAGCCTGCATAAAAAGCGACTTGCTCACTCCCTACACCTAGATTTTCCACAAAGATGGGCATAAAGGGGACAACCAGAGAAATACTTGCTCCAGTCAGAAAATTACCAAACCAGGCAATGCGCAAATTATCCTTCCAGTTAATCTCTGTCATCTTGGCTACCTCCCTCAAGAAGGATACGCACTTGATTAAGAAGCTGGTCCAGATTTCTATTGTTGTCTAGAACATGGCTGGCCAAATCTTTCTTTTCTTCTAAAGGCCACTGGGCTGCCAGACGAGACTCAGCTTCATCTTGGGACAAATGATCTCTTTTCATTAAACGTTCTACTTGGATATCTCGATCCACATAGACCAACCACGTCTCATCAAACCAAGCGCTGTAGTCCTGCTCAAAAAGCAAAGGAATATCCATGAAGAAAATCTCTTCTGTCTGAGCAAACTGGTCTCTCAAAGTAGCCAGTTCTTCACGAATAATCTCTCCTTGGATTTGCTTAGACCATTCTCGTTCTTCAGGATTTGGAAAGATGAGACTAGCCAGGAGAGGGCGATTGAGTTCTCCATTTTCAAGGATGATTTTTTGATCAAAGTGCTGTACTAGAGCCTGAAATAGACGACCACCAGGTTTCTGTAGTTGGTGAACAAGAGCGTCGGCATCCACCACTTGAAAGCCTTGCTTTCTTAGAAAATTTGTCACAGTTGACTTACCTGAGGCAATTCCCCCAGTGAATCCGATGATTTTTCCCATCAGCCCCTCCTTTGGCACTGAGGACAAAAGTGGGTGCCTCGTCCGCCTATTTGGATTTTCTCAATGATGGTACCACAGCGTGAGCATTTTTGACCAGCCTTGTCATAGACCTGATGAAAAGCCTGCATGGTTCCATCTTCCCCAAAGGCATTGGTATAGGTCCGAATGGTTGAGCCACCCTTTTCAACAGCCTGACCCAAAACAGCAATGGTCTGGTCATGAATGGCTGCCGCTTCTTCTGTCGTCAAAGTGTAGGAAGGTCTAGCTGGATGAACCTGAGCTCGCCAGAGAACCTCATCCACATAGATATTCCCAAGGCCAGCTACCAAGGTCTGGTCTAAGAGATGGGATTTGATAGGCTTTTTGGACTTAGCTAGGGCAGCTTGAAAGACCTGCACATCAAATTCTTCTTCGCTTGGTTCAGGCCCTAGTTTTTTAGAAATAAAGTAGGCTTCCAAAAGGTCAGGAGACAATAGTTCCATAGTACCAAACTTGCGTACATCCTCATAAACAAGAGTTCCACCGTCCTCAAACTGGAAGAAAACATGGGAGTGCTTGCGTTCAGGAACCTGGTCCGGATAGTAAAAATACTTGCCCTCCATCCGCAAATGGGAAATCAAGACCTTGTCTGTCAAGTAGAAAAGTAAATATTTGCCACGACGTCCCATTGACTCAACAACTTGACCAGGCACTTCCTTTTGAAACTCGTTCAAATCTGTCTTCATCATCTTGGGATAACGAATCTCTACACTAGAAATCTTTTTACCCAAAATCAATTTTTCTAAGCCACGGCGAACAGTTTCAACCTCAGGTAATTCAGGCATACGTCCTCCTTCTGTAAAAACAAGAAGCAGGCATGAGCCCACCTCTACTTAATATTCTTTTTCATTATAGCCAAAGTCAGCCAAATCTAGCTTTTTATCACGCCAGTTTTTCTTGACCTTGACCCAAGTTTCTAGGAAGACCTTGTCTCCTAGCATGAGCTCGATATCACGACGGGCCATGCTACCAATTTTCTTAAGCATAGCACCACCTTTACCGATGATAATCCCTTTTTGACTATCACGCTCCACCATGATGGTTGCACGGATGTGCACCTTGTCTGTCTCTTCGTCTCGTTTCATAGAATCCACAACTACAGCAACTGAGTGAGGAATCTCTTCACGCGTTAAATGAAGAACCTTCTCACGAACCATTTCTGAAACCAAGAAACGTTCTGGATGGTCTGTGATTTGATCAGACGGGAAATACTGGAAACCTTCGTCCAGATTTTCACTCAAAATATCCACTAGACGAGACACGTTATTTCCTTGAAGGGCTGAGATAGGAACGATTTCCTTGAAATCCATCTGATTACGGAAATCATCAATCTGAGACAAAAGCTGGTCTGGGTGAACCTTATCAATCTTGTTCACCACTAGAATAACAGGAACCTTGGCAGCCTTGAGACGCTCGATAATCATGTCGTCCCCCTTACCACGCGCCTCATCCGCAGGTACCATAAATAGAACTGTATCCACTTCACGAAGGGTGCTGTAGGCAGATTCGACCATGAAATCTCCAAGAGCCGTTTTAGGCTTGTGAATTCCTGGCGTGTCGATAAAGACGATTTGCTCCTTATCGGTAGTATAAATTCCCATGATTTTGTTGCGCGTTGTCTGCGCCTTGTCACTCATGATGGCAATCTTTTGTCCCATAACGTGATTTAAAAAAGTTGACTTCCCAACATTGGGACGTCCTAAAATGGCTACAAAGCCTGATTTAAAAGTCATAATTTCCTCTTACTGTTTAAAATATTAAATCCCAGATTCGTGGGAGAAAAATCAATGCGCCTGTTAAGGCTGCGAAAAGAGAGACCACTAATACCGCGCCAGCCGCCATATCCTTGGCATTTTTAGCCAGCATGGAAAAGTGATAGTGACTGGCCAAATCCACCACATTTTCAATAGCAGAGTTGATAATTTCAAAGGCTACTACCAAGAAAATGCTCAATAGGAGAAAGAGCCATTCGATTCGTGACACCTGAAAAATAAAACCTGCAAGGATGACCACTAGAGCCGTCACTGCATGTTTTCGCATATTGCGTTCTTCCTTGATAGCAGTAGAAATTCCTGTAATGGCAAATTCTAAACTGGATATCAGGTCACGATTTTTCCATTTTCGTTTATTGTCTTGTGAGTCCATAGGCTGTCAAAATTTCTTCTTGTAAACCGAACATCTCCGCTTCTTCTTCTGGAGTGTAGTGATCATAGCCGTTGATATGTAAAAAGCCGTGTACTGCCAAGAAGCCCATCTCACGCTCAAAGCTGTGGCCATATTCCTCAGCCTGCTCATGAGCCTTATCGACAGAGATGAACAGTTCTCCAATATAGGCATCAAACTCAGACATCATCTCTGCTAATTCTGGATTTTCAAGCAAGTCCTCTTCGTCAAAGGCAATTTCCAACTCTGGTTTATACTCAAGGCTGATGACGTCTGTCGGACGGTCCGTGTCACGGTACTCCAGATTGAGTTCATGACTACGCTCATTGGTCACAAAAGTAACTGCCATCTCCTTGTCTTCTTTGCCTAATTTTTTGGCTGCATATTCCAAAATTTCTTGGGTTTGTTGCAACATTTCTTTTGAAACTTGACCAGTTTCATCTACCATTTCAATATACATGTGCTTCTCGTTTCTCTTTACTTGGCTTTATTATACCACATTTCCATGATTTTATTCTACCTTTTTGATATAATACTATGGAATACAATCACAAGGAGAGAACGATGTCATTTGACGGATTTTTTTTACACCACATGGTTGAGGAATTGCGAAGAGAGTTAGTGAACGGTCGCATTCAGAAAATCAATCAGCCTTTTGAACAAGAGTTGGTCTTGCAAATCCGCAGCAATCGCCAAAGCCATCGTCTGCTCCTTTCTGCCCATCCAGTTTTTGGACGCATTCAGCTGACCCAAACGACTTTTGAAAACCCAGCCCAGCCTTCTACCTTTATCATGGTTTTGAGAAAATATTTGCAGGGTGCCCTGATTGAGTCGATTGAGCAAGTGGAAAATGACCGTATTGTGGAAATCACTGTTTCCAATAAAAACGAGATTGGAGACCATATTCAGGCTACCTTGATTATCGAAATCATGGGTAAACACAGTAATATTCTACTGGTCGATAAAAGCAGTCATAAAATCCTCGAAGTTATTAAACACGTCGGCTTTTCACAAAATAGCTACCGCACCTTACTTCCGGGATCAACCTATATCGCTCCGCCAAGTACCGAATCTCTCAATCCTTTTACTGTCAAGGATGAGAAACTCTTTGAAATCCTGCAAACCCAAGAACTAACAGCAAAAAATCTTCAAAACCTCTTTCAAGGTTTGGGACGTGATACAGCAAATGAATTGGAAAACATTCTGGTTAGTGATAAACTGTCCACTTTCCGTAACTTTTTCAGTCAAGAGACCAAGCCTTGCTTGACAGAGACTTCCTTCAGTCCAGTTCCTTTTGAAAATCAAGTGGGAGAGCCTTTTACCAGTCTTTCTGATTTGCTAGACACCTACTATAAGGACAAAGCTGAACGGGACCGCGTCAAACAGCAAGCCAGTGAACTCATTCGTCGTGTTGAAAATGAACTTCAAAAAAATCGCCATAAGCTGAAAAAACAAGAAAAAGAGTTACTGGCGACAGACAATGCGGAGGAATTTCGCCAAAAAGGGGAATTGCTGACAACCTTCCTCCACCAAGTGCCTAACGACCAAGACCAGGTTATCCTAGACAACTACTATACCAACCAACCTATCACCATTGCGCTTGATAAGGCCTTGACTCCCAACCAGAATGCCCAACGCTATTTTAAGCGTTACCAGAAACTCAAAGAAGCTGTCAAATACCTTACTGAGCTGATTGAGGAAACCAAGGCAACCATTCTTTATCTAGAAAGTGTGGAGACTGTGCTCAACCAAGCTGGACTAGAAGAAATCGCTGAAATCCGTGAAGAATTGATTCAAACCGGCTTTATCCGTAGAAGACAACGAGAGAAAATCCAGAAACGCAAAAAACCAGAACAATATCTGGCCAGTGATGGTAAAACCATCATCTTTGTCGGACGCAATAACTTGCAAAATGAGGAACTAACCTTTAAAATGGCCCGCAAGGAAGAACTTTGGTTCCATGCCAAGGATATCCCTGGAAGCCATGTTGTCATATCAGGCAATCTTGAGCCATCTGATGAAGTCAAGACAGACGCGGCAGAACTGGCCGCCTATTTCTCTCAAGGGCGCCTATCAAATCTGGTGCAGGTAGATATGATTGAAGTCAAGAAACTCAACAAACCAACTGGTGGAAAACCAGGCTTTGTCACTTACACAGGACAAAAGACCCTCCGTGTCACACCAAACCCCGAAAAAATCGCATCTATGAAAAAATCCTGATTCGACTTGAAATCAGGATTTTTAGCTTATACTCTTCGAAAATCTCTTCAAACCACGTCAACGTCGCCTTGCCGTATATATGTGACTGACTTCGTCAGTCTTATCTACAACCTCAAAACAGTGTTTTGAGCAACCTGCGGCTAGTTTCCTAGTTTGCTCTTTGATTTTCATTGAGTATTATACTCAAATCATATCCAATTATAGGACTAATCTTTACCACCTAGTTTCTCATTGATTTTCATCATCACACTAGCAATTTTTTCGCCCCAATAAGGGTCTGAGGCATATTCCACATTCATACCAGATGCCTTGTTTCCAAGGAAGGTTCTGCCCCTATCGATATAATTTTCCTTAATCCACTTAGTTGCACCTAAAATTCCCTTATCCACATCATCAAATTTCTTAGCAGAAAGGTAAGGAGTCGTATCATAGGCTGTAATTCCAAAGAAATTATTCTTATCTTTGGCAATCTTACTTCGTCCCCAGTCGCTTTCTAAGGCACTATGGGCAAGGAGATAGAGGGCATTGATATGGTAATGTTCTTCAGCTTCCTTAAAAGTAGCGCCCTTATTTTCTAAGAGGCTATTGTTAATGTTTAGCAGACTAAATACCTTATCCAAGTCTTCAGCACTATAATTTGTAGTCTCTGTCAAATCTTTGAAAAGGAAGTGATTTTCAAGCTTAAAACCATCAAAATGCAGGCCATCTGCCGAATAATATTTCTTGCCTACTTCCATATCAGAAAGATGAGAAGCTACTGGGATACTAGCATTCTGAGCCACATAGTGATAAAAACGGTGGCCATCACTCTCATAATAAGGGATAAAGTCCTTACTAGCATCTAGTGCTTGTAAATCTTCTGTTTTCATATAGCCTGACAAACCAGAAACAGTAATAGCCAGGCGCTTATCATCACTTTTTCTATCCTTATCTAGCCAGACGACACTACCTTGCGATATATAGGACAGCTTTTCACCATCTGCATTATAGATATTTGCTGTGACAGGCACTACTTGATAGTACGCAACATTTTCATTTGTAGCTTTCTCTCCAAGCCATTTACCGTCGCTTCCAAGCTGATAACCATCTACTGTCTCATTTTTCGCCATGTAGCCACCAGATTTGAAGTAGTACCAGGCTTGACTTTTAGAATCGTATAACCATTCTTTCTCAGTCATTTTGCCATCAGACTTGAGGTAAAACCATGACTCTTTATCCCAAATCCATTCATTGGCTGCCATATAGCCACCAGATTTGAGATAATAATAGTGACCATTTTCGAAAATCCATTCTTTATCAGCATGATTCCCATTTTCTTTAATGTAAAACCAAGATTGGTATTGTTTGTCAAAAAGCCAACCTTGCTGTACTTTGGCACCACTAGCATTCACATAAGCCTGGTCAATCCACTGACTTGTCAGTAAATAACCACCGGATTTGAAATAATAGTCCTTCCCTTTAATTTGGAGCCATTCTTTCTCTGCGTGTTGTCCATCTGCTTTGATATAAAACCAAGCATCGTATCGAGAATCATAGACCCAATCTTCTATTACCTTGGCACCTGTTGAACCAACATAGGAAGCACCTACCCAAGCATTTCTTTTCATCTTTCCATTTTGGTCAAGATAATAAAAGGCTCCCTTGTCTTCTATCCATTCTGATTTGGCCATATAGCCACCAGATTTGAGGTAAAAGTAGTCGTCACCTTGCTTTAGCCATTCATTTTCAGCATAGTTAGCATCTGCTTTTATATAAAACCAAGATTGATAGTGAGCATCAAAAACCCACTCATTAGCTGCTGGACTACCATCTGCTTTCAGGTATTGTTTTCCTTGCCAAGTACCATCACTAGCCATTGCACTCTCTGGTCTGGCTAAGAAAAATAGCAGGGCTAAAAAAATAAATTTCAATTTCTTCATTAATTTACTTCCTCTGTTCTTACTCATTTCATTATATCAAAATTCTCTATAATCAACATTACAAACTAATAAAAATCAAGAACAGATTGATTGCAGTTTACTTCAAAGACTCTTTTACTTCCTTGCGTAGATTTTCTAGACTGCTGATGCCATATTTATCCATAACTTTTGGTAAATTTTCGATAATATCAGGACAGGCATATGGATTGGTAAAGTTGGCTGTTCCAACTCCAATAGCCGATGCTCCAGCCAGATACATTTCTAGGGCAGCTTCTGCCGAATCCACTCCCCCCATTCCAATGATGGGCAGGTCTGTTGTTTGAGCAACTTGGCGGATGAGTTTGAGGGCTACTGGAAATACTGCTGGACCAGACATTCCACCTGTTCCATTGGCCAAGATTGGTTTTCTGGTTTTGAGGTCAAAGCGCATTCCAACAAGAGTATTAATCATGGTTAAGCCACTTGCTCCCGCATACTCTGCTGCTTTTGCGACGGTGACGATATCCGTCACACTAGGGGTCAGTTTGACATAAACTGGCACATCTGAGGCTTCGACAGCTGCTTTCACCACATCATAAGCTAAATCTGGATCTTGACCAATCAAAAGTCCGTGATTACAGTGGTCAACATTGGGACAAGAAATATTGAGCTCAATAGCCTTCACATTAGCTGCCTTGGAAATACCACGAGAAACGGCCGCATACTCTTGTTTTGAAAAACCAGCTACATTGGCGATAATAGGAAGATTTGGATATTCTCTTTCCAGCCAAGGCAGTTTTTCAGCTAAAACAGCTTCTAAACCAGGATTTTGAAGGCCGATTGCATTGAGCATACCAGCAGGTGTCTCTGCAACCCTGGGAGTTGGATTCCCAAAACGTGGTTCAAGGGTCGTTGCCTTAATCATAATAGAACCTAAAAGATCTAAATCATAATACTTGGCATACTCCTGACCAAAACCAAAACAGCCTGATGCTGGAATAATCGGATTTTTCAAGTCTAATCCAGGCAGAGAAACTTGTAAACGATTTGTAGTCATAATTTTCTCCTTATAATAGAACTGTTCCTGTTCGGAACACAGGGCCATCTTCACAGACGCGTTGACTGATAGTCTCACTTTCTGGTACTTTTAGGACGCAGGCATAGCAAGCCCCCATCCCACAGGCCATACGAGATTCCAGAGATAGATAGGCTCTTGGGTGGTCATAAAAGGTTTGATTGATATACTTCATCATTCCTGGAGCCCCACATGAGTAAACAGCATCAAATTGACTATCTAAATCATTGATAAGGACAGAAACATTCCCCTTAATGCCATAAGAACCATCATCTGTCGTTACAAAAACCTGCCCATATTGGGACAATTCCGTCTCTAAAATAACAGCATCCTTATTAGCAAAACCGAGAACTGTCACTATTTTCACACCACGCGCATGCAATTCCTTGGCCACTTCAAGCAAGGGGGGAACACCAATTCCCCCACCAACAAGGAGAACCTGGCTCTGACTGTCTAGGTCAGACAAGTCAAAACCATTTCCCTGAGGCCCCATCACATCAAGAGTATCTCCCTGACCTAAGGTTGAAAAAATAGCTGTCCCAGCCCCCTCAATCCGATAAATAAGATGACACTGCTTGTTTACCTTATCAATAGACGAAATTGAAATAGGACGACGCAAAAGATGGGCATCATCCGGCACACGCAGATGTAGAAATTGGCCTGCTCGCATGGCTTCAACCATTTCCCCTTCTAGAACTAATTCAAAGATTGCTGGCGCGATTTCCTCTTGTGCAACCACCTTCATGGTTTCCAAACGGATGGCACCCAAACGTTTCTTACATGTGGGATTCATGACTTTTCCTCCTTAAATTTTAAGGGGACCAGACAAAGAAAAGACCTTGCTAGTGCAAGGCCTCAGTTAAAATCGTACAACACAAGAGAGCACACTCAAAAAGTCTCCTCTAGAAAATTGTACTATTCTTTTATCTGACACCTTGTGAGTCTCTCTGGACTCCCCTTAAAGGTTAAATTTTTACTAGTATACTCTTTCAGTTAAAAAAAGTCAAGTAGAAAACGAACATTCTACTTGACCTCACGAGATTATTTTTCACGAATGACTTCAACCTTGTAGCCATCAGGGTCTTTAACAAAGTAATAGTTAGGTGCAGTTCCTGGTAGACCATTTGGCTGAGTCACTTCATAGCCTTTTGCACTGTGCTCTTGATGAAGAGCTTCAAGATCAGGTGTACTTAGGGCGATGTGGGCAAACCCATCTCCAACCACATAAGGACCGTGATCGTAGTTATAAGTCAACTCCAACTCATAGTCGTCACCCTCAAGACCTAGATAAACAATCGTGAAGGCATGATCTGGAAAATCTCTGCGACGCAATTCTTTAAATCCAAAAGCATCTTGATAAAATGCGATTGATTTTTCAAGGTTTTCTACTCGCAAGCAAGTGTGTAGCATTTTTGAAGCCATATTTGTCTCCTTTATTTTTAAAAAGACTGGGACAATCCTGTTCCAGTCTTATCAGTTATTATTTACCAAGTTTTGCTTTAGCTGCATCTGCAAGAGCTGTGAAAGCTGCTGCATCGTTAACAGCCAAGTCAGCAAGCATTTTACGGTTAACTTCGATCTCAGCCAATTTCAAACCATGCATCAATTGTGAGTATGAAAGTCCGTTCATACGAGCTGCCGCGTTGATACGAGTGATCCACAATTTGCGGAAGTCACGTTTTTTCTGACGACGGTCACGGTATGCATAGTAGTAAGAGTTCATTACTTGTTCTTTTGCAGTACGGAACAAGATGTGTTTAGCTCCATAGTAACCTTTTGCTAATTTAAGAATACGTTTACGACGTTTGCGTGATACAACGCCACCTTTAACACGTGCCATGTTTTATTTCCTCCAAATATTTCCTAGAATTGTTTACTTACAGTCAAGCTATTATTTCAAGCGAGTAAGCATTGCTTTGATACGTTTGTAGTCTCCTGAATGCACCATAGATGCTTTACGAAGATGACGACGTTGTTTCTTAGTTTTTCCGTGGAAACGGTGAGAAGTGTAAGCACGGAAACGTTTAAGTCCACCAGAACCTGTACGTTTGAAACGTTTAGCTGATGCGCGGTGTGTTTTTTGTTTTGGCATGATTTTTTCTCCTTTATTTAACTTTCTGACAATTATTTTTTGTCAGTCGCTGGCGCCAATTGCATGAACATTTGACGTCCATCCATTTTAGCACGTTGTTCGATGATGGCAATATCTTGAGTTGCTTCAGCAAACTCGGCTAAAACTTTTGCACCAATCTCTTTATGGGTAATCATACGACCCTTAAAGCGAATAGATACCTTAACTTTATTTCCTTTTTCAAGGAATTTGCGTGCATTGCGAAGTTTTGTATCAAAGTCACCCTTGTCAATCGTTGGACTTAGACGAACTTCTTTCACAGTAACAACACTTTGTTTTTTACGTTGTTCTTTTTGCTTCTTCTGGTACTCAAATTTGAACTTACCGTAGTCCATAATTTTTGCAACAGGTGGTTTGGCTTGGGGTTGAATCAATACTAGGTCAACATTAGCGTTATCAGCCAAAGCTTGCGCTTCACTGAGTGGCTTGATGCCTAGCTGCTCTCCTTCAAGACCAATCAAGCGAACTTCACGTACACGAATCTCATCATTGATGAATAAGTCTTGCTTTGCTATGGTTTTCACCTCTTTTGTTTTATTAGAGAAAAACAATAGCGGACTCGTAAATATACAAGCCCGCACGTTATGATAGCGTTTCTTAGAAACTTTTCATCCGTAGGGCCAGGCAACTTAATGTCACAAGGCGAGAAGCTCTCACTTCTGCTTTTCTCAACTTTTATATGATACCAAGTTTTCTAGCACTTGTCAAGATAAAAAGTTATTTTTTTGAAAAGTTTGTGTTTGTATTTTGCTTTGATTTCCTAATCAAAAAGAGAGAAACAACTTGATTCCCTCTCTGTATTAGTTTTTCCACACCTTCCCTATAGGAATGCTAAAACCTATTAAAAACTTCCTTTTTACGTGAACTTCCCCATCTTTCGATAAATAGAATCCCCACTAACAAAAGGATAATCAGGCAAGGAAGTAAGACTAGCCCCATACCCCAATTCAGATTGACATTATCAATTTGCTTAGGTAATCTTCCAGATAAAATCTCCACTGAACGCAAGTAAGTAAAGGGAATCAGATGTGCAATCCTTTGAAGAGGCTGAATTGTTTGGATGCCAAACAATAAGCCAACAATCCCAATGAGTGAAAGAAAGAGGACAGGCATTTTTGTCTTGAAAAAGTAAGCAATCAAGTACACTACTTCCACAATGACGATAAAGGCTAAGAAAGCTAAGAACAAGCTAGGAAATAACACATCCTGTATCTTTCCAATAGTTACCTCTTGATTCGTTAAGCTATAAATCGGGTAGGGATAATCTAACTGTCCAAAACCACTTATCAGACTTCCTACTAGAAAAGAAAATCCGCTGATTCCGATAAACAGCACACTTACATATCCCACTCCAACTCCAAGAGAAGATATTGCAAATGTAACTTTTGAAAAAGGATATAAGTGAGCTGTGTCCAGATGATTTTGATATCTTTCTGCAAATAGTTGCGTTAGCATAAAAATAATAGCAACCACAAACAAGCTTGGGATGATAGCCTCTAAAATCCAGACAATCTGATCAATCCCGTGGGTCGGATAAACTAAATTGTGGGCTTTTATGTTCAAGGGATATAGGGCTTGGTAAGTCTTTCGTTCACGGTCAACCGCCATTTTTAAGTCAGAACTAGAAGTCGGTTGCTTCGATACAATTTCATAACTCTTTTCCTCAGCTTGCCACTGCAAATAGTAGGCTTCTTTCCAGCGTCCTTCTCTTAACAAAGCCAAAATTTCTTTCTTTTGAGTCAAAAGATTTTTTTCCGATTCTAAATTAATTTTAGCAATCTGGTATTCCTCCGAGTTGGTATCAGATATTTGGGAGAGTTTCTCTTCATATTCATTGATGACTCTCTCATCTTTTACAAGACGGGTTTCCAACTCGCTCTCCAAGCTGACGGAGTTTGCAGTCTGACTATTAAAATAAAAGGTAACACCGAGTCCAGATACAAATAAAGCTAAGATAATCCAGTTTAAGCGACTTTTGAAAACTTTTTTTAATAAAAATAGACTAACATCTTTCATAAACTAAACCTCTTCTATCTTTCCCCGATGAATGGTTACTACTCTATCGCAGACATCAACCAACTCTTCCTTATAGTGGGAACTTAAAAGAACCAGCTGATCTTGTCTATCGATTTGTGCTAGCCTATCAAAAAACTTCTGTCGATAATACTCATCTAAGCCATTTGTAATCTCATCCATAAGCCAGCATTTCGCCTGACTGAGGAAATACATGGCAATCACCAAGCGTTGCTTCATGCCTAAGGAATACTTGCGAATGGGAAGACTGATATAGTCAGACATTTCCCAATAGGCAATTTCATCCCTCAAGTTCAGACCTGACTTCCAGATGTTTTTGATAAGACGAAGGTAGTCCATCCCACTTAAGTTTTCATCCAGCCATTCAATACTCTCATAATAAAATAAAGAAGGAGGGGCTGCGATATTTCCACTACTTATAGGAATTAAATTGCTAATGGCGCGGAACAGGGTCGTCTTTCCAGAGCCATTTATAGCAAGAATACCATAAATCCTACCCTTTTCAAATGTAAAATCAACATCTTGTAAGATGACTTGTCGCGTTTTTAAGGTCACATGAGTAAGCTGCAACATATCTTGCCCTCCTTTTTATCACTCTTGAAAGATTAACAACCACCGTTGTAATAATTTATGTCTCTAAAAAATCGTAATTTCAACCACCATCAACGTTATACTCATCATATCTATCATAACGAGACTGTGATAATTCGTATTATATCCTCAAACAGTATTCCAATCATACCGATAACTTTCAAGAACGCTTACAATAGATATACTGGACTGAAAAAGACCAATAATCATAAACTAACTAATTAAACGATTTTTGCTAATTTTTAATGGTTTTATATCATCAATGTTGAAGACGCTTTCATTATATCGTTTTTATCATTATTATGCAACAGATTTTTAGTTTATTTTACTAATATATCATCTTTGTCCTTACTATCGAACGCTTTCTATTTTCCAACTATTCCACCCTTTAAAGCGTATAGCTCCTTGCTGGTCAGTTCGGTAAACTTTGCTATTGATATCTTCCAGTCGGGTCAGGGTTTCCTGATGGGGTAGTTTGGTTCGATTGTTCTTTCCAACTGAAATGAGTGTAATCTCTGGTTTAAGCTGTTCTAGAAAGGCTGAACTTGATGATTTTTTAGAGCCATGTTGCCCAGCTTTCAAAACATCAACCTCTAGGTCTGGATAGTTCTTCAGAAAATCCTTCTCTCCTTTTTCCTCCAAATTTCCTGTAAAAAGAAAGTGCTTATCCAAGAGTTTTCCATACAGAACTAGGGAGTCTTCATGCCCTCCATCTCCCATTTTCCTTGGAGATAGGACTTCTAACTGACTTCCGAAAATTGGCAAGTTCTCTCCTGCTGTCACACTACGCACCTTGGTTTGAGTCGCCTGTAGTTCTGCCACAAATTGCTTCTGCTTCAAACTGCCTTTGGACACCAAAATTTCGCCTACATGGAAAGCCTTAGCCACCTCCAACAAATCTCCAATATGTTCCTTGTCTGTGTTGGTCAAAATCAGCTGGTCAATCTTGGCTACTCCTCGACTTTTAAGATAGGGAATCAAGTTTCGCTGGGCATTGCTGGTCGTCGCCTTTTCCTGCCAAGCTTGAATTTTCTTGTCAGATTCTGCTTTACCTCCTACATCTATGAGAATCGTTTTCCCAGTTACATCCCGTAGGAAAAGACTTTCGCATTGCCCCACATCCAGCATGGTGATTTCATTTTCCAGTGGATGCTTGGTCAAGAAAAAGAGACTAACAATAAGTAAGCTGAATCCAGCTGCTCTTTTGGTATTTTTCCTCAAATCATAGACCAAAGCCAAAGAAATTAATATTAGTATCAACAGCCATGCATTGGGTTGTCCAAAGACCAGAGGCCTACTTGCCACCTGCGATACCAAGCGAATAGTCCCCTCCAACCACTCAAAGATAAAGTTCAGCTGAATGACTGGATAGAGAAAGGAAAGGATAAATAAGATGTACAAGAGAGGTAAGAAGACCAAGTCAAATAGAAAGGAAAAGACAAAGGTCAAAAGGATAGACCAAGGCTGAAATTCTGCAAAATAGAAAGATAAAATGGGCAATATTCCCAAGGAAATGACTAGACTTTCTCTAGCAACAGCCTTGAGGCCCTCTCCTTCTTTGCTGGTCATGGTCAAGATAAAAGCATAGGCGCAGGACAAGACTCCTCCTGCTGTCAAGAAAAAGTTGGGCATGACGATAAAGAGGACAAGCACAGTCAGGGCAAAATTATCCAAGCCCTTAACACCATGTTGAGCCAGTAGCTTTTGCAAAAGACTGCGAATGACCGAGGCTGAAAATCCTGTCAGACCAGCATAGATAAGGGAAAAGGGATAAGTCAGCCATTTCAACTTTTCTTGGGTCAAGCCCAATCGCAAGAGAAGTTTCTTAAATCCGTCCATGAAAAAGCCTACCTGCATGCCCGACAAGGCAAAAAGATGGATAATTCCTAGACTAGAATAAAGCTCATTCATCTCCTCAAAATCTGTGTCCAGATGTCCTAGCAAGAGCCCCGTCATGTAGTTGCGCATAGGGTCTGGAAAGTGCGTCTTAATCCAAACTACAGCCTTTCGACGTAAGCTGGACAGGTTTTCACCTATATCCCAACTGCCAACCTTTTTAAGTGACTGTATTTTTTTGATATTGAGAGTCTGGTAAATTCCCTGAGTCTTCAGATAGGCTTCGTAGTCAAAGCCTCCAAAATTTCTCTGCCCTTCTGGCTCCGAAAGTTTTCCTTCAAGTTCTATCTCATTAATGTCTGTTAAGACTTGAAAGTCTTCTTTTTCATTCTCGGACTGGAGTTTATAATAGACTTGGAAGGTACGGCTGTCAGCCTTGCCACGAAAGGATAGACTATCACCATTTACCTTAATAGTGTCGGGCAAAATCCGTACCCTTTCAACAGAATCCGCTAGATTTTGACTAGCTTGACTCTGTTGCCAATTTTGAAAAACAAACCAAAATCCAAAGATGCCGCAAATCACTAGAACTTTTCCAGCAGATTTCCAAGGAAATTGGATAAAGAGACAGACTATCAGAAAAACGAAGCCCAACAAAGCAAGATAGGATGCTGAGAAAATGGCGTAATAAAGCCAGAGCAACAGAAAACTCAGATAGATTAGGGGAATAGGGAAATTCTTAATCCACTGTAACATAGTCTTTTAGCTTTTCTATCGTTTTAGCACCAATGCCAGAAACCTTCTTGAGTTCATCAACCGACTTGAACTTTCCATTTGATTCACGATGGTCGATAATATCCTGAGCACGTTTTCCTCCCAGACCCTTGACCTGCTTGAGTTCTTCCAGACTGGCCTTATTGAGATTGATTTTCTTTTCCTTGCTCGTTGAAGAAGCTGTCCCAGAACCAATCTGCTGACTTGCTGCTTCTTCTCCCTTAGTTGGAACGTAAACCAGAGCCTCATCACTAACTTTCTGAGCGAGATTGAGTGACTTGCTGTCTGCTTGCTCTGTCAAACCACCCGCCTTTTGAACAGCATCATTGACCCGACTACCTACTGGTAAGTCGTAAATACCCGGCGATTTGACAGCACCTTTGACATCTACTGTGATTAGATCTTGTTCAACCGGTTCTTCCTTCTCTTCCTTCTTCAGATCCTTTTCGGATAATGAATCCTTGGAAACAGCTGCAACTTCAGCCTGTAAATTCGTTTCTTTTACAGGTGTTTGTGGAGCTGGTTTTAGCAGGAAAAATCCTCCTACAAGCAAGCCCAGACCAGTACAAATGACGATGATTTTATACTCTTTAATTTTTTCGATAATTGCTTCCATATTTTCTCCTCTCTTAGATTATTCGTAAGAGGAAGAAAAAACAGTCGAAAATTTCTTTTCAACTGCTTATTTATTTGCAAAATAGTCTTCCTTGGTCAATACATAATGAACTCTTGTAACGATTCGGCCTTCTTCATGCTGGTCCATACAAGCATATGGTTCTGCATGAGAAAAACGCATGCCTGATTTCTCCATGACCTTTCCTGACGCGGGATTAGCCTTATCGTGAAGTGCGGTCAACTTGTTCATTCCAATCTTCTCAAAAGCCAGCTTAATCACGGCACGATTGGCTTCTGTCGTCAAACCTTGATTCCAATACTTTTTATTGATAATGTAACCAATAGCTGCCTTCTTAAGAACAGGATCAATCTTTTGCAAATCAATGGTTCCGATAAACTGACCATTGCTTTTTAGTTCTATTCCCCAACGTCCCAAGGGATTGGCCAAGTAGAACTGAGCAATGTTATTCTTGGTTTCTTCCAAACTTTGATTTATTTGAAAAGTGTAGCGCGTATTTTCTCTGTCTGAGGCATACTCAAACATAGCTTCCGCATCATCCAAGGTTACAGGTCTAAGCAATAAGCGCTCTGTTTCTATAGACGGATACTGGGCAAGTTTTACAAAAATTGATTCCATAGGATTCCACCACTTGAAAAGTTTCTAACTAAGATAAGGATATTGAATGAAATAGTTAAAAAGCAAATTTATACTTAGCATTGAGATAACTTTAATTACAAAAGAACTATCCTTCAGACAGAGGTTGAGACTCTAATTCTTCACCCTCTGCCTTTTTCACTGGAGCTGGTTCATAAGCTCGGATAATCTGAGCGACAACTGGATGGCGAACCACATCCTTAGCTGAAAAATGAACAAAGTCGATTTGGTGAATGTTCTTGAGTTTCTCCTGGGCATCAATCAAACCGGACTTGACATTACGTGGCAAGTCAATCTGACTAATATCTCCATTGACAATCATTTTAGAATTAAAGCCTAAACGAGTCAAGAACATCTTCATCTGCATGATGGTCGTATTTTGCGCTTCATCGAGAATGACAAAGGCATCATCCAAGGTCCGGCCACGCATATAGGCAAGGGGCGCAATCTCGATAATTTCACGCTCCATGAGACGAGTCGTTTGGTCTTTCCCAAGAATCTGATACAAGGCATCATAAACAGGTCGAAGGTAAGGATCCACCTTCTCCTTAAGATCACCCGGAAGAAAACCTAGACTCTCTCCTGCTTCCACTGCTGGACGAGTCAGGATAATCCGCTTGACCTGGCCACGTTTAAGGGCTGTCACTGCCAAGGTCACTGCAAGAAAGGTCTTCCCTGTCCCTGCGGGCCCAATTCCAAAGGTCACATCGTGTTGCTTAACACTATCCACATAAAGTTTTTGACCTAAGGTTTTGACACGAATCGGTTTCCCTGTATTGTCTTTAATGATTTCTTCTTCGTAAAGGGCGACAAACTTGTCAATTTCATCATTTTTGACCATGCTAATCGCAGTCACCACATCTGGCGTACCAACGGTCATCCCACGGTTCACCAAGACCATAAGAGCTTGAATAACCTGACGAGCTTCCTCACAGGCAGTCTCTTCTCCCAAAACCTGGACAATCTCCGTACGGGCATGAATCACCACATCAAGCTCTTCTTCCATCAAACGAAGATGGCGTTCATTGGAACCAAAAAGATGAAACAGGTCATCTGGATGACTCAGTTGAATGTCAATTGAATGTTCCTTCAAATAAAGAACCTCTCTAATTCTTTTATTTCTTTTTATTATAGCAAAGAGACTGAAAAATTGCTACTCAATCTCAATTTATTTAGTGTTCTAAGTATTCTTGCCAAATGCTGTCAAAATCCCCCAGATTAAAAGAGAAACTGGCATGTTCCTCCAAAAATCGACTGACCTCATCAAAATCATCTGTGTGTTTTGGAAAAGCTGACTCTTCAAAAGCGAGGTCTGCCAGGATAGCCTTAGGACTGTTACTTTTAGGATTGCGCTCAGTCATGAGCCAAGTGTAAAATGATTTTCTCATAAGCTACCCTAAACCAACTCTGTCCCAAACTGGTCCTGCTTGATTTTACCAGCCTTCATCAAACCACCAAGTGCTTTCTTGAACTGACCTTTAGAAATGCCAAAGGTTGCCTTGATGTCGTCTGGAGATGACTTATCATTTAAGGTCATGAAACCGCCATTGCTTTCCAAGTAGGTCAAAATCATCTGAGCATCGTTTTCCAACATTTCAAAGGAACGTGGTTTGAGGGAGAGGTTCAAGGTACGGTCCACTTCACGGAAACCAATGACACGCGCATCTAGAACTTGTCCCAAACGTGGCTCTGCGTAGCGCTCGCTAGGATGGATAAAGCCAAGCATATTATTCTCTGGCAGATAAACAAAAGTTCCTGACAGCTTGAGACGGTATACAATGGCTGGCCAGTTTTGGTTCTGCATGTTGTTGTAGGCAGGACGAGCCAGACGTTGGAAGTCTTCTTGATAAGCCAAGAGGCCCCAGATACGGTCTTTCTTGTCCACTTCAAGACGGATGTAAAGTTGGTCGCCCTTCTTAGGCCAGAGTTCCTTGAGCTCAGGGAGAATATCGAGTGACACAACGATTTCCTTGTCAGGAAGGCCCGTATCCACAAAGACACCCAAGTCCTTACGAACTTCTGTGACACGTCCCCAACCAAATTGGTCCTGAGTAGCAGTCACTTCTAGAGTTGTCAAGCGGAGCTTTTGCTTCATATCTGTATAGGCAAAAGCTTTAACCGTATCCCCTACTGTATGTTGGCCTTCTTCCTTAGCGAGAGCATAGGTCTGACCATCCTTTTGCACAAAGTAAAAACGGTCATTTTCATCGATGATGAGTCCAACGATAAAACTTGCAAGATTTGTATTCATATTTCCTTCTTTCGAATAAAACTCAGCCAGCAATGCCAACTGAGTTTTTCTGTTTATTTTTAGACTTCCAAGAGTTCTTTTTCTTTGTTGGCAGTCATGTCGTCGATGTGTTTAACAGCATCGTCTGTTACTTTTTGAATGTCTTTTTCAAGAGTCTTCAATTCGTCTTCAGTGATTTCTTTTGCTTTTTCTTGTTTCTTAGCTTCATCCATAGCATCACGACGGATATTGCGGACAGCCACCTTAGCATTCTCACCGACCTTCTTCACTTCTTTAGCAAGGTCACGACGAGTTTCTTCTGTAAGAGCTGGGATAACCAAGCGAATCACAGAACCATCGTTAGCTGGTGTAATACCAAGATCAGAAGCGTTCAAGGCACGTTCGATGTCTTTCAATGAAGACTTATCAAATGGTGTCACCAACAAGACACGCGCTTCTGGAATGGTAATTGAAGCGATTTGGTTAAGGGGAGTTTCTACTCCATAGTATTCTACATGTACACGGTCAAGCAAGCTTGCATTGGCACGACCGGCACGGATACTACCAAATTCACGGGCAAGTGATTGGTGAGACTGGGTCATTCTCTCTTTAGCTTTTTCAATAATTGCGTTAGCCATAATCTTTCTTATTCCTTTTCTTCGATATTATTTGAAACTGTTGTTCCGATATTTTCACCAAATACGACACGTTTGATGTTGCCTGGTTGGTTCATGTTGAAGACAACCAAGTCAATGTCGTTGTCCATTGAGAGGGTTGAAGCTGTTGAGTCCATGATACGAAGACCTTTATTGATAACATCACGGTGGGTCAATTCTTCAAACTTAACGGCTGTCTTGTCTTTCTTAGGATCGGCATTATAAACACCATCGACGCCATTTTTAGCCATGAGGATGGCGTCTGCTTCGATTTCAGCTGCACGAAGGGCCGCTGTTGTATCTGTTGAGAAGTATGGTGAACCAATTCCGGCACCAAAGATAACGATACGGCCTTTTTCAAGGTGACGAAGGGCACGTCCACGTACGTAAGGCTCTGCCACTTGTTGCATGGCAATGGCTGTTTGTACACGAGTATCGACACCAACTTGTTGCAATGAATCTGCCATCACAAGAGCATTCATAACAGTCCCAAGCATTCCTGTGTAATCTGCCTGAACACGGTCCATTCCTGCTTCTGCAGCAGGTTCTCCACGCCAGAGATTTCCTCCACCGATAACAAGGGCAATTTCGATACCTAAGCTATGAACTTCTTGAATCTCTTTTGCGATTGTTTGAACTGTTTGGATATCAATCCCTACGCCACGTTCACCGGCAAGGGCTTCACCTGATAACTTGATTAAAATACGTTTATACTTGGGATTCGCCATTTTCACTCTCCTTTTTTTATCCTACCTATTTTATCACAATTTCTAAGATTTTTATAGTATCATGAGCAATTCTTTCAAAAAAATTAGACCGTTAAAAATTCCTCTAAGTCGCTAAGTGCACGCTCTGCAATTTTTTCATAACGAGCCTTCTTATCACGGATACGCTCGCCTTCCAACTCTTTGATAATCCCAAAATTGACATTCATTGGTTGGAAATGTTTGCTGTCAGCATGGGTGATGTAATGAGCCAGACTTCCAATCGCTGTTGTTTCTGGGAAAATCGCCTCGCTTTCTCCCTTGAAGAGTCGAGCCGCGTTAATACCCGCAACTAAGCCTGATGCTGCTGATTCAACATAGCCTTCCACACCCGTCATTTGACCAGCAAAGAAGAGATTTGGTTGTTTCTTAGAACGATAAGTCTGTTCAAGAAGATTCGGTGAATCCATATAAGAATTGCGGTGCATGACACCATAACGTACAAACTCAGCATTTTCAAGACCTGGAATCATTTGGAAAACACGCTTTTGCTCTCCCCATTTAAGGTGGGTCTGGAAACCGACGATATTGTAGAGGCTACCAGCCGCATTGTCCTGACGAAGTTGAACAACCGCGTAAGGTGTTTTGAATTCGCCATCACGAGGTCCTGTGTAGTCGTCTGGATACTCAAGTCCCACTGGCTTCATAGGTCCATAAAGCATGGTTTTAATACCACGTTTGGCCATGACCTCGATAGGCATACAACCTTCAAAGTACTTTTCTTTTTCGAAAGAATTAAGCGGTGCTTCTTCCGCATTGACCAAGGCTTCATGGAAATCCATAAACTCTTGCTTGGTCATAGGGGCATTGAGGTAGGCCGCCTCTCCTTTGTCATAACGAGACTTGAGATAAACCTTGCTCATATCAATGGTGTTGACATCGATAATAGGCGCTGCCGCATCGTAGAAATAGAAACCATCGCCGTCATTAAGGGCATGAATCTTCTCAGCGAGGGCATCGCTAGTCAAAGGACCAGTAGCGACAACTGTAATAACATCAGTTGGTAATTCTGTAATTTCATCACGAACCACTTCAATCAAGGGATGGTTGGCCACTTTTTCAGTCACCATTTGGGAGAAACCATCACGGTCCACCGCAAGGGCGCCACCCGCAGGAACACGTGTAGCTTCTGCTGATTCCAAAATGACAGAATCCAAGCGACGCATTTCTTCCTTGAGGAGACCCACTGCATTTGTCAAGGCATCCCCACGTAGGGAATTGGAACAAACTAACTCAGCAAAATTGTCTGTTTTATGCTGAGGAGTAGGTTTTACACCACGCATTTCATATAGTTTAACTGGAATACCACGCTCTGCGATTTGGTAGGCTGCTTCAGAACCTGCCAAACCAGCACCGATAACATTGATATAAGATTGAGACACGACACTAATACCTCTTTGGGAGTGTGAAGTCAAGATTCACATTAAATAAACCAATCGAACTTACGAATTTCATGACTCAGGCTGAAAAGGTCCACAGGACTTACTTCGCTTTCGAGTTTCTTGGCTCAGGCTGAAAAAGTCCCCCGGACTTTTTCACTCCCACAAATCTTTCTAATTTTTTCTTCTACTAGTATAACAAAAAAAGGGAAGAAGGAAAACTTCCCTGTTTAGTCATTTTCTTCCCAATCGTGGTAGGCAGCGTAGAGCTGGCTTTTATTCCACTGGTAAATCTTAGCAACTTCCTTAATGGCTTGATTTTTCTTCATGCCTTGCTGGATACGGGCTTGGATTTCTGAAAACAAGTCCTCCTCGTCCTTGTCCTCCACATCCTGGCTTGCACCTTCAACAATGAGAAGGCATTCGCCCTTGAGTGGCGTTTCAGCTATGCTTTCTAATAACTCTGAAATGGTACCTCGCTGGTATTCTTCATAAATTTTTGTCAATTCCCTGACCAAGACGACCGAGCGGTCACCGTAGACTTCTAGCATATTTTCTAATGTATCTGCCACACGATGAGGAGATTCATAGAAAATTTGTGTTTCAGGATAGTCTTTTTTCGAGTCGAAAAATTGCTTTTGCTGGCCTGATTTTCTTGGTAAAAAACCGTAAAAAATATGGGGCTGTGGTGCTAAACCACTGGCAATCAAGGCAGAAATTCCTGCAGAGGCACCTGGAACGGTGACAACTGCAATCTCTTCCTCAATGGCTTCCTTGACCAAATCATGACCAGGGTCTGAGATGCTAGGCAGACCAGCATCGGAAACCTGAGCAATACTTTGTCCTGCTTTCAGGAAACCGATCAAATCCGGAATCTTTTCCTTGGCATTGTGCTCATGAAAACTAATCTGCTTGGTGGAAATGTCAAAATGCTTGAGCAAAAGTCCTGTATTGCGCGTGTCCTCAGCCGCAATCCAATCCACTTCTTTCAGGGTTTGGATAGCACGAAAGGTCATATCATCTAGATTGCCAATCGGCGTTGCCACTAGATACAGCTTGCCATAGGGAGACTTCCCCTTAAAACTTTTTTGAATCTGCATGTTTACTCCCTGTATAACAACTCGTCACAGAACATACATTCCTCGTCCTGCTCTCGACGTTGCCCATAAAAATCATTACATACGTGAAATCCGTCTTTATAAATCCGACGGACACTTTCGCGAACATGCTTGGCCTTGACAGGAGCATCTGCCTCCACCTCACCCAAACGTTCGCGCAACTTAGAATTTTCCAAGCGAAGAGCTGTATTTTCCTCTACCAGGCTCTTGAGATTTTTCTTGATGGCTTCCACATCGGCCAAGGTTACCAACAACTGTTGAGAAAAATCATCCAGCGCGTCAAATAATTCTTTTTTGTCCATAAAACAGCCCTTTCCTTTCTTTATCGTTCATTTTTGAGTTTACATTTCTTTCAAGACCAGATATTCCATGGCGTTTTGAAAGCTAACATTGGCTTGCCACATTTTTCTAGCTTCTAGCAAATCTTGTAAAATCACTCTTACTCTTGCTTGTAGGATATCTTGCCCACAGAGGACTTCGAGAATCCGTAAAACCTGATCTTGTTTTTCCTTGTCGTCTGCCAAGTTAGCTAATTTAGCAACTTGCAGATAACTTTCTTTTTTCTTAGCTAATAACCAGGTCAGCAGGCGTTCACTTTCATCGACCAAGGTCCAAAAACTTGCCTGATTAGCCAACTTTTCTGCTTCAGCTCGCGATTGACTAAACTGGGCTAAGAGAGTCGCTTTTTTCTTGACTAGACCTGCTTGTTCTAATTGATGGATTAGTTTCTCTTCTTGCTTTTTAAAATGGAAAATCTGGGTCCGACTACGGATGGTCGGCAAGATTTTTTCCTCATCACTAGTTAAGAAGAAAATGTAAACTTCACTCTGAGGTTCTTCGATGACCTTGAGCAGAGAGTTGGCTGCGTTGGGATGCATTTTCTCAGCTTGCTCGATAATAAAGACCTGTTGCTGACTTTCAATCCCTGCTTGAGAAAATTGTCCCACCAATTCACGAATACGTTCTGTCTTGATGACCTGATTGACTGGCTTAATCAAGGTAACATCTGGAAACTCTTCCTGTTCAATCAGCTTGCAATTTCGGCATTTCTCACATGGTAAAACGCCTACCTTATCCGTGCAAAAGAGGCTCTTAGCTAAAAATTGCGCCATTTCCAAGCTTCCAAAGAAACCTGAAAAGAGATAGGCGTGATTGAGCTGGTCTTGTTCTAGGATACGGACAAAGCGGTCAAACTGGTCTGGTTGCCAAGCCTTTAATTCTTCTTGTTTCATTTAGCCAAGCCCATTCTATCAAACAAGATATCCTTGGTAGTTTCCACAACTTGTTCCAAAGGGAGACTGGCATCAATCTTGACAATGCGATTCCCTTCTTTGTCCAGAAGAGAAAGGTAGCCTTGACGAACTTTTTTATGCAAGTCCAACCCTTCCAAGTCCAAGCGATTGACCTCACGGTCACTATTAGCAGCAATGCGAGCCAGTCCCTCTTCCACCTCAATGTCAAAATAAAGTGTCAAATCGGGTTTGAGGCCATCTGTCGCAAACTGATTGAGCCAATTAATGGCATCAATGTCCAAACCACGGCCAAATCCTTGATAGGCAACAGAACTATCGATAAAACGGTCCATAATGATCAACTTGCCAGCTTCAAGGGCTGGAAGAACTTTTTCCACCAAGTGCTGTCTGCGACTGGCAATATAGAGAAGGAGTTCTGTCTTAGCATCCATCTGAGTATGACTTGGGTCTAAAATCACTTCCCGAATCTTCTCCCCAATCAAGACTCCGCCTGGCTCACGGGTCGTCAGCACCTCTACTCCTTTTTCCTCTAAGATTGGTAGCAGAGCCTCTAAAACACTAGTCTTTCCTGCTCCCTCTGGTCCCTCAAGAGAGACTAAAAATCCTTTTGACATGTCTAACTCATTTCTTTTTTACTACTTCTATTCTATCAAAAAAATAGGGGTTTGTGACAATCTTTTTGTCTTCTCATTTCATACTCAATGAAAATCAAAGAGCAAACTAGGAAACTAGTCGCAGGTTGCTCAAAACACTGTTTTGAGGTTGCAGATGGAAGCTGACGCAGTTTGAAGAGATTTTCGAAGAGTATCAACCACCATAAAAGAGGCAGACAAATCCACCTCTTATTTACCTAGTTCTTGTGTTCGTTTATAGGCTTGACCAACTGCCTCCATGACTGTTCCTCTAAAAGCATGCGCTTCTAAGCTCGCTACACCAGCAATAGTCGAACCGCCTGGGCTACAAACTTGGTCTTTCAAGACCCCAGGATGCTCTTGGCTTTCTAGGACCAATTGTCCAGCTCCTACCACAGTTTGAGCTGCCATTTTCAATGCTGTTTCTCGTGGCAATCCAGTCTGAACACCTGCATCTGCCAAGGCCTCGATAAAAAGATAGACAAAGGCCGGTCCACAACCTGCAAGACCTGTCGCTGCGTCGATTAAGCCTTCTCCTAGTTCCACCAAGAGACCAGCCTTGGTTAACAGCTGACAAAAAAGCTCATTGTCCTCAGCCCTGCAATTAGGAGACAAGGCATAACTAATCACTCCTTGCCCAATAGAAGCAGGGGTATTTGGCATCATACGAATAATTCTGTGTTGACTCGGGATAAGACTTGCTAGTTTTTCTAAAGTCAATCCAGCTGCCATGGAAATCAAAAGAAGACTCTCTCGTTTTTCAAGGATGGTTTGGTATTGAGAAAGCAGTTCAGAAAACTGAGCAGGCTTAACTCCTAGAAAAATCACATCTGCATCTGCGAAGATTTCTTCATTATTGGAAACCTGACCACCGAAGTTAGCGATGAAAGCATCCACCTTGGCTTGACTGCGATTGGCAAGAAGAATGTCATCACCCGTCTTTGCCTGCAAAACAGCCTTAGCCAGACTAGCCCCCATATTCCCCAAACCGATAAATCCAATCTTCATCTCTTACTCCCTTATCTGTCCGTCACCAGCGACCACATACTTGTAGCTGGTCAACTCTTTTAAGCCCATTGGACCACGCGCATGCAGTTTCTGAGTTGAAATCCCCATTTCACAACCAAGACCAAATTGACCTCCATCTGTAAAACGCGTTGAGGCATTGACATAGACTGCTGCAGAGTCCACTTGATCTGTAAAGTAAGCTGCAGCTTCAGCATTTTCAGTCACAATGGCATCCGAATGATGGGTACTGTGTGCTTCAATATGAGCAACCGCTTCTTCTAAACTGCTCACTACTTTAACAGCTAGGACATAGTCTAAAAACTCGGTATCAAAGTCTTGAGCCCCAGCTGCTTGGCCAGATACAAACTGACTAGCCTTCTCATCCAAACGGAATTGAATCGGTTCAAGTCCAGCTTCTTTACGATCCGCAACTAGAACTTGTTCCAAGCGAGGAAGGAAACTTGCTGCCTTGTCTTCATGAACTAGCAAAACCTCCATAGCATTACATACAGAAGGACGACTGGTTTTAGCATTGTTGATGATTGATAGAGCCTTGCCTTCGTCTGCATCCTTATCGACATAAACATGAACAATTCCAGTTCCTGTCTCGATAACTGGTACAATCGCATTCTCAACCACGGCATTGATCAAGCCAGCCCCTCCACGAGGAATGAGAAGGTCTAGATAGCCCTTGGCCTTCATCATAGCATAGCTACTTTCACGGCTAGTATCTTCCACCAGTTGAATCACATCTGGATGAATGGTCGTTGTCTCCAAGCCCTTCTTCAAGGCTGTGACAATTGCATGAGCTGTTTGGTAGGCATCCTTGCCACTACGAAGAACGACCGCATTTCCACTCTTGAGAGCCAAAGCAGCCGCGTCAGACGTCACATTTGGACGGCTTTCATAGATAATACCGATGACCCCCATCGCCACCCGTTTCTTGGTAATAAGCAAGCCATTTTCAAGCTGACTCGTTTCTAAAACTTCACCGATTGGATCTGGTAAAGCAACCACTTCACGAATCCCAGTTGCCATTGCTTCAATACGTCCTGCATCCAAATAAAGACGATCCAACATCACATCTGAGATTTTCCCCTTGGCCGCTTCCATATCGAGGGCATTAGCCGCTAAAATTTCCTCAGTAGCAGCCACTAAGTGATCAGCCAGAGCTAGCAAGGCTTGGTTTTTCACCTCTTCACTAGCTGTGTTAATCGATTTTTTAACAGCCTGTACCTGTTCAAATTGTTCTTGTGTACTTACCATAGTTTACCTCTAAAATTCTGTAAAGAGCAGTTGGATTTCAGGAGTAATGGAAATCCAGTCATCACGGTGAATCAAGACACCCTTGGCTTTTTGAGAACGTAACATATCCTCCAAAGCAGATGCCCCAAATTGCACACGCCCTTTTCCAAGTGATTTTCCACTTTCCTTGTCAAATACTGTCACGATATCACCGTAAGAAAAGGAACCTTCTGCTTCAACGATACCAGATAATAGAAGACTCTTTCCATGTTGAGAGAGAGCTTCTGCAGCCCCTTTATCGACCCAAATAGTTCCCTGACTCTGAGCATAGAAAGCCAGCCATTGTTTCTGGGTACGGAGACCTTTTTCCTCTGCAACAAAGTAGGAACCATCCTTGGTCTCCTCAGCCGCCTCCATCATGGCATCTGCCTTCAAGGATGAGCAGATGTAAACAGGAACTCCTGATTCTGTCGCGATAGTCGCTGCTTTGATTTTTGTTAGCATGCCCCCAGTTCCGTTTGACGAGCCAGCTCCACCAGCCATATCGATAATCTCACGATTGATGGTCTCGATTTTCTCCAAGCGTTTGGCTGTTGGATCTGAATTAGGATTTCCAGTATAGAGACCGTCCACATCTGTTAAGAGAACCAAAAGGTCTGCTTGGACCATGGCAGCTACCTGGGCACTTAAAGTGTCATTGTCCCCAACCTTGAGCTCATCAATGACGACACTGTCATTCTCATTGATGATAGGAATCGCACCACGGCTAAGTAGAACTGACAAAGCCTGATGGGCATTTTTATAACGGCGCTTATCCACAAAGTCATCCTGGGTCAGCAAAATTTGTGCAGAAACGATTTGGCGCAAAAGAAGATTGGTGGTATATTCTTCCAACAAAAGCCCTTGCCCTACCGCTGCTGAAGCCTGTTTATCAGCAATCTTTGTAGGACGCTTTTTAAATCCTAAGGCCCCAAAACCAGCCGCAATGGCACCTGACGACACCAAAATCAATTCATGACCAGCCTCGTGCAGCATAGCCAACTGCTGGGTAATAGCCTTCACCTTACTACGTGATAAACTTCCATCCTCATTTGTAAGTGAAGAAGTTCCTACCTTAAAGACAATCCGTTTGTATTTCATAGTCTCACTCCGATTCTTCATATTTATCCATTATAACATGAATGGCAGGAAATAGAAAAGAGTTGATAGGAAAAAGAAGGCCCTAAAACCTTCTTTTTTACTACTGTTCTGATTCCTATTTGTTTGCACTCGTTTCAGAGCTTTGCGAAATTACTGAAGTCAAATCTTGACTAGTTGAAGAACTTGTAACACTTTCGTTCTGAGTCGTTACTTTATTTTCAAGATCTTTTTTCACTACTTCACTGGATTCTTTTGTCTCTGAATTACTTGTAACTTTAGTTGTAGCGGATTTCTCTACTGGAATATCCACTAACCAGGCACCATTTGAATCAACAGTATAACCTTCTGGTGTCTTGCCATTTACAAGTAATTGACCATTGTCTTTCAAGAAGTACCATTTATCCTTGTCTTTGATCCAACCCACAGCTCGTGAACCGTCTGTCTTGTAGAAATACCAATCGTTTGCCTTTTTAAGCCAACCTTGCTTCATAGCTCCTGAATCTTCTAGATAGTAATGATGACCAGCAACTTCTATCTCACCTGTCTTCATGATACCAGTAGAATCCATATAATACCAGGTTTCTTTATCTTTTACCCAGCCCGTTTTCATTTCCCCTGATTGAGCAAAGTAATACCATTGACCCTTATATTGAAGCCAACCTGTTTTCATAGAGCCATCAAAATCCAAATAATACCACTGTTCTTTATCTTGAATCCAACCAATTTCCATCTGGTTTTCTTTGTTGAAATAATACCAGATTCCAGCGATTTTCTTCCAATTTTTTGCAGCAACACCAGAGTCTGTCAAATAGAACCAACGATTGTTCCATTTTTTCCATTGATTATATAACAGGATTCCTCTCTGATTAAAATAGTACCATTCACCTTCGATTTCATTCCAACCGACAGCATACTCTCCTGTAGAATCAGGTGCTTGATACCACCAGTTTCCATAAGCACTCTTATGCCAACCAGCTTGAAAACTTGGAATCGGCTTGTAGGATGTTGAGATATTGACAAAACCGTCTTTTCGAATATCAAAAACTGTCGCATCATAGTCTTTGCTGGCTGCGTTTATATGTTGAATTCCCATTGATTCAATCCAGCTAATATATTCCCTATTTATTTCTTGACCGCTATCATACGAACCAATTGGTGAGGAGGAAGTTTGAACAATTATCTCAGGAGACAAATTTCTTATAAAATTTTTTGTATTAGAATTTTTTGTATCTAAATGATGGTTAAACTTCATCAAATCAACTTTTCCAATGAGAGAACCGTACTTGTCTTCTGCTCCATGAACATTATCTAAGTCGCCCCCAAGGTAAATTTTCTTGCCATTGACTTTTACCACACTAATCAAGGAATTGGAATTGTCATCCCAAACAGGTTTAAGATTTCCATTCTCATCATATTCATTTTCATAATTATAGAGCTGAATATCCATGTCCCCAAACTGAAAATGAGCATCTCCTTGTGTGATGTTTTGAATCACTGAAACACCTTTTTCTGCGGCAGTCTGTAAAACCTTATCATAGCCATACAGATTATCCCAAAGACGTTCAGGCTTAGTAATACGATTATCACTATATTTCTTAAGATAGACTCGGTCAACTGGATAGGTAGACAGTAATTCATCAACATTTCCAATATGGTCACTGTGAGTATGGGTTACCAAAATAAAATCAAGTTTTTGGACACCCAATTCCTTCAAATGACGAAAGACACGGTCTGTTAGAACATGCTTATAAGTGGTATTGATACCCTGTCTCCATGGATAACGAGAATCACTTCCATCTGGAAAATCATAATCTTCTCCTGTATCCACCATAGCAAAATGTCCATTGCTTTCAAGAATAATCGCATCACTGCCACCTTCTTGAACATTGATAAAGTGGATTTTATTTCCTGAACTTTCTTGAGCTTGAACATTTCCATACCATGACAAACCTAAAAAAGCGCCTGTAAGTACTAAACTAGTTAATTTCTTTTTCATTCTTACTTTCTCAATCTCTCCAATGTTTCCTTAAAAATATATGGGATATCTGCTGTAAATTCCAAGGTCTCACCTGTTCTCGGATGAGTAAACCCTAGAGTCTTGGCATGAAGAAATTGCCCATGCCCTTTCAAAGTCTTGCGTGGACCATAGACTTCATCACCAGCGACTGGATGACCAATATAAGCCATATGAACACGGATTTGGTGGGTACGTCCTGTTTCCAGCTGCAGCTCCACTAAGCTGTAATCGCCAAAGCGTTCCAAAACGTGGAAACGGGTAACTGCAGGCTTGCCTTTAGCAGTCACAGCCTGTTTCTTACGGTCTTTTTCACTACGGCCAATCGGCGCTTCAATCACACCACGATCATTAGGCAGATTTCCATGAACAATCGCCCAATATTTGCGGAGAGACTTTTTATCCTTGAGTTCTTGGGCAAGTGCTAGATGTGCCTCATCATTTTTAGCAATCATGAGCAGACCTGACGTATCCTTATCAATACGGTGAACAATTCCTGGACGGAGGACCCCATTGATACCCGACAAGTCCTTAATATGATACATGAGGGCGTTTACTAGAGTTCCACTAGTATGGCCAGCACTCGGATGCACCACCATCCCCTGAGGTTTGTTAACGACGGCCACATCCTCATCTTGGTAGATGATGTCTAGCGGAAGATCCTCAGCCACATACTCTAAGACCTCTGGTTCTGGCACATGATAAGTGACAACATCGCCCTCTTGGACAGTATATTTAGCTTTCTTGACTTGGCCATTGACCAAGACCTGGCCTGATTTAATTTGTTCATTCGCGAGACTGCGTGATAATTCTGTCAAATCCGACAAAGCCTTATCCAAACGCAGGCCACCAGTTTCAATTTTAATTTCCATTTGTTTCCTCTTTTAGCATTGCAATCAATAAAATAATCACTCCAACTGTCAGATAACTATCTGCCACATTAAAAATTGCAAAATTAATAAAGTCAAGGTGGAACATATCCACAACAAAGCCCTGACTGACCCTGTCAATAAAGTTTCCAAGACCACCCGCGATGATCAAGGTCAAACCCAAGACCATCCAGAGTGAGTCCTCCATGTGTTTATGTAGATACCAAATGGCACCTACCATAACAACCAGTGTAATGACAGCAAATAACCACTGCTGGTCTTGTAACATGGAGAAGGCTGCCCCTCGATTTTGCAGGTAGGTCAAGCTAATGAGATTGGGAATCCACGAACGAACTTCACCCAGTGGAATCTGCCAGACGATATAAGATTTGACTAACTGATCCAGCGCAATCAAAAGCAGTACAATGACTGCCACTATTCCTCTTTTTTTCATGATTTCCTCTTCTGATCAAAATATTCTTGCATTACTTCTACAAAGAGAGTCCCAGCTTGACTGAGCTCCACTTCCTCACGTTTAACATAGACCATGCGATTATCTAGATTATCCTTGAGACGAATGACTGTGATTCCATTGACACTGTCACTATCTAAAAATCCAGAACCTGTCGCATAGGCATCCGTCCGCTCCAAAATACCATTCAAGGTAGCACGGTCTGTCACATTAAACATCTGTGAGCTAGCGCTGGTATCAACAAAGTTCTCCGAATAATAAAGGTACTCGTCTTTCTCTTGAGTAAAACGAACCGTTGGTAGATCCGCTAAATCTTCCATGACCAATTCCTCTTTCTGAGCTAAAGGATGCCCTTCACGAAGATAAATGTGAGTATGGAAAGGAATCAATTCAATGACCTCAAGACCCAGCTTTTCAACCCGCTGCATAATCCCCTTTTTATTTTGATTGTTGAGGTAGATAATCCCAATCTCACTATGCCCTTGTGCTACTTCATCTAAGATTTGAACAGTAGTTGATTCAAAAATACGGAAGTTCTTATAATCAGGATAACGCTCTGAAAATGCCGTAATGGTTGGTGGCAAGAAGTCATAGTGCTGGCTAGCAATGGAAAATTCATCTTTTTCTTCTTCAGGATTAGCATACTGATTCTGAAAAATATCAAATCCCTTGACCAATTCTTGCGCTTTTTCATAAAATTCCATCCCACGACGGGTCAAGAAAGTCCCTGAGCTAGTCCGACGGAAAATCTTAAAACCCAACTCTTTTTCCAAATCACGAACAGAAATAGACAAACTCGGCTGACTAACATACATTTTTTCAGCAGCTTCACGGAAAGTACCACTATTGGCAATGGCAACAACATAGCGTAATTGTTGAATGTTCATCTTCTACCCCCAACTTCTTTATCTTTTCATTATACCATATTTCAGAAGTTTTCCATCGAAGAAAAATAATGTCACTCATAAAATTCATCTACACTAAGAACGAAAAAATCATGGGTATCAAAACAAAAAAATAGGCTCTCCGAAAACTCAGAAAGCCTTATTAAATGCTACTTCTAGCTTCCTCGCCTTTACATTCAAGGCTCGGGATAAAAAGGTTCACTGGACCTTTTTATTTAGCGATTGGGTAAACAGAAACTTGTTTTTTATCGCGTCCTTTACGTTCAAAGCGTACTACGCCTTCAACTTTAGCGAACAAAGTATCGTCTCCACCACGTCCAACGTTTACACCTGGATAGATGTGTGTACCACGTTGACGGTAAAGGATTGATCCACCTGTTACAGTTTGTCCGTCAGCTGCTTTAGCTCCAAGACGTTTCGCTTGTGAATCACGTCCGTTTGATGTAGAACCTCCACCTTTTTTGTGGGCGAAAAGTTGCAAGTTGTTAAGAGTCATTTTTAACATAATGTTTTCCTCCGTGTTAGTTTTCTGTGATAACTCTGGTTTGGACGAACTCAGAAGAGTTCTCCGATAAGTTTGCCATACCTAAGAAAAATGATTCAAAGAATAACTGGGTCATTTCTCTCTGGTGTGAAGGAAGATCTTTTGGAATTTCAACCATCAGATAGCCACCTTCATCTTCGTTTAATTCTAGGATTGGTTCATAGCCTGCAAATTTCTCAATAGAATTGATAAAGTTAATGGCAAGCGTAGAAACCGATGCACACACGACATCTAAGCCGTATTCGCCACTCTCGGCGTGTCCAGTAATTTCCGCACTCCTCAGCTCGCCATCTTCGGCTCTCTCAAAGACTGCTTGTATCATGTGTTCTCCTTAAAATTAAGCGTTGATTGCGTTGATGACAACTTTTGTATATGGTTGACGGTGACCTTGTTTACGGTGGCTACCTTTTTTAGGTTTGTACTTGTAAGTAACAACTTTCTTTTGTTTTCCTTGTTTTTCAACAGTTCCAACTACAGTAGCTCCAGCAACAAGTGGAGTTCCGACAACAGTGTTTTCACCACCAACAAGAACAACTTCGTTAAAAGTAACTTCTTGACCAGCTTCAACGTTCAATTTTTCAACGTAAACTGCTTGACCAACTTCAACTTTAACTTGTTTTCCGCCAGTTTTGATAATTGCGTATGTGCTCATTATGCACCTCCTATGATTTTTATGGGTTTCCCCGAATTTTTTGTGAAGACTCGCCTAGCATCGTGGGACGAACCACTTAAAAGAAGAGCTCTAAGTATAACAAAGAATAAACTAGGAATTGAGCCGAAGGCATAACTTATGTTAGGCAAGGCGACAATGACGAAGTTTAAATTTGTTATACGACGAGCAACGATGTTCGTGCGGTTGCACAGGAATGTGCATAGTCAACTCTTCAAGTATAGCATATCTTCTATTTTCTTACAAGTAGTAACACCTAAAATCAAGCTTTTTCTTTTACTTTTTTCTGCCATGAAGCAAAAAGCATACTGAGGTAAAAAATACTCATCATAATAGGAACACCAAGAATGGTCTTTTCATGATAAAAAATCGTCAAATAGGCTGAAAAGACAACGCCAAGGACAAAACTACTAAGCAAACTAACAAATATGAGACCTTCACGCAAAAAAGGAGTGTGCTTGGTCCGGAAATAATCTCCAAAAGCCAGCATAGTACGTTTTATATTTCCAGTCATAAATGCATTGTTATAAGCAATCCCAGATACTTCTCCAAAAGCAGTTGTCACCAACCCCATACAAAAGGCCAAGGGCGGTACTAGATAGATATTCTCTACAGTTTGTGGTACAAATCCAATAACTATTGATAGGATTGCCAAAGGAATCAAGGACAGAATGGGCTTTTTCACAATTCTCAATTTTTCCTTATAAATCGTTAGTAAAAAGACCCCCATCATAAAAGCAAGTAAGGTCATTACTTTGGCACTAGCATCTGAAACATTGTGTTGAATGAGCCCCACTGATAGAAAGACGACATTCCCCGTTTGTCCAGCTACCAGAGTATTCCCTCTCACAATAAAAGTATAGGCATCAACATATCCTGCACAAAAAGTCAAAAAAAGCGCTAGCCTCTTAGACTGACGTGATATTTTTCTTATAGGTAGTAACCTCATTTCCCCTCCCATTTCATTTACTCATCTCATTATTGTACCACTTTCTTTGGGAAAGTCCTAGTAGCTTATTTGAAATTTTTCACCCCCTGTTGGATAGTCAAGTCTATCTATGTTATAATGAAGGAAGGATTTAAAATCGGAAAAGGAGTATTTATGCTTAAATTAGGTGTCATCGGAACAGGTGCTATCAGCCATCACTTCATAGAAGCAGCCCATACCAGCGGAGAATACCAGTTGGTCGCAGTCTATTCTAGAAAACTTGAAACCGCAGTAACCTTTGCTTCTCGCTATGAAAATATACAACTCTTCTATCAATTAGAGGACTTCTTCAAGAGCTCTTTTGATGTAGTCTATATTGCTAGTCCAAACTCCTTGCATTTTGCTCAGGCAAAAGCTGCCTTGTCTGCTGGTAAACACGTTATTCTTGAAAAGCCAGCTGTCACGCAACCACAAGAATGGCTGAATTTGATTCAAACAGCTGAGAAAAATAATTGTTTTATCTTTGAAGCAGCTCGTAATTATCACGAGAAAGCTTTCACTACTATCAAAAACTTTTTAGAAGACAAGCAAATCTTAGGAGCTGATTTCAATTATGCCAAATATTCTTCCAAGATGCCAGATTTGTTGGCTGGGAAGACACCAAATGTCTTTTCAGACCGTTTTGCTGGTGGAGCCCTTATGGACTTGGGGATTTATCCTCTCTATGCTGCCGTTCACCTCTTTGGAAAAGCTCAGGACGCAACCTACCAGGCTCAACAGCTTGACAATAGCATTGACCTAAATGGCGACGGAATCCTCTTCTACCCCGAATTTCAAGTTCACATCAAAGCTGGGAAAAACATCACTTCCAATCTTCCTTGCGAGATTTATACAGCAGATGGAACCTTAACTCTCAACACGATTGAGCATGTTCGCTCGGCTATTTTTACCGACCATCAAGGCAATCAAGTCCAACTCCCTATCCAACAGGCTCCTCATACGATGACTGAGGAAGTCGCTGCATTTGCACAGATGATTCAGCAACCAGACCAGACACTCTACCAGAATTGGCTGGACGATGCAAGCTCTGTTCATGACCTACTATATACCATGCGCCAGACTGCTGGCATTAGATTTGAGGCAGAAAATGAAAACTAAACTACCGACTGAATGGCAAGAACTGAGCGACCAACTCGGTTTCCAAGAATTTACCCCCATTCAAACTCAACTATTTGACCCTATTCTTTCAGGAGAAAATCTCCTAGGAGTGAGCCCAACAGGAACTGGTAAGACCCTTGCTTACCTCCTACCAAGTCTTCTAAGACTACAAAATAAAAAAGCGCAACAACTCTTGATTCTAGCACCAAATACGGAACTTGCTGGACAGATTTTTGATGTATGTAAAATGTGGGCAGAAGCTATCGGCTTGACTGCTCAGCTCTTCTTGTCAGGTTCAAGTCAGAAACGCCAGATTGAACGCCTTAAAAAAGGGCCAGAAATTCTTATTGGAACCCCTGGTCGTATCTTTGAGTTGATTAAATTGAAAAAAATCAAGATGATGAATGTAGAAACCATCATCTTGGATGAATTTGATCAATTGCTAGATGATTCTCAGATTCACTTTGTTGAGAAAATCACTCACTACGCACCTCGTGACCACCAACTCATCTACATGAGTGCTACGACCAAGTTTGACCAAGAAAAGATTGTGCCGAATACACATACCATTGACCTCTCTGACCAAAAACTGGACAATATCCAGCATTTCTACATGCAGGTAAACCAACGTCACCAAGTGGATATGCTACGAAAACTGGCTCATGTAGAGGATTTCCGCGGACTAGTCTTCTTTAACAGCCTATCAGACCTTGGCAGTGCCGAGGAAAAGCTACAGTATCGTGATATATTGGCTGTCTCCCTCGCTAGCGATGTCAATGTTAAATTTAGAAAAGTCATCTTAGAAAAGTTTAAAGACAAGCAACTAACCCTACTTCTTGCAACAGACCTTCTGGCACGTGGAATTGATATCGATATCCTAGAATGTGTCGTAAACTTTGATGTTCCTAGAGATATTGAAACCTACACTCACCGTGCTGGTCGTACAGGTCGCATGGGTAAAGAAGGTTATGTTATCACTCTCGTCACTCATCCAGAAGAACTTAAAAAACTCAAGAAGTTTGCAAGCGTACGAGAAATTGTCCTAAAAAATCAAGAACTCTATATCAAATAATCTCCATGGCTCTATGCACATCTAGTGTATAGAGATTTTTTATAAGCAATTCTTTCATTTTAGTTCAATATCAGAAAAAAGAACCTTGCCAAGCAAGATTCTTTTAGTGTCTGACTTAAATAATTGTTCTTCTGGGAACTAAATCGAATTAAGCTTCGATTTCTGTAACCATACCTGAACCAACAGTACGTCCACCCTCACGGATAGAGAATGTAGTACCTTGTTCTACGGCGATTGGGTGGATCAACTCAACGTCGATTGTCACGTTATCACCAGGCATTACCATTTCAGTACCTGCTGGAAGTTCGATTGAACCTGTAACGTCAGTAGTACGGAAGTAGAATTGTGGACGGTAGTTGTTGAAGAATGGAGTGTGACGTCCACCTTCTTCTTTAGTAAGGATGTAAACTTCACCTTTGAATTTAGTGTGTGGGTTGATTGAACCTGGTTTAGCGATAACTTGTCCACGTTCGATTTCATCACGTTGAACACCACGAAGAAGGACACCTACGTTATCTCCGGCAAGACCTTCGTCAAGTTGTTTACGGAACATTTCAACACCAGTAACAACTGCTTTTTGAGTTTCTTCTTTGATACCAACGATTTCGATTTCGTCGTTGACTTTAACGATACCACGGTCGATACGTCCTGAAGCAACTGTACCACGTCCAGTGATTGAGAATACGTCTTCGACTGGAAGAAGCAATGGTTTGTCAGTGTCACGTTCTGGTTCTGGGATGTACTCATCAACTGTGTTCATCAATTCCATAACGATGTCTTCGTATTTAGTGTCACCTTCAAGGGCTTTAAGAGCTGAACCTTGGATAACTGGAAGATCGTCACCTGGGAAGTCGTATTCTGACAATAGGTCACGGATTTCCATTTCAACCAATTCAAGCAATTCTTCGTCGTCAACCAAGTCAACTTTGTTCATGAAGACGATAAGGTGTTTAACACCAACCTGACGTGAAAGAAGGATGTGCTCACGAGTTTGTGGCATTGGTCCGTCAGTTGAAGCTACTACAAGGATAGCTCCGTCCATTTGAGCGGCACCAGTGATCATGTTTTTAACGTAGTCCGCGTGTCCTGGAGCGTCGATGTGAGCGTAGTGACGTTTTTCAGTTTCGTACTCAACGTGCGCAGTGTTGATTGTGATACCGCGTTCGCGTTCTTCTGGAGCAGCATCGATAGACGCATAGTCTTTAGGTTGGTTAACTGATGAAGGCAAGCGACGTGCCAAAACAGTTGTGATAGCTGCAGTTAGGGTAGTTTTACCGTGGTCAACGTGTCCGATAGTACCAATGTTAACGTGTGGTTTACTACGATCGTATTTTTCTTTTGCCATTTGAGTAAAAGCCTCCAATAAAATATATTTTATAGATAGACAGTAGGCAATACAGTCTAACTTTCCTTACTATTTTATCAAATTTCAGCTAAATTGCAAGTGTTTTACAAAGTTTTTGTGAATTATTCTTAATCGGCTAATCTAAATGGCACTTCTACTCCTATAATTTACCTAAAGAAAAAGAAAAATCAGGAATTTCCTGACTTTTACTTGGCTAATTCTCTTTCTCGTTCTTTCATTGTTTTATGATTTTCATACAAACGTGATAAGAACTTAGAAATTTCTTTCAAGATAGAATAGGTTGGTACTGCGACAATCATGCCAATGACCCCATAGATATTGCTTGATAACAAAAGTAATACTAAAATTGTTATTGGATGGACTTTCATCACGCCACCAACGATTCGAGGGTAAAGGATATTTCCATCCACCTGTTGAATGATTAGCATATAAACAACTGCAATCAGCATTCTATGAGGATCCGTAAAGACATTGGCAATAATCATCGGAATCAAGCCAATGCTTGGTCCCACATAAGGAATGAGATTGGCCAATCCTGAAAAGATGGCAAAGACCAAAGCGTATTTCAAACCAATCACGCTATATCCGATAAAGGCCAAACAACCGATAATAATGGCATCAATGGCAACTCCACTAATATAGCGAGCAATTGTCGCATTCAAATTCTTTAAGAGACCTGCAATATGCAACTTATCTCTCTTTAAAACAGTGCGCTCAAGCATCGGTAAAAATTTGTTACCATCTAACAAAAAATAAACCAAAAACACGGGGGTCATGATAATAATCAAAACGGTACTAAAGAGAGCTGATATAACACTTCCAACACTATTGGTAACACTGTTTAGAATATTTTGTAGAATATCTACATAGGACAGATTTAATTGTTGAATTGTCGCCTGAATATCTAAATTTTGAAAGGCTGGATAAGTAGATAAATCTACAATCAAATTTTGCAAACGACTATAGATAGTCTGGCTAGTCGCAATCAAGCTGGTCAACTGATTGACCAAAATCGGTAAGAGATAGACTACCCCAATGACAAGCCCCCAAACCAAGGCACACAAGGTTAGTAGAATACCAATGATACGATTAATTTTGAAATACTTTTGTAAAAAAATTACAATAGGATTAGTCAAATAATATAAAAAGCCACCCAATAAAAATGGAATCATGATGGTGTTTGCGACGCTTACAAAAGGTGTGATAATCGCCCCCATCTCTCTCCATAAATAAAAAATGATTGTTACTAATAAAATCTCACTGGTCCAAAAAAATAATTTATTCTTACGAAACATGAGCTACCTCCATTCATCTATTTTACCATACTTTCAAAAAAGCTTCTTTCTTCTGTCATGAAACTGGGAATATTTTTTTCTTTATGTTAGAATAAACTTACTATGAAAAAAATCATTTTAACTCTACTAGCCCTATCCGTTATTGGCTCAGCTTCTACTGTTGCTGCCCAAGATTTTAATATTGCTGCTAAACATGCGATTGCTGTTGAGGCCAATACTGGTAAAATTCTCTATGAGAAAGAAGCAACTCAACCTGTCGAAGTTGCTTCTATTACAAAACTACTTACAGTTTATCTTGTCTACGAGGCTCTAGAAAATGGAAGTATCACACTATCCACCCCAGTAGATATTTCTGATTATCCTTATCAATTAACGACAAATTCCGAAGCCAGTAATGTTCCTATGGAGGCCCGTAATTATACCGTCGAAGAGTTGCTTGAAGCAACCCTGGTATCTAGTGCCAACAGTGCCGCTATTGCCCTAGCTGAGAAAATTGCTGGCTCAGAGAAAGGCTTCGTCGATATGATGCGCGCCAAACTCTTGGAATGGGGAATCAAAGACGCCACTGTTGTCAATACAACTGGTCTGAATAACGAGACTCTAGGAGATAATATTTACCCAGGGTCTAATAAAGATGATGAAAATAAGCTCAGTGCTTATGATGTTGCTATCGTTGCTCGTAACCTCATCAAAAAATACCCACAAGTCTTGGAAATCACCAAAAAACCTTCTTCTACTTTTGCTGGGATGACAATCACTTCGACCAACTACATGTTAGAAGGTATGCCTGCTCATCGCGGTGGTTTTGATGGTCTTAAGACAGGAACAACAGACAAAGCTGGTGAATCTTTTGTTGGTACTACTGTCGAAAAAGGCATGAGGGTTATCACAGTTGTTTTAAATGCAGACCATCAAGATAATAATCCTTATGCTCGTTTCACAGCTACATCTTCACTAATGGATTATATTTCTTCTACATTCACACTTCGCAAAATCGTTCAGAAAGGCGATGCCTACCAAGATAGCAAAGCCCCTGTACAAGATGGAAAAGAAGATACGGTCACTGCAGTGGCCCCAGAGGATATCTATCTAATTGAACGTAGTGGGAATCAATCTTCCCAATCTATTCAATTCACACCTGATTCTAAAGCAATCCCCGCACCACTTGAAGCTGGAACAGTGGTTGGCCATTTGACTTACGAAGACAAGGATTTGATTGGTCAAGGTTACATTACCACAGAACGTCCTAATTTCGAAATGGTCGCAGAAAAGAAAGTTGAAAAAGCTTTCTTCTTAAAAGTTTGGTGGAATCAGTTTATCCGATTTATCAACGAGAAATTATAAAACATACTGAGCAAAAGATTGCTCCAAAATAGAGACAGAGCAAAAAGGCTTTAAAGTCAAAAACGCATAGTATCAGGTATTAAACTTGATATTATGCGTTTTATTGTGGTAATATTTACTTCGTTTTCTCCTAAAATTGAATTTTATCCCAGTCTTTTTTGAGATATTTTATTCATTACTTTAGGAAGACAATTACTAATTTCCGTCGGCAAGACCACATAATGTTCTTGAGCTAGCTCTTGAGCTATGGCTGAATGAAGATGGGTTGCTACTGCCACACGTTCGTAGAGACTGGCCTGTCGAAATTGGCCTGCAAATCCTGCAATCATACCAGCCAAAGTATCTCCCATTCCCCCAGTCGCCTGATAGGGACCGCCAACCTGTAACTGGTAATAATCAGATTGGCCAGCTTGCCAAATACGAGTAGCCGGACCTTTCTCTACCAAAATTGTTCCTTTAGGGAAGGTAATCAGCGCACTAGCCGTTGCATCTTCGTTTTGCTTTTCAATCGTAATTCCAGACAGTTTTTCCCATTCCTTTTGGTGGGGAGTTAGGATAAGCTGACTCAAAGGAAATGACAAACTTGTCCTAGCAAGGATGGTCAAGGCCCCTCCGTCTACAATCAAAATCTGATTCTGGCTTAAGCTAGCAAAAACCTGTTTGACTAGATCTTCTCCAAAAGCATCATCTCGTAAACCAGGTCCTATCAAGACAACTTCTGCCTTATCCAACTGCTCTTTTAACAATTGCTGGTCTTGAAGAGCAAAGGCCATAGCCTCTGGCAAATGGCTGTGTAGAGCAGGGATATTTTCCCTATCTGTTCCAACGGTCACCAATCCTGCACCGCTTTTCACAGCTGCTAAAGCAGACATGATGATGGCACCACCATAAGGATAAGTCCCACCAAGCAACAACAGACGGCCATAGTCTCCTTTATGACTGGTACGAGAACGTTCAATAATGACTTTTTCTAGTAAGGTTTGATCAATAACTTTCATCGTTTTTTCCCTCGCATTTATTATACAACAAAAAGGAGGCGCATACCTCCTTTTATAAACTTATTTCTAAAATTTAATATTCATTTCTGCCATTTTAGATATAGCTATAGAAAATACACTCTCTTCAGCACATTTTCTCTTATTTTCTCTCCAATGTCCGAAGTGCTGCCTGATAAGTTTGTTCCATCAGCATAGTAATGGTCATAGGACCAACACCTCCAGGAACTGGCGTGATATGACTAGCAAGTGGTGCAACCGCCTCATAATCAACATCCCCACAGAGCTTACCATTTTCATCGCGGTTCATACCCACATCAATGACAACCGCACCTGGTTTGACAAAGTCAGGAGTCACAAACTTAGCACGACCGATTGCAACCACAAGAATATCTGCTTTCGCAGCCACCCTGGAAAGATTATGGGTACGTGAGTGGGTCAAGGTCACTGTTGCATTCTTGGCCAAAAGAAGCTGGGCCATAGGTTTTCCAACAATATTTGAACGACCGATGACAACCGCATTTTTACCTTCTAATTCAATCCCATATTCATGAAACATCTCCATAATCCCTGCGGGTGTTGATGGAATCATGACTGGATGTCCAGACCAAAGGCGTCCCATATTTAGAGGATGAAAACCATCCACATCCTTTTCTGGGTTAATAGCCAATAAAACTGCCTCTTCGTCGATATGTTTTGGTAATGGCAACTGGACCAAAATCCCATGCCAAGCTGGATCTTGATTGTATTTAGCAATCAAGTCTAACAGCTCCTCTTGAGTAATGGTCTCTGGAACTCGCACTACTTCGCTACGGAAACCAGCCGCAAGAGCAGAACGTTCCTTGTTACGAACATAGACTTGGCTGGCTGGATTGTCCCCAACCAAAATCACTACCAAACCAGGTACTAGACCTGTTTCTTCTTTTAGTTTTGCAGTCTTTTCAGTCAACTGCCCCTGCAATTTGGCCGCTAAAGCTTTCCCATCAATAATCTGTGTCATATCAATTCTCTTTTCTTTCAAACTATCTTCCATTATACCAAAAACTGCTAGTACCCTCTAACACTTCTTTCCTAGGCAATCCTATAGTTTCAAACTATAAGAAAAAGCTCTGCTCGAGCTTTTCACTAATCTTGTCTTGAAATTTTAAAATAGATTACAAAACCTTACTTAAAAATTCTTTAGTCCGTTGTTCTTGGGTTTGTTCAAAAATCTGCTCAGGTGTTCCATCTTCAACAACCACACCGTCTGCCATAAAGATGACACGATCTGCCACCTCACGGGCAAATCCCATCTCATGTGTTACGATAACCATGGTCATCCCTGACTTGGCAAGGTCTTGCATAACAGCCAGAACTTCTCCAACCATCTCAGGGTCCAAGGCTGAAGTTGGCTCATCGAAGAGCAAAACATCCGGTTCCATGGCCAACCCACGCGCAATGGCAATTCGTTGTTGCTGGCCACCTGACAAACTCTGTGGGTAAGCATCTGCCTTATCTGGTAAGCCAACTTTTTCCAACAACTCTTGGGCTCTCTTCTCAGCAACTGCCTTGCTCTCACCTTTGGTCTTGATAGGTGACAAGGTGATATTTTCCATCACAGTCATATTAGGAAAGAGGTTAAATTGTTGGAAAACCATGCCCATCTTCTCACGCATGGCAAACAGGTCATTCTTCTTATCCGTAATATCGACTCCTTCAAAGATAACCTTCCCTTTGGTCGCTTCTTCTAACAAATTCATAGAGCGAAGCAAGGTAGATTTCCCACTCCCTGAAGGACCGATGATAACGACAACTTCTCCTCTTTTAATCTCGAGGTTGATGCCCTTCAATACTTCATTCTTTCCAAAAGATTTATGTAAATTTTCAATTTTTATCAAGGTATCTGTCATTATTTCTTATCTCCTTGTCCCATACGTTTTTCAAAAGCTTTCAAGGCTACGGTCAAAATAGAAGTCATAATCAAGTAGTAAAAGGCTGCAAATAAAAGTGGAGTCAGAGGTAGATAGGTTGTTGTAGAAACTGTTGTAGCCCCGTTCCACAACTCCATGACCCCAATTGCTGATAAGAGGGAGCTATCCTTGATAATGGTGATAAATTCGTTTCCCAATGCTGGCAAAATATTTTTGATTGCTTGTGGCAAAATCACATAACGCATGGCATTTTTAGGACGAATCCCTAGCGAGTAAGCCGCCTCTAGCTGGCCCTTAGGAACCGCATTGATTCCGGCACGAACAGTCTCAGAAACATAAGCACCACTGTTCATAGAGATTATCAAAATCCCTGGAATCAGACGAGAAAGATCAACACCCAAAATCCCAACCTGAATAGTCGGAGCATTGATATGCATAAGAGCAAAGGCAATCATAATCTGAACCATCATCGGTGTCCCACGGAAAATCCAAACGTACAAGTTGGCGAGCCAAACAAGCGGTTTAAACTTTGAACGTTGCCCAAAAGCCAAGACAACACCCAAAATAGTTCCCAAAAAGACAACACAGATAGAAATGAGAACCGTCACAACAGCCCCGTAGTTAAAATAAGGTAAATACTTAGGTAAAAAAGAAAAATTCATAGTCACACTGCTTTCTAAAATAGAATACTGTATGATTATAACATGTATTGAATTAAAATTCAAACTTTTTATCCTATTTATTCAAAAAAACTTTAAGCTAGTAGAATTAGCGAGAAATCTTAGTTTTTTCTAGTCAAGTTGGCCTCCTTTATGGTAAAATAGTAACGATAAGAAATGAAGGAGAATCAAAATGGAATCACATTTGGTTAGAATCATCAACCGCCTTGAAGCAATGGCAAAAGACGGCGGAAATTTAAAACGTAATTTTGAACGCGAAGGAGTTGTTGTTGCAGAAGTTGCATACAGCCACGACGAAGAAAACGGATCAATCTTTACCCTTCGTGATGTAGAAGCTCGCGAAACTTATACTTTTGATAGCATTGACTTGATTGCAATGGAGATTTACGAACTCCTTTACTAATCTAAAACAAGCTGGGATTACACCCTGCATGTCTAACCAAAATCCTTTTTGTCTCACAAATAGGATTTTTTTATAGTCCAAATTCACAAAAATTTTCATTGTAACAACTTCTCAAAGCTGCAATCTTTTTACTTGCTTTACAGTCCAATCCTGTTATAATGAGAGTATAGAAATTTGACTATTTTTGACCTTTAAACAGGTCAGGCTAAAGAAAGAAATGAGGTAGATGTATGCTTTGTCAAAACTGTAAAATCAACGACTCAACAATTCATCTTTACACCAATCTCAATGGAAAACAAAAACAAATTGACCTCTGTCAAAACTGTTATAAGATTATCAAAACAGATCCTAACAATAGCCTCTTTAAAGGTATGACGGATTTGAACAATCGTGACTTCGATCCCTTTGGTGATTTCTTCAATGATCTAAACAATTTCAGACCTTCTAGCAATACTCCTCCTATTCCCCCAACCCAATCAGGTGGAGGTTACGGTGGAAATGGCGGTTATGGCTCTCAAAATCGTGGATCTGCTCAAACTCCGCCTCCAAGTCAAGAAAAAGGCCTGCTAGAAGAATTTGGTATCAACGTAACTGAGATTGCCCGTCGTGGAGATATTGACCCCGTTATTGGGCGCGACGATGAGATTATCCGTGTCATCGAGATTCTCAATCGTAGAACCAAGAATAATCCTGTTCTTATCGGTGAACCTGGTGTCGGAAAAACTGCCGTTGTCGAAGGTCTAGCTCAAAAAATCGTCGATGGTGATGTTCCACATAAACTCCAAGGTAAACAAGTCATCCGTCTGGATGTGGTTAGCTTGGTTCAAGGAACGGGTATTCGTGGACAATTTGAAGAACGCATGCAAAAACTCATGGAAGAAATTCGCAAACGTGAGGACATCATCCTCTTTATCGATGAAATCCATGAAATTGTCGGTGCAGGTTCTGCAGGCGATGGCAATATGGATGCAGGAAATATCCTCAAACCAGCCCTTGCTCGTGGGGAACTGCAACTGGTCGGTGCCACTACACTCAATGAATACCGTATCATTGAAAAAGATGCTGCCCTAGAGCGTCGTATGCAACCTGTTAAAGTCGATGAACCAACAGTGGAAGAAACAATCACTATCCTCAAAGGCATTCAAAAGAAATACGAAGACTACCACCACGTTCAGTATACCGATGCTGCAATTGAAGCAGCTGCAACTCTTTCCAATCGCTACATTCAAGATCGCTTCTTGCCTGACAAGGCCATTGACCTCCTAGATGAAGCAGGTTCTAAGATGAACTTGACCTTAAATTTTGTAGATCCTAAAGTGATTGATCAACGCTTAATTGAAGCTGAAAATCTCAAATCTCAAGCTACACGAGAGGAAGATTTTGAGAAGGCTGCCTACTTCCGTGACCAGATTGCTAAATATAAGGAAATGCAAAAGAAAAAGGTCACAGACCAGGATACTCCTATCATCAGTGAGAAAACCATTGAGCACATTATCGAGCAGAAAACCAACATCCCTGTTGGTGATTTGAAAGAGAAAGAACAATCTCAACTCATCCATCTAGCTGAAGACCTCAAGTCTCATGTTATTGGCCAAGATGACGCAGTCGATAAGATTGCTAAGGCTATTCGCCGTAATCGTGTTGGACTTGGGACCCCTAATCGTCCCATTGGAAGTTTCCTCTTTGTTGGGCCAACTGGGGTCGGTAAGACAGAACTTTCCAAACAACTAGCCATTGAACTTTTTGGTTCTGCTGATAGCATGATTCGCTTTGATATGAGTGAATACATGGAAAAACACAGTGTTGCGAAGTTGGTCGGCGCTCCTCCAGGTTATGTTGGCTACGATGAGGCTGGGCAATTAACTGAAAAAGTCCGCCGTAATCCCTACTCACTTATCCTCTTGGATGAAGTGGAAAAAGCCCATCCAGATGTCATGCATATGTTCCTGCAAGTCTTGGACGATGGCCGTTTGACAGATGGGCAAGGACGTACCGTCAGCTTTAAGGATGCCATTATTATCATGACCTCAAATGCAGGTACAGGTAAGGCCGAAGCCAGCGTTGGTTTCGGGGCAGCTCGCGAAGGACGTACCAACTCTGTTCTTGGTGAACTCGGTAACTTCTTTAGCCCAGAATTTATGAACCGTTTTGACGGCATCATTGAGTTCAAAGCTCTCAGCAAGGATAATCTCCTTCAGATTGTCGAGCTCATGCTAGCTGATGTTAACAAGCGACTCTCCAGCAACAACATTCATTTAGATGTGACAGACAAAGTCAAGGAAAAATTGGTTGACCTCGGTTATGATCCAAAAATGGGGGCACGCCCACTCCGTCGCACTATTCAAGACTATATTGAGGACGCAATCACTGACTACTACCTTGAAAACCCAAGCGAAAAAGACCTCAAGGCAGTTATGACTAGCAAGGGCAAGATTCAAATTAAGTCTGCCAAAAAAGCTGAAGTGAAAATTTCTGAAACAGAAAAATAAATCCTATAGAAAAGGAGTAGAAAATGAAAATTTTCTGCTTCTTTTTACTAAAATAACTGTAATTTCTTGACAGCTTGCCCTTTGTCCATTATGATAATAATAACGATACTAGATAATGAGGAAAATGCAATGGCAAACCCAACTTTCGGAGAAAAAAAAGCGAATACAGACTATGTTTCACGTTATGGTGTATATGCAGTTATCCCTGATGCTGAACAAAAACAAATTGTTCTTGTTCAAGCACCTAATGGCGCTTGGTTCTTACCAGGTGGCGAAATTGAAGCAGGTGAAAATCATCAGGAGGCCCTAAAACGTGAGTTGATTGAAGAACTTGGATTCACAGCTGAAATTGGTACCTATTACGGACAAGCTGACGAATATTTCTACTCTCGTCACCGTGATACCTACTACTACAATCCTGCCTACCTCTATGAAGCGACTTCTTTCAAAGAAGTTCAAAAACCACTAGAAGACTTTAATCATATTGCCTGGTTCCCTATCGACGAGGCTATTGAAAGTCTCAAACGCGGTAGCCATAAATGGGCCATCCAATCTTGGAAAAAACAGCATAAGATTGACTAATACTCTTCGAAAATCTCTTCAAACCACGTCAGCTTCGCCTTGCCGTAGATATAGTCACTGACTTCGTCAGTCTTATCTACAACCTCAAAACTGTGTTTTGAGCAACCTGCGACTAGCTTCCTAGTTTACTCTTTGATTTTCATTGAGTATAAATCAAGCTACTTTATTTAAAAAGTGCTATAATAGAATTAGAAAATTGGAGGAAATGTTATGAAGCTTATCAATACGACAAACTCACACTCGCAACTTGTAAAAAGCCAGCTAGAAAGTACAGATGCAACCCTTGTTGAGGTCTATTCTGCTGGAAATACTGATGTTATTTTTACCCAAGCTCCGCTTCACTATGAAATCCTCATTTCAAATAAACACCGTGCTATTCGCGAAACCGAAATCGAAGCCATCCAAGAGTTTTTCTTGAAACGTAAAATTGATAAGGACTCTATTGATGAGGCCAATATCAAAACCCTCTACTCAGAAAAGTTAATTGGGATTTCGATTCCAATCAAATAAAATTTTGGAGAGATTAGAAAGCTATTGAACCTTATAGACTAAACATAGGTTCTGACTTGCTTTTTAAATCCTCTCCAATTTTTTATCTTGAGATCTTATCATACAAGATTTTATAGACAAATAATAAAAAAGAGGCTCTATAATATTTGTAGTGGGTAAATCCCCTATAGATATTATGGAACCTATTTTTGTGTAGAAAAAAAGTCCCATATGACCTATAATGAAAAGTGACCAAACAACTCATTAGAAAGATTCATATGGAACAATTACATTTTATCACAAAACTGCTCGATATCAAAGACCCTAATGTCCAAATTATGGATGTTGTTAATAGAGATACCCACAAGGAAATCATCGCTAAACTGGATTATGAGGCCCCATTTTGTCCTGATTGCGGAAGTCAAATGAAGAAATATGATTTTCAAAAACCGTCGAAAATTCCTTACCTTGAAACGACTGGTATGCCTACCAGAATTCTTCTTAAAAAGCGCCGTTTTAAGTGCTACCAGTGCTCGAAAATAGCGGTCGCTGAGACTTCTATCGTCAAGAAAAATCATCAAATCCCTCGTATTATCAATCAAAAAATTGCGCAAAAGTTAATTGAAAAGACTTCTATGACTGATATTGCCCATCAGCTTTCCATTTCAACTTCAACTGTCATTCGAAAGCTCAATGATTTCAACTTTAAGCATGATTTTTCTCGTCTTCCTGATATTATGTCCTGGGACGAGTATGCCTTCACTAAGGGAAAGATGAGTTTCATTGCACAAGATTTTGATAATCTCAACATCATCACTGTTCTTGAAGGCAGAACACAAGCTATCATTCGAAATCACTTTCTGCGCTACGAGCAAGCTGTTCGTTGTCAGGTGAAAATCATTACGATGGATATGTTTAGCCCCTACTACGATATTGCCAGAAAACTTTTTCCTAACGCTAAAATCGTTCTCGACCGCTTTCACATTGTCCAACATCTCAGCCGTGCTATGAGTCGTGTGCGTGTCCAAATTATGAATCAGTTTGAGCGAAAATCCCATGAATACAAGGCTATCAAGCGTTACTGGAAACTCATTCAACAAGATAGTCGTAAACTCAGTGATAAGCGATTTTATCGCCCTACTTTTCGTATGCACTTAACGAATAAAGAGATTTTAGACAAGCTTTTGAGCTATTCAGAAGACTTGAAACACCACTACAATCTCTATCAACTCTTGCTTTTCCACTTTCAGAACAAGGAGCCAGACAAATTTTTCGGACTCATTGAGGACAATCTTAAACAGGTTCATCCTATTTTTCAGACTGTCTTTAAAACCTTCCTCAAGGATAAAGAAAAGATTGTCAACGCCCTTCAACTACCTTATTCTAATGCCAAATTGGAGGCGACTAATAATCTCATCAAACTTATCAAGCGAAATGCCTTTGGTTTTCGGAACTTTGAAAACTTCAAAAAACGGATTTTTATCGCTCTGAATATCAAAAAAGAAGAGTCTGGGACAAAATAGTTCTCAACCACAAAAAGCTAGAGATTTCCAATTGCGGAACTCTAGCTTTTTAATTTTGAGTCGTTCTCTTATTGTATTTTAGGAGGTTATTGGCCATAAGTACCAATCCCATGTCAATTCTCACTTGACGCTTCCCTCTCAGATTACATCTCTTGTAACCCAAACAAGCCTTTATCTGCCCAAAGACAGGTTCCACATCAATCTTGCGTTGAGCGAAAATCTGTCTACCTTGGGGAGATAAAAGCGCCTGGCATTCTTTAGCTTTCAAGTTTTGATAGCGTTCGTTCATATAGAGTCCCTTTTGAGGAGCTGATTCAGGTTCATCTGCGTAGTAAACCTTGATTTCCTGTTGAAAGTCCGTCTGTGTTTTCTGATGTTTGATATGGTGAAAACGATAACACCAGCCATCAGGATGTGTGTAGCTATCCTCCTTGTCATTATAGTGCCAATTCGCTAAGTTTCTAGCTGACTGTTTATACCCTCTCTTCTGTTCCTTGTCAAACATGGCATATTTAATCAGATGCTTCATCTTCTTTTCATCTAAACGAAGGAGGTTCTCTTCACTTCCATATCCAGCATCTGCGACAACTGTCTTTACGTCATGCGGATAGGTTTCAAGTAAGGGCAGAAGAGTCTTGGTATCTGTCGGATTTGAGAAGACATCATAGTGAAGAACAAATTGGTTTTCAGTAGCGATTTGAAGATTATAAGCAGCCTTGAGTTGACCATTTTTCATATGGTCTTCTTTCATTCGCATAAAAGTGGCATCTGGATCGGTTTTGGAAAAACTGTTGCGTCCTTCAAATGTCTCCTGATAGTTCTCATATTTTTCAGCACGTACTGAAAAATCATCCTTGACTTTACACAAAACTTTCTTGAGTTTACGACGCTGGGTTTTACGTTCATCCTTTCCTTTAACGGGGGTCTCCTCAATGTCCTGGTTCAGTTTTTCCAATTCTTCTTCAAGGACTTGATCGAATGCAAGCAACTGCTCTGAAGAAATTGGTTCTTCTTCATCCAGCTTAATAGCCTGATGGATAAGGGGAGTGATTTCTTCTTGAAAATAGACCTGTATCTGTTCTTGAAGTTTGGCGGAGAATTTCTCTGTCGCTTTCTTCCACACGAAACTATACTTGTTGGCATTAGCTTCAATCTTAGTCCCGTCAATGAACAAGCAATCTAAAGTCACTAACTCTTCCATTTTTAAACGAATATTGAGGTCGATGAAAAGATCACGAATGAGTTCTTCCATCCCTTCAGCGACTCGAAAACGATTGATGGTGCGATAGCTGACAAGCAACTGCCCTGTTAGATATTGCATAGCCAGATTTTCAACCATCAT